>NZ_QFBB01000006.1:0-335540 GCF_003122275.1 Thioclava sp. NG1 | reverse complement strand
CCGCAGATGGACGAGGCCACACGCGAAGCCCGCTACGCCGCGTGGAAAAAGGCGGTCGAGGTCACCATCGCGGCGGTCTGACCTGCGGCGATGGGTCAGCCCCCCTTTCCCTTTGGCGTATTTTGCTCTTTCTTGTCCCGGTTCGACCCGAAGACAGGAGCCATTCGATGACCCGCTACCCTCGCGACCTGCGCGGCTACGGCCGCACGCCCCCAGATCCGCAATGGCCGGGAAAGGCGCGCGTAGCGATCTCGATGGTGCTCAACTTCGAGGAGGGCGGCGAGAACAATATCCTGCACGGCGATGCGGCGTCGGAGGCGTTCCTGTCCGATATCGCAGGCGCCGCGCAATGGCCCGGCCAGCGACACTGGAACATGGAGTCGATCTACGAATACGGTGCGCGCGCAGGCTTCTGGCGGCTGCACCGGTTGTTCACCAGGCTGAACGTACCACTCACGATCTACGGGGTCGCGACCGCGCTGGCGCGCGCGCCGGAACAGGTCGCTGCGATGAAGGAAGCGGGCTGGGAGATCGCCTCGCACGGCCTGAAATGGGTCGAGCACAAAGATATGGCGGAAGACGAAGAGCGCCGCCAGATCGCCGAGGCTATCCGCCTGCATACCGAGGTCGTCGGAGAGCGTCCGCGCGGATGGTATACCGGGCGCTGTTCGGCCAACACGGTGCGGCTGACCGCAGAAGAGGGTGGCTTCGACTGGATCTCCGACACTTATGACGACGACCTGCCTTATTGGCTGGAAGTGGGCGCGCGGGACCAACTCGTGATCCCCTACACGTTGGAAGCCAACGATATGCGCTTTGCCACGGCGCCCGGCTATATCGAGGGCGAGCAGTTCTTCCAGTACCTCAAGGACAGTTTCGACACGCTCTATGCCGAAGGGATGGACGGCGCGCCGAAGATGTTCTCGGTGGGCCTGCATAACCGCCTGATCGGGCGGCCGGGAAAAGTTGCGGGGCTGAAGCGCTTCCTCGATTACGCGCTGTCGCATGAGGGCGTCTGGTTCGCGACCCGTGGAGAGATCGCCGCGCATTGGGCCGCGACCCACCCCCACACGCGCCGCGAACGCCCGAGCCAGATGAGCCGGGACCGTTTCGTCGAAGTCTTCGGCGGCATATACGAACATTCGCCCTGGATCGCCGAGCGGGCCTTCGAGCTGGAGCTGGGCCCGGCCCATGACAGCCATGAAGGGGTGGCCTCGGCGCTTGTCCGCATCTTCCGCTCTGCTTCGGAGGCGGAGCGTCTCGGCGTGCTGACCGCGCACCCGGATCTCGCGGGAAAACTCGCCCAAGCCAAACGTCTAACCGCAGAAAGCACCTCGGAACAGGCGAGCGCCGGGCTCGACGCGCTGACCGACGAGGAACGCGCCACATTTGAGGCGCTCAACGCCGCCTATACCGAAAAATTCGGTTTCCCCTTCATCATCGCCGTAAAAGACAATACCAAGGCGTCAATCCTCCACGCCTTCCGCCGCCGGCTTGACCAGGGCCGCGAGACGGAATTCCGAGAGGCCTGCAAACAGGTCGAGCGGATCGCGTGGCATCGCCTGAACGCCATGGACCTTTGATGGAATACACCTATTACGCCCCGACGGGCGGTTTGCCCGATCAGAACCAGCGCGCCCGCGAGCGCGCGCAATTCAACACCTCCTACGCCGTGATCCCGCGCGGTGTGCTCTCCGACATCACCATCTCGCTGATGCCGGGCTGGGAAAACACTCGCGCCTGGGTGCTCGCGCGGCCGCTGTCGGGCTTTGCCGAGACCTTCGCGCAGCTGATCGTCGAAGTCGCGCCGGGCGGCGGTTCGGACAATCCCGAACCCGATCCCGAGGGCCAGGGCGTGATCTTCGTGCTCGCTGGCCACATCCGCCTCGTGATCGAAGGCGTCGGCCACGAACTGGACGCCGGCGGCTACGCCTATCTCGCCCCGGGCACGCAATGGTCGGTCGCGAATGATCAGGACACGCCCGGCACCTTCGTCTGGATCCGAAAGCGCTACGAGCGTGTGCCCGGCATCGACGCGCCGGAAAGCTTCGTCACCGCCGATCAGGACAAGCCGCCGCTCGAGATGCCCAACACCTCGGGCTACTGGTCGACCTCGCGCTTCGTTGATCCGAACGATCTGCGCCACGACATGCATGTCAATATCGTGACCTTCATGCCGGGCGGCACCATCCCCTTCGCGGAAACCCACGTCATGGAGCACGGCATCTACGTGCTGCAGGGCCGCGGAGTCTACCTGCTGAACCAGGACTGGATCGAGGTCGAGGAGGGCGACTTCATGTGGCTGCGGAGCTTCTGCCCGCAGGCCTGCTACGCCGCCGGTCGCCGTCCGTTCCGCTACCTGCTCTACAAGGACGTGAACCGCCACCCGAAGCTCGGCTCGCCCATCTCGAGCTGACCCTTTCGGCTTGGTCGAAATATCCCGGGGGTGAGGGGGCAGCGCCCCCTTTCTTCCGCCCGAACCCGGAGGCGCCATGCAGATCAAGGCCGAACCGCTGACACCCGAGGCGTTTGCCCCGTTCGGGGATGTGCTCGAGGCGTCCGGCGCGCCCGACAAGATCATCAATGCCGGGCTCTGTGGGCGCTACCATGATCGCGCACAGCTTGATTTCGGGGCGGAGTCCGGCGGGCGCGCCGGACTCTCGATCTTCAAGGCGGAGCCGCGAACGCTGCCCTATCTTTGTGACCTGCTGGAGCGGCACCCCGAAGGCTCGCAGGCCTTCCTCCCGATGAGCGCGGACCCGTTCCTCGTGATCGTGGCACCGGACGCAGGCGGGAAGCCCGGCACGCCGCGTGCTTTCCTGACCGACGGCGCGCAGGGCATCAACCTCCATCGCGGGACGTGGCACGGTGTACTGACGCCGCTCGCAGCGCCCGGTCTCTTCGCCGTGGTGGACCGGATTGGCGAAACCGCGAACCTCGAAGAACATCCGCTGGACGCTCCCTTCACCGTCACCGTGTGACGCATCGTCAAAGAGGCATGGACACTTCCGCCGATCTTTCCCAATCTGCGCCAAATCGATTTGGGGAGGAGCAAGAATGAAAACGCGGATCGCACTTTTGCGGGAGATGGGCAGGGCGCGCCCCTATACCGACAGCCAGCCGCTGGAGATCGTCGAGGCAGAGCTGGACGATCCCGGCCCGGGCGAGTTGCTGATCAAGATGTCCGCGGCGGGCCTGTGCCACTCGGACCTGTCCGTCATCAACGGCGACCGCCCGCGCGACATGCCTGTGGCGCTGGGCCACGAGGCGGCGGGCGTTGTCGAGGCCGTCGGTCCCCATGTCACGCGCTTCGCGCCCGGCGATCACGTCGTCCTCGTCTTCGCGCCGTCCTGTGGCCATTGCGTGCCCTGCGCCGAGGGGCGGCCCGCGCTTTGCGAGCCGGCCGCGGTTGCCGCGGGTAAGGGTAGCCTGATCACCGGATCGAAACGCATCTCGGTCGCGGGCGAGCATGTGAACCACCATATCGGCGTGTCGGCCTTCTCGGATTACGCAGTCGTCTCCGAGGCGTCCTGCGTGAAGATCGACAAATCGATCCCCCTCGACCAAGCCGCGCTGCTGGGCTGCGCGGTGCTGACCGGCGTCGGCGCGGTGCTGAATTCGGGCGGGCTGAAGACCGGGCAAAGCTGCGCGATCATCGGCCTTGGCGGCGTCGGCCTCGCGGGGCTTCTTGGCGCGGTCGCGGCAGGCGCGCGCACACTGGTCGCGGTCGATTTGGCCAAGGACAAACGCGACCTCGCTCTCAAGCTTGGCGCGACTCATGCCATCGACCCGACCGAGGAAGGCGCGGTGCAGAAGCTGCGCGACCTTACCGGCGGCGGCGTCGATCTCGCGGTGGAGCTGGCTGGCGCGGCTCCGGCGCTGCAATTCGCCTATGCCATCACCCGGCGTGGCGGCACGACCGTCACCGCGGGCCTGCCGAACCCGAAGGCGGAGTTCACGATCCCGGCCGTGTCGCTGACGGCGAACGAACATGCGCTGAAGGGGTCCTACATGGGCTCCTGCGTGCCGGTCCGCGACATCCCGCGTTTCGCGCAGATGATGGTGCAAGGGCAACTGCCGATCCCGGACCTGATGACCCATCGCCTAAAGCTCGAAGACATCAACGAAGGTTTCGAGCGGCTCGCCGCGGGAGAGGCGATCCGGCAGGTCATCGTCTTCGACTAAGCGCCGATCTCGGCCCGCAACCAATCGCGGAAGGCGCTGACATGCGGCGCCTCCCGCGCGCGCTCGGGCAGGATCAGCGCGTAATTCTCACCGGTGGCAAACCGGCGCGGCGTCGCCTGCACCAGCCGCCCCGAGGCCAGCGCCCCTTGCGCGATGATCGCGGGCACCAGCCCCAGCCCCATGCCCGCGCTCGCCGCATCGAGGATCATGTCGAAATGATCGAACCGCGCGCCGCGGAGGATATGCCGCGCGTCGCGCCCGCTCTCGCGGAACCAGTCGAGCCAGAGCGTCGGGCGCGTCGACTGCTGCAAGAGGGGCAGCGCCAGCGCGTCTTCCTCCAATTCCGCGCGCCCCGTCATCAGGTGCGGCGCGGCCACGACGATCAATTCCTCCGCAACGAGATTTTCGACCTCGGCCCCCGCCTGTTCATGCCTGGAGCGCATGATTGCCAAGTCGAATGGCTCCCGCGCGAAATCCACCGGCAGCAGTCGCGCGCTGAGATCGAGGCTCACCTCCGGCTGCGCGGCCTCGAACCCGGCCAATCGCGGGATCAGCCACGACCGCGCAAAGCTCGGCAGCACGGCCATGCGCAGCACCGCGCGCGCGCCGCCGAAGGCCATCGCCCCCATCGCGGCCCGGTCGATCTGACCAAGGATTTCTTCTGCCTGCGCAAGGAAAACATGACCTGCCGGCGACAGAGACAGCCGCTTGCGCACCCGGTCGAACAGGGCCACGCCCAGCCGTTCCTCCAATGTCCCGAGCGAGCGCGACACCGCCGATTGCGTCAGGTTCAACTCCGCTGCCGCCCGCGTCGTCGTGCCGAAGCGCGCGCAGGCTGCGAAGGCCTGCAGCTCGTTGATCGTAGGAGTGTAGCTTTTGCGCATGGTCGCGAGAGTGCTCCGCTGTGTCTTGCCGGATCATGCGCAAAACTCATCATCTTCGCAAATTTAATCGTTTGCGCCACGCGGCTCGATGCCTAGAGTTCGACGCAACGCAAGACAGATCTCGAGGACCGCCATGACCGACCGCCCTACGCTCAAAGCCAAGGATGCCCCCGATCTGGGCAAGTTCACCTGGGACGACGCGCTGCGTCTGGAAACCCAGCTGAGCGAAGAGGAGCGGATGCTGCGCGATGCGGCCCGCGCCTATGCGCAGGACAAGCTGCAACCGCGCGTGATCGAGGCCTTCGAGAACGAGACCACCGACCCCGCGATCTTCCGCGAGATGGGTGAGATGGGCCTCTTGGGCGCGACCATCCCCGAGGAATATGGCGGGATCGGCGCGGGCTACGTGTCCTACGGCCTGATCGCGCGCGAGATCGAGCGCGTCGATAGCGGCTACCGCTCGATGATGTCGGTGCAATCGAGCCTCGTGATGTATCCGATCTACGCCTATGGCTCGGAGGAGCAGCGCCAGAAATACCTGCCGAAGCTGGCCTCGGGCGAGTGGATCGGCTGTTTCGGCCTGACCGAACCCGATGCGGGCTCGGACCCGGCGGGCATGAAGACCCGCGCCGAGAAGACCGACGGTGGCTACCGCCTCACCGGCTCGAAAATGTGGATCACCAACTCGCCGATCGCGGATGTCTTCGTCGTCTGGGCGAAGTCCGAAGCCCATGGCGGCAAGATCCGCGGCTTCGTGCTGGAGAAGGGCATGAAGGGGCTGAGCGCGCCGAAGGTCGGGCAGAAACTGTCGCTTCGCGCGTCGATCACCGGCGAGATCGTCATGGACGGCGTCGAGGTCGGGGAAGACGCGCTGCTGCCGCATGTCGAGGGGCTGAAAGGTCCGTTCGGCTGCCTCAACCGTGCGCGCTACGGTATCGCCTGGGGCGTGATGGGCTCGGCCGAGTTCTGCTGGCACGCCGCGCGCCAATACGGCCTCGATCGCAAACAGTTCAACAAGCCTCTCGCGCAGACGCAGCTGTTCCAGAAGAAGCTCGCAGACATGCAGACCGAAATCACGCTGGGCCTGCACGCCGCGCTGCAAGTGGGCCGCCTGATGGACGCAGCCGATGCCGCCCCCGAGATGATCTCGCTCATCAAACGCAACAATTGCGGCAAGGCGCTGGATATCGCGCGGATGGCCCGCGACATGCATGGCGGCAACGGCATTTCGGGCGAGTTTCAGGTGATCCGCCACATGGTCAACCTCGAGACGGTGAACACCTACGAGGGCACCCATGACGTGCACGCGCTGATCCTGGGTCGTGCGCAGACGGGCCTGCAGGCCTTCTTCTGATGGCCCCGCTGGAAGGTGTGAAAGTCGTCGAACTGGCGCGGATTCTGGCCGGTCCCTGGGCCGGTCAGGTGCTGGCCGATCTCGGCGCGGAGGTGATTAAGGTCGAAGCGCCCGAGGGCGACGATACCCGCCGCTGGGGCCCGCCCTTCATCGCGCGCGAAGGCGACGGGCCGGAGGGTCGCTCGGCCGCCTATTTCCACGCCACCAATCGCGGGAAGATTTCGGTCGTCGCCGATTTCCGTACCGAAGAAGGCCAGAAGATCGTGCGCGATCTGGTCAAGGACGCGGATGTGGTGATCGAGAACTTCAAGCTCGGTGGGCTGAAGAAATACGGCCTCGATTACGAGAGCCTTTCCACGATCAATCCGCGTCTCGTCTATTGCTCGATCACCGGTTTCGGGCAGGACGGTCCTTACGCGAGCCGCGCGGGCTATGACTTCCTGATCCAGGGCATGGCTGGCTGGATGGACCTGACCGGCGACCCGCAAGGCCAGCCGCAAAAGGTGGGCGTGGCCTTCGCGGACATCTTCACCGGGCTTTACGCGGTGATCGGCATACAGGCGGCGCTGGCCGCACGGGCGCGCACCGGGCGAGGGCAGTTGGTCGATATGGCGCTTCTGGATTGCGCGGTGGGAGTGCTCGCCAATCAGGGGATGAACTTTCTCGCCACAGGCAATGCGCCGCATCGCTTAGGCAACGCGCATCCAAACATCGCGCCCTACGAGGTCGTCAGTGCCAAGGATGGCGATCTGATCCTCGCAGTCGGCAATGACGGGCAGTTCCGGCGGCTTTGCGAGGTTCTGGCCCTCGACCTCGCAGCCAATCCTGACTTCGCCACGAACGAGGCGCGCGTCGCCAATCGTGAGGCCATGCGCGCGGCCCTCTTCCCTGCGCTTGCGGAATGGCCGCGCGCCGATCTGCTCGCCGCGCTCGAAAAGGCGACGGTCCCCGCGGGCCCGATCAACTCCGTCGATCAGGTCTTCGCTGATCCGCAGGTTGAGGCGCGCGGAATGCGGGTCGAGGCCGAGGGTATCCCCGGCATCCGCACGCCGATCCGTTTTTCGGACACGCCCTTGGCGGAACCAAAACCCGCCCCGAAATTAAAGGGCGACTAGCCTTTTCCTCTTGGTGGAAATATCCCGGGGGGGGGTGAGGCGGGATCCGCGGCCTTCCAGTGGAAGAACACCCCGCCGAACGCCCGAAGCGCAAGCGAAGGGCCGTCAGCGCGGGGGCAGCGCCCCCTCCAAGTTCACCCCTTACAAGCCAGCGTCAGCGCAATCGGGATATTGTCCGGCCCGCCATGCACATCCGGCTGATTGACCGAGACGTTCGGCACGCAGGTCGCGCCGTCGGCCAAGCCGCGGATCACCACCGGGTCCGATTTCACCGGCACCAGTCCAGTCAGGTTCTCGGGGTCGTACATCTCGATGCGCAGGTCGTTCGGGTCTTCGGGCTGGGCCAAGGCGAGCGCGAAGGCCATCGTGACGGCCCCATCCTTCACCGTCGCCTGAAAGCCGTAGATCTGGGGATCGGGCAGTTGCTCGGTCCCTTTCCAGAACCGGGTGTAGAAGAACGAGCCCTCCGAATTCTGCTTTGCCGCGTCTTGCAGCGGCGCCAGCTCGTCTCCGGTGAAGGCCCCGTCGCCATTTTTGTCGAAACTCTGGATCAGCCAGTCGGACACGGTCGGATCGAAGGTCCAACTCTCGCCAATATGGGTGACTTTGCCGCTCTCCATGCCGACAAGCAGACGGATCAGGATTTCGTCTTCCGGGTGGGCCTTCGCGAGCCCCGGCAGCAGCCCGATCAGACCGGCGAGGGTGAGAACAGTGCGGCGGATCATGGTTGGAAATCCGGTTTCTTGCTGCCGGGCGGGGCGGCGGGCGGCGGCGCGCCGAAGCTGGGGAAAGCATCGGCCTGGGGCACTGCGGTTTCTGCCGCGGGCGCGTTCTCCGAGGCGGCGGTCGAAGGATCTGCATTCTTCGGCTTCAGCTTGCCGCCCATCAGTGCGACGCCTCCGTAAAGCAGTCCGATCGCGATCAGCCAGCTGCCGACGATCCGGCCTGCTATCTCGAACCATTGCGCCTTCCAGCTGCGCAGCACCAGATAGACCGCGCCGATCAGCCAGATGCCCAGGCCGATCCCGGCGAGGAAGACCCAAGGCGCACCGCCATAGCTCGGGTCGGACAATTTCACCGAGAGCGCATACATCACCCCCAGAACAAGTCCCGCTGGCACGATCAGCACGGGCCGCGACCAGCGCCCAAGCGCCAGCGTGGCACCGATGGCGATGGCCGAGATCGGCATGGTCAGGAAGTGATGCGTGATCGCGCCGGGGAGTTGTTGCAACGTGGCCATCAGCTCGATGCGGAAGGTGAAGCCGAGCGCGATCCCGACGGCCCAGAGCAGCGCCGCGAACAGTGCAGCGCGCCGCCCGACCAAAGCCAGCGCGATCCCGAAGCCGAATAGCGGGAACAGCCGCTCGATCGCGAGCGCGTCGCGTATCAGCCACGCCCCGGTCTCGCCGCGGTCCGCAGGCGGGATCAGCGCCAGCACGATCAGAGCGGTCAGCCCGGCCAGCACCCAGAGGTGACGCAGCCAGCCGAGGCCGGTACGGTTATGCGATACGTCAATGGCCAAAGAGGCTCAGCCCACCTTGCAGGAACCCGAGCTGAGATTGCAGGTAACCCAGTGCCAGCGCAAGGAAGCCGAGTCCGACCACCGCGATGATCGCGCCCAGCCCGCGCGAGAACTGTCCACCCCGGATCGGGTCGAGGACGAGACCCACGCCGACCCCGATCACGTGGATCATCCCGGTCGCCAGCACGAAGCCGATCGCGAAATCTGCCGGGTCGGCGGCCATCGGCAGCTCTGCCCCATGTGCGTAACCGTGGTAAAGCGCGAAGACCGAGATGATCGCGAGCGCTATCCATTCGTAGGGCTTCCATGCGGTGGCGATGGCGAGGCCGAGAACTACGATAGACAGCGCGATCCCGATCTCGATGCCGGGCAGCGGCAGGCCGAGAATGCCGATCACGCCACCTACGACCATGATCAGCGGGAAGGTCACCGGCAATTGCCAGACCTGACGTCCACCCATCTGCGCGCCCCAGAGGCCCACCGCGAACATCGCGAGGAAATGGTCATAGCCCGAGAGCGGATGCTCGAACCCTGCGGTGAAACCGCCCGAGCCGGTCGCGGTGATGTGGGCGGCGGCCACCTGCGGCAGCATCAGGGCGACGAGGCCCAAGAGGGCGGCAAGGCGGCGATGGATCATGCGGAGGCTCTCTGTCCCGTGACTGTCGAGCGGCATCTTCCGGATCGTCGCGCGAAACTCAAGGCGGCAAAGCGTTCACCGCGTCTCACCATCGATTGAAGGTTGCGCGAGGGCTCAGCCCGCGCCGAGGAGGGCCGAGATCTGGTAGGTTGCGAAAGCCGCGAGATAGGCCAGTGCGAACATGTAGACCACCGCGACCCACATCCACTTCGCCGAACCGGCCTCGCGCCGGATAACCGCCAGCGTGGAGATGCATTGCGGTGCGAAGATATACCATGCGAGCAACGCCAGCGCGGTGCCGAGGCTCCACTGATCGGTAAGCGTGTGGATCAGGCCGTTCTCGCCGCCCACCGCGTAGACCGTGGCTAACCCTGCGACCGCGACTTCGCGGGCGGCCATGCCCGGCACCAGCGCCACGGCGATCTGCCAGTTGAAGCCCAAAGGCGCGAGGATCGGCGCGACGAAGTGGCCGATCATCGCGGCGAAGGAATAGTTGATCGCCGGTTGCGTCGCGCCCTCGGGGGCCATCGGGAAGGTCGACAGGAACCAGATCACCACCATCGCCCAGAAGATCACCGTGCCGGCCCGGCGCAGGAAGACCCGTGCGCGTTGGTAGAGCCCCAGCGCAATATTGCGCAGGATCGGCATCTTGTAGTCGGGCAGGTCGAGCATAAGTGGCGCCGAGCGCTCTTCACGTGCGAAGAGATGTCGCGCGACGAAGGCCACCGTGAGAACCGAGAACACGCCAGCCGCATAAAGACCGAACATGACCAGCCCCTGCAGGCTCAGCCCGCCGAGCACTTTCGTGTTGGGGATGAAGGCGGCGATGATCAGCGTGTAGACGGGAATGCGCGCCGAGCAGGTCATCAGCGGCGCGACGAGGATCGTCGTCAGCCGGTCGCGTTTATTGTCGATCACCCGCGCGGCCATGATGCCGGGGATCGCGCAGGCGAAGCTCGACAGAAGCGGGATGAAAGCGCGCCCGTTCAGCCCGGCGCGGCCCATGATCCGGTCCATCAGGAAGGCCGCCCGCGCCATGTAGCCGAAATCTTCCAGCAGCAGGATGAAGAGGAAGGTGAACAGGATCTGCGGAAGAAAGATGATGACCGAGCCGATGCCCGCGATCAAACCGTCCGAGATGAAGCTTTGCACCAGCCCTTCGGGCATCACTTGCGTCACCAGCGCGCCCAGCGAACTGAACGCCCAGTCGATCGCATCCATGAAGGGCGCGGCCCAGGAAAAGACGGCCTGAAACATCACGAAGAGGATCGCCAGCAGGATGATCGGCCCCGCGATCGGGTTCAGCACCACGCGGTCGATCTTGGCGGAAATCGTGTCCGGCTCGGGCGGGCGGATGACATGGGTCTTCACCAGCCGTTCCGCCTCGCGCATCGAGACCCGCATGTCATGCGTACTCGGAACCGCCCAGCTAGAGGGTTGCGGGTCGTCGAGGCCGGCTTCCAGCATCGGATCCACCTTGGACCACAACTCGTCGAGCCCGCCGCGGCGGACGGCAGTGGCTGGGATCACCGGGATGCCCAGTTCCTCGCTCAGCGCGACATGGTCGATCTGCAAGCCGCGATGGCGCGCGATGTCGATCATGTTGAGGATCATCACGATCGGCAGGCCGATCTTCTTCAGTTCCGAGACCAGACGCAGCGCGCCACGCAGGTTGGTCGCATCGCCCACCGCGAGGATCATGTCGGGGACGCGCTCTCCCGGGCGCTGGCCCAGCAGCACGTCGCGGGTCACTTCCTCGTCCGGAGAACGGGCGCGCAAGCTATGGGTGCCGGGCAGGTCGATCAGCGCGAACTTGCGCCCCGCAGGCGTGGTCGCCACGCCGACTTTGCGCTCCACGGTCACGCCGGAATAATTGCCAACCTTCTGCGTCGCACCGGTCATCGCGTTGAACAGCGCCGTCTTGCCGCAATTCGGCGCACCGACCAGCGCGGCCTCGATCGGCTGGGCGTCGGGATCGGTCTGCGGGGCTTTGGGCTGGTTTATGGCAGGAGCCGACGTCATTCCGCGAGGATGGCCATCGCCTCGGCACGCCGCAGAGCGACGGTGGTGTCGTTCACGCGCACCGCGATAGGATCGCGACCGAACGGACCTTCGTGAAGGATGTGGACCGACGCGCCCTCGATGAAGCCAAGCTCCAGCAGGCGCAGTTCCAGCTCGTCCGCGTCATAGCCGTCCTTCCCGGCCAGCGGGCAGACAGAGACCAGAGTGCCCCGGAACCCGCGACGGCACTGGCCAAGCGGCAGTGCGCATTTGCAGGTTTCGTTCTCGATAGGGCTGGCCTTCATGAGGGCACCTCCGTGATGGGTCGCGAGTCGGTCTTCGCTTCCTATCGTCAGGAGATAGTCTGGAAATTGATCTCTGACAAATGAAGTCTGGTATTTTCCCGCCTTCGTGATCGATTATTTTACTCAGGAATTTAGAAGGAGTCTAAACTGTGGCGTAAGCCCATGAATTCGTTAGGCTGAAGGAGAAAGGCGCCGCGCCCTCGAGAGCGACGCCTTCACGCCGGTTTTCCGTCGGATCGGCCTCTCAATGCTCGCGGAAAGCACGGTTCATCGAATCCACCACTGGTTTCGCGATGTATTGGGCGAAGGTTCGCGACGCGGTTTGGATCATCACTTCCACCGGCATCCCGGGCATCGGCGCGAAGCCCGGTACCCGGCGCAGCTCCGAGGCGGGCAGGCGGATGCGGGCGATATAGACCTCGCGGGGATGTTCGCCCGAGCGCTCCACGATCGCGTCGGCGGAGATGTAATAGACCTCCCCAATCAGGATCGGCGTCGTGCGCTGGTTGAGCGCCGACAGCCGCACCGACGCTTCCTGTCCGACCTTGATCGCGTCGATATCGGTGCGCGCGATCATCGTCTCGATGATGAGCGGGGCTTCCGAGGGCAGGATCTCGGCGATGACCTTGCCCGCCTCGATCACGCCGCCCGCGCCGGAATAGTTCAGCCGCACCACGGTGCCGGAAACCGGGCTTTCGATCACCACGCGCTTCAGGACGGAGGTCGCCTTGCGCTCTTGCTCGCGTACGGAATCGAGTTCCGCCTGCACGGTCTCCAACTCGTCGAGCGCGGCCTGCTTGTGGGTCTCGATCGTCTGCTTGGTCTGCGCCTGGTATTTCGCGCGCATCTCCTCGCTCTCGCCGATCTCCGCCTTGAGGCGGCCGATCTGCCCTTCCGCATCGGCCAGAGCGCGAAGCAGCGCGTTCAGCTCGGTTCGCCGGATCAGCCCGCTCTCGAAGAGTTTCGCCTTGCTCTCATGGTCCTCGGCCAGCAGGTCGCGCTGGGCCTCCGCGGCAATCAACTGCGCGCGGTAGCCTTCCGAACGGCTCTCCATCGCGGCGATGTTGCGCGCCAGCAGGTCCAACTCGCTTTGCACTTTCGCCTTCGTCACGTCAAAGGCGAGGCGTTGGGAATCCATCATCGCGGCGATTTCCACGTCGCGCCGGGCGTCCTGCAGCCATTTCGGGAAGACCAGTTCGCGCCAGCCGTCATATTCGGCCTGTATCCGGGCCTCCATCGATTCCAGTCGCGCGCGGCGCAGGAATAGCGCGCGTTCATTGGCGAGCGCCGAGGTCTCGTCGAGGCGCAGGAGCGGTTGCCCCGCGGTGACGAAATCGCCCTCGGAGACATTGATCTCCTTGATGATCCCGCCTTCGAGGTGCTGGATCATCTTGTTGCGGCCCGTGGCCACGAAAGAGCCCGGCGCCATGACGGCGGCGGCGAGCGGGGCGCTGAAGGCCCAGACGCCGAAGCCGCCAAAGGCCATCGCGAAGATCGTCAGCCCGACGATGACCAGCGTCTTGATGCTGCGCGGGACCTCGGTCGACCAGTCGGGGGTCTCGTGGGAGTTGAGCGGGTTGGTCAGAAGGAGTGTCATGCCGGGGCTCCTTGCATCGGGGCGGTCGCGGCGACGTTCTGCGCCGCTGCGCGTTGTTGCTGCACCTGCTGGGCCTTGGCCTGCTTGCGCCGCTCCAGCTCTGCGAGCATCTGGTCGCGCCAGCCGAACATCGCGATATTGCCGTCGTTGAGCAGCATGATCTTGTCGACCGCGCTGAGCAGCGAGGGTTTCTGCGTGACCACGACCACCGTGATCCCGTTGGCCTTGGCATGACCGAGCGCGCGCACGAGGGCCGCGTCGCCTTGCGTGTCTAGGTTCGAGTTCGGCTCGTCCAGCACCACGAACTTCGGATCGCCGAAGAAGGCGCGCGCCAGACCGATCCGCTGTTTCTGTCCGCCCGATAGCGGCGAGCCGTCGGAGCTGACGACCGTCTCGTAACCCTGCGGCAGCGAGGCGATCATCTCGTGCACATCGGCGAGCGCGGCGGCGCGATGGATCGCGGCGTCGCTCGCATCCTCCCGCATCCGGGCGATGTTCTGCTTGATGGTGCCCGGGAAGAGCTGCACGTCCTGCGGCAGGTAGCCGATGCTTTCGCCGAATTGCCGCGGGTCCCAGTTGCGGATGTCCATCAGGTCGAGCCGCACAGCTCCCGAGGTCGGCAGCACCGATCCCACCAGCATCTTGCCGAGCGTCGTCTTGCCGGCGCCCGAATTGCCGATGATCGCCAGTTGGTCGCCGGGCGCGAGCGAGAAGGTCAGCGCGTTCAGCACGACATGCTTGGTGCCTTGCGGAACATAGAGGAGACGCTCGATATCGAGCCGTCCTTCCACCTTGGGCAGGCGCAGCTTGTCGTTGCGGGTCTTGGCGGAGGCCAGAAGCTGGCCGACCCGATCATAGGCGCCGCGTGCCAGCAGGAAGGAGTTCCATCCCTCGATCGCGCCTTCGATCGGCGCGAGCGCACGGCCCGCGACGATCGAGGCGGCGATCACCATGCCGCCGGTGATCTGCCCATCGAGCGCGAGATAGGCGCCCCAGCCCAGCATCCCGATCTGGGTGAACAGGCGGAACATCCGCGACGCGGAGGCGGTGAAGACGTTGCGATCCTGCGCCTCGGTCTGCGCGCGCAGGGAGGCGGCGGTATCGCGACCCCAGATCGACACGGCTTCGGGGATCATCGCCATCGCGTTGATGATCTGGCTGTTGCGCGACATCGACTCAAGGTGCAGGTTCGCCCGGGTCTGCGCGATATTGGCACGGCTGAAGCCGTCCGAAGTGATCTTCTGGTTGATCCAGGCAAACAGCATAAGGATCAATGCGGTCACGACCACGATCGTGCCGAGATGCGGGTGGATCAGGAAGACCGCAAGCACGAAGATCGGCGCGAAGGGCACGTCCAGGAAGGACAGCAGCGTGCCGGAGACAAGGAAGCTCCGCAGCGCGTTGAGATCGCCCAGAACCTGATATTCGCGCCCGTTGGAATGCAGCGAAGCCTGCGCTGCAGCCGACAGGACCGGTGCGCCGAGCCGCGCGGCCACATCCACCGCCGAGCGCATCAGTACCAGCCGGCGTACCGCGTCGAGCAGCGTCTGCACCACGATCGCCCCGGCAATCACGATGGTCAGCATCACCAGCGTGTCGGTCGAGCGCGAGGTGAAGACCCGATCGGAAATCTGGAACAGATAGATCGGTACCGCGAGGATCAGGATATTCGTGGCGCAGGTCATCAGCACGACGAAGGCCATGTTCACGCGCAGCCGCTTTTTCATGTCATGCAGCGTGCGGGTGAAATCCACCGGGCCGAGGCGCTTGTGAAAGGCTGGGGTGGAGGGTGGCGCCGGTGGGGAGCCGGAGGCATTTTGCGCGGGGACACGACCCGCCTCCTTTCGGGCGTCAGCACCACCCTCCGTCCGGGCGGCGACTGTCTCGACAGTCCCCTCCGCGCCGGTTTCGTCGGCGCGCGCTTTCGCCCCGGGACCGTCGCCCGTTGCGGTTTGCGCCTGCCGTTTGTCTGTCGGATCGGCCTGCGGCGGATCCACGTTCCGAGCCATCGCGTCATGACCATCTTGGCGGGTCGCCTGCCCCCCGGCGGCGTCGTCAGTCCTGTCTTTCATCGAAGTTCCCCTAGTGAATGAAGTTCCGCCCCTCCGTCAGGCCAGAACCGTGTGCAATGCATCGAGCGACCCGCTTCCCCCGTGGGAGCCCGGGTGCACCTGGAATTCGTCATCGTCGTAAGTGGGCGCGTTCTCGATCATCCCGTCCGCGAGGAACGCCACCGCCTCCGAGGCAAGCGCCCCTTCGCTGGGGCTCGTCGGGCCGAGGGGACCGCCGCTGCCATCGTCCATCATCCCCGCCTGCCAGATCACCGCGTCGGAATAGACGCCATCGGCGGCCATGATCGTGCTGTCGACGCCCGCGACAGTCAGCGACGAGACGTTGGCGAGCGTGTTGCCGCCCGCATCGACGTCGAATTCGCCCGGACCGTCGACCGATATCAGGTCGGCATCTTCGAGAATGTTGATCTGGGTGAGGTTGTCGCGAACGATCAGGTCTCCCTCGATATAGAGTACCCGCAGTGCCATCTGGCCGCCCAAAAGCTCGTCGCCCAGCAGCCCTTCGACCGCGTCGTAGGCCGCGCCCGGCGGCATCGAATAGCCTTCGCCCGGGGTCGGATCGAGACCGCTGTAAATCTCCGCCAGCTGGTCGAGGACGTTCTGATATTGCGGGTCCATCTCCAACTGCGTGTCGATGCCCACTTTGGTCAGATGCGCCTCATTCCACAGCAGGTTATCCTCGCTCGAGACATGGCCCACGCCGCCGTGTCCGATGCCGCCCGCGCCGCTCATCACCAGATCGTCGTCGAGCAATACGTTGATCTGCTCGAGCTGAGCGATCTCGTACATGTTGCCGCCGATCATGATCAGGTCGAACTGCGCGCCCGCTTCCAGCAGAAGCTGCAGGTTGACGGTCGAGTTGTCGCCCATCACGATCTCGGCGGAATAGGAGCCGAATTCGAAGCTCACCAGATCCCCATCGGAGACCGCGTTCACCTGCGTCATGTGGTTGTCGACAATCAGGTCACCGCGAATTTCCGTCATCGCGATCAGGGTGCCGCCGGGCGGCATCACCAGGTTAAGGAAGTTCGCGGGATTGGCCTCTTGCGTGTAGACCGCCACGTTGTGGCCTAGCGAGGCGAGCGGGTCGGCGCTGTCACCATTACCCAAGCCTTGCCCGCCCGCGCTGTTGCCTGTGCCGTGGTGGCCGAGACCGGGCTTCATATCCGCGTCGCGCAGCACGTTCACCTGCGAGATCACCGAGAGCGAAGTCACCGATCCGCCGACCGCGATCACCGGCGCATCGAGCCAGTCATGCACCACCTGCGACTGGTTCAGCAGAAGGTTGTTGCCGGTGCTGAGGCTCTGCGCGATTTCCAGTGCCATGTCCGCGGGATCGACGGGCATATCGGGGCCTTGGACCGTTCCGGCCGCCCCTTCGCCATCTCCGCCGATACCGTCGGTCTCCACCTCGATCACACCCGCGTCGAGCGGTGTATCCTCCGACTCGTCGTCCGAGGGGTCGCGTGCTTCCAGCCGAAGTTTCAATGTTTCGGGCAATTCGTCCATGAGCTGCCCGTCGAACACGACCGCGCCCGAAAACGCGGGTGGCAGGAGGGAGGCCGCCGCCTCTTCACCGTCGAGGCTTTCGCTTTGCAGCTCGGTCATGGCCTCCGGGTCGGTTGCGCCCTCCTCGAGACCGTCGTCCTCTTCCGGGTCGGTCGGCGCGGCGAAGATCGTCTCGCTGCGGAACATCGCGGCCGTCACGCCATCGGGCACGGAATCGGGATCGAGCGCGTCGATCTGCGCCATCAGCGCCTCCGCCTGGGCTTCGACGGTCGTGCCGACGGGTGCGGCACTCACCGTCAGCGCATCTGCATATTCGGCCAATGCCATCAGCTTCGACGAGGTGGCCGCCGGGCCGTACTCGTCCATCAGCTCTGCCGGCATCATGAAGGGCTTGTCGTAGAGCACGTCATGATCGCTCAGCGTGTTGATCTGCGAAGTGATGTGGAGCACCGAGGAAGGTGGGGCCATTCCGAGAAACATCTGAAGCGGTACCGGAACAGGCGGAAAATCATAGGGCGGGATTGCGAGCTGGCCGGACGGCAACCCGGGCGGTGCGATATCGCGCAGCTGGTAATCGTCGACGAAGGGAAGCCACGGCGCCTCTGGCGGAGGCACGAGCGGGAGCTTCAGCTGCAGCGACGGATCGAAATCCTCGAGCAGGTAATCCGAATTGACGCTGACATTGACGGAGAGCAGGTCCCCCGGCGTGGGCGCGGAAGCCTGCAGCGCGCGAAAGGCGTCGTATTCCTGTCGGGCGACATTGGTCTCGGTCGTCTGATTGAAGGCACCGATGAAATGGGCGATGATTTCGGTCTGCCGGTCAAGCATCTTCCTTCCCCCCTTCATGACGCTGAAAACCCGCGCTTGGATGCGGGGCGTCAGACTGTCGGTTCATCGCATCCGGCGGGGTGAACTCCGCCGCGGGCAAGGTCCGGGCGTGATGCGATGCGAAACGGCCCGAACGGAATGCGGCGCGCCTCTCGTGGAGGCACGCCGCGTGTTTGCTTACGATGCGTCGTCGTCGCCGATATAGGAGGACGACAGGTTGCCGCCGACCACGGTGGTATCCACGGCATTGCCGAGGATGTTGGCGCCCATCACGATCGACTGGTTGAACGCGGTGGTGTCGATGGCCGCGCTCGCATCGGCATAGGACTGGCCGGTGACGATACCATCGTCGCCATTGCCCGACCCCCAATTGCCGAGGCTGCCGCCATTGCCGCCGCCGCCTGCGGTGACGTCGCCGCCACCGTTACCGCCGCCGGCATAGCCGCCGGTCGCCCAGGAGCCGCCGCCCGAGGCTTGCGAACCGGTCGAAGACCATCCGTAACCGTCGCCGCCGGCGCCGCCGTTTCCGCCGTCACCGGTGCCGGAGCCAGTACCAGTACCGGTCGCCCGTGCATCAGCCATTGCCTGGCCGGAATCGGTCGCGCTTGCATTGCCACCGTCGCCGCCCATCTGCGGATGGTGATGCTTCATCATCGGCATGCCGGCGCCGCCGTCGCCGGCGTTTGCGATTGCGCCGCCTTCGTCCGCTCCAGCACCCGCCATGCCGCCGCCCATGCCGAGGCCCATACCGAAGCCGTCGCCACCGTCGCCGCCATCGTCGCCTTCACCCTCGGTTTCCGAGGCTGCGAGCGAAACGCCGCCGCCCGAGAGGGCGATACCGCCACCCGCGAGCGCCATGCCGCCCGACGAACCGACATCCTCGGCGCCGTTGCCGCCTTCGGAGGATGCGTCGATCCCGTCATCGGAATGCGCCGAATTGTCCTTGATCACGGCGTCGACCTGGAAATTCGCGTCGTTGGAGACTTTGGGATCATTGAGCGTGTCGTTGTCGGTGAGCGTGTTGGCCTGCGTGTTGACCATCATCACGTCATTGCCCATGCCGTTGAGCATGTCGCTGAGGTTGATGTCGTCGCCCGGATCGTAGTCGTAGGTATAGGTCATATCGCCATCGGCAAAGACCATGTCGCCCACGCTCGAGTCGTCGATATCCGCGAAGTCGTTGTCTTCGCCGAAGATGCCCTCATCCGGGAAATCGATCGTGATGTCGTTGCTGTTGACCGCTTTCGAGTTTGACGTCGTGTCGGTATCGACACGGTTGTGGTTCGTGTCGTCGAGGCGGTTGGTGTTGGTCGCGTCGCCGCCTTCACCATAGGCACGCGCCGCCGAGGAAGCATCCGCATCGGCATTCGCACGCGAGTCTGCATCGGCATTCGCACGCGAATCCGAGTCCGAAACCGCTTTCTGATGCTGCTGTTGCTGCTGCGGATCGGGCGCCGAGTGATTATCCGACGAGTCCGAGTCGTGATCGTCGTCGTTCTCCATGTGGTTCTTCCAGTCGCCTTGGACCCAATTGTGCCGATTGTTCGCCATTTCATTTCTCCCAGTTGATCGGTCCGGGATCCGTCACTCTGTCTAAAACGGATATGGTTCGGACCATTGCTATGCAGGGCTTTTGCCCCGATGAATGTCCGCTTCCCCAACCGCTCGGCACCCCGGTCCCGATCCCCGAATCGAGCGATTCGCAGGTGGGTCACCCTTTCCGGGCGGAATGTGGAAACAGACGAGTCACAGCCCCCAGCTGCGACACCAACATCCTGCGCCCCGTGATCCGGTGGACCTAGCTAGCAAATGGGTCTAGCCCGCCGGTGCACCGTTTTAACCAACTGAAAATCAGCCGTTTTCCGATGCGCTCCGCGCTGTGGCCTGCGGAATCCCGGACCATCGGAGAAATTTTCACGAAGTTGTCGCGAATGCCCAAAGCTGGACAAGGTGTAGTGGCGACTCGATCACGACCTACCATTTGTGACGCGTCCCAAGCGGCGTTGAGCGAAAAACCGTGATTCCGGACGCGATTCGCTTAGACTTACGTTGCGTAAGAGATTCCTTACCGTTGGGTAAACACTTCGGGTAACGCTGATCTCACTGGTCCGTGATATGGTGGATGCGGGCGATATGACGTGGGGTTAGTCGCCCGAACATTTGAGTTCAGGGTAGGACGAGGGGGCCACCATGAATGCGTTGCATAAGAGTGAACCTGCGGGGGCGCGCGTGATGCCGTCCTGCCGCAAACAAGACGCAGCGATCTGCTTTCTTGGCGCATCGCATGTTTTTTCCGATACCGTTTTGCGAACCGTAGATGCCGAAGTGACGCCGGCGACGTGCCTGCGTCTGAACGATTTCGAGACGCTGCTCGAGGAATTGCAGTCCGACGGACGGATCGATCATCGCGGCACGCTGTGTTCGCTGATCGTGGACGAGGATCACGCCGATGGTCTGGTCGCGCTCGCGGAACGTCGCGAGCCGTTCCTGTCGCGCGTGAAACTGATCATCGCGATCGAGGACGAGGCGTACGCGCAGGATCTGATGGCGCGCCACGGCTCTGCGATCCTGACGCATCACATCAGTCTGCTGCCGATGAACGTGAATCTGACGACTTGGCTTCTGATCCTGCGGATGATCGTCTCGGGGGGGCACTACATCCCGCCCGCGCTTCTGCACTGCCGTCCGTCAGAGCTGCCGATGCCGATGCTGAACGGCGCCACCGCGACGGAGTCTGCCAATGCAATCTGCCTGTCGGGGCTGACGCCGCGCGAAACCGAGGTTCTGGAGATGCTCGCCTCGGGCCAGCCGAACAAGATCATCGCGGGCAAGCTGAACCTGTCCGAACATACGGTTAAGCTGCACATCCACCGCATCATCGGGAAGCTCGGCGTCACCAACCGCACCGAGGCGGCGATCTGGTATCACCGTATCCGAGGTGCCTAAGGATCCGCCCGCGCCCGCGGAGGTGCGCCCGCCGGATTTCGATCGGTTCCTGATGCTGATCGGACGCATCAATTATGCCTGGACCAATACCGAGAGCCTGTTGATCCATCTGATCGCCGGGCTCGCCGGGACCGACAAGAGCGTCGCGACGATCATCCATCTGACATTGAACACCACGCGTGCGCGGCTCGATCTCGTGGATCGGCTGGCCAAGCGCGACGACTGTCCCTGCGCGCCGCGGGCCTGCGAACGGGTGCTGGCGGTGTCGGCACGGATGAAGAAAGTGTCGGGGCTGCGCAATCACTTCAACCATTGCCTCTACGCTTTCGACGAGGGCGGAGGTCCGGTGCGCGCGATCCAGATGCGTATCGCGGATCGCAAGACCAGTCTGCGGATTGGAGAGGAAAGCGTTCTGGACAGCGCGACGCTTACCGAACTGGAAGCCGCTCTTGCCGAAATGCAAGCAATCAATGCCGAGATCTGGGCGATCGCCAAGGAATACAAAATGCCGCTTTGAGGCGGGCAGGGGAGGTCGGAACTGCGCGACAGCCAACCTCAGTTGCGCAGCTGGCGTCCCAACGCCTCGGCCAGTTCCCACGGGTTCGTCGGCTTCGAGAAGACCGGGATTTCCGGCATGATCGATTGGAAGGCAAGCGGCAGCTGCTCGGCCGTGTTCACCACCAAGGGCACTTCGCGCTTCCACAGCTCGACGATCAGGGCTTCCGCCGATCCGTCCAGCAGGTTCATGTCGAGGATCGCGCCATCTACGGAGACCGAGTCATCCGTAAGCGCCGCACGCGCACGTGCCAGGGTCGCGAACGGTCCCGCAACCTGACCGCCTGCTTCCTCGACCGAGAAGGCGATGTCATAGGCGATGAATAATTCATCTTCGACGACGAGGACATTGCTGCCCTCGAGGCAAGAAATACTGCTCTGTAGCATGGGCTATACTACCCTTTTATCAGGTCCATTGGCACGGTCATGCGAGCTTGGAACCCGTCGGGAACCCATTCGGTTCCATAGGTTCCCCGCAATTGGCCCTGAATCGTCAGGTCTATCAAGCGCGACCCGAAGCCGCTGTTGCTTGGTGGCATCAGTTTCCCGGGGTGGCCGCTTTCCCGCCAATCAAGCTCGAGCTGGCCGGAGATCTCGCGCCACGTCAGCTCCAGACGCCCCGCATCGTGCGAAAGTGCGCCGTATTTCACAGCGTTAGTGGCCAGTTCGTGGATTACCAGCGCGAGGTTGGTGGACCCCGCATGGTTCAGCGCGAGGGCGGGACCGCCGAGGGTCAGCCGTGGATCGTCGAGATTGGTGTAGGGCGAAAGCACGCCCAGCAACAATTCGCGCAGTTCGACCATGCCGCGGAAATCGCGCTCGGGTGTGGCGGTCGGATTGATCAGCTCATGGGCGCGGGCGAGCGCGCCGATCCGTTCGCGCAGGCCCCGCGCCATCTCGTCCGGCGTCGTCGCGTGGCGGGCGGTCATGCCGACCAGCCCCGACATCATCGCGAAGGCGTTCTTGACCCGGTGATTGAGCTCGCGCGTCAGCGTGTCGCGTGCCTGCGCGAGCTGGCGCTCCTCTGTCACGTCGCGCAGATAGGCGAGGATCGCGCCGCTCTCGGGATAGATGCGAGCTTCCAGAATGCGCCCGTCGCGCCCGATCTGATCGGCGACGGTCGGCGTGCCTGTGCGCCGGGCTTCTGCCAGCGCCTCCGCCAGTTTGCTCTCGCGCAGATGCGGCACGGTTTCCCAGAGCGATCGCCCGATCGCCTGCGACTCGGTAGCGGCCCCGACAGCGGCACGGATGCGTGCGCGCATGACAGAATTGGCGAAGCGGATATTGTCGTCGCGGTCGATCTCGATGATCGCGTCGGAGGTGATTTCGTGGAAATTCGCGAGACGCCGGTCAATGTCGGCCGCACGTTCGCGCGCCTCGTTCAGTTCGGAAATGTCGAGCGCGGTTGCCACGGCCACCGGCGGATCGCTCTCGATCGGTTGCGCCGAGATCAGCAGGTTGCTTTCGCTTCCGTCGCGGCGCACGCAGCGCAGCTCCATATGGTTGATCTTTTCGCCGTGGCGTGCGGCGCGCACGATCGGAAATTCGCTGAGGCTGAGCTTGCGGCCTTCCGGCGTATAAGCGTCGAAGGCGAGCTGCTTGCCCACCTCGCCGTTCTTCACGCCGAACATCTCGATCGCGGTCGCGTTCAGATCGAGGAGCCGCCCGGTGCCCAGCTCGGCCACGCCCACGCCGACCGGCATCTGATCGAGAATGGCGCGGTAGCGGTTTTCTTCGCGGTGGGCGACGTTGATCTGGTGGCGTAGCCGGATTTCCGCCTCGACGCCCGCGGCGATGTCGGACAGAGCTTCGTACTCTTCCTCGGTCCATTGCCGCGCCTCGCGGTCGATCAGGCAGAACGCGCCGAGCGGTTGCCCCTCGATCGTGCGCAACGGCACACCGAGATAGGCGATCACGCCCAGATCGCGCACCGCGCCATTCTCGCCCAGCACCGCATCCTCGCGCGCGTCGGACACACGCAGCGGCGCATCGGTTTCCACGACATAGCGGCAAAAGGAATGGGTGAGCGGCGTCTCCGATGGAGAATGGTCGTCGAAGCGATCCAGCCCGCTTTGCGCCACGAAGACCTGACGGTTCTCGTCGACCATCGAAACCAGCGAGATAGGCACGCCGGTCACCCGCGTCGCGAGACGCGTCGCACGCGCGAAGATGTCTGCGGGAGCGCTCTCCAGCAGTCCGGTCTCGCGTAATGCCCGAAGGCGCGCCGGATCGGTGAGTCGGGACCGGGGCGCGGGGTCGGATGAGGGTGAGGGCGGTGCAGTGGTTTTCATGCGCAGGCTTTCATATTCCACCTATGCTCAGATAAATCCGTTGCGCCCAGTGTCATAAGACATGACAGCGATCACGATTTTCCCCGAAAGCGATTTTTTGCAAGGTATTTCGTACGGCAGCTGTGGTGCTTGCTAAATGCAGCGCCGAGAACTGGCGTTTCGCGAGTTCCACGGCGGTTCTTCCCTGAAATATCTAACGCTTTTTTACGGGTGCCGTAAGGTGAGGATTCGCGCAGCTTCGCGCTTCGGCAGGAAGGCGCGTAGGCGCCCCGAGACTCTCGGGACGCGCTATTCGCAAGCGCAAGAGCGCGCTTAGCAGGCTGTGGCAGGTGTCATGCTGCGCTGGTCCAGAAGGAAGTCGGTCACCATCGCACCGATCCACATGCAGAACAGCGCCAGCCACGCGGTGCCCGCGAGAACCGAGGTGCCCGTCACCCCGTTGCCGATGGCGCAACCGCCGGCGAGCATCGCGCCAAAGCCCATGAAGACAGCCCCGATCATCGAGCGCCGCATCACCGGCACCGAGTCGAAGCCCTGCCATGCGAATTGGCGCGAGAGGAGCGAGCTCAGGAACGCCCCGAGCACCACGCCCGGCACGAGGCCGACGTCGAATTCCAGCACCGAATGGCGGTCGAGGAAGAACATCAGCGTATTGGCCGAGGGGCCCGAGAAGGTGACGGAATTGACCGGCACCGGATCGAATGCGACCTGGCTCAGCATGAAGGTCAGCACCCAGCCCACCGCGACCGCGAAGCCGACGCCGGAGGCGAAGATCCACGTCTTCACACCAATCTCGTTGCGCTTGGCCAGATACATGCCTGCGATGGCGAAAACGATGCCGACGGCGAGCCCGGTCCAGTCCGGCAGATGCAGCGCGTCGAGGATATTCACGTTCTGCGCCCCGGTAATCCAGAGGCCGGCGAGTCTATCGCGCAGCGGTGCGAGGATGCCCTTGAGGCTCATCGTGGCGGTTACGGCGAAGATCAGCCCCGAGACGACCGAGCGCAGGTTGCCCGTCGCCGCGAGCACGAGAAGCCGCCCCGAACATCCGCGCGACAGCACCATGCCGACGCCGAAAATGAGGCCGCCGATGATCGCGCCCGACCATGAGCCCGGCACCGACATCATCCGGCTGTCGGCCTGCCGGAACAGGTCGAGCAACTGCGCGCTCTGCACCCAGACCAGCGCGGTCGAGAAGGTCAGAAACCAGACCGCGACCTTGCCGCCCAGCTTGCCCCGCGCGAATTCCACGGTCGCAGCCCGCAGGCAGAAGTTCGATTTCTGCGCGGCCACGCCGAAGATGAGCCCGGTGATGACCCCGAAAAGCGCCGCCGTGGGGCCTTCGCCGATCCGCTCGATGAGTGCGATGATGTCCATAGTCAGATCTCCCGTTCGCGCACGGGTTTTGCCAGAAACCGCAGAAACGCACATTGATCTGAGTCAGGTCGCACCTTTTGCAGACTTGCCGTGGACGCTGCCGTCGCGTCTAAGGAAAGCATGATGAAGTTCCGTTCCGTCCCGCTCGACGAAGCCCACGAGCTGCCCCGCTGGCGCAGACCCGAAGCGCTGCTTTACGTCATGGCCGCTGCCATGCCGATCTCCTTCGCCACCTGGTCGGCGCTCCTGAACAACTTCGTCATCGACGTGGTGAATTTCGACGGCGTCGATATCGGCTGGCTGCAAAGCTTCCGCGAAGTGCCGGGGTTCCTCGCGATCGGGGTGATCGTCGTGCTCTGGGTAATGCGCGAGCAGACGCTGGCCATCCTGTCGCTGCTGCTTCTGGGCGGGGCGACGGCGGTGACCGCCCTTTTCCCGAGCTTCGCCGGGCTCATCATCGTGACGCTGCTCTCGTCGATCGGGTTTCACTATTTCCAGACGGTGAACCAGTCGCTGCAATTGCAGTGGATCGACAAGGCAAAGGCGCCACAGACGCTGGGGCGGATCGTGGCCATCGGCTCAGGCGCGTCGCTCGCCGCCTATGCGGTGCTGGTGCTGACATGGAAGACCTTCAATCTCAGCTACGAGTTCGTCTACGCCACCGCCGGGATCGCGACGATGGTGATGATGGCGGCCGCCGCGCTGATTTATCCGCAGTTCCACACCCGCGAGCCGCAATCGAAGAAATTCGTGCTGCGTCGCCGCTACTGGCTCTATTACGCGATCACGTTCATGGCGGGTGCGCGTCGGCAGATCTTCGTGGTCTTCGCCGCCTTCATGATGGTCGAGCGCTTCGGGCTGCGGGTGGACGAGATCACCGCGCTCTTCCTGATCAATTTCGCGGTCAACATGGCCGCCGCGCCGGCGATGGGCCGCTTCGTGCATCGCTTCGGCGAGCGCCGCGCGCTGATCTTCGAATATGTCGGGCTGACACTGCTGTTTCTTTCTTATGGCGGGATCTACTGGTTCGGCTGGGGCATCTGGCTCGCCTGCGCGCTCTATGTCGTCGATCATCTGCTGTTCGCGTTGGCCTTCGCGCAGAAGACCTATTTTCAGAAGATCTGCGACCCCGAGGATATCGCGCCCACCGCCGCCGTCGCCTTCACGATCAACCATATCGCCGCCGTCTTCCTGCCGGTGACGCTGGGCTATCTCTGGATGGTCTCGCCCGGCGCGGTTTTCGGGCTGGCGGCCTCGATGGCGGTGATCTCGCTGGGACTCGCGCTGCTGGTGCCGCGTCACCCCTCGAAAGGCTACGAGACCGTGCTGCAGGGGCTTGGCCCGGTTCCGGCGTGAACTGGAAATTTCGTCGATCCGCGCCTATCTGAGAGGGGCGCGAAAGGGAGACTCACAATGCTGTTCGGAAAACCCGCCACCATTCCCACCAAGGCCGAGGCCCTGCCGGGCCGCGACGAGGCGATGCCTCTGGCAGAGCCGCATTTCCTCTGGGGGCGCGACCTGCGCTCCCCCGTGCCCGAAGGCATGGAAGAGGCGATGTTCGGCATGGGCTGCTTCTGGGGCGTCGAACGTATCTTCTGGAACACCGACGGCGTCTGGCTGACCATGGTCGGTTACGCGGGCGGGCCGACGCCCAACCCGACCTATCGCGAGGTCTGCACCGGCATGACCGGCCATAACGAGGTGGTCCGCGTGATCTACGATCCGGCCAAGGTCAGTTACGACGATCTGCTCCGCATCTTCTGGGAAAACCACGATCCGACCCAGGGCATGCGTCAGGGCAATGATCGCGGCACCCAGTATCGCTCGGGCATTTACACCTATACCGCCGCGCAGAAAGAGGCGGCCGAAGCCTCGCGCGACGCATATGCAGAGCGCCTGAGTGCGGCGGGCTACGGAACTATCACCACCGAGATCATGGACGCGCCGCCCTTCTACTATGCCGAAGATTATCACCAGCAATATCTGGAGAAGAACCCCGGCGGCTATTGCGGCATCGGGGGGACCGGCGTGACCTGCCCGATCGGGCTGAACGCGTGATCCGATGGGCGCGCGGGCCGCTTGACGGTTCGCGCCCGCGGCCCTAAGCCCGGGCGCAACCATCCCGAGGAGCGCGCCCCATGACCACCTTCACCGCCTTTACCACGCTGGCCGATCGCGAGGCCGCCGAGGCGCTGTCCGAACGTCTCGAAGAGCTCGATCCCGGCCCCTATGGCACGGGCGTGTTCGAAATCGAGGACGGGTCGGGCCGCTATGAGGTCTCGGGCTATTTCCTCGAGGCACCTGACGACGTGGCGCTCGACCTGCTGGCGATCTCGCACGGGGCGCAGCCTTTCGTCGTTTCGGAAATCCCTGAGACCGATTGGGTCGCCCATGTGCGCCGCGAACTGGCCCCGGTCCGCGCGGGCCGTTTCTTCCTCTACGGCAGCCATGACGAGGACAAGATCCCGGCCGATGCGATTGCGCTGCGGATCGACGCGGCGATGGCCTTCGGGACGGGCCATCACGGGACCACCTCGGGCTGCCTGACGGCGCTCGACGATCTGGCGAACGAGGGTCACACCTTCCACAACGTCGCCGATATAGGCTGCGGCACCGCCGTTCTGGCGATGGCAGCGGCGAAGCTCTGGCCCGAACCGGTTCTGGCCTCCGATATCGATCCAGTCGCGGTGGAAACGGCAGCGGCGAATGTCGCGGTGAACGATCTTGAGGGCCGCGTGATCTGCATCGAAGCTGCGGGCTTCGGCGACGCGCGTCTGAAAGAGGCCGCCCCCTTCGATCTGATCTTTGCCAATATCCTGAAAGGCCCGCTCGTCGCGCTTGCCCCCGAAATGGGCCGCAACTGCGCCGAATCGGGCTTTGTGATCCTCAGCGGGATTCTCAACGAACAGGCCGATGAAGTCGTCGCCGCCTATCAGGCGCAGGGCTTTGTTTCCCATTCGCGTAAGGAATTCGGCGAATGGACGACATTGGTCATGCAGCGCGCCTAATCCGCCACAAATCCGCTCTGATTGTCATAAGGATTGCTTTACCCTGTCTTGAGAAATTGCCTTCGGGGCATCGCAGTCAACGGGGTTTGCCATGCGCGATCCACAAATAGAGTCCTTTGAAAAGCGGCTGCATCGGATCGACCAGATTCATCAGGCTGGCGGCGCATTCGAGGCGTCCGGTGCCTTGGGCCGCAGCTATTTCGACTCCATGCGTCCCAAGGTGCGGCGCCATTTTCCGTTGCGCGGTGTGGCGCTGATCTTCGCCGGTATTCTGCTGGTGAAGGGCGCCATGCTCGCCCAGGTTGGGCAGGCTAGCTACGAGGCGCGTGTCGCAAGCCTCGCGGGTGGTTCGCAATTCGAACGGGTGGGGGCCTGGATCATGCATGCCGATCCGATTACCCGCAAAATCGCCGGCTGGCTCGCACCGTTCATCGGCTAGGTACCCAAGCCTGTATCCCAAAAAGAAAGGGCTGCGCCGTTGCCGGGGCAGCCCTTTTCGCATGACCTTTCGGTCGACTTAGCGCAGACGCGCCACGTCGAGCCGGGTCAGGCCGATATCGTCCAGCGCGCGGTCGCTGAGCTTCATCAGAGCCTTGCGGGTGACGCGTGCGTCGTTCCAGTCGTGCAGGGCGGCGATCAGCGAGGTGATGACGCTCGGTCGGGCGCTGCGGCTCATGCGGGTGTTGATATCCATCGAAGCCATGGGGAGGATCCTTCGTTCACAAACTGCTCAAGTTTCGGGCATTCCATCTTCTGAGGCGCAGATAAGACTGGCAGAGCGCGAAAACAATCTCAGTTTTGGCAGCCCCGCCATGCAGGAATCGCATGTGATAGAAGGCCTGTTTCTGCATCGCCTCTGGCCGATGTTCCCTTTTCGTGCTAGTTCTTGCGAAACAACACGAGAACGAGGCAGGGCAGATGCGGGTGATCGGGATCGATCCGGGGTTGCGCAATCTCGGATGGGGCGTGATCGAGATGGACGGATCGCGGCTCAGGCACGTCGCGAACGGTATTCTCCACTCCGAAGGTAAGGATTTGGCAAAGCGCCTGCTGGTGCTGCACGAAGGGCTGAGCGCGGTCATCGCGACTCACGCGCCCGAGGCCGCGGCGGTGGAGCAGACCTTCGTCAACAAGGACGCCGTTGCGACGCTGAAACTGGGGCAGGCGCGCGGCATCGCGCTTCTGGCGCCGGCGCAGGCGGGGCTCGAGGTCGGCGAATACGCCCCGAACGCGATCAAGAAAACCGTCGTCGGCGTCGGTCATGCCGACAAGACGCAGGTGCAGCACATGGTGCGCCACCAACTGCCCGGCGTGCAGTTCGAAGGCCCGGATGCCGCCGATGCGCTCGCCATCGCGATCTGCCACGCCTTCCACCTGCAATCGGCGGCCCGGATGAACGCGGCGCAGCTCTCCCGCGAGGCCCTCGGCACGACGCAACGGAGGCGCGCATGATCGGTCGCATCGCAGGCGTCATCATCCACCGCGCGCTCGACCACGTCATGATCGACGTGCGCGGGGTGGGCTATGTCGTCCATGTCAGCCAGCGCACTGCACAATCTCTGCCGCCCGTAGGCCAGGCCTGCGCGCTCTATACCGACCTTCTGGTGCGCGAAGACCTTTTGCAACTCTTCGGCTTCCCGACGCTGCTGGAGAAGGAATGGCACCGGCTGCTGACCTCGGTACAGGGGATCGGTGCGAAAGCCTCGCTCGCGATCCTCGGCACGCTCGGCGCGGAAGGGCTGGGCCGGGCGATCGCGCTGGGCGACTGGTCAGCGGTGAAATCGGCCCCCGGCGTGGGTCCGAAACTCGCGCAACGTGTGGTGCTGGAACTGAAAGAGAAAGCACCTTCCGTCATGGCAATGGGCGCGGAATTGACCGTCGACGCCTCTCCCGAGGTGATCGAGGATGCGCCCGCGAAAAAGCCCGCGAAGAAAGCCGCGCCCGCCGCCACGCCGAAGGTGAACTTCACCGCCGAGGCGATCTCTGCGCTCACCAATTTGGGCTACGCGCCTTCCGATGCTGCTGGTGCCGTGGCGCAGGCCAATGACGATCCGGAGGTCACCGATACCGCCAAGCTGATCCGCGCGGCGCTTCGGCTCCTGGCCCCGAAGGATTGATCTTCTTCTTGATCTAAATATCCCGGGGTGCGGGGCAGGGCCCCGCTTGCTCCCCTCCGCCAAAGGCGCGACAGTAGATGACGATGAGCGAACCCGATCCCACGTTGCGGCCCGACCGCTTGCCCGAAGACGCCGACCGCGCTCTGCGGCCTCAGGCGCTGGAAGAATTCACCGGTCAGGCCGAGGCCCGCGCCAATCTGCGGGTCTTCATCGAGAGCGCGAAGATGCGCAGCCAGGCGATGGATCACACGCTGTTCCACGGCCCGCCCGGTCTGGGCAAGACGACGCTCGCGCAGATCATGGCGCGCGAGCTGGGCGTGAATTTCAAGATGACCTCGGGGCCGGTTCTGGCCAAGGCGGGTGATCTTGCTGCGATCCTGACCAATCTCGAAGCGCGCGACGTGCTGTTCATCGACGAGATTCACAGGATGAATCCGGCGGTCGAGGAAGTGCTCTATCCCGCGATGGAGGATTTCGAGCTTGACCTCGTGATCGGGGAAGGCCCCGCCGCGCGCACTGTGCGTATCGAATTGCAGCCCTTCACGCTGGTCGGCGCGACGACGCGGCTTGGTTTGCTGACGACGCCGCTGCGCGACCGTTTCGGCATCCCGACCCGACTGCAATTCTACACCGAGGACGAGCTGGACCTGATCGTGACGCGCGGGTCACGGCTTCTGGGTATCCCGTCGGATCCGGAAGGCACCCGCGAGATTGCCAAGCGCGCCCGGGGTACCCCGCGCATCGCCGGCCGCCTGCTGCGCCGAGTCGTCGATTTCGCGCTGGTCGAAGGCGACGGGCGGCTGACCCGCGAAATCGCGGACCGGGCGTTGACGCGGCTGGGCGTCGACAATCTCGGTCTCGACGGCGCGGACCGGCGCTACATGATGCTGATGGCAGATCATTACGGCGGCGGCCCGGTGGGGGTGGAGACGCTCTCGGCCGCGCTCTCGGAAAGTCGCGACGCGATCGAGGAAGTCATCGAACCTTACCTGCTGCAACAGGGCCTGATCAGCCGCACCCCGCGCGGGCGGATGCTGGGCGCGCGGGCGTGGCGGCATCTGGGGCTGGAAGCTCCGAAACCGGCAACCCCGCAGACGGACCTGTTCGGCGATGGCTAATCCCCTGGCACGTTTCGAGATCACCGAGGCCGAGATCGACCGCGTCGTCGGGCGCTTCTACGAGCGCGTCCGGGAACATGCGATGCTGGGCCCGGTCTTTGCGGTGCATGTCACCGACTGGCCGACACATGAGGACAAGGTCGCACGGTTCTGGAAGAACGCGATCCTTCGCAAACCGGTCTATGACGGCTCGCCCATGCAGGTCCACCGGGCGGCGGGCAACGTGCGCCCGGGCATGTTTTCGACCTGGCTTGCAGAATTCGACAAGGTGCTGCGCGAGGAGCTCTCGCCTGAACAGGCGAAAGGTTGGTCAGCGCTCGCCCATCGCATTGGCATGAGCCTGCGTCAGGGCGTGGTCGAACGCGAGACGCTTCCAGGCGGTATTCCGAAACTGAAATGACGGTGGGGGCTCTGCCCCCGCTGGCACCGCCAGCCCCCCGGGATATTTAAGCCAAGAAGAAGAGGATCAGTCCTCTTTTTTCCCGAACACGCCCGTCAGCGACCGCCCGATCAGGTTGGTTACGCGAGGCTTTTGAAGTTTGCGGAAGGGCATCGGGCGGCAGACTTCGAGCGCGGCGATGCCGACTCGGGCGGTGAGCGCGCCGTTGATCACGCCTTCGCCGAAGCGGCGCGAAAGTTTCGAGACCAGATGACCGCCAGTGACGGTCTCGATCAGGTCGTCACCCGCCGCTACCGCGCCGGTCGCGACGAGATGGGTCATCACCGTCCGCGCCAGCCGCACCGAGCCGAGCGTGCCCGAGCGCCCGCCATAGATTTCCGCGATGCGCCGGATCATCCGCAGGTTTGCGGTAAGCGCGGTGAACACATCGGCCAGCGCAAGCGGCACGACGGCGGTCACCGTGGCGACGGTGCGCGACGCGGCCTCGATCTCCAGCCGGGCCGCGGCGTCGAGCGGTCCCATCAGCTCGGTCTCTGCCAGCCCCATCAGCGTGTCGGTGTCGAGCACTTCGCCCGTTTGCTCGGCCAGTCGTTTGCGCGCCCAATCCATTTCGGGCCGCGCGGCATAGAGGCCGGAGACATGGGCCGTCACCTTGCGGGCGCGGCTTAGGTCGTCGGCGCTCAACGCTTCCGAGACTTCCTTGTGGACCTTGTCGAGCCGCGCCAGCCGCGAGAAGGCGGCGATTTCGCGCGCCGTGATCAGCAGCGCGCCAAGCGCGAAGGCCGCTACCAGCGCGGTGCCAATCCAGCCGAGGATCGGATGGGTGGCGAACAGCCCGTCGATGAAGCGCCAGAGCGCGACGGAAATCAGGAAACCGACCAGCGCCACTGTCGCGCGCCAGAAGAACCGCACGATGGGCGAGGCGCGGCGTGCCCCCAGTCGGGTCGCGATCTGCATGGCGCGGCCTTCCAGCCGTTCCTCGGTCGCGCTCGGCATATCCTCGATCGGCGCGGCCTCGGCGGGCGAGGGCGCGTCCTCGATCTCGATCATCACCGGTTTTTTCATAGCTTGTCCCCGATCAGGAAATCGGCCGCGCGGTCGAGCCGGATATGCGGCGGGCCTTCGCCGGGCCTCAGGATCACCGGGGCCGGGGCGAAGTTCATGATCGAATAGTCTTCGTCAAGCCATGCGCTGGCCCCTTGGGCGGCGGGCGAGAGAAGCTGCGCCGGGTCGGCGGGCAATTCGCCGGGATAGAGCGCGACCGATTTACCGCTCTCCAAGCGGCCGCGCACGGCCTGCAACTCCGCCCCGTCATGCGAGAGGGTTTCTTCCGTAGTGCTGCGCAGGGCCGCGATCGACAGGGCCAGCGTCTTAGCGCCCGCGAAATCGGCACGGTCCTTGGCTTCGCGCAGCAGCGCGCCGGTGATCGCGGTCAGGCGGGCGTGTTGGGTGTGATGCAGGTGATCGGCCTTGGTGGCGGCGAAGAGGATTTTCTCCACCCGTTTGCCGCCGATCAGCGAGGTCAGCCAGCTCGCGCGGCCCGGGCGGAAGGCCGCCAGGATATCCGCCATCGCCTGCCGCAGATCGTCGAGCGCGGCGGGCCCTGAATGGATCGCGCCCAGTACGTCGACCAGCACCACTTGGCGGTCGATCTTGGCGAAATGGTCGCGGAAGAAGGGGCGGACCACTTCGCGCTTATAGGCGTCGTAGCGCCGCTCCATCTCTCGCCGGAGCGAGCCGCGTGGGGCGTCGCCCGCGGGCAGCGGCGCGAAGGTCAGCGCGGGCGATCCGGCCATCTCTCCGGGCAGCAGGAAGCGCCCCGGCGTGCAATCGGAGAACCCCGCATCGCGCGCCGCGACCAGATACCGGGTGAAGCCCGCCGCCAGCGCCTTGGCCTGCGGCTCGGTGAACTCCGCCGTGCCATCCGTCGCTTCGGACTGCGCCAGATACTCTGCGCCTTGCGGACGGTTCGGCAGACGCGCCAGCGCCTCGGCCGACCACTCGGCATAGCTCTTTTCCATCAACCCGAGATCGAGCAGCCATTCGCCAGGATAATCCACGATGTCGAGATGCACGACGCGCGGCCCGCGCACCGCGCCCAGCATCCCGCGCGGCTGGATGCGGAAGGACAGGCGCAGCTCCGAGACCGCGCGCGTGCCGTCCGGCCAATGCGGTGACGGGCCGGTCAGCGCGGCAAGGTGGCTCTCGTAGTCGAAGCGCGGCACGGTGTCGTCCGGCTGCGGCTGCAGATAGGCAGCGGTGATGTCGGAGGCGGACCCCAGCGCAGGCATCCGCCCCCGGTCCAGCAGGTTCGCGACCAGCGAAGTGATGAACACGGTCTTGCCCGCGCGCGACAGACCCGTCACGCCGAGCCGGATCACCGGTTCGAACAGCGCTTCCGAGACCGATTGGCCCATGCCTTCGATCCCGCGCGTGATGCCGTCCGCAATGTCGGAAATGCCCAAAGCCTGCCCCTCGTCCTCGTTCACGAACAAGATAAGCAGCGGTGAGTATTAATGAAAGAGAGGGCGGACACGCGGCCCGCCCTCCGAAGATTTCCTCTGCCGCTCGCCGGTCTCAGACCGCGAGGCAGATATATTTCATCTCGAGATAGTCCTCGACGCCGTGATGCGACCCCTCGCGGCCCAGACCGGATTGCTTCACGCCGCCGAAGGGCGCGACTTCGGTCGAGATCAGGCCGGTGTTCACGCCGACGATCCCGTATTCCAGACCCTCCTGCACGCGGGTGATGCGGCCCACGTCGCGGGCGTAGAAATAGCTCGCGAGGCCGAAGATCGTGTCATTGGCCTTGGCGATCGCCTCCTGCTCGGTCTCGAACTTGAAGAGCGGGGCGACCGGGCCGAAGGTTTCCTCATGCGATACCTTGGCCTCCTGCGTGACCCCGGTCAGCACGGTCGGCTGGAAGAAGGTACCGCCCATCTCGTGCCGCGCGCCGCCGGTGACGATCGAGCCGCCGTGGTCGAGCACGTCCTGAATGTGCTCCTGCACCTTCTTGACCGCGTCCTCGTTGATCAGCGGACCGGCCTCTACGCCTTCCTTCAGACCATCGCCCACCTTGAGCTTCTCGACCGCCTTGGCCAGCTTCTCGGCGAAAGCGTCATAGACCCCGGACTGGACGTAGATGCGGTTGGCGCAGACGCAGGTCTGACCGTTGTTGCGGAATTTCGACGCCATCGCGCCTTCGACCGCCGCATCGAGATCTGCGTCGTCGAACACGATGAAGGGCGCGTTGCCGCCCAGCTCCATCGAGCATTTCATCACCTGATCCGCCGCTTGACGCAGCAGGATACGGCCCACCTCGGTCGAGCCGGTGAAGGTCAGCTTGCGCACGGTGTGGTTCTCGCAGAATTCCTTGCCGATATCGGAGGCTTTCGCGGAGGTGATGACCGAGAGGATCCCTTTGGGCAGGCCCGCCCGTTCACCCAGTACCGCCATCGCCAGCGCCGAGAGCGGCGTCTCCGAGGCCGGGCGGCAGACGAAGCCGCAGCCCACGGCAAGCGCCGGGCCCGCCTTGCGCGCGATCATCGCGTTGGGAAAGTTCCACGGCGTGATCGAGGCGGCGACCCCGATCGGCTGCTTGATCACGGTGATCCGCTTGTCGCGCTGATGGCCCGGAATCGTCTCGCCGTAGACGCGCTTGGCCTCTTCGCCGAACCACTCGATGAAGCCTGCGCCATAGGCGATCTCGCCCTTCGCCTCGGCCAGCGGCTTGCCCATCTCGGCGGTCAGGATCGCGCCGAGATCGTCCTGGTTCTCCATCATCAGGTCGTACCATTTGCGCATGATCTGCGCGCGTTCCTTGCCGGTGCGCGCCGCCCAGTCCTTCATCGCCTCGTCGGCGGCAGCGATGGCGCGCGCGGTTTCGGCGCGGCCCAGATCGGGCACGGTGCAGATCACGTCGCCGCGCGCCGGGTTGGTCACCTCGAAGGTGGTGCCGTCATCGGCATCGACCCATTCGCCCGCGACGAGGGCCTTGGTCACCAGAAGCGAGGGATCCTTGAGGATGGATTTGAGGTCGGTCTTGTCGTCGAGCATGATGTCCTCCGAAGGGCTGGATGGGTCGTCCGGTCAATGCGCCGGGGTGTGGGATGTTCCGTAACGGCTGCGCCAGCAGGGCTGCAGATCGCCGGGGTGTTCTTTGGCCTCATAGATGGCGCGGGCGATGGCCCGGGCAAGCACGCAAGACGCCGCATGGCCAAGCTGGAACGGGTCGCGGACCGGGTCGTGCAGGGGCTTCTCGCCGGTCGCGGCGGCGAAGATCAGATCGCCGTCCATCGGCGTGTGCGAGGGCACGATGGCCCGCGCCATGCCGTCATGGGCCGCGGTGGCCATGCGCTGCGCCTGCGCTTGGCTGAGGGCTCCATCGGTCGCGACGATGGCGATGGTGGTGGCCTCGCCCTGGCGTTTCGTCGGTTCGGGCTCGGTGGCGGGATCGTGCCGGGGCGCTGGACCGAGCCCGCCGAATTCGCCCGCGATTTCCCAAGGCGCGGCCCAGAAATGCGGCCCCTCGCCGACGGTCGCCGAGCCGAGCGCATTGACTGCTACGAGTGCCCCCACCGTGAAGCCGCTCTCCAGCACGGCCGAGGCAGAGCCAAGTCCGCCCTTCACCGTGCCGGTCATCGCCCCGAAGCCCGCCCCGGCGCTGCCGATCTCGAACCGCTCAGAAGCCGCCTGGAGCGCCGCGCGCCCGAGCCCGGGATAGGGCGTGTCGACCCAACTCTTGTCGCCACCATTGAGCAGATCGAACAGGATCGCGCCGGGCACGATCGGAACGCGCTGATCGCCCACCGCGAAACCGCGGCCTTGCGCGCGCAGCCCCGCTATCACCCCATCGCAGGCACCAAGCCCGAAGGCCGAACCGCCCGAGAGCACAAGCGCATCGACCTCCTGCACCAGCTTGTCCGGCGCAAGAAGATCGGTCTCCCGCGTCCCGGGGGCGCCGCCCATCACCTGCACCGCCGCCGTGAAGGGGCGCTCGCCGACCAGAACGCTCACACCCGAGCGCAGGCCCGCATCTTCGGCATTGCCCACGCGCAGCCCGGCGATATCGGTGATCAGATTGTTCGGCCCTGCCTTCATCTTCCTCTTGGTCCAAATATCCTGGGGTTTTGGGGGCAACGCCCCCAAGTCAAACCGCTGTTCTCAGATACAGCGCCCGCCATCCACTTCCAGCGCAACGCCGGTGATCATGCTCGCCTCGTCCGAGCACAGGAACAGCGCTGCATTCGCCATATCTTCGGGGGTCGAAAACCGCCCGAGCGGGATGGTGGAGAGAAACTTCGCACGGATCTCCGGTGTGTCCTCACCCATGAAGCTCTTCAGGAGCGGGGTCTCTCCGGCGACCGGGTTGATCGCGTTGACCCGCACGCCGGACGGCGCCAGCTCGACCGCCATCGCGCGGGTGACTGTGATCATCCAGCCCTTCGAGGCGTTGTACCAACTCAGATTGGGCCGCGGACTGACGCCGGCGGTGGAGGCCACGTTCAGGATCGCGCCCGCGCCGCGCGCCTTCATCTCCGGCACGATATGGCGCGCCGTCAGGTAGACCGATTTCGCGTTCACCCTCAGGATGCGATCGAATTCCTCCTCGCTCACGTCCTCCATCGGCTTCGGCAGATGAGTGGTCCCGGCGTTGTTCACCAGAATGTCGATCTGACCGAAGGCCTCGCGTGCGGCCTCCGCCATGGCAGCAACATCCGCATCGCGGCTGACATCCACGGTGCAGGCCACGCCGCCGGTTTCGTCCGCAATGGCCTGTGCGGCCTCCGCGTTGAGATCCGCGACCAGTACACGCGCGCCCTCGGCGGCGAAGCGGCGCGCGATCCCCGCCCCGAAGCCCGAGCCCGCGCCGGTGACGATCGCGCTTTTGCCTTCCAGTCTCATCTCTCCTCCTCCTCGGGGCCTACTGTTGTCGCAGGACACATCGGGTGCAAGGGGGCTCTGCCCCGGTTCCGGCCCTTCGCTTGCGCTTCGGGCGTTCGTCGGGGCGTCCTTCCACCGGAAAGCCGCTGATCCCGCCTCACCCCCGGGGTATTTCCGCCAAGCCGAAACCCTCAGCCATGCCAGGCGGCGACGGTTTTCAGGACGGAGAAGCCATAGAGCGCCTCGAACCCTTTCTCGCGCCCGTGCCCGGATTTACCGATGCCGCCGAAGGGAAGCTCCACCCCGCCGCCCGCGCCGTAATTGTTCAGGAAGACCTGCCCCGCGCGGAGCCGCCGAGCGAGCCGCATCGTCCGCCCGCCATTCTCCGACCAGACCGAGGCGACGAGCCCGTATTCTGTGCCGTTCGCGATGGCGACGGCCTCTTCCTCGTCCTCGAAGGGGATGACGATCTGCGCCGGGCCGAAGATTTCCTCCTGCGCAAGCCGATGTGCGCCGTGGCCGCCACCGATCAGGGTCGGCGCGACGTAATGGCCGCCTGCGGGGACGTCCTCGGCGATCCGGCCTCGGGCCGCGATGGTGAGGTCGGACGCGAGCGCCAGATAACCCTCGACGATCTCTTTCTGCCGCCCTGAGATCAGCGGGCCGAGGTCGTGATCGCCAAGCGCGGGGCCCGCGACGAGGCTTCGATAGCGTGCGGCCATCATTTCCAGAACCTCGTCGTAGCGGCTGCGCTGTACGAGGATGCGCGACGAGGGCGAGCAGGTCTGGCCCGCGTTCTGGATGCCCGCATTCACGAGGAAGGGCAGCGCGCGGTCGAGATCGGCATCGGCGAAGACGAGCTGCGGGGATTTGCCACCGAGCTCCAGCGTGACGGGCACGACATTGGTGGCCGCCGCAGCTTGGATGCGCTGGCCCACCGCGACCGATCCGGTGAAGGAGATGTGGTCGATCCCCGGATGGGCCGAGAGCGCGGCGCCGGCTTCTTCGCCCAGACCGGGCACGATATTGAGCGCCCCGGCTGGCATTCCGGCTTCTTGCGCGATCCGTCCGAAGGCCAGCGCGGTGAGCGAGGCTTCCTCGGCGGGTTTCACGACCGCCGCGTTGCCCATCGCCAGCGCGGCCCCGACCGAGCGGCCGATGATCTGCATCGGGTAGTTCCACGGCACGATATGCGCAGTCACGCCGTGCGGCTCGCGCAGCGTGTAGGCGGTGTAGCCGTTGAGATAGGGGATCGTCTCGCCCATCACCTTGTCGGCGGCGCCGCCGTAGAATTCGAGATAGCGCGCGAGCGCCGCCACATCGGCCCGTGCCTGCGTCAGTGGTTTGCCGACATCGAGCGCCTCGATCACCGCGAGATCCTCGGCATGGGCCAGCACGAGCCCCGACATCTTCAGCAGGAGCCGCCCGCGTTCCGCCGCGCTCAACTGCCCCCATTCGCCCGCAAGCGTGGCCTGCGCGGCCTCGACCGCCGCGTCGATCTCCTCCGAGCCGCCGCGGGCGATCTGCGCGATTTCGCGCCCATCGGACGGGCATTCCACTTGCAGGCGCGCATTGGTCTTGTGCCAGACGCCTCCGATCAGTATCTCCTCGGGATCGAACCAAAGCGGCAAACTCATGCGCGGCACCTCCTCTTGTCACGCGATTTCGCAGCACGCTCCGCTTGCACGCGCGGAAAATCAAGGGGGCAGGAATCTGCCGGAGTCGCCCTGATCACATTCATGTGAGTGTGAGTGGAGGGAACTTTCCCCTATCTAGCCCCTTGAATGACGGAACCGGGCAGAAGGCCCACCGGAAAAGAGACAGGAATATTGCAAGTGACCGCGAGTTATTCGACGCTCAAACGCGCGATCCGACCGGCCATGCTCTTCGGGCTGGCTGGCATCTTGGCTGCCTGCGCGAGTGCGCCGGAACAGCGCTACGCGCAACCGACCCAGTCGACGAAGGCCGTGCCCTCGGAATATCAGGCGCGCGAAGATGACGGGAAAACCATCCCGGCGATCAACCCGAAGTATTTGGTTGAGCGCAACCGCCGTCAGATCGTGCCCTATCACGGGCCCGAGGCCGTCGGGACGATCGTCGTCGATCCTTATGCGCGCTTCCTCTACTACATCACCGAGCCGGGCAAGGCAGAGCGCTACGGCATCGCCGTGGGCCGCGATGGCAAGACTTTCTCGGGCAGCGCCACGATCGAGCGCAAGCAGGAATATCCGAGCTGGACGCCGACCCAGAACATGATCCAGGAAGATCCCGACCTCTACGGGCCGCTGAAGGATGGTCTGCCGGGCGGTTTGGACAACCCGCTGGGGGCGCGCGCGCTTTATCTTTACCAGGGCAACCGCGATACCTATTACCGGATTCACGGCACGATGGACCCGTCCTCGATCGGTCGTGCGACGTCGGCCGGCTGTATCCGCCTCTTCAACCAGGACATCATCGACCTGTTCTCGAAAGTGCCGAAGGGCACGCCGGTGAAGGTTCGCAGCCGCGCCGAAAGCCTCGAGATGGAAGGGCCCGTGGTGCAGCTGCATTCGGGCTACGTGGTCTCCGCCTATAATCAGGTGGCGATCAACGAAGACGAGGCCGCGTGGAAAGCGGGCCGGATTCCCGATCAGAAGAAAGTCGAAGAGGAACAGCATCAGGCTTCGGTCGCGATGGCCCAAGAGGTCGGCGGCTCGGGCGAGAATGCCAACTCCACTGTCGATTGCGGCTATTCCGGCACCGGCACCTGTGTCGATAGCAACAACTGATCGAACCGATCTTGGACAAGAAATTTGCGGCGCGTGGGGCAACCTCGCGCCGTTTTTCATGGGGGCTCGGTCTTTTCGCGAGCGGGGCAAAATCATGCGCGACGCGCCCGATGTCGCAGCGTTTGCGCGTTCACGTCTTTCCTTGCGGGCCGGGTGACGCTAGGACTCGCGCGCAAGCAGATCAGGAGGATGCCATGAGCGTCACCGGAACCACGCGGCAGAAGATGCCCGCAGATATTCTCGCGATGAAGGGCGGCGCGCCGATCGTTTGCCTGACCGCCTACACCACGCCGATTGCGAAGCTGGTCGACAGCCATTGCGATCTCGTGCTGGTCGGCGACTCGGTGGGCATGGTGCTCCACGGACTGCCTTCGACGCTGGGCGTCACCATGGAAATGATGATCCTCCACGGCAAGGCCGTGGCGCGCGGTCTGTCTAACGCGCTGATGGTGATCGACATGCCCTTCGGCTCCTACGAGGAAAGCCCGGCGCAGGCGTTCCGCAACGCGTCGCGGCTGATGGCCGAGACCGGCGCGGGGGCGGTGAAGCTCGAAGGCGGCGCGCATATGGCCGAGACCATCGCTTTCCTGACCGCGCGCGGTATCCCGGTGCAGGCCCATATCGGGCTGACCCCGCAATCGGTGAACACGCTGGGTGGCTACAAGGTGCAGGGCCGCGGCGACAGCCGGGCGCGTCTGGTCAAGGATGCGAAAGCCGTGGCCGAAGCGGGGGCATTCTCGGTGGTGCTGGAAAAAGTGCCGCAGGGGCTGGCCGATGAGATCACCGCGATGGTCGCTATCCCCACCGTCGGCATCGGCGCGGGTGCCGGCTGCGACGGGCAGGTGCTGGTGGTCGATGACATGCTGGGCCTCTTCACCGATTTCAAACCGAAATTCGTCAAGCGTTTCGGCCAGCTCGGTCAGGAAGCCGAAGCCGCCGTCGCCGATTACGCAGCCGAAGTACGTGATCGCAGCTTCCCGGCAGCCGAGCACAGCTTCGCCGATGAGGTGAAAAAATGACGCAGGTGATCCGCAAGGCCGCTGAACTGCGCGACAAGGTGGCGGCGTGGAAACGCTCGGGGATGCTGGTCGGCGTGGTGCCGACGATGGGCGCGCTGCATGACGGCCACCTCAGCCTCGCCCGCGCCGCGCGCAAGCAATCGGACCGCGTGATCGTGACGGTCTTCGTGAACCCGATGCAGTTCAACAATGCCTCGGATCTCGACAAATACCCGCGCGACGAGGCACAGGATCTGGCGCTTCTGGAAACGGAAGGGGTCGACGTGCTCTTCGCGCCCGGTGTGGACGAGGTCTATCCCGACGGGTTCTCTACCACCGTGTCCGTGTCGGGTATCTCCGAGCCGCTCGAGGGCGCCTTCCGGCCGGGCCATTTCGATGGCGTGGCGACGGTCTGCTCGAAGCTCTTCGGCATGACGCAGGCGGGGCGCGCATTCTTCGGCGAGAAGGATTGGCAGCAATTGCAGGTGGTCCAGCAGCTTACCCGCGATCTCAACATGCCGATCCGCATCATCGGCTGCCCGACCATCCGCGAAGAGGACGGTCTGGCAATGTCCTCGCGCAATGTGCGGCTGACCGCTCGGGAGCGAGCACTGGCGCCGCGTCTGCATAAGGTGATGCAGGAGGCGGCCGCGAAGATCCGCGACGGCGTGCCGGTCGAAGGCGCGCTCAACGATGCGAAAGCCGAGTTGAAGGAAGCGGGCTTTGGGGAACTCGATTACCTCGAGCTGCGCACGGTCGACGGGCTGAAGCCCGCGGCGGATCTGTCGCAACCGACGCGGATGCTGGCCGCGATCTGGCTCGGCGATGTGCGTCTGATCGACAATATCGCGGTCTGATATCTCGAGGGGGCGCCGCCCCCGCGACGACGTCGCCCCCCCGGGATACTTGGACAAGCCCGAAGGCCGGGTGATCCTGCTTCGCCTTGGTTGAAATATCCCGGGGTGAGGCGCGGCACGCGCCGAGGGGCAGCGCCCCTACGAACCCAGCAGTTCCGCCAGAACCAGCGCCATGACCTTCGCGCTGTCGGTCATATCCTCGATGCCGACCCATTCGTCGGGCTGATGGGCGAGTTCCAGAAGGCCCGGCCCGTAGGCGATGCAATTCTGCAGCCGGCCGATGCGGTCGATATGTTTCTGGTCATAGGTACCGGGCGAGACGACATACGCCGCCTCGCGGCCCAGCACAGCCTCGATCGCGGCGGCGGTGGAGCGCACGATAGGCGCGCCTTTGTCGGTCATCGTGGGCTGCACTTCGAACAGGTCGCGGATTTCGTATCGGAAGCTCGGGCGCTGCGCCCTCACGCGTTCCATCAGGTCCGCAATCTCGGCCTTTACCTCGGCAAGGTCTTCCTCGATCAGAAAGCGGCGGTCGATTACGATGCGGCAGCGATCGGCGACACAAGGCGCGGGAAGGCCGGTGTAATCGGCCTCCTCTTCCGGCGCGCCGCCATGGATCGAATTGACGTTCAGCGTCGAGGCCCGCGCGCCTTCGGGGATCACGGGCATCTCGGTCTGCTTGCCCAGAAGGAGCGGATAGAGCGTCTCCTCCATCTCGCTCAGAACGGCGCTCATATGGCGGATCGCGCTGTCACCGAGGAAGGGCATCGAGCCATGCGCGATGCGGCCGTGGGTTTCGATTTCGGCCCACCAGACGCCGCGATGGCCGAGGCAGATCTGGTCCTTGTGCAGCGGCTCGGGGATGATGACATGCTGCACGCGGGCGGGATCGAAGCGGCCCTGCTCGGCCAGATAGGCCACGCCGCCATAGCCGCCCGATTCCTCGTCGGCAGTGACGGAAATCTCGATGCTGCCCCTGAAATCGGGGCAGGTGTCGAGGAAGGCCTCTGCAGCGATCACCGAGGCCGCCAGCCCGCCCTTCATGTCGCAGGCGCCGCGCCCGTAGATGCGGTCGCCGTCGATCTCGGCGCCGAACGGATCGCGGGTCCAGCCATGGCCGATCTCGACCACGTCGTGATGTGAATTGAAATGCACGCAGTCGCCGGGGCGCGCGCCCTCGAAGCGGGCGACGAGGTTCCAGCGCGGATAGGGCTCGCTGTCGCCGGGCGCGCCACGGGCGCGGATCATCTCGGTCGCAAACCCGCGTTCGGAGAGACGCTCGGCAAGATATTCGCAGATTTCGCGGTAATTGCGCCCCGGCGGGTTCAGCGTCGGGATACGGATCAAGGCCTGCGTCAGCGCGATCAACGCGTCGCGGCGGGCATCGATGGCGGTCTTGAGGCGAGTGGCAAGGTCCATACCCAAGGCTAGCGCCGCTCGGCGCGGCGGGCCAAGCGAAAACAGCTGGACTGAAAACACGTGGCTTTCGCGGACGGCGCGCGCTATTGCGGGACAAAATCCTACGGAGGGACCGGATGAACCTGTTCTTGGCCTTCGCGCTTGTGCTCTGCATCGCGGTCGGAGGGTGGCTGTCGAAATACGACTGGGCGAAGCTTCTGGCGTTGGTGCCTGTGGCGATGATCGTGCCTGCCTTCTACATGACCGGCACCGCCTGCGGCGCGGGCTTCGTGCTGCATTTCTTCTCTGACACGGCGAGCTGCTCGAACGGCTACGTACCGCGGCAGATGTTCGCCGCGACCTACGTGATGGCGCTGATCCCGGTCGCGGCCTCCGCCATCGTGATCAAGCTGATCCGGATCGGCATGGCGCGCCGCAAAGGCTGATCTGGTCAAGCCCGCCGCTGCGGCCTAGGCTTGCGACAGCGAGGGGCAAGGAGGGCGCGCGATGCTGGCCTTCATCCGACTGGCGATATTCGGCCTGATCCTACTGACGGTCCTGTTCTGGCTGGTGCGTCTCTATGCCCGGTCGGTCCGGCGCGAGGCGCTGGAAGAGGATTGGAACGAGGCCGCAGCCGAGGGTCGGGCCGAGACCACACGCGAGGCTTACGTCGAGGCCGGGATGCGAGACTACGAGAAAAGTCTGCTGCGCAAGCTGATCTGGCTGGTCTATGTCCTGCCGATCGTCGTGGTCGGGCTGATTGTCTATCTGATGAATTACAGGTGAGGGTGCGATGCGTTACGTGAAATGGGGCTTCTGGCTGGTCGTGATCGGCTTCGCCGCCGTGTTCCTGCATTACAACCTGCCACGCCATGACATCGTGCGGATCGTCGGCACCGAGGTGCGCCGGATTGACTTCGGCGAGAACTCGATCTTCTGGGCCGCGCCCGATGTAGGCACTGCGAACGCCACGAGCCGCGATGTGCGCTTCATCAACACGGTGCGCCCGAACGGCAAGACGCTGGTCTTTCGCAACGAGGATACCGGTTGGGGGTGGCCGCCCTATTTCAAGCTCGACAGTTCGGATTTGCAGGCACAGGCCGAGTCGCTGATCTCGACCTCGGCCGATCCGATCTGGGTGTCGGTCACGCGCTATGGCTGGCGCTCGCGCTGGCTGACGATCTTTCCGAATGCGGTCGGGCTGAAGGTCGTGCCCGCTCCCGATACGCGCATTATCCCTTGGGCGAATATCATCATCCTGACGCTGCTCGTCATCATCGTCCTGACGATCCGCGCGATGTGGCGGCAGTTCCGTCAGCGCTCGATCGATCCGCTTTTCGAGGAGGCGGGCGAAGCCTGGGACGATGCCGAGGAAGGTGCGAAGGGTTGGTTCGACCGCTTCATCGGACGCAAGTGAGACGGAGTTTCAGGGCCGCCGGGCGGCACCCAACTCAGACCGATGCTGAAACGCGAAAGCCCCGCCACTGGCGGGGCTTTCGATAGGTATTTGATCCGCGCTCAGGCGTTGGCGGCGCGGATCTGCTCGGCAGCTTCCTTGTTGAAGCTTACGCCCTTGGTCTCGAAGAGCTGATCCAGCTCACCCGAGAGGGTCATCTCGGTGATGATGTCGCAGCCGCCGACGAACTCGCCTTTGACGTAGAGCTGCGGGATGGTCGGCCAGTCCGAATAGTCCTTGATGCCCTGACGGATGTCCTGATCCGCCAGCACGTTGACGTCCTTGTAGGTCACGCCCATGAAGTTGAGCACGCCCGCGACGCGGCTCGAAAACCCGCATTGCGGCATGTCCTTGGTGCCCTTCATGAAGAGAACGACGTCATTCTCGGAGATTTGCTGGGCGATCTGGTCTTGCGCGTTCATCGCTTAATCCTTTCTCCGTCCCGGCTCGGGACGCGTGTGAAATCACTCGGGCGCCTTGGTGGTCAGTGCGAGCGCGTGCAGCACCCCGTTCGGCCCGTCCATCGCCCCTTTGAGCGCGGCATAGACCGCGCGCTGTTGCTGGACTCGGTTCTTGCCGCGGAAGCTCTCGTCAATGACCTCCGCTGCCCAATGATTTCCGTCCCCGGCGAGATCGGTGATCGTGATCTTGGCATCGGGGAATTCGGCCCGGATCAGGGCTTCGATGTCATGGGCTTCCATTGCCATAAATAGGGCTCCTCGTCCTTTGCCGCAAACTTAAGTGGCGCGGCGGCTGGCTGCAAGGGGATGCGCGGGGAGGTGCGAGCTTATGCGGTGGCCGCTGGCGGGTGCAGCCGCGACAGGTAGAACATGAGCGTCGCGATGACGACGCTGCCGGTGAACATCGCGGCGGCTCCGGCGGCGGTCACTTGCAGGGAATGACCCGGCGCGCCGACTTCTCCGGCCAGTAGGAAACACATGTTGATGTCGATCCCCATCAGCGTGGTCCGGGGATGGGCGCGCAGTAGCGCACCGCCCGCGATGAAGGCGAAGGCGAGTATCAGGAACTCGGTCTGATCGCCGCCCGACAGGTGGGTCAGCCCGCGATAGGCTATGGCGGCGAGGACGCCAAGCGCGACGCCGGGCACCAGGAAGCGCACGGCGGGGCGCGGATTCGGCATGGAGCCCAGCACCGAGGAGAAGACGATCACCGACAATGCAGCTGCCGTCGCGGCGGGGTGGGTGAAATGGGCGTCGATCAGCGTGGCCGCGCCCGTGAGCGCCGCCACCGCCGCCATGCGCAGCCAAAGCTGCTGGATAAAATGCGGGTTCGGGCGCGGCGGCATCGGCGCGCGACGGGCGGGCGTGAAGAGCCAGTTCACCGCCGTCACCGAGATGACGCCCAGAAGCGTGCAGGCGACCCGGTCGAGTGCGAGCGGGATTGCCTCCGCCCCCATGCCGAGCGCGGGCATCACCACAACGCCGACCGTGATCGCCATCAGCGTGAAGCCATAGGCCCAATGCGTCCCGATCCGGTAGGCGATCCCCACGCCCACGGCCGCCGTCAGCGCCACGGTCAGCGCAATTCCCGGCACTGGCAGCCAGCGAAGCGCGGCGATCCCGATTGCTGCCCCGACCAAGGTGCCCACAACCCGCAGCACCGCGCGCAGCGCCATGTCTTCGCGATGGGGCTGGATTACCACCCAGACCGGCATCGCCGCCCAGTAGACATTGGTCAGCCCGAGCAACCGCGCAACGGTCAGGGCGAGCGTCGCGGCGAGGAACAGCCGGGCGGCATAGGCAAGGGTGGAGCTGGTCAAAGCGGGAACCTGAAATCGGTGTGTCGCGGCGATACTAGTTTGTGCGCAGGCGGCAAGAAACCGCCCGGCGTGCATGTCCGCTCTGCGTCAGATCACAGAACTCAGGCGTCGATCGCCGCTTTGAACGCGCTGCGATAGAGGGTCGACAGCTCCTCCAGCGGGGCGCTCTCCGAGTCGAAGCTAACCGTGTCCCCGCCGAAACGACCCACGGTGTAAAGCGGCACCTCGGCGCGGCGGGCGGCGACCATCAGCGCCTCGGCCTGATCGAAGGAGCAGGCCACGAGGTAACGCCCCTGATCCTCGCCGAAGAGCGTCGCGATGTCGCCAGCCTCAAGCGTGACACCCAGACCGGCTTCCTCCGCCATCTCGAAAGCCGCGAGCGCGAGGCCTCCGTCCGAGAGATCGCTTGCGCCTTTGACCAGCGCGCGGTTCTCGCGGAGGAACTCGCCATTGCGTTTCTCGACGTCGAGGTCGACTGCCGGCGCGTCACCCGACTCGATCCCGAAGGCTTCGAAGGCGAGCGCGGATTGATCGAGATGGCCCTTGGTTTCGCCGATCACCATCGCCACGTCGCCCGCCGTCGGTAGGCCCGCGATCAACTCGTCGAGCGAGCTCAGCAGACCGACCGCGCCGATGGTCGGGGTTGGCAGGATGCCGGTGCCGTCGGTCTCGTTGTAAAGCGAGACGTTGCCCGACACGATCGGCATGTCGAGTGCGCGCACGGCGGCGTCGATGCCTTTGATCGCACCCACGAACTGGCCCATGATCTCGGGCTTCTCCGGGTTGCCGAAGTTCAGGTTGTCGGTCGAGGCGAGGGGTTTCGCGCCCACGGCCGTCAGGTTGCGGTAGGCTTCGGCCACCGCCTGCTTGCCGCCCTCGAACGGGTTCGCCTTTACGTAGCGCGGGGTAACGTCGGCGGTGAAGGCCAGCGCCTTGTCGGTGCCGTGCACGCGCACGACGCCTGCGCCGAGACCCGGGCGGCGCACCGTGTCGCCCATCACCTGCGTGTCGTATTGCTCGTAGACCCAGGACTTGTGCGCGTAGTTCGGCGAGCCGATCAGTTTCTTGAGCGCATCGATAGCACCGATCTCGGGCAGCGCTTCGCCCGCGGTCGCGACGGGCGTCTCGACCCAGGGACGATCGTATTCGGGCGATTCCGAGGACAGTTTCGACAGCGGCACGTCGGCTTTCACCTCGTTGCCATGCACGATCAGGAACCGGTCTTCCGCGATGGTCTCGCCGACGATGGCGAAATCGAGATCCCACTTCTCGAAGATCTCGCGGGCGATGTCTTCCTTCTCGGGGTTGAGGACCATGAGCATCCGCTCCTGGCTCTCCGACAGCATCATCTCGTAGGCGGTCATCGCGGCTTCGCGCTGCGGCACCGCGTCGAGGTTGAGCTGTACACCGAGGCCGCCCTTGTCGCCCATCTCGACCGCAGAACAGGTCAGGCCCGCGGCCCCCATGTCCTGAATCGAGATCACCGCGCCGGTCTGCATCAGCTCGAGGCAGGCCTCCAGCAGGCATTTCTCGGTGAAGGGGTCGCCGACCTGAACGGTGGGGCGCTTTTCCTCGATCGTGTCGTCGAACTCGGCCGAGGCCATCGTCGCGCCGCCGACGCCGTCGCGACCCGTCTTCGCGCCGAGGTAGACGACCGGCATGCCGATGCCGGACGCGGCGGAGTAGAAGATCTTGTCAGCATCGGCCAAGCCCGCCGCGAAGGCGTTCACGAGGCAGTTGCCGTTATAGGAGGGATGGAAACGCACTTCGCCGCCCACATTCGGAACGCCGAAGCAGTTACCGTAGCTGCCCACGCCCTCGACCACGCCTTTGACGACATGGGAGGTTTTCGGGTGGTCGGGCATACCGAAGCTCAGGCTGTCCATTGCGGCCACCGGACGCGCGCCCATGGTGAACACATCGCGCAGGATGCCGCCGACGCCTGTCGCGGCGCCCTGGTGCGGTTCGATGTAGGAGGGGTGGTTGTGGCTCTCCATTTTGAAGACCACGGCCTGCCCGTCGCCAATATCGACGACACCCGCATTCTCGCCCGGACCACAGATGACCTGATCGCCCTTGGTGTGCAGCGTGCGCAGCCATTTCTTCGACGACTTGTAGGAGCAATGCTCGTTCCACATCGCCGAGAAGATCCCGAGTTCGGTGAAAGTCGGCTCGCGTCCGATGATCTCGAGGATCCGGTCGTACTCGTCGGGTTTCAGGCCATGGGCTGCGATGAGATCAGGCGTGATCTGCGGCTCGTTCATGAGGATCCTCCGGCATCGGCTTCGCCGCCCCTATTAGGCCAATATGTGCAGGGGGAAAAGAGAGGCCGGACGTTGCGGAAAGAAAAAACGCGAGGCCCGAAGGCCCCGCGTCGTGAAAGCGTCTTGTCGTGGTACGTCCGGCTTACGAGCGCATGTCCACTTGCGTCTCGAGGTTGGTCAGCAGTTCCGAGACGGTCCAGCCGAGCTTGACCTCGCCGTTCGCAGCGGCGTCCTTCGGCACGTTGACCTTGAAGAGCGACACGGTGGTGTCGAGCTTCGGCGAGGTGCGGACATAGATGGTGTCGTAGCCGTCATGCGACTCGACCTTCTCGATCATGCCGATCACGTTACCATCGGCGCTCATCGCCTTGTCCTCCGCGTTGGCCGCGGTCTTCAGGCCGGTGATGCCGGCTTGAGCGGTCAGCTGGCGCTGCGCGGGAATCATGTCCGACCCCATCGAGGTGTTCGCGAACTCGGCGGTGCCGGTCTTCACGTCGGTGATGCCGTATTGATCAGTCGATGCGTAGGTGTTCGACGAGGTGACGGCGGGCGGGGTGCCCATCGACGAAGTCTCTCCCGGAACGGTGCCGGTGCGATAATCGGCGATACCGTAATACTGGCCGTCGTTGTTGTTGGTGGACGGGATCTTCGTCAGGTCGAGGGCCGAAGCCGAGCCTGCGATGGTCATCGCACCCAGAAGAGCGGTCGAAGCGGCAAAGATGTTTTTCGTCGTGGTCATATCAGTATCCTTTCAACTGGTTACCAAATCCTGCGCCGTTGTCGGCGTCGGGGAGGAAACGGGGTGGAATCGTCGAAAGTTCACTGAAATAATTGTGAGTGACATCGCGGATTTTTAAATGAACCGAAGGGGATAGCTGTGCGTAGCGCGGGGCTTGCGCGGTCGCGTCAGCGTGAAATTTCGTGAGACCGAGGCTGATGTCGGGGGCTCTCGCGCCGTGCGTGAAAACCGCATCCGGGCGTCGGACAAAAAAAAGGCCGAGCAAAGCTCGGCCAAAGTCCAACAGGGAGGTAGAAGGTGCTGCGCCTTTCGGCACGGCCAACCCTTCTGAGCCTCATTTATGGGCAGTTTGTTAACGCATCAAGGGAAAACATGCTGCGAATGCATCATGGCCGGTATGCGTTGCGGTAAAGTCGCGCTGCAACCCTAGGCTGAATCGCCTGCCTGGAAGCGCCGATAGTTGGTGATCTCTTCCTGAATGAAGTCGCGGAACGCAGTCACGCGGCGCGAGGAGCGCAGCTCTTCCGGGTAGGCGAGGAAGATCGGAATCTCGACCGATTCCAGATCAGGCAGCACGCGCTGCAGATCGTTGAAATCTGCGGTCAGGTAGTCGGGGAGGATGCCGATGCCGATATGGTTCAGCACGGCCTGCAATACGCCGAAGTAGTTGTTCACCGTCAGCGTCGAGCTTTGATCGAAGGCCAGCACCTGCCGCGCAAGCTGGGCACCGGCCTGTACCTGCGGTGTGCGGGGGGTCTGGCAGATCAGGCGATGCTTGCGAAGATCTTCGATCTTCTCGGGGGCACCCCATTTCGCGAGATACTCGGAGGTCGCGTAAAGCCGCATGCGGATGTTCAGCAGGCGCTTGCGGATCAGGTCGGCCTGCGCGGGCTCTTTCATGCGAACGGCGACGTCGGCCTCGCGCATCGGCAGGTCGAGCACCCGCTCCTCCAGCATGAGGTCGATCTTCAGATCGGGATATTTCTCGTAAAGCTTCGTCAGGCGCGGCGCGAGCCAGAGCGTGCCGAAGCCCGTCGTGGTCGTCACGCGCAGCTCGCCGAAGACTTCTTCTTCGCTGTCACGGATGCGTGCGGAGGCGCTGTCGAGCTTTTTCGCCATCGAGGAGGTGGCCTCGAACAGCAACTCCCCCTGCTCGGTGAGAATCAGTCCGCGGGCGTGACGGTGAAACAGAGTCGTTCCAAGCGCCTCTTCGAGCGCCCGGATCTGTCTGCTCACGGCAGATTGAGACAGGTGCAGCGCATCGCCGGCATGAGTCAAAGACCCCGCATCGGCCACTGCGTGGAAGATTCTGAGCTTGTCCCAATCCATCAAGGTCACTTTCGCTGTATCATCTGCTGTTCCGCGCAAGTTTCTTTACATTAATCTCGAGGATTTACGAAACCGCTAAGTAACAATTTTCCGCTTTCTAGGTCAGATATTATGACCTACCATGTCTTCATGCCCAGTTAGCAAGGGGAGGTGCTTAATGGGAAGGCAAGAAATATCCCTAGCGGATCGGTTCGACCTAACGAAATCTCCGGTTTTGCTGAACGGGACGCAGGCTTTGGTGCGTCTGGTTCTGGCTCAGGCCGCACGCGACAAGGCGGCGGGGCTGCATACGGCCGGCTATGTGACAGGCTATCGCGGCTCGCCGCTGGGCGCTGTCGATTTGCAGATGGCGCGCGCCAAGACCGTGCTCGAAGAGAGCGACGTTCGCTTCCAGCCGGGCCTGAACGAAGACCTCGCGGCCACCGCGCTGTGGGGCTCGCAGCAGGCGGAATTGCGTGGCGAAGGCAAGTATGACGGCGTTTTCGGCCTCTGGTACGGCAAAGGTCCGGGCGTAGATCGCTCGGGCGACGTGATGCGTCACGCCAATATGGCGGGCACGTCGAAACACGGCGGCGTCCTCATGGCGATGGGCGACGACCATACCGGTGAGTCCTCGACCGTGCTGCATCAGTCCGACTGGGCGATGGTCGATGCCTACATGCCGGTGCTGTCGCCCGCGGGCGTGCAGGAGATCCTCGATTTCGGGCTCTATGGCTATGCATTGAGCCGTTTTGCCGGGGTCTGGGTCGGTCTGAAAACGATGAAGGATACGGTCGAGGCGACTGCAGTCGTCGATGGCGATCCCTTCCGTCAACACTTCGTGATCCCCGAGTTCAAGATGCCCGAAGGCGGGCTGAACATTCGCTTGGGCGACACTCCGGTGGCTCAGGAAGCGCGGATGATCGACTTCAAGCGCTACGCGGCAGAGGCTTTCGCGCGCGCGAACCGCATCGACAACCGCGTCTGGGGCAAGCCCGGCGCGAAGATCGGTCTGGTCGCTGCGGGCAAGAATTGGCTCGACCTGACCCATGCGCTCTCGCTGCTGGGGATCGACGAGGCAGAGGCCGAACGGCTCGGCATTACCACCTACAAGATCGGCCAGACCTTCCCGCTCGATATGGAGAGCTTCCACGAATGGGCCGAGGGGCTGGAGCTGATCATCGTCGTCGAGGAAAAGCGCAAGCTGATCGAGGTGCAGGTCAAGGAAGCGATCTTCGACGACCGTCGTGGCCGTCGCGTCTATGGCTGGCACAAGGGCGACACATGGAAGAACGGCCGCCAGGTGGAGCTGTTCCCGACGCGCTACGCGCTCGATCCGGTGATGATCGCGCGCAAGCTGGGCGATATCTTCATCGAGGAAGGCCGCGGGACCGACGCGATCAAGGCGGGTATCGCCAAGATCGAAGCCGCCCAACGCGCCGACAACGCCCCTGAGATCGCGACCCGTACGCCATGGTATTGCTCGGGCTGCCCGCATAACAGTTCGACCAAGGTGCCCGAGGGCGAGCGCGCCTATGCCGGGATCGGCTGTCACTACATGGTGCAGTGGATGGGCAGGAACACGGAAGGTTTCACCCATATGGGCGGCGAGGGCGTGAACTGGGTCGGCGAGGCCCCGTTCTCGACGCGTGAGCATATGTTCCAGAACCTTGGCGACGGCACCTACAACCACTCGGGCGCGCAGGCGATCCGGGCGGCTTTGGCAGCCGGCACCAACATCACCTACAAGATCCTGTTCAACGATGCGGTCGCGATGACCGGGGGGCAGGAGAACGAGGGCGACCTGACCTCGCAGCAGATCGCGGCGGAAATCGTGGCGATGGGCGTGAAGCCGGTCGTGGTGGTCTATGACGAGAAGGAAGAGCTGGACCTGTCCACCTTCCCCGCTGGCGTCGAGAAGGTCGAACGGGCCGAGCTGATGAACGTGCAGAAGCGGCTGGCGAAGACGAAAGGCGTCTCGGCGCTGATCTATGTCCAGACCTGCGCCGCCGAGAAACGCCGCCGCCGCAAGCGCGGCAAGTTCCCGGATCCGGACAAGCGCGTCTTCATCAACACCGACGTCTGCGAAGGCTGCGGCGATTGCGGGGTGCAGTCGAACTGCGTCTCCATCGTGCCGGAAGAGACCGAACTGGGCACCAAACGCGCGATCGACCAGTCGTCCTGCAACAAGGACTTCCGCTGCCTCGACGGGTTCTGCCCGAGCTTCGTGACGCTGCACGGTGCGAAGGTGAAGAAGGCGGAAGCGCAGGCGCTCGACCTGCCGGACCTGCCGGAGCCCACGCTGCCCGCGATCGACGGCACCCATAACGTGGTGATCACCGGCGTCGGCGGCACGGGCGTCGTGACCATCGGCGCGGTGCTGGCGATGGCCGCCCATATCGACGGCAAGGGCGCAGGCATGATGGAGATGGCCGGTCTCGCCCAGAAGGGCGGGGCAGTGCATATCCACCTGCGCATCGCGAACAAGCCCGAGGATATCTCGGCGATCCGCGTCGCGGTGGGCGAGGCCGATTGCGTGATCGGGGGCGATCTGGTGGTCTCCGCCGGTGCCAAGACGCTGGGGCTCATGACGACGGGCCGCACCGGCGCCGTGATCAACAGCCACGAGATCGTCACCGGCGAGTTCACCCGCAACCGCGACTTCCGCCTGCCGGGCGAACAGCTTCGGCTGAGCCTCGAGGCGCGGCTGAAGGACCGGGTGGCCTTTGCCGACACGTCGGAACTCGCGCAGCATATGCTGGGCGACTCGATCTATTCGAACATGGTCGTGCTGGGTGCTGCGTGGCAGCAAGGCTACGTGCCGCTGACCCTCGAGGCGATCTTCCGGGCGATCGAGTTGAACGGCGCAAAGCCCGAGGAGAACAAGCGCGCCTTCAATCTGGGGCGCTGGGCGATGGCCTATCCGGAGGAGGCTGCGAAGGCGATGGCGGCGGAGGTCGTGCAGGCCCCGGTCGATCCGGTCGAGTTCCGGGCCAACCATCTCGTCGACTACCAGAACAAGCGGCTCGCCAAGCGTTTCCGCAAGCTGGTGGACGAGGCGCCGTCGGAGCTGCGTGAAGCCGTCGCGAAGGGCTATCACAAGCTCCTGGCCTACAAGGACGAATACGAGGTCGCGCGTCTGCATCTGTCCACGGCAGAAAAGGCGCGGGCCGAGTTCGAGGGCGATTTCGAGATGCATTTCCATCTCGCCCCGCCGATCCTGTCCAAGGAAGGCCCGGACGGACGTCCGAAGAAGCGTGAATTCGGCCCCGGCATGGAGCGTGGCTTCCGTCTTCTGGCGAAGCTGAAAGGGCTGCGCGGTACGCCGTTCGATCCTTTCGGCTATGCCGAGGAGCGCAAGATGGAGCGGGCGCTGATCAAGCAATACGAGGCCGACATGGCCGAAGTGCTACCCAAGGTCACGCCAGACACGATGGAGATCGCGCGCGAACTGGCCGAATTGCCGCTGACGATCCGCGGCTTCGGCCCGGTCAAGGCGCAGGCCGAGCAAATGGCGGCGAAGCGGCGCGAGGAACTGCTCGCCGCTTTCCGCGCAGGTGGCGCTCCGCAGAAAATGGCCGCCGAGTGAGGGCTGTCATCTGAGTGTCGTACCTTCGTGACATGGCGCTGGCAGAGTGAAGCCAGCCCATGTTGCGGAGGTACGAGATGACCGCCACCCCGATGGCCCCCCGGATGCCTGTCCGCCACGCCACACAGGAAATCTCATATGCTTGGTCCGCGCGCTCGAAAGGCGCGCGGGTGCTGATCCGCGCGATGGAGAACGCGACCGGGCGGATCGGGTTGATCCGGCGAGCACGCGGCTACGAGCATGACATCGCGCAAGGTGCGGATTTCTGGCAGGTGATGGCCGAGCGCTACGGGCTGCAGATCGAGGTGACCCGCGGCGCGCTCGCCAATATCCCGCAGACCGGGCCGTTGGTGCTGATCGCGAACCACCCTTACGGCATTCTCGACGGGCTGATCATGGGCCTGCTGCTGTCGCGCATTCGCGGCGATTTCCGTATCCTCGCCCATAACGTCTTCAAGCGTGCCGAAGAGATCGACCGGGTCATCCTGCCGGTGGATTTCTCCGAAACCAAAGAGGCCGCGAGGGCCAACCTGCGCACCCGCGCCGAGGCGCTGCGCTACCTCGGCGAAGGTGGTGCGATCGGTGTGTTTCCGGGCGGCACGGTCTCGACCGCCGCTAAGCCCTTCGGGGCGCCGATGGATCCGGGCTGGCGCAATTTCACCGCCAAGATGATCGCGAAATCCGATGCTACCGTGGTGCCGGTCTTCTTCGAGGGCCATAACAGTCGCCTGTTCCAGCTGGCGAGCCATCTGCATTACAGCCTGCGCATGGGGCTGATGATCCGCGAGTTCAAACGTCATGCCAATCGTCCGGTGCGGCTCTGCGTGGGTGAGCCGATCCCGCAGGCCGATCTCGCACCGCTGCGTGAGCGTCCGAAACAGATGATGGATTTCCTGCGCCGTGCGACGTATGACTTGTCGCCGACTCCCTTGAAGTCCTACGGCTATGGCTTCGAGTTCGAGGCGAAATACAGAAACTGACCGGTGTCCGTGTGCGGCCCGGACGGGCAAGGGGCGCGAGCATGGCGGTAGGCGTTTTCGATTCAGGTCTGGGCGGACTGACGGTCTATGATGCCTGCGCCAGGCGGCTGCCGGATATGGCCTTTTGCTATTACGGCGATAACGCCCATGCGCCTTACGGCGTGCGCGATGCCGATGACATCTTCAACCTGACCTGCGCGGGCGTGGAGCGTTTGTGGGAAGAGGGCTGCGATCTGGTGATCCTCGCCTGTAACACGGCTTCGGCCGCCGCGCTCAAGCGGATGCAGGAAACCTGGATCCCCGAGGGCAAGCGCGTGCTGGGCGTCTTCGTGCCGATGATCGAAGCGTTGACCGAACGCAAATGGGGCGACAACTCCCCGCCGCGCGAAGTTGCGGTGAAGCACGTGGCGCTGTTCGCGACGCCCGCGACGGTGGCCTCGCGCGCTTTCCAGCGCGAACTGGCCTTCCGCGCGATCGGCGTGGATGTCGAGGCGCAGCCCTGCGGCGGCGTGGTCGATGCGATCGAGACTGGCGACGAAATCCTCGCCGAGGCGCTGGTGAAATCCCATGTCGAAGCGCTCAAGCGCCGGATGCCGAAACCCGAGGCGGCAATCCTCGGCTGCACCCATTACCCGCTGATGCAAAAGACCTTCCAGGAAGCACTGGGGCCGAACGTCGACGTCTACAGCCAGGCCAACCTCGTGGCCGAGAGCCTCGCGGATTATCTGGAGCGTCGACCCGAGTTCAAAGGTGCGGGGACGGAATCGAAATTCCTGACCACCGGCGATCCGGCCTCGGTCTCGAGCCACGCGACACAATTCCTGCGCTACGCGATCCGCTTCGAGGCCGCCTGAGGCGCCTGATCGTCGTGGCCCTCAGCCGAACCGGTTCGGCCCGCGCGTACCGCGCTGGACCATGAACACGAAGAGCGCGATGCCCCAGACCAGCATCACGATCCCCCAGATCGCGAGAAGCGCTGCGGACATGCCCGCCATGGCTGCCGGGTCCTGCACGCCGTAGGACATGACCGTCAGCCCGATCACGATGCCGCCGAACACGCTCGCGAGAAGGTAGCCGCCGACCCACCAGCCCGAGCGGTCGGTGTCATGCAGGCGTCGAACCTGCGCCGAGATCGATGGAAGGAACGTCGCGATGGAAATCACTGCGCTGATCGCCGTGCCGTCCTCGCCCATCGAGCCTTCGGCCATGGCGCCGATGATGCTCGCCAGCATGACGAAGAGCGCGAACCACCAGTATTCCGAACGGCTCGCCCGACCCTTGAAGGTTGCGTATTTCCGGAAACAGACCTTGATCGCCTCGACGAAGCTGCGCGAGGGGGCCCCGTCGTAAAGCCCGTCCGAGCCGATCCCGCGCTGTGTCCGGTCGCGTTCGATCGAGGCCTCGGCATAGGCACGCGGATCGGCGGAGGAAGGCTTGCCCTCCTGCTGATGGCGCTGTGCGATGCGGGCGGCGTAATTCGTCGCGCCGCTATGCGGATCGGTGCCGGTTGCCGAGGTGTCGGGCGGCCGCCGGAAGAAGTGATCGCCCGCAGGCTCCCATCCCTCCATTCCGTCTTGCCAAACCATCGTTTCGGGCTTGATACGACCTCCCCGCACCATATCCATCATATGTTCCGGGGGGAACGGGCCGACGGGATCCTTCCCATCGGCGTAATACCACTGCTCTGCCACGGCCTGCCTCGTTCACTGTCGGTCGTCGACCCGTCTCACACGGAGTTTATTTGAGTGTGAGCTTAGGGTAAGGGAGAGCCGAGCGACAAGCGCGGAGGACCAAATGACCAAGAAAATCGCGATTCTGGGCGCGTCGGGCTATACCGGCGCCGAACTCGTCCGGCTGATCGCCACCCATCCGAACATGGACATCGTGGCCCTCTCGGGCGAGCGTAAGGCGGGCATGGCAATGGGTGACGTGTTCCCGCATCTGCGCCATCTGGGCCTGCCGGATCTGGTGAAAATCGAAGAGATCGACTTCTCGAATGTCGATCTGGCCTTCTGCGCGCTGCCGCATGCGACTTCGCAGGCAGTCATCAAGGAGCTGCCGCGCGATCTGAAGATCGTCGACCTCTCGGCCGATTTCCGGCTGCGCGATCCTGCGGAATACGAGAAGTGGTACGGCAAGCCTCATGCTGCGGTCGAGCTGCAGAAAGAGGCGGTCTACGGGCTGACCGAGTTCTACCGCGATGCGATTCGCGAAGCGCGACTGGTGGCGGGCACGGGCTGCAATGCCGCTGCGGGCCAATTTGCGATCCGTCCGCTGATCGAAGCTGGCGTGATTGATCTCGACGACATCATCCTCGATCTGAAGAACGGTGTCTCCGGCGCGGGCCGGTCGCTGAAGGAAAACCTGCTGCACGCAGAGCTGTCGGGCGGTGTCGCGCCCTATTCGCAGGGCGGCAAGCACCGTCACTTGGGTGAATTCGATCAGGAATTCAGCGCCTTGGCGGGCCGCCCCGTGTTGGTGCAGTTCACCCCGCATCTGGCGCCGTTCAATCGCGGCATCCTTGCCTCCGCCTATGTGAAGGGCGAGCCCGAGGCCGTCTACAAGGCGCTGGCCGACCGCTATGCGGAAGAAACCTTCATCGAAATGCTACCTTTCGGCGCAGTTCCGTCCACCAGGTCTGTAACTGGCTCCAATTATGCCCATATTGGTGTATCAGGAGACAGAATTCCCGGGCGCGCGCTCGTGGTCGTCGCGATCGACAACCTCTGCAAGGGGTCGTCGGGACAGGCGATCCAGAACGCGAACCTGATGCTCGGGCTGGAGGAAAGCGAAGGGCTGATGCTCGCCCCCGTCTTCCCTTGATGCGCGTCAATGGCAAGGCCGGCGCGGTGAGGTAGACGAAACGGCATCTCAGGAGGCGAAGAGATGAAGAGTCTGAAGAAGAAACGTCGTATCCAGGTGCTCAGCGTGGCGGCGCTGGCCTTGGTGATCGCGACCGGCACGATCGGGTACTCGATGCGGAGCGGCATCAACTTCTTCCGTGCACCTTCGCAGCTTGCCACCGAACCGCCGCAGCCCGGCGAAGTCTTCCGTCTCGGCGGGCTGGTCGAGAAAGGCTCGCTCAAGCGCGGTCAGGGCGAGGTCATCGAATTCAAGGTCACCGATGGCGGCGCGACCGTCCCGGTGAAGTTCGCGGGCGTCCTGCCGGACCTCTTCAAAGAGGGACAGGGCATGATCGGCACGGGCAAGATGGAAGGGGATACGTTCGTGGCCTCGGAAATCCTCGCCAAGCATGACGAGAACTACATGCCGAAGGAAGTCGTCGACGCGCTGAAGGAACAGGGCGTCTACGAGGGGCCGTCCTCCTGATCCCCACCCCGGCGAACGCTCGCTTGCAGCACTGTTAACCGCACGACCCGAGCCTGCCTGACGTTGTCATCAACGGAGGCAGGCCATGAAATCGGTCACCCAGATCGCGGCGGAGATCGTCGCGCGCGAAGGCGGTTATGTCGATGATCCGGACGATCCGGGCGGCGCGACCAAGCACGGCGTCACGCTCGGAACCCTGCGCCGGTTGGGGCGCGATCTGACCGGCGATGGCCGGGTGGACGCGATGGATGTCCGCGCGCTCGACCCCGCGCAGGCTGCCGAGATATTCATCGAGCATTACTACAAGGGTCCGCGTATCGACCGGCTGCCACCCTCGGTACAGGCCTCGGTCTTCGACATGTATGTGAATGCAGGCGGCAATGCGGTGGTGATCCTGCAGCGTCTGCTGGGCGACATGGGTCAGCGTGTCGTGGTCGACGGGATCATCGGCCCGCAGACCATCGCGGCCGCCGAACTCGCAGATGCGGCCGCGCCCGGCTATTTCGCCGATGCCTACGGGATCGCGCGGCGCAATTACTACTACCGGCTCGCCGATGCGCGCCCCGCCAGCCGCAAATACGCCACGACACGAGCGGGCGCGAAGGGCGGCTGGATCCGCCGCGCCGAGGAATTCATTTCCCCACGCTTTCACCTGACCGAGGGCGAGCATCGCAAGCGGGTGGCGAAATGGGCTTGATCGAAAAACTGCTCGGCGGTGCGGGCACGGTGAAGGCAGCAGGCGAGGCCGCCAGTTCCGTCGCGGAGGTCTTCGTGCCCAATGCCACGAAGAAGCTCGACGCTGCGCAGGCCGCCTACCTTGCGGCGCTGCAGGAACACGGCGCGGAGTTCGAATATATCCGACCCGGTCGCTTCGATCGCATCGTGAACGGCCTCAACCGCCTGCCGCGCCCGGTGCTCGCTTTCGGGATCGTGGGGCTCTTCGTCTATGCAATGGTCGACCCGGTCGGCTTCGCGCAACGGATGGTCGGGCTGAGCTACGTGCCCGAGCCGCTTTGGTGGCTTCTGGGCGCGGTGGTCAGTTTCTATTTCGGCGCGCGCGAGGCGCATTACTTCCGGATGAAGAAGGTGCCGGCGGTGCCTCCCGCAGAGCTCGCGACTCCTCCGGACGAGGAAAACGCGGCGCTTTCGGCGTGGCGGTCTGGCGAGAAACAGAACGGATAGGGGGCGCTGCCCCCGCGCTCTGTGGCCCCCCGGGATATTTCGAAAGAGCGAAGACGAGCGCGGTGTCTGACTTCGCTTTTGCCCAAAGATCCCGGGATGAATTCGCGAAAGCTTAGAGGGGCAGCGCCCCTGATGGCCTCAGTCGCGGGTGCCCGCGAACCGCTCCTGCCACTCTTCGCGCTCTTCATCCGTGATCTTGCGGAAGAGCACCTCGGGCGTGGTGAAGGCATGGCCCGCGGGCAGCGCCTCTAGCGCGGTCTTCACATCGCCCGGCCAGTCGCGATCCTCGTCGCCCATCGCCTCGAGCATGATCTTCGCAGCATCGGGAATGAAGGGCGCCGAGAGCACCGCGTAGATCGGGATAAGGTTCAGCGCGAGCCTTGCGATGGCTGCCGCCTGATCGGGATCGGTCTTGAACACCGACCACGGTGCCGACGCCTGCAGGTATTCGTTGCCCGCGACCCAGATCCCGCGCAGCTCCATCGCCGCCTTGCGGATATCCTTCTCTTCCATATGCGTCTCGTAGGCGCGGATGCGGGTGGTCAGATCCTCGATCAGGGCCGCTTCCTGCTCGCCCCAGCTGCCGCCTTCGGGGATCGCTTCGCCGAATTTCGAGCGGGTGAACTTGGTGATCCGGCTGACGAAGTTGCCCAGCACATCGGCAAGGTCCTTGTTCGCCGAGACCTGGAAATTCTCCCAAGTGAATTCGGCATCCGCGCTTTCGGGCGCGTGGGACAGAAGCCACCAGCGCCAGTAATCGGCGGGCAAAAGTTCCAGCGCCTGATCCATGAAGACGCCGCGACCGCGCGAGGTCGAGAACTGTCCGCCATCGTAGTTCAGGTAATTGAACGACTTGATGTAATCGACGAGCTTCCACGGCTCGCCCGAGCCGAGGATCGTCGCGGGGAACGAGAGCGTGTGGAAGGGCACGTTATCCTTGCCCATGAACTGCGTGTAGGTCACGTCCTCCGCACCCTTGTCGGTGCGCCACCAGCGCTCCCAATCGCCGCCCGTCTTCTCGGTCCATTCCTCGGTCGCGGCGATATATTCGATCGGCGCGTCGAACCAGACGTAGAAGACCTTGCCTTCCATGCCCGACCACGGCGCGCCTTGGAATTGCGCGGGCACGCCCCAGCTGAGATCGCGAGTGATGCCGCGATCCTGCAGCCCGTCGCCGTCATGGAGCCATTTCTTCGCGATCGAGGTGGTCAGCACCGGCCAGTCGGTCTTGCTGTCGATCCACGCATCGAGCTGATCTTTCATCGCCGACTGGCGCAGGAAGAGGTGCTTGGTCTCGCGCATCTCCAGATCGGTCGAACCCGAGATCGTCGAATGCGGGTTGATCAGGTCGACCGGATCAAGCTGCTTGGTGCAGTTGTCGCATTGGTCGCCGCGCGCGCTCTCGAAGCCGCAATTGGGGCAGGTGCCCTCGATATAGCGATCCGGCAGGAAGCGCCCGTCGGCCTTGGAATACATCTGGGTTTCCGAGACTTCACGGATCAGCCCGGCCTCGGCCAGCTTCACGGCGAAATGCTGCGTCAAGCGATGGTTTTGCGGGCTCGACGAGCGCCCGAAGTGATCGAAGCTGAGGCGGAAGCCTTCCGCGATCTTCGCCTGCACCTCGTGCATCTCGGCGCAATACTCGGCGACCGGCTTGCCCGCTTTCGCTGCGGCCAGTTCGGCGGGGGTGCCGTGCTCGTCGGTGGCGCAGATGAACATCACCTCGTTGCCTCGCGCGCGCTGGTAGCGGGCGAAGAGATCAGCCGGCAGCTGCGAGCCCACGAGATTGCCGAGGTGCTTGATGCCGTTGATATAGGGAATGGCCGAGGTAATGAGATGGCGCGCCATGTAGGACCCTCTTGCTGTGGAGCGTTTGGGCGCGGGTTTACTAGGGAATCATGCGAAGGGCTAGGGGGGAGCGCCGAGACGCGCCCGCTTGCGGCTTTGCGATCAGTCGAGGGTGTAGACCTTGCCGATTGCGCCATCGGTTTCGCGTCATGTCTCGGTGCCGGCGCGCTGATAAAAGGCGAGTGCAAAGAGGGCGCGCGCGTCCAAGGCTTGCTTTTGCGCGGGTGGCGTCGATAGTCGGGGCGAGAGTGCAAAAGCGTGGGGGGCAGGCGGTGCTGATACATGCCGGAGACGATCGGAGCGTTTCGATCGACCTCGCGCTGGCGGTCTGGCTGTCGCTGGTCGCGGGTGCGGTGAATGCGGCCGGGTTCAGGGCGCTCGGCTATTTCTCGGCCAACATGACCGGGAATGTCTCGACCGCGACCGACCTGCTCGCGCTGGGGCGGTTCGGCACGGCGATCTGGTTCCTGCTGCTGCTTCTGGCTTTCGTCTTCGGCGCCTTTGCGTCTGGCGTGCTGATCGACGTGGGGCAGCGCCGGCGGTTGCACGGGATCTACGCGCTGTCGATCCTTCTGGAAGCAGGACTGCTGATCGTGCTGACGATCCTGGACATGGTCTGGGCCGCGGCGATGAGCGAGCATCTGATGATGATCGGCCTCAGCTTCCTGATGGGGCTGCAGAACGCGGCGAGCACGAAAATCTCGGACGGGCGGGTGCGCACGAGCCACGTGTCCGGCATCGCGACCGATCTGGGGCTGGAGCTTGCGGCGCTATTGCCGGGCGCGCGCGATGCGGAAACCAGGCAGGTGTTGCGATCGCGGCTCCTGCTGCATGTCGCGACGCTGTGTTCCTTCTTCGCGGGCGGCATCGCAGGCGTGCTGGGATATGAGCGCATCGGCCCGATGGTCTTCGCGCTGGCGGCGGCGCTGCTGATCGTCATCGCCGTGCCGGAACTGCGCAAGGTCTATCGCGGGGGGCGGTGACCCTCGCGGCTATGCACATGACGACACACATGAAAAAGGGCGCCCGCGAGGCGCCCTTTTCCGTAACAGTCATGCAGCTCAGGCTTAGAAGCCGAGGCCGGCATACTTGTTCTTGAACTTCGACACGCGGCCACCGGTGTCCATGAGGCGCGACGAACCGCCGTTCCACGCCGGGTGCGAGGTCGGGTCGATGTCGAGGGTGAGGGTGTCGCCCTCGGAGCCCCAGGTCGAGCGGGTCTGGTATTCGGTCCCGTCGGTCATCTTGACGGTGATCGTGTGGTAGTCGGGATGGGTTTCGGCTTTCATCGTCCCGCTCCTTATTTCGCAGCTTTGGGCTTGTAGTGGGTGTCTTCGGCGATACGAGCCGACTTACCGCGACGGGCGCGCAGGTAGTACAGCTTGGCGCGACGCACGCGGCCACGGCGGACCACTTCGATCGAGTCGATGTTGGTCGAATACAGCGGGAACACACGCTCCACGCCCTCGCCGAAGGAGATCTTGCGCACGGTGAACGAAGCCGCCAGCGTGTCGCCGCCCTTGCGCGAGATGCAGACGCCTTCATAGGCCTGCACGCGCGAACGGGTGCCTTCGGTCACTTTGTAGCCGACGCGAATGGTGTCACCGGCTTTGAAATCCGGGATGGTCTTGTTGAGCTCGGCGATTTGTTCCGCCTCGAGCTGTGCGATCAGGTTCATCGCAACGTCCTTTCACATGCTCACGGTTTGTCCCGTGAAGGTTTCGCCGCCTCAGAGCTCCGCGTCTTCATCGGGTCCGGTCGCCTTTTCAGGGTCGCGCCCGCGGGAGATTTCAGGTCGTCTTTCGCTTTTTGCGCCCTTCGCCGGTGCCGTGACGCGGGCCGAAGAAGGCGCCGCCGGGCAACAGCAAAAGGGTCCGAGGGCCGATTCCGGTCCGGACCCGCGCGTATTACGGGGAAATGGGGTGTGGATCAAGCCTGTTTTATAGGGGCGCGCGGGATCAGCTGGATGAATCGTCGTTTGAGGGAAGCCCCCGCTTCTCCCACAGATCCGGCCGCCGCTCGGCGGTGAGCTTTTCGCTCATCTCGCGGCGCCAGTCTTCGATCTTCTTGTGGTTGCCCGAGGTCAGCACTTCGGGGATCGAGCGGCCTTCCCATTCGGCGGGGCGGGTGTATTGGGGGTGCTCCAGCAATCCGCTGGAATGGCTTTCCTCCACCGCGCTCTCGGCATTGCCCAGCACGCCCGGCAGCAGCCGCACGGTGGCGTCGATCAGCACTTGGGCGGCCACCTCGCCGCCGGTGAGGACGAAATCCCCGATCGAGACTTCCTCGACGCCGAAATGTTCCAGCACACGCTCGTCCACGCCCTCGAACCGCCCGCAGAGAAGCGTCATGCCGTCGGCCTCTGCGAAGCGGCGCGCCATCTCCTGCGTCAGCGGCTTGCCGCGCGGCGAGAGATAGACGACCGGCCAGCGCGCGCGGTCGGGCGGCGTGCCGCGGGCGGCCTGCTTGAGCGCCTCGCCCACCACATCGGCGCGCAGCACCATCCCAGCGCCGCCGCCGGCGGGCGTGTCGTCGACATTGCGGTGCTTGCCAATGCCGAAGGGGCGTAGGTCGATCGTCTCAAGCGCCCAGAGACCCAGATCGCGAGCGCGGCCCAGAAGGCTCAGGCCCAGCGTGCCGGGGAAGGCCTCGGGGAAGAGCGTGACGATCTTCGCGGTCCACGCGCCTTTCAGCCGCAGCGGCTCGTCCATCAGCGAGCTGGGCTTGCGCGTCGGCGAGATCGTCAGGCGGCCATGCGACTTGGTCGCGAGCTTGGGTTTGTCGTCACTCATCGGATTTCGCCTCTGCCTCTTCGCGCCATGCCGCTCGCAATATGGCGCGCTTTTTCTCTTTTGTGGCCTCGCGCGGCAACCCTTCGGCGTTGATCGCGGCGAGTTGGTCGGCCAGCGCCGCCCGATCCACCCGCCGCGGGCGCGCGTTGGCCGTGGTCCCGACGCCAAGCGACGCGCGAAATTCGGGGGGCACGCCCATCAGATCAAGAAGCGGCGTCAGCGGGCCGTGAGGATTATCGCGGGCTTCGTCGAGCATGACCCAGTTCACCGGGAAAGGCGCCACGGCGCTTACGATCTCACGCAGAACAGGGGCGAGATCGAAGCCCGACAGTCGAGTGCGAAAGGTGTCGAGCGAGTCCGTCAGCATGCCGCTGCGCACGTGCTGCCAATGCAGGCTGTCGATCCATGCAGTCTTCTCGCGGGTGGTCAGAAAAAGCTGCAACTCCAACGCGTCTTCGTATTTCGCGCGGAACATCTCGGCCAGCGCGCCCATCAGGGCTGGCGTGGCGGAATAGTCCAGCACGCCATCGCGCCCCGGCATGTGGCCTGCGAGCCCTTCGATCGAGATCACGGCTTGCCTGGTGTCTTCGGGGAGGGCATCGGCCCAACTGGCGAGCGCGGCCTGATAGAGCCCCAACTCGAACGGGTCCCGCGTCAGCGAATAGGCGCGGGCAGCGGCGGCCGCGTCGGGAATGTCTTCGCGCAGCGCAATCACCCAATCGGGCAGATGGGCGCTGACTTCGCGCAGTCCGGTCTGGATCGTGGAGGTGCCGGTCTTGTGAAAGCCCGGATGGACGATCACACGCATCCGATTACAGATCCTCGGGCGGATCGACGACGATACGCTGCGCGGCGAGATCCACGGTCGGCACGATGGCCTTGGTGAAGGGCAGTAGCAGCGCCTGTTTGCGCCCGGGCGCGTAGATTTCGAGAATGTCACCCGCGCCGTGATTGTGTACCGCGCGCACGGTGCCGATCTTGGCGCCGCCGGTGTCCACCACCGTCAGCCCGATCAGGTCGGCATGATAGAATTCGTCGTCAGGAAGCGAGGGCAGCTTGTCGCGGTCGGCCCAGAGGGTCGTGCCCCGCAGCGCATCGGCCTCTTCCTTCGTGGCCACGCCCGACAGCCGTGCGCCAAGCCCGTTCTTCAGGCCCCGCGTCAGCGTTACGTCGAACTGGCGTGCGCCGTCTTCGGTATAAAGCGGGGCATAGCCTGCGATATCCTCGGGTTCGGCGCAGAAACTCTTGAGGCGCACTTCGCCCTGCACGCCGAAAGCTCCGGCAATGGCACCCACGCAGACGCGTTCGGGTTGGGTCATGATGCGATCCTCTGTGCTAGATCGGATGGGGCAGGGGCCGGGCACATATCGCGCCCGGCCCACCAGCCATCCATAGCTGCCGATTATTCTTCGGCGGGTGCTTCTTCGGCGTTCGCCTCGGCGGCCTTGGCGGCACGCTGTTCGGCGCGCTCCTGGGCTTTCTTGCCCGGAACGGCTTTCTTCATGTTGGCGCGGGTCGCCTTGCTGCGCTCGCCAGCGGCTTCGAGGAAGCGCGCGATGCGGTCGGTCGGCTGTGCGCCCTGGTCGAGCCAGTACTTCACGCGCTCGATGTTCATTTTCACGCGGTCTTCGCTGTCCTTCGGGAGCAGCGGGTTGTAGGTGCCCAGCTTCTCGAGGAAGCGGCCGTCACGCGGCATGCGCGAGTCGGTAGCGACGATCGAATAGAACGGACGCTTCTTGGAGCCCCCACGGGCGAGGCGGATTTTCATAGCCATGTCAGTTGTCTCCTTTGGATGGCTGGTGATGGGCCGGATGGCCCGTCATTTCTGGAATTTCTCGTGATGCCGGATCACTTCCGAAATCACGAAATTGAGGAACTTCTTCGCGAATTCCGGGTCGAGCCCGGAATCGCTCGCCAGCTTTTCGAGCCGGGCGATCTGCTTGGCCTCCCGATCGGGATCGGAGGGCGGAAGGTCGTGCTCTGCCTTCAGCTTGCCGACGGCCTGCGTCTGGGCAAACCGTTCGGCCAGCGTGTAGATCATCACCGCATCGAGCCGGTCGATGCTGTCGCGATGTTCTTTCAGCAACTCAGCGGCACGGGTGGTTGCATCTCTCATGCGGCGGCCTCCTTCGGGGCGGGGTGGCGCCAGACGACGATCGGCGGCTCCCCGGGATAGGCGGCCTGCGGGTCGGGGCGCGCGCCCAGACGCTCGGCCAGCGCGGTCGAACGGGTGTTGTTCGGGTCGATATAGCTGACAGCGGTGGACCATTTCAGGTCGCGGAACGCATGAGCGATCACCGCGCGCGCAGCCTCGGCCACGTAGCCCTTGCCCTCGGCCTCCTGTGACCAGACCGACCAGGCGATCTCGGCCTCGGGCCAGCTCTCGGGCATCCAGGGGCCGAGCGCCCCGAAACCCTGATCCGAGCCGCGCTCGGTCATCACGAACATGCCCCAGCCGCGCAGGACCCAATGGCCGGCGATCGCCGCGAAGCTGCGCCATGCGGCTTCGGGGGTCGGCTCTTTCACCGGCCGAAACCAGTGGCTGCGCTCGGACATGTAGAAATCGCGCCATGCCGCCCAATCCGCAGCCTTCGGGGCGCGGAGCACGAGACGCTCGGTCTCGAGAACAGGCGTGGGGGACAGCGCGACGGTCATCTCGATCACTTCTTCTTGCCGAAGCCCGAAAGGCCCGGCGGCAACGCGCCGCCCAGACCGGGCATGCCGCCCTTGGGCATCTTGCCGCCCATCGCCTTGGCGGCGGCTTCGACCTCGGACGGATCCATGTTTGCCAGATCCGGCGCGCCGCCGCCTTTGCCGCCCATCATCTTCATCGCCTGTTTCATCATGCCGCCCTTGCCCATCTTCGAGAGCTTCTTCATCGAGTCGGACATCTGGCGATGCATCTTCAGCAGCTTGTTGAGATCGGACACTTCGAGGCCCGCGCCCGCCGCGATCCTCTTCTTGCGGCTCGCCTGAAGGATCTGCGGGTTGGCGCGCTCCTTCTTGGTCATCGAGTTGATGAGCGCGATCTGGTGGCTGATCGTCTTGTCATTCAGCCCGGCGTCTTCCGCCTGCTTGGCGTATTTCGACATGCCCGGCATCATGCCCATGACGCCCTGCATCCCGCCCATCTTGATCATCTGCTCAAGCTGGTTCTTCATGTCGTTCATGTTGAACAGGCCCTTCTGGAAGCGCTTGGCCATGCGCTCCGCCTGTTCCTGTTCCAGCGTTTCCTGTGCGCGCTCCACGAGGGCGACGATGTCGCCCATGCCGAGGATGCGGCCCGCGATACGCTCGGCCTCGAAGGTCTCGAGCGCGTCCATTTTCTCGCCCAGACCCACGAAGCGGATCGGCTTGCCGGTGACCGCGCGCATCGAGAGCGCCGCACCACCACGACCGTCGCCGTCCATCCGGGTCAGCACGACGCCCGAGACGCCGACCTTCTCGTCGAACTCGGTCGCGACGTTCACGGCATCCTGACCGGTCAGGCCATCGACGACGAGGAGCGTCTCACGCGGGTTTGCGACATCGCGCACCGCCTGAACCTCGTCCATAAGCACTTCGTCGATATGCAGACGTCCCGCGGTGTCGAGCATGTAGACGTCATAGCCGCCGAGCGTCGCTTGCTGCTTGGCGCGCTTGGCGATCTGCACGGCGCTTTCGCCCTTCACGATCGGCAGCGTGTCGACACCGATCTGGGTGCCGAGGATCTGCAGCTGCTCCATTGCCGCCGGGCGGTTGGTGTCGAGCGAGGCCATCAGCACGCGCTTGCCTTCGCGGTCCTTGAGACGTTTGGCGAGCTTGGCGGTGGTGGTGGTCTTACCCGAGCCCTGAAGACCGACCATCAGGATCGGCGCGGGCGGATTGTCGATCTTCAGCGCATCGGCAGGCTCTTCGCCCGCGAGCATCTTGATCAGCTCGTCATGAACGATCTTGACGACCTGCTGGCCCGGCGTGACCGATTTGGTGACCGCGGCGCCGGTGGCCTTGCCCTCGACCGATTTGATGAACTGACGGGCGACCGGCAGCGAAACGTCAGCTTCGAGAAGCGCGACGCGCACTTCGCGCATGGCCGTTTTCACGTCATCGGCGGAAAGCGCACCTTGTTTGGTCAGCCGGTCGAAGACGCCGCCTAGGCGCTCGGATAGACTTTCGAACATGGGCCACCCTCCTGTGATTGGGGCCGGGACAAACGACAAGCGCACCAGTGGGCGCAACGCGCTGACTGGTGGCGATCCCGACCTCATGCCGGGACCGGAGGGATTCGTCCTCCGGGGAAATCTCGCGTGAACTATGACAAAGGCCCCGCGGAGTCAACCACGGGGCCAGTCGGGGGAGGTAGGGAACGTCTTTGCAGGCTGGGGGATCAGGCTGCGAGCTCGATGATCTGGGTCTCGGCCTTGGCGATCGCCGCCGCCTCGTCGAGGTTCACGCCTTCGGCTGCGACCACGGTCACGTCGGTGATGCCGATGAAGCCCAGAACCTGCTTGATGTAGGGCGTCGCGAAATCGAAGGCGGAGCCCTGCGGCACGCCGCCCGAGGAGTAGGCGATGATGACGCGCTTCGGGCCGGCGAGGCCTTCGGGACCGGCATCGGTGTAGCGGAAGGTCTCGCCCACGCGGCAGACCATGTCGATCCAGTGCTTGAGCGGACCGGTGACGCCGAAGTTGTAGACGCCGCAGCCAATGACGATCGTGTCGGCGGCCTTGAGTTCGGCGATCAGCTCGTCGGACAGGGCGAGCAGGTCTTTCTGCTCGTCGCTGCGCTGGTCGGCCGGGGTATAGGCTGCGCCGATCCATGCACCGTCGATGGCGGAAATGGCGGTCGCGTCGCGGGCGGTGACGTCGCCGCCGATCCGCTCGACGATCTTGTCCGTGAGGCGTTTGGAGATCGACGCGTCGCCTTTGATGGAGCTGTCGATACGAAGGGTCTTGGTCATGGGGAGGACTCCGTAAAACGTGTTCGATTTGGGGTAGTGATTTTCGTTCTGCGCCTTACTTGTCCCTTGCAATCCAGAACGCAACGGGCATGATCGAGCAGATTATGTTCACGGGCGCACAGCATGAGCTTTGACAGTTGGGATGAAATCCGTACCGCGTTTCACGTGGCGCGGATCGGCACCGTTTCGGGTGCAGCGGAGGTTTTGGGCGTTCACCACGCGACGGTGATCCGTCATGTCGACGCGTTGGAAGACAAGCTGGGCACGAAGCTGTTCCAGCGCCATCCGCGCGGCTACACGCCGACCGAAGCGGGGCAGCAACTGCTCTCCGTGGGGCAGGCGACCGAGGACCAGTTCAGCCAACTCGCCGCCCGGATCGCGGGCGCGGGCGACGAAGTCACGGGCGAGCTGATCGTGACGTCGCTGACCGCGGTTTCGGTGCTGGTGCTGCCCGCGATGGAAAAGCTTCTGGGCGAATATCCCGGGCTGCGGCTGCGCTATCTGACCGATCAGCGCGTGTTCCGGCTGGAATATGGCGAAGCGCATGTCGCGATCCGCGCCGGCAACCGCCCGACCGAGCCCGACAACGTCGTGCAGTCGCTGGGCCGGATGCAGAATGCGCTCTATGCGAGCCACGCCTATGTCGAGCGCTTCGGGATTCCGCGGTCCAAGGAAGAACTCGCAAAGCATCGCTTCGTGTCGAACGACAACCGCGACAGCCGTGCGCCGTTCTACCGCTGGCTGCGCGACAACGTCCCCGACGAGCAGGTCGTGTTCCGCGCGAACGAGCACGAGAGCCAGGTCGATGCGATCAAGGCGGGTCTGGGCTTGGGCTTCCTGACCGTGCCGATGGGGCGCGCCGATCCGACGCTCGAAGAGGTGGTGAAGCCCTATGATACCTGGGACACCAACCTGTGGCTGGTGACCCATGTCGATCTGCACCGGACGCCGAAGGTTCAGGCCGCCGTGAAGGCGATCAAGGAACAGGCGGCGCGCTCGGACGGTCTGATCCTGAACTGAGCTATTCTGCGGCGTGCAGCCGCCGGACCGGAGCGGGCGCAGGCTCTGTCTCGTCGCGGGCCTTCCGGCGCCGGGCCACAGCCTTCGCGCCGAAATTGTCGCGCCCGTAGGCGAAGGCGAATTGCAGCGCGAGCCCGCCGAAGATCAGAATGCTGTCCTGCCAAATCCCGCCCGGATGTACCTGCTTCACCGTCTGGCCCGCGATCGCCAGCACCGTGCCGAGCGCGAAGATCGGCAGCGAGTGGCGGCCCAGCATCCGGATCGGCTCCAGCACGCGCGCCTCGGCGATGCGCGGGACGATCCCCGGCAGCGACAGGATGTAGGCGAGCGCCAGCAGGTGCAACAGGCGCGGCAGCGACACGAATGTCTTGTCGAAGCCCGCGATGAAGAAGGGCACGTTCCACTGGCGCAACTGCCAGACCGCGTGGCCAAAATTCTTAAGCATCCAGTCGTTGTGAATCCACACGAAGGTCAGTGCCAGCCAGCCCGCCGCAAGCGCGATGATCCAGCCTTTCACAGGCACGAGCCGCTTGCCTTGGCGCAGCGAAAGGCCCGTCAGGATGCCGAGGCTGAACACCAGTTGCCACGCCAGCGGGTTGAAGAACCAGCCGCCTTCCATCGGGTAGTTCGGCAGGTTCAGCCGGAACAGCCCCGTCGCCGCCCAAAGCCCGACCGAGGTCGCCAGCAGCGCCAATTTGCTGCGCTGACCGATCCGGATCAGCGCGGGCGCCATCAAGAGAAGCGCCATATACATCGGCAGGATGTTCACATAGCCCAGCTGGTGACCTAGCGTCGCGATCCCGATCAGGAAGCCAAACGGGTCTGTGCCATAGATCTTCATCGCGTTCTTGGACAGCATCGCCTCGTTGCCCCAGAACTGCACGGCGGCCGAGACGATGGCGATCGCCCAGACTGCAGTCAGGATATGCACGAGATAGAGGAGCCACGCCCGGCCCCAAAGTCGCGAGGTGCCTTCCCAGCTCAGCCCCTTGGCCAGTGCCGGACCGTAAGCCAGCGCGGCGGCAAGGCCGGACATGAAGACGAAACCCTCCGCCGCATCCGAGAAGCCCAGATTGCGGGAGGTGAAGTTCTCGTAGAGATTGCCCGGGATGTGATCGATATAGATCATCACCAGCGCGAGGCCGCGGAACAGGTCGATCCGCAGGTCGCGCCCGGGTTTCATCAGCGCGATATTACGCATGTGCGGGGCTCCGGTGAGGGGCGTCCGCGAAACCGGCGCGGTCGCCCTCGGGGGCCGGGAAAGCGTTTTCCCAGCGGGTGAAGATCGCGTCGTGCAGACGCAGGATGCGCGGCGTGTCGATCTCGCTAGGCACCAGCATCAGCTGCGAGGCCGAGGGTTGCGACGACCACGAAATCAGCCACGGCGCGGCGATCATCGGCAGACCGACCGGCAGCAGCCAGAACAGCAGGCCGGGCGCGAGCCACCACGTGACGGCAAGGCCCGCAGCACCGATGGCGACAATCCACCACGCCGCGTTGAACCCGTCGGCCACGCTCAGCCGTCCGTCGCCGCGGTTATTGGTGGGCCAGCCGCCATCCGCTCCGAACAGCACCTGAAAGACCGAGCGCGTGGCGAAGGCCAGCAGCACCGGGGCCGTGAGCGAGGAGAAGAGCAGCTCGCTCAGCGTCGAGGCGAAGGCGAGGTTGCCGCCGCCGAAGCCGCGCGACGTGCCGTTCATCGCGGCGCGCGCGGCGATCAGCAGTTTCGGCACCAGCAGCAGGCCGAAGATGCCGATGGCGAGGCCGATCGCCTTCGAGGCCTCCGACGGCGGGAAATAGGGGAAGGGCCAATAGGGCTCGGGGAAGTAATCCGGCGGCGGCACGAACAGGGGCGCCGCGATGGAGGCCACGAGAAATCCCAGCCAGAACAGCGGCGCGATATAGGCCATGATGCCCTGCGCAAAGACGAAGCGCGACCAGCCACGCAGCCCCGGCGCGCCGATGATGCGCGCATGTTGCAGGTTGCCCTGACACCAGCGGCGGTCGCGCTTGGCGTGATCGACGATATTCTCCGGGCCTTCCTCGAACGAGCCCTCCAGATCGTCGTCGAGCCGCACAAGCCAGCCATTGCGCGCCAGAAGTGCCGCCTCGACATAGTCGTGGCTCATCACATGCCCGCCGAAGGGCGGTTGCCCCCTCAGCGCGGGCAGGCCGCAGCTTTCGGCGAAAGCGCGGGTGCGCACGATGGCGTTGTGGCCCCAGAACGGGCCGGTCCTGCCCTGCAGCATCGCCAGGCCACGCGCGAAGACGGGTGAGAAGAAGCTGGCCGAGAATTGCATCGCCCGAGCGAAGCGTGAGCGACCCCGCACGACTTTCGGGAGGGTCTGCAGCAGGCCAAGACGGGGCTCGGCCTCGATCCGACGGATCATCTGCAGGATCGTCTCGCCTTCCATCAGGCTGTCGGCATCGAGGATCAGCGCGAAGTCGTAGGCTGCGCCGGAGCGGGTGATGAAATCCTCGATATTGCCCGCCTTCTTGCCCACGTTGTTGGTGCGGCGGCGATAGAAGAACCGGCCAAGCGCGTCGCGCTCTTCCACGAGATGGGCGAAGACCTGCAGTTCGCGATGGGCGATGTCGTCCTTGCGGGTGTCCGAGAGGATCGCGAAATGGACCTCCGCGTCGTCGTCGGTCGCGGCGAGCGAGGCATCCATCGCGGCCACGCGCGAGAAGGTGGAGACCGGGTCTTCGTTATAGACCGGCACCAGCACGACCGTGCGCCCTTGGATCCGCGCATGGGGGTCCACCCGCGGCGGTGGTTCTGCACGCGAGGTGAGGCCGATCAGTGCCTGCACAGCGCCCCAGGCGAGCCAGAGCGTCGAGATCAGGATCAGCAGCGCGCGCACCACGTCGAGCGTTTGCAGCCCATCGGCCTGCCCGAACTGGATGAACAGTACGAAGGCGCCGATGCCCGCAAGCGCTGCAAGCCCGAGCGCCAGAGCGCGCAGGCCGATCAGCAATGCGCCACGGGGGCGCGCTAGCGCGGACATGTCAGGTGCCTTCCCCGACCGGGCGGCGGGTCAGCATCCGGGCGAGCCGGGTACTCAGCCGAAGATCGGGTTCGATCTGTTGCGCAGGCATGGACATCGGGGCGACCGGCAGCGCGGCGGGCCCCTCAACGAGGTCTTCGGGGGCCAGTCGGCGCAGGGCGCTCGGCTGGTCGGTCAGCGCCGGCACGGCCGGCAGCTTCAGGTGTGATTTCATGCTTTGGTCCACTGATAGAGCCAGGTCTCGGATAGGTTCCGTCCAAAACCGGCTAGTGTCGCAGAGAGTTCCACCGGCGCTTCGCCATCGGCGGAAATATCCAGAACGAGACGCCAGACATTGTCCTGCTCGACCTTCGACAGGGCTTGAGTCACGATCTTGCCCTTGTTCGCGTGGGTGACCGGCTTGATCTCGTCGACAGCCGGTGCGGGGAGGCGCGAAATCTCTCCGCCTTTGAAATCAATGACGAATTTCCGGGTTCCCTTAGTGTTCTCGACGCCCGACACGCCGCCGGTTCCGGCCCATGTCTGGTCGACATAGGCGCGTTGATCGCTCGGATCGGGGGGAAGGTCGCCCCATTCGAGGCGATAGGCGAATTCCAGCGCATCGCCTGCTTTTGCCGGAGCTTCGGGCACCCAGAACGCGACGATATTGTCGTTCACTTCGAGTTTCGAGGGAATCTCGACCAGGCGAACCATGCCCTTGCCCCAGTCGCCCTGCGGCGTCACGCGGACCGAGGGGCGACGCTCGTAACGGGCCGAAGCGTCCTGATAGTGATCGAACTCGCGCTCGCGCTGATAGAGCCCGAAGCTTTTCGGCGCGCTCTCCGCGAAATAGGAGGAGGCGAGCGTGTCGGGGTTCTGCAGCGGCCGCCATAGCTTGTCGCCATCGGCCTGCTCGATCGCCAGCCCGTCGCTGTCATGCACGCGCGGGCGGTAATCGTCGAAATCGTGCCGGTTGCGCGGTCCGTAGAGGAACATCGAGGTCAACGGCGCCACGCCGAGCTGCTGGATATCCTCGCGGATGAAGAGGCGTGCGGTCACGTCGACCGCGGTCGCCTCGCCGGGCGTGATGACGAACTTGTAGGCCCCCGTCAGCGAGGCCGAATGCATCTCGGCGAAGACGGTGATCGAGTTCGCGCCCGAGGTCGGCGTCTCGACCCAGAACTGGGTGAAGCGCGGGAATTCCTCGGCGACCGAGACGCCGGTATTCACCGCCAGCCCGCGCGCGGAGAGCCCGTAGGCCGAGCCGCGCCCGAGCGCGCGGAAATAGGATGCGCCCTGAAACGCGATCAACTCGTCCATGACATCGGGGCGGTTGATCGGCGTATTCAGCCGGAAGCCCGCGATGCCCGGCAGATCGGCATGTTCGGGGACGATCTTGCGCGCCTTGCTTTGATAGATGAAATCGTCAGTCGAGAAGGTCATCGGCCGCGCTTGCCCGTTCTCGACGCTGGAGAGATGCACCGGCTCCTTGAAGAGCCAGCCCAGATGGAAGGCCTGCAACTCGAAACGCGTGTCCTCGATATTCTCGAAGCGCGACTTGTCCGGGTCGAAGCGGATCATCCGGTAGCTGTCGTAATCCAGCTCGCTCAGGAAATCGGCCGAGCTGGTTTCCGGCGGGACAGCTTCGCCCTTGGCGGCTTTCTGCATCCGCGCCGCGAGATCGTCGAAGGAAAACGGCGATTGCTGCGGTGCGGCGGGAGCCGGGGCAGGGGCGGTCGAGGGCTCGGCCGGGGCGGCGCTATCTTGCGCGAGCGCATGGTTCGGCCAGCCTCCCGTCGCGCCGAGCGCGCCAAAAGCGGAACCGGCGGCGAGGAGCTGACGGCGGGAAAGGCGGGGCACTTGCACAGTGCGGGAATGAGACATCTGTTTCCCTGCGATTACAGTCGCTTCGCGCGGCCTCACAAGGGCCGTGCTGCAATTTGCATATCCACATGACTTGAAAAACTGCAAGAGGCGAAGCGAGGCCGCTGGGGCGGACAGGGCCGAGCCATGCGATTCTCGCATAACACCGCCCATCCATGCATCGAAAAGCGCAATTTCCCGCCGATTCCGCGACATTTTCGCCGCAGATTGCTGCGCCTGCAAAGGGCGCCGCGCGGGCGGGTCGCTGTCGCATTCGGGCGGCACCGGCACAATGCCTTGCGATTCTGGTCAGGAAACGTCTTCGTGAAGCTTGACAGCCATGTCCCCTGTGCGCAGGTAAAGTAAAGCTTGCGCGGGGGGAGAGTGCGGTCGCATCCATCGCCCCAAGGCCCGCCAGAGAACGGACCGGAGAGAAGATGTCGCCTGCCCTGATCGCCGCTTTGCCCTTCCTGGGCGCAGCCATGCCGTCGATCCTGATCCGCACCGGACGCACCAATGCCGCAGCGGTTTCGGCCCTTTTCACGGGGCTTGCGCTGCTTGGGTTGTTGCTCAACCTGCCGACCGTGATGGCGGGGGGTGTCGTCGAGACGAAGATCGACTGGCTGCCTTGGCTGGGCCTGAACGTGAATTTCTGGATCGACGGTCTGGGGATGCTCTTCGCGACACTGATCCTCGGGATCGGGTTGCTGATCATCCTCTACGCGCGGTTCTACCTGTCGAACAGGGACCCGGTTGGCCAGTTCTACACTTACCTGCTTCTGTTCCAGGGCGCGATGGTGGGGATCGTGCTGTCCGACAACATCCTGCTGCTGCTGATCTTCTGGGAGCTGACCTCGCTCAGCTCCTTCCTGCTCATCGGCTATTGGAAGCACCTGCCCGCGGGCCGTCAGGGCGCGCGCATGGCGCTGACCGTGACCGGCTTGGGCGGGCTCTCGATGATCGCGGGGATGCTGATCCTCGGAAATATCGCGGGCAGCTACGACATCTCCGAGATCCTGAAGCACAAGGACGCGATTCAGGCGAGCCCCTATTACATCCCGGCCCTGCTCCTGATTCTCGGCGGTGCGTTCACCAAATCCGCGCAATTTCCGTTCCATTTCTGGCTGCCGCACGCGATGGCCGCGCCGACGCCGGTCTCGGCCTATCTGCATTCTGCGACGATGGTGAAGGCGGGGCTGTTCCTGATGGCGCGGATGTGGCCGGTGCTCTCGGGCACGCCGGAATGGTTCTACATCGTGGCGAGCGTGGGCCTGATCACCATGCTGATCGCCGCCAAGATCGCGATCTTCAAACATGACATGAAGGCGTTGCTGGCTTTCTCGACCGTCTCGCATCTTGGCCTGATCACCTTCATGCTGGGGCTGGGGACCGAGGCCGGTGCGCTGGCCGCCGTCTTCCACATCATCAACCACGCAACCTTCAAGGCGGCGCTTTTCATGTCGGCGGGCATCGTCGATCACGAGGCGGGCACGCGCGACCTGACCCGCGTCTCGGGGCTGCGCAAGCTGATGCCGATCACCTTCGTGATCGCGACCATCGCCGCGCTGTCCATGGCCGGGATTCCGCTGTTCAACGGCTTCTTGTCGAAAGAGATGATGCTGGAAGCCGCCGCCCATACCAAATGGCTCGAAAATGTCTGGCTGATCCCGGTTCTGGCGACCGTCGCGGCGCTGTTCTCGGCCACCTATGCCTTCCGCTTCATCAGCCACGGCTTCTTCGGCCCGCCGCCGCAGGATCTGCCGAAGACCCCGCATGATCCGCCTTTCGGCATGTGGATCAGCCCTGCCTTCCTGTCCTTCCTTGTGATCGCGATCGGCCTGTTTCCGATGGCGGTGGCGGGCGGCTATGTCCAGATGGCGACCAATGCGGTCGTCGGTGGCGGCTATCACATGCACGAGCTGAAGATCTGGCATGGCGTCACGCCGGCGTTGATCATGTCGGCCATCGCGGTCGCCGGCGGTATCGCGTTGCTTGCTGCACATCGTCCCTTCCAGCGCCTCTGGGACACCACGCCGCGTCCCGAGGCCAAGGCGATGTTCGACTGGGTGATTGCGCGCGCGCAGAGTCTCGCGGGCTGGATCACGCAGGCGCTGCATAACGGTGCGATGGCGCGTTACCTGATGCTGTTCACGATTACCTCGGTCGGCGTCGGTCTTTACGCCTTCACGAGCGGCACGCTGGGCCCCCAGACGCGGGCGCTGACGCCGGTGAATGGAGCTGCGGTAACCTCGTGGCTGCTGTTGCTGACCGCGACGATGTGCATCGTCGCCTTCCATCACAACCGCATCCTCGCGCTGGTGCTGATCGGGATCGTCGGCCTGACCGTCTCGGTCTCCTTCATCTTCCTGTCCGCGCCCGATCTCGCGCTGACGCAGATCTCGGTGGAGGTCGTGACGACGGTGCTGATGCTTCTGGCGCTGAACTTCCTGCCGAAGATTACCTCGATCGAGTCGAGCCGGATGAAGATCAGCTTCGATGTGGTGCTCTCGGTCGTGGCGGGCGTCGCGGTTTCGGGGCTGATCTACGCGCTGCTGACCCGCGATTTCGCCTTCCCGACGATGTCCGGCTACATGCTCGACAACAGCTATAACCTCGCGGGCGGGGATAACGTGGTGAACGTGATCCTCGTGGACTTCCGTGGCTACGATACCTTTGGCGAGATCACGGTGCTCGGCATCGCCGCGCTGGTGATCTTCGCGCTGACCGAGGCGCTGCTGCAGGGCGCCTCGTCGCGCAAGCTGATCGCATGGCGGCCCGACGTGCCGCGCGGCGGCGACAAGCACCCGCTGATGCTGCTGATCGTGACGCGGGTGATGATGCCGATCGCGCTGGTCGTGGGCCTGTATATCTTCCTGCGCGGCCATAATGCGCCCGGTGGTGGCTTCATCGCCGGTCTGGTGATCGCGATCGCGCTGGTCACGCAATACATGGCCTCGGGCTTTGCGTGGACGCAGGCGCGCCAAAAGGTCTATTACCACGTGCTGATCGCGTCCGGCGTGCTGGTCGCAGGGATCACCGGGGCAGGGGCCTTCTTCAACGACATGCCCTTCCTGACCTCCGATTTCGGCTACGTTAAACTGCCCGGCCTCGACAAGTTCGAGCTGGCGACGGCGGCGGGCTTCGACCTTGGCGTCTTCCTTGGCGTCGTGGGCTCGGTGATGCTGGCGCTTGGCGGTTTGTCGCGCCTCGCACGCCGTGCCGCTATGGGTGAGGAAGGCGGCGAGGACGGTGCGCATATCGCCGCCGAGAAACCTGAAGCCCGCGTGCTCGCGCCACTCTCGGCCGGGCCATATCCACCAGACGCCAAAGTGCCGCGCCGCTGGTGGAAGACCGCCCGCGCCGCGCGCGAAGCCACCCAGCACGAACGTGACATCGTGCACGAGAACAAGAAGAACCACGGGGGCGATCACTGATGGAAGTGCTCGTTGCATCGGCCATCGGCGTGCTGACCGCCGCCGGCATCTACATGATCCTGCGTCTGCGCACCTTCCCCGTGGTGGTGGGCATGTCGCTGCTGTCCTACGCGGTGAACGTCTTCCTGTTCGCCACCGGTCGTCTGGTGATCAACCAGCCGCCGATCCTGCGCGAGGGCGTGACTTCCTATACCGACCCGATCCCGCAGGCGCTGGTGCTGACCGCGATCGTGATCTCCTTCGGGATGACGGCGGTGGTCGTTATGCTCGCGCTTGGCGCCTTCATCGAGGCGGGCAATGACCGCATCGACCTCGAGGAAGAGGAGGACGGCCGATGATGGAACATTGGATCATCGCGCCTGTCCTGATCCCGGCGATGCTCGCACCGCTGATCGTGCTGTGGATGCGCTACGATCTGGTCACGCAGCGCGTGGCCTCGATCCTCGGCATGTCCGCGCTGGTCGTGCTGGCGATCGTGCTCATGACCTCGGCTTCGATGAACCCGCCCGAGGTCTACCGCCTCGGTAACTGGGAGCCGCCCTACGGCATCGTGCTGGTCCTCGACCGGCTGTCGGCGCTGATGCTGCTGCTGACCTCGATCCTCGGCCTCGTGATCGTGCTCTATGCGATAGGCTCGGGCTGGGACAAGCGCGGCTGGCATTTCCACTCGCTGATGCAGTTCCAGATGATGGGGATCAACGGTGCCTTCCTGACGGGCGACGCGTTCAACCTGTTCGTCTTCTTCGAGGTTCTGCTGATCGCCTCCTACGGTCTGATGATCCATGGAGGCGGGCGCGCGCGGCTGAAATCGGGCGTGCAATATGTCGTCTATAACCTCGCGGGCTCGACGCTGTTCCTGTTCGCGCTGGGTACGATCTACGCGACGGCGGGCACGCTCAACATGGCGGATCTCGCGGTGAAGGTCGCGCAGATGCCGGTCGAGCAGACGGCGCTGATCAAGGTCGGCGCGGCGCTGCTGATGGTGGTCTTCGCGGTCAAGGCGGCGCTGGTGCCGCTGCAATTCTGGCTGCCCGCGACCTATACCAACGCGCCCGGCCCGGTGGCGGCGTTGTTCGCGATCATGACCAAGGTGGGCACCTACGCGATCGTTCGCGTCTACACGCTGATCTTTCCGATCACCGGCACCACCGGCACGCTTGCGCATGACATCCTGCTGCCCGCCGCGTTCCTGACGCTGGCGATCGGGATGATCGGTATTTTCGGGGCGCGCGATCTGGGTCGCACGGTCGCCTATGCGGTGATCGGTTCGGTCGGCACGATGATGCTGGGCTTCGCGCAGTTCACCCAAGGGGCAACCTCAGCAGGTCTCTACTACATGGTTCACTCGACGTTGGTGGCCGCGGCGATGTTCCTGATTGCCGATCTCGTGCGCGAGCGGCGCGGCCGTTGGGGGCTCGGCTATACCGATGCGCCTCTGATGAAGAACCACGGGCTGATGGCCGGGATGTTCTTCGTGGGCGCGATCGCGATGGCGGGGATGCCGCCGCTGTCGGGCTTCCTCGGCAAGCTGATGATCCTCGACGCGACGCGCGGCCAATGGGCGCTCTGGGCCACGGTTCTCGTGACCTCGCTGATCGCCATCGTGGGCTATGCCCGGGCGGGTAGCCAGGTGTTCTGGCGTTCCTACGCCGTCGAGGCCGAGGAGGACGAGCTGCCGGCCGGGCCTAAGGATGCGAGCGCGCCGGGCCTCGCCTTCACCGCGACCGGTGTCCTGCTGGCGGGCTCCGTGGCGCTGACCGTGCTGGCCGGACCTGCGAGCAACTGGCTGCAGGGCACCGCCGCGCAACTCTTCACGCCGTCGCAATATATCGACGCGGTTCTCGCGGGCGCCGAAGCACGCGCGCAGGAGGCGGCGAAGGTCGGCGCGCATGAGCATGGCCATATGGAAGTGAGCGAGGAGATGCAGGCGGAGGACGGGCATGGTGGCGACACCGGTGTCGCGGACCCGCACGCTGCCGACGGTCAACCGGCCGGTCAGACCGACACCCACACCGAGACGGGGCAGGATGCCCCCGCCGCGGCGCATTGAGGGGAGCAAAGATATGATCCGCAAGATCCTTCCCCACCCCTACCTGACCGTCACGCTGGTGATGGTCTGGCTGATGCTGGCCAATAGCTACACGCTCAACTCGCTGGTCTTCGCGATCCTCGTGGGTCTCGTGATCCCGTGGATCACCGCACCCTACTGGCCCGCGCGCCCGAGTTTCGCGAAGCCGCTGAAGATCATCGAGTACATCTTCATCGTGATCTGGGATATCATCGTCGCGAATATCACGGTGGCGAAGATCGTCCTCTTCATGCCCAATTCCAAGCTGCACCCCGCCTGGGTCTCCGTGCCGCTCGACATTGTCACGCCCGAGGCGGTGACGGTGCTGGCGGGCACGATCACGATGACGCCCGGAACGCTGACGGCGGAACTGGCCGCCGACGGTCACTCGCTGCTGGTCCACGCGCTGCACGCGCCGGATGCCGATGAGGTGCGCGACGAGATCAAGTCCCGCTACGAGGCCCGCCTGAAGGAGATTTTCGAATGATCACCTATGCCCTGATCTTCGCCATCGCCTGCTATTCGATGGCGCTTCTGTTCAACCTCTTCCGGGTCGTCAAGGCGCCCGGCGTGACCGACCGGGTTCTGGCGCTCGACACGATGGCAATCAACGCGATCGCGATGATCGTGCTCTTCGGCATCTGGGAGGGGACCGCGCTCTTCTTCGAGGCGTCGATCCTCTACGCGATGACGGGCTTCGTGGCGACGGTTTCCTTCGCCAAGTTCATCCTGCGCGGCGACATTATCGAGTGAGGGCGTGATGGAACTGTTCTGGGATATCCTGATTTCAGCGCTGCTCGTGATCGGTGGCATCTTTGGCCTCGTCGGCAGCTTCGGGCTGGTCAAACTGCCCGACCCGATGACCCGGCTGCATGCGCCCACCAAGGCCGCGACGCTGGGCGTGGGCGCGATCCTGATCGCCTCGATGGTCTGGTTCGCGGTGAAGCAGGGCCACGTGACCCTGCACGAGCTGATGGTCACCATCTTCATCTTCCTGACGGCCCCGATCACCGCGCATTTCATCTCGAAGGCGAATATCTTCCGCGATTGGCCGCCCGAGAAACTGCCGAAACCCGCCGGCGAGGGCGACTGGGCGGTGCATACCGCCGATGCCGATACCTCGAAAGGCGAGCTGGCGGTCGAGCGGGAAAAGAACATCCCGCATGAGAACGACTGACTCCCTGACGCCGCGAAATGCTTTGACGTGGGCGTAAGCCGTGGCAGGCTGATCTCCGGAGGAGATTTCGGGAGATTTTTTCGATGCGGATGCGACTGATGCTGTCCCATCTGTCGATCTGGGTGATGATCGCAGTCGTCGCTGCGGCGCTCTACTGGACCGCGCAGGGACCGTGGTGGCTCTGGGCGGTCGCGCTGCTCGGCATCCCGGCGCAGATGCTCAACGAATACGGGCTTCATCGCTACATCTTCCACATGACGCCCCCGAAACGGCAATGGGCCTTCAACTGGCTCTACCGGGTGCATTACGGACACCACGAATTCCCGACCTGTTGGCCGCTTCTGTTTGCGCCGCTCTCGGTGATCGTGCCGGTGCTCGTGGGCAATACCGCGCTTCTCTGGGCGGTGCTGGCGCTGATCGGCGCGCCCCATGCGTTCGACATCGCCGTGGCCGTCGTGCCGCTGGGTGGAGCCGCCACCTTCCTCGCTTATGAATGGTTCCACACCACCGCTCATGTGACGGTGAAGAAGACCGCGATCGAGCGGCATGTCTCGACGCTGCACAACCAGCACCATTTCCGCGACTTCTCGAAATGGTTCCACGTCACGGCAGGGGGCGAGGTGATCGACCGGCTGATGGGCACCGCGATTTCGCGCGATCAGCTCAAGACACAAAGCCGCGTCGAGTTCATCCGGACCCTCGGCCTGCGCCCCGATGATCCGCGCCTGATCGCGGCACGGGAGAAATTCGCGCCGCGCTTCGGGATCACCGAGGCCGAAGTCTCGCGGGCGGGTTATGTCGGAGGGGGCGCTGCCCCCGCGCGCTGACGCGCGCCCCCCGGGATATTTGGACAAGCCCGAAAAAGCGCGCGGTCTGCCTCTTCGGGCTTGCTGAAATATCCCGGAGGAGGCCGCAAGCCGGGGGCGGCGCCCCTTACAGGTTGTCAGTCACGCGGAAGCCTTCGGGGATCGTGTCGCGCCCCTCCAGCACCAGATCGACCATCACCTCGGCCACTTTCGGCGCCATGCCGAAGCCGATCTTGAAGCCGCCATTGGCGATGAAATGGCCCGGACGGTCGGGCCAGTCACCCAGCATCGGCGCGCGCGATTTGGCGCGCGGGCGCACCCCGGCCCAACGGTCGATCACCGGGGCCTCGGCGAGGGACAGGCAAAGCGCGCGGGCTTTCTCGATCAGCGCGTCGAGCTGCGCATCGGTCGTGTCTGGGGCGGCGAATTCGCGCTCGGAGGTCGACCCGATCGCGACCGTTCCATCGGAATGCGGGATGATGTGGAGGCTTTCAGCAAAAAGCTGAGGCACGTCGCCAGCCGCGTATCTCAAGAGCGCCGATTGGCCCTTCACGCCGCTGCCGATGGTCTTGCCGACCACCGCGTTCAGCTCGGCCAGACCTTCGGCGCCGGTCGCGTGGATGACCGGACCAACCTCGTCGGCCTCGCCGATCACGATCTCCGCACCCATCGCTTCGAGCGCCGCGACCAGCGCGGCCCCGGCGGCGCGCGGATTGGCGCGCGCCGTGAGCGTGTCATGGATCACGAGCCCGGTGGGCGAGGGGGGCGCGAAGGCGCCGAACTCCGCAGTCTCGGCCACGCGCCATGTGGCGAAGCCCTGCCACAGCTCGGCCGCCCCCGCCGCGCGGTCCCTGGCGCGTGCGATCTGCGCCTCATCCGCCAGCGGCTGCAGCCGTCCGAGACGCGCATAGCCCGGATCGCCGCCACCGATGCGTTGCACCTCGCCCCAGAAATCCTCGGCCATTCGGAGACTCTCGAATTGAAACTGTTTCTTGGGGTTCCAGTTCTCCGGTACATGCGGGGCGAGCGCGCCGACATGGCCACCCGAGCTGCCCGCGCCGATGCGGCTGCGTTCGATGAGCCGCACCTTCGCGCCGCGCTTTGCTGCCTGATACGCGATCGCGAGGCCGAAGATGCCGCCGCCGCGCACGGTTATGTCGTGTCTGCCGCTTGTCATTTCGCGCCTCCTGCTTCAAGGCTGGGCCGGAGACTGTGGACTATCCCCGATGAACGCCCCTGACCAGAGCAAAGCCGATCTCGATTGGCGCGATGACCTTGTGCCGGTCTCGCGGCGGTTCGACGATCCCTATTTCAGCCTTGCAGGCGGTCTGGACGAGACGCGGCACGTTTTTCTGGCAGGCAACGATCTGCCTGCGCGGCTGCAGCCTGGCTTCCATATCGCAGAGCTGGGCTTCGGCACGGGGCTGAACCTGCTTGCGTTGCGGCTGGCCTGTCCCGAGGACTGCCCGATCCGCTTCACCTCCTTTGAGGCCTATCCGATGGAGGCGGACGAGATCGCACGGGCGCTGGACGCATTTCCGGAGACCGCGCCCGTCGCCGGTCCTTATCTGGACGCCTGGGCTGCAGGGCAGCGTCAGTTTCAACTCGGTCCGGTGGCGGTGGAGATCATCGAGGGTGATGCGCGCACGGCGCTTCCCGCTTGGGACGGCGCTGCCGATGCGTGGTTCCTCGACGGGTTCTCGCCCGCGAAGAACCCCGAGCTTTGGGGCGGGGGTCTGATGGCCGAAGTCGGCGCGCATACTGTGCCGGGCGGCACATTCGCGACCTATACGGCGGCGGGCTTCGTGCGCCGCGCGCTCGAGGCCGCCGGTTTCGAGGTCAGCCGTGGCCCGGGTTTCGGGCGCAAACGCCATATGTCGCTCGGGGTGAAACATGGTTGAACAATCGACCCGCCGCGGCATTGCGCTGATGGTCGCGGTGACCTTCATCTTCGCGATCCAGGACGGCATCTCGCGCCACCTGGCCGAGACTTACAACGTCTACATGGCGCTGATGGTGCGGTTCTGGTTCTTCGCCGCCTTCGTGCTTGCGATCGCGGCGCGCAGCCCGGGCGGCATCAAGCGGGCGACGCGCTCGGGCCTGCCTTGGGCGCAGGTCTTCCGCTCGGTCGTCCTGATCACCGAGGTGATCGTGATGGTGCAGGCCTTCGTCTATCTCGGGCTCGTCCATTCTCATGCGGTATTCGCCTGCTACCCGCTTCTGGTCGCGGGTCTCTCCGGGCCGGTGCTGGGCGAGAAGGTCGGCTGGCGGCGCGTGGCGGCGATCGGGGTGGGCTTCATCGGGGTGCTTATCATCCTCAAGCCCGGTTTCGGTGTTTTCTCCCCCTATGCGCTGATCCCGCTGGCGGCGGCGACACTGTTCGCGCTCTACTCGCTGATGACGCGCTACGTGGGTCGGGTCGATCCGGCTTCGGTGTCCTTCTTCTACACCGGTGTGATCGGCGCCGTGGTAATCACCGTGGTGGGCATATGGCATTGGGAAAACATGATCCCATCCGATTGGGCGTGGATGATCGTGCTGTGCTTCACCGCCGCGACCGGGCATTTCCTGCTGATCAAGGCCTATGAGGTGGCCGAGGCCTCCGCGATCCAGCCCTTCGCCTATCTCCAGCTGGTCTTCGCCTCGACCCTGGGTGTCGTCGTCTTCGGCGAGGCGCTGGAATGGAACGTGGTGATCGGGGCTGGGGTCGTGGTCAGCGCGGGGCTCTTCACCCTCTGGCGCGCGCGGGTGGCCCAAGAGGCTTAACCGCCTCTTTCGCTTCGGTTCAAATATCCCGGGTGAGGCCGTGAGGCCGAGGGGGAAGTGCGCCTCAATCTTTCACGTCGCCGCGCAGGACGTCGGTGAATTTCACCTCCTCCTTGCCCAGTCGAGCGCGGTAGGGTGGGATCGCTTCGGAGACGCGCATGACGTAGTTGCGGGTCTCGGTGAAGGGGATCATCTCGACCCAGTCGATCACGTCGACAGTCCCAACGCGGGGGTCGCCGCGATCCTCTATCCAGCTTCGCGGGCGGCCCGGACCGGCATTGTAGCCCGAGGCGACAAGCACCGAGGATGCGCCGAACTCGTCACGCAGTTCCGCGAGATAGGCGCCGCCCAACCTGAGGTTGTAGGTCGCATCCGTCGTCAGCCGCGCCTTCTCGTAGGGCAGGCCGGTTTTCTCCGCCATCATCTTCGCGGTGCCGGGCATCAGCTGCATCAGGCCCTGCGCGCCGACCGGAGAGCCAACGCCGACCGCGAACTGGCTTTCACGGCGGGCGACGGCGAGGACCAGTTCCTCCGGCACGCCCAGGTCATGGCTCGTCAGGCCCGGGATCGGCCAGAGCGCCTGCGCGATGATCTCGCCCTTCAGTGCGGCACGTTTGCCGATGATCAGCGCGAGATAGGTGTCATCCTCTTCCAACGCGTATTGGGTCAGGGCGCCGAAATTGCCCGGGCCGAGGCTCTCCTCGAGGTGCAGCACGAAGCGCGCGCCCAGCTCGTTTTCGCCCGCCTCGTAAAGCAGTTGCGCGGCCTTGAAGACGGAAGAATGGCGCAGCTTGTAGCGTCGCCAGTCGGGCAGGTCGGGGCCCTTGGCGAAATTCGCTGGCAAGGGCAGGTTCAGCCGCTCGGCCGACAGGAGCCCGTAATAGGCGTCCTGATTTTCAGCGCCTTTGCGCCATGCGGCCTTGGCTTCGTCGCTGCGGCCCAGAACCTCGAGCGCGCGGCCTTGCCAGTACCACGCGCGCGACGACGAGATCGGCCCGTCCACCGCTTTCTCGAGATTGTGAAAATGGCCGAGCGCCGTGTCGGCACGGCCCAGTTTCAAGGCGGCATAGCCCGCCACCCATTCGAGATTGGCGTAATCTGCCCCGCCCGGTTCCAAGTGGTGCGAGGAAGCCAGATCATAGGCGCGCTGGGTATTGCCCGCGCGCAGGTCCCAGCGCGACTGATAGCCGCGCAGCGTGGCCCAAAGGTCGGGATCTTCCAGATCGGTCGCGGATTTCGACCGCTCGAGGATCAGCTCTGCCGCGCCGTCTTCCAGCCCGGCGCGCCAGCGCCACATCGCGCGGTCGCGGGCAAGCCCTGCGGACCGCTCGACCATGTAGCCGGGGACGGCGGCCACGAGATCGTCGACGCCCTGCTCGCGCGCCTGCAGGGCGATCCGCGCCTCGGCGACGGCCTTGGTGCCGGGCGTGACCAGATCGATCATCCGGCGCGCATCCGACAGGTGACCGCGATCGAGCATGTTCTGCATCCGCCCGCCATGATCGGCGGAGATAAGCGAGGGATAGTCGGCCAGAAACTTCGCCTGCTCGTCTGCCTCCATTGGCAGTTGGCGCCAGGCAGTCTTGGCGACCTCGGCCGCCTGTGCCTTCTGCCCCAGGGCGAGATGCGCACCAATCAACGCCAGCGCGCCGGTGCCGGTCTGCGGAGGGCCGAGCTTGAAATAGGCGATCACCTCGCGCGGCGGGATGCCGTCGAGCTTAGCCTCGCCTTTCTCGCGCAGCCACGGCATGCCGGGCCAATCGGCGCGACGTGTGGCGAAATCGAGATAGTCGGCGAAGTCGCCCTCGCCATCGCGCAGGCGCTTCCACTCGATGACATCGAAGCCGAGGGGGCCCACGCGACGCGCGAGATTTTCGGCCTCGTCCCAATCGCCGGAATTGGCCGCCGCGAAGGCATCGGACAGCGCGGAACTCGCAGCGCGAAGCGCGGCCGGCGAGAGCGCGAAACTCGAAGCCGCAAGCGCGGCGAGGAACTGGCGTCGGATCATCATGGCTGCTCGTGGTCGCGGGTTTGTCCCTTTGCTACGGGCCTCTCACAGATGGGGATGAATCACAAGTTGGCAACAGCCGCGCAACCGCCTATAACCCGGCCGATTTCCGCCGGGACGACTCAACCCCCCGGCCCAACCAAAAAAGGAGCGTGTCATGTTCAAAGGGTCTCTTCCCGCACTGGTCACGCCGTTCAAGGACGGCGAGCTGGATCTGGACACGCTCAAGAAACTTGTCGAGTGGCATATCGATCAGGGCAGCCACGGCCTCGTGCCGGTCGGCACGACCGGTGAGAGCCCGACGCTGAGCCATGCCGAGCACATGACGGTCATCACCGAGGTCGTGAAAGCCGCGAAGGGCCGCATTCCGATCATCGCGGGCGCAGGCTCGAACTCGACGGCGGAAGGTGTGCGGCTGATCCAGCACGCCGGCAAGACCGGGGCCGATGCGGCGCTCGTCGTGACGCCCTATTACAACAAGCCGACGCAGCGCGGCATGATCGAGCATTACCGCGCGCTGCACGATGCCTGCGAACTGCCGATCGTGATCTACAACATTCCGGGCCGCTCGGTGGTCGACATGATCCCCGAGACGATGGGCGAACTGGCGAAGCTGCCGCGTATCGTCGGCGTGAAGGATGCGACCGGCAAACTGGAGCGCGTCTCGATGCAGCGCGCGACCTGCGGGCCCGATTTCATCCAGCTCTCGGGCGAGGACGCGACGGCGCTCGGCTTCAATGCGCATGGCGGCGTGGGCTGTATCTCGGTGACGGCGAACGTCGCGCCCAAGCTTTGCGCGGAATTCCAGGAGGCGACGCTTGCCGGCGATTACGCCAAGGCGCTGAGCTATCAGGACAAGCTGATGCCGCTGCACATGGCGATCTTCCTCGAGCCGGGCGTGGCGGGTGCGAAATACGCGATGTCGAAGCTGGGCATGTGCTCGGCCGAGGTGCGTCTGCCGCTGACCGAGTTGTTGCCCGAGACGAAGACCGCGATCGACGCGGCAATGGTCCATGCCGGTCTGATCTGAGTTTCGCCTCCACCGAATAAGAAAACGCCGGCGCGATAGGGTTCGCGCCGGCGTTTTTTTTGTGTCCAGAATCTTACTGCAGAGCGCTGCGCAGGTCATCCATCGCGATCGAGCTGTATTTCTGAGGCTGATCCGACGGGGTGGCCGCCGCGGGGGTGACGATTTCGGGCGACGCTTGCTCGACCGCAGGGGCCGGCGGGGTCTGCTCGGCATTCGCTTGGAGACGCGGCCTCGTTGCCTCGGTCGGCGTTTTCGTGTCGGCCTCGGGCTGAATATAGGCGAGGGTGACGGTGATCCGACGGTTCGACGGATCGCGCGGATCGGCCGGCTTCAGCGGATCGGTATCCGACAGGCCCGAGACGCGGGTGACCCGTTCCGGGGCGACACCGGCGGCCACGAGCGCCCGGCGCGTCGCGTTGGCGCGGTCCGAGGACAGTTCCCAATTCCCATAGGTACCGCCCGCTTTCTGATAGGGGACCGAGTCGGTGTGCCCCGCGATCAGCACGTCATTGGGCAGATCGGAGAGGGCGCGGCCGAGCTGATTCATCAGCGCCAGCGTGGGCCCATCGAGCTTCGCGCTGCCCGAGGCGAACATGGCTTTGCCCGCCTGATCCACGACTTCGATATTCAGCCCGTCCGGCGTGCGGCGGAATAGGACGTTCTGCTGCAGCGGACGCAGGTCCGGAACGCGCTGGATCGCCTGCGTGATCCGGGTCTGAAGCGTCTGGAAGCGGGCGTCGTCGACGGCATGCGGTGTGGCTGCAGCAGTCTTCGCGCCGGTTGTGTCGCCTGCCTCTGCCGTCGCCTGCACCGCGTCGGCGACTTTATTCGTCGTCGCGTCCGGCGTGGCCTCCTTGGAGCTGCCGGAGGCGTTGGCCAGCTCGGTCGAGGGGGCTGTCTCGCTCCCGGCGCCGGGATTGGCGGGAATCGTGTCGTCGGCGCGCGAGGCGTTCAGCACCCCTTTCGGCCCGATCGTCTCGCCGGCGAGGGGGCCGGTGCCGCCGGGGGCCTGCATCGAGACTTTCGCAGGGGCGAAGTAATCGGCGATCCCGGTGAGCTGGTTCTCGTCCGAAACGGAGAGAATCCACATCAGCAGGAAGAAGGCCATCATCGCGGTCATGAAATCGGCATAGGCGACTTTCCACGCTCCGCCGTGATGCTCGGATTCGTGATCGTCATCGCTCCGCTTCACGATGATCGGCGCCTGATTTGACCGTGCCATGAGTTGCCCTTTCCCACCTCGCTGGCAGGAGCCAGCAGCCTTCTCTGGGCATGCGTTTTCTGCAGCCCTTGAGTGTGGGTTGTCGGCTTAAAAATGGGCCAAAAAAGGGCGATAATCGTTCATGATCTGGAAACAAAGATGCTGGCCGACCGCTTTGGCATCCTGCCCAGAGTGGCGGAACTCGTGCCCGCCGATCCTTCCTCAGGCGTCGTGGAGCGATGCTTCGTAGTCGTCGCGGCTGTGTTTGCCCAATCCGACTTTCTTGGCATAGGCCGCTTTGCGGGCCGAGTAGCTCGGTGCGACGAGGGGCATGTCAGCAGGCAGGCTGAACAGGGCGCGATATTCGTCTTCGCTCAGCCCGTGTTCCGAGCCCAGGTGGCGCTTGAGCATCTTGAAGCCGCGTCCGCAGCACAGGCAGAAAACCTTGTCTTCGGTGACGGCCTCTTTCACGGGCAGCGCCGGTTGCGGCCGCGCGGGACTGGAGCTAGCCGTTGGCGCCTCTGCCGCGTGATTGGCGGCCGCGTTGTACAGATCCTCGCCGAACTGCGCGGAGAGTTTCGCCACGAGGTCGACCACCTGATCCGCCGTCACATCCGAACGCGCAGCATAGGCCGCAGCAACTGTCGCGATAATGTTTGCTGCATCCGTGGGCCGGTCCTTCGACATCTGGTCTCTCCAATGCTTAAAGTTGCACTCTCCCCGGATTAGTAGAGAAAGTTACGTGCGAGGCGCGTTTCTGTCAATGAACGCGTGAATCTGTGTTTGGGTTTCCGGGGAAAATACTGTTTCTGCACAGGATTGTTTCTCTGAGTGCTTCGCCTGTCCTGTGGCTGCTCAATGGAGTTTGCCTTTTGTGCGCCATCGCTGCTTGGCGTATTGGTAGTTCGGCGCGGTCGTCGGATAATCCGGCGGAAGCCCCCATTTCGCGCGATATTCCTCGAAGGTCATTCCGAGTAGGTTTTGGAGGTGACGCTTCAACATCTTGATTGGGCGGCCCGTTTCCAGACAGATCAGTCGGTCTGGTAGGACGCTCTCCGAGATTGGCACCGCAGGAACGCGGGACGTCGCAGGCTCGCCGGACCGGTCCGGGGAATGTTGCGTCATGTCTATCCTCACATGTTTTTGTCCTACGGGAGAAAGATTGAAGGAATTCTTAAAGTTAGGTCAAAGAAATCAACTTTTCCCACGAGACGTCACGAAGGCGCGGTCCATGTCAAATGAGTGGTCGGGCTTGTCAGGTGTAAACACGTAAATTAGTTGCATAAAGCAGGTAAAAAAATTTGAAAACGCGAACATGCCGGGGCAGGCGGATTTACGCTCTCTCCTTCAGCTTGGCGCTGCGTTATTCAAAAAAAGGGCTGCGCGATGGGGGCGGCGCGAAACCTAAGGTTCGCGTCGACGCGCAGAGAGATACGGGGAGTTGCCTTTTGTTTGGCTCGAGCGCCATGCGGAGACAGAACGTTATCGTCGTAGCGGAAGAAAACGCGAAGCAAGCCAAGTTGGCTGCCTTCTTTCTTGCGTGCTGTGGTTGGGGCTCCTTACCGTTCGCGACGGCGGTGGAGGCGGAGCAGTATATCCTGCTGCATGGCAATCCGTGCCTGTTGATGATCAGTCTTGCGCAGCCCGAGGGCGCAGCGGATTTGATCCGCACCTCGCGTGTCAGTACGCCCGAGAGCCTCATCCTGTTCGTCGATCCCTCGAGCGACGGAGTGTTCGCTGCCGAGATGATCCTCGCTGGCGCCGATGACGTACTCCGGGAGCCCTATTCCGACAGGGAGTTGACGGCGCGACTCTGGCTTCGGGCGGGGAGCAGATTGCCCATCAGTTTCCCGGGAGAAGAGAAGCGGGTCGCGCGCCTCAAGATAGACGAGGAAAACCGGCTGACCGGCCCGGACGCGACTGAAGCTGTCCAGCTGACTCCCATGGAACGGGAGATCATGTGCGAGCTTATCCGCAGCGGCGGTCGAATCGTGACACGCGACGCGCTCTCGCGCCGCATCGACAACACTATGTGGGTCTATGGCGACCGGAAGTTCGACGTTCACATCACCAAGATCCGCAAGAAGCTGCGCGATGCGTTCGGCGACCGATATGTCGTCGAAACGGTGCGATCCGCCGGATACTCGTTCTATGAAATTCCCCTGCGAAAGCCCTCAGACTTTGCAACCTAAGGTTGATTCGCTGATCCTCCGAAACTGGTTTCGAGGGAGTGCCTGTCAAGCGCTGAATTGTTAACGTCTCAGCGATTGATCGTGAGCACACAATTTGTAGCGGAACCGTCGACAAGCTGTGGAGGATTGAAGTTGTAGCCACAACTTGTAGCGTAAGAGGCCATGAAAAATTGGGTCATCGACGCTTCTTTCGAGGTTCGCCTGGGGATAACTCGGCGCGGCGGCAAGTTGTCCTTTTGGGCAGGAACTATCCTTACTCGCCTTACAGTTTTAACAATCCTTAACCTTACGGGAAAGGGAATCGCTGGTAATCTGCAGCCACTGACTTTGGGGGACTTGGGGATTAGGGATGTCCATGAAAAGTAACAATTTGTTAGCGCAAATTTGGGAAGGCTCGGTGAAGCAAGTGTCAGCCGGAGCAGGTTCTCAGGGAAGTTTGGTGGCGGCTGCGCTTCTGCCTGCGCAGACCGTGGTGCTGCGTTCGACACACAAGGAAGCAAGCCTGCTCGTGCTGCCCGAGTCGGAAGAGCTCCTGCCGGGTATTTCGCTTGGCGACGTGCTCGTGGAAGAACTGGGTATCGAGGTGCCTTATGGAAGCCTCGTGGTCATCGAGCCAGCGAATGCCGCGGAGGTGAAGCATGGTTTTGGGGACCGCGCGATCAACCTCCGCCTGCCGGCCATGGCGTCGCGGCCCCGGAGCGAGTTCTCGGTGCACGAAGATGCGCGCGATTGCAGCGCAACCGCGATGGGCGGCTATCTCTGAACGTGAGTACAGTGCCGAAAGCCCGGTATGAACGCGCTGCTCGGCGGGTGGGCCGTGCAACCGCGACATCGTTGGAAATACGAAGCGCCGCCCTTGGGGCGGCGCTGCCTTTTGGGGCGTTAATCTAGGGTTAACCAGAAAACACCGCGATTAACTCGCCTTTAATCAAGTAAAGCTTTCTCCAAACAGGGCGCCGTGGTCTTCTGTTCAGCAAGAATAGAGTGAATAGAGGCGGGGTAATGTTTGCATTGAGCTTTCGTGCTGCACTTGATGCGCCGTTTCTCGATGTCGAAGAAGAGCGGCAGGCGATCTCCCGGTGGCAGGAACACGGAGATCAGAACTCGCTTGAAATTCTGCTGCGGTCGCATGTCCGGCAGGCCTACGCGCAGGCGCGTCGCTGGGCGTCCAATCCGGTCGAGCTCGAAGACCTCGTGGCCGAAGGGATCATCGGTCTGATGCGCGCCGCCGAACGGTTCGATCTGACGCAGGATGTCCGGTTCTCGACCTACTCGCATTGGTGGGTGATGACTTGCGTGCTGAACGCCCTCGCCCGGATCAAAACGGTGATCGACGTGCCGGCGCGGGTCTATCTCGATGCGCGGATGGGGCGGCTCGACAATCCCGAGGCGAGCCAGCTTCTGACCGGTCTCGTCGCTTTGGACGCCAAATCCTTCGATGACAGTGACGCCGACCTGATGGAGATGATGCCCAGCCCCGATCTCACACCCGAGGAACAGACGCTGGCGTCCTCCGCCGCGCGGGCTGCGCATGAGGTGCTGAGCAGCGCGCTGGATGATCTGGACGCGCCGGATCGCGAGATCGTTTTGCGGCGCAAATTGCAGACGCCGCCGGAGTCGCTCGACGATCTTGCCCGTGATCTTGGAATCAGCCGTGAGCGTGCCCGACAGGTCGAGAAGCGTGCGCTCCTCCGGCTGAAGCGGTGTCTCGAAAAACGCGGCTTCAGCCCCGCGATGCTGAACTGAGGAGAAGGGCGATGGCACGTCATCTGATGATCGCAGGGCACGGGCGCGCAGGCACCACGCTATTTTACAACATGCTGCGCGAGACTCTCAAAGGTTTCGAAATCTCGCCGCGCGAGACCAGCGCGCTTTCCACGATCGGGCAGCCGGGCGACTGGGTCAGCAAGCGGCCGCTCGATATTTTCCAGGTCGCGAATGTCGCGCGGGCGAACGTCCGTAGCAAGCGGATCGATCTGATCGTGCCGCTGCGCGACCCGCGCGACATCCTCGTGAGCCGTCATTCGGCGGTGCCGGACGATTATTTCATCTCGGCGGACGCGATGTATTTCATCGGCGGTCCGGATGCGCCCGCGCCGGTGATGCCGGGGTTCCTGCAGATTCACGAGGCGATCGGGACCGTGCTGAGATCCGGCATTTTCCCGCAGGGTGTATTCCTCCTGAAATACGAAGACCTGGTCAATGATCCCGACAGGATTCAGGAGAAGTTGCGCGATGCGCTCGGTCTGCAATTCGAAGGGCATTTTTCCGATTTCGGCGCCGCCGAAATTCCCGAGGAGTTGCAAGGCCCGCTCAACGGTGTGCGCCCGGTGGAAAAGGCGCGTGCGAAGTGGCTCGACGAAGAGCATCGGGCGCGGATTTTCGATCAATTCTCGCGCTTCCCGGTGCTGTTCGACCTGCTCGAGCAGTTGGGCTACGAAAAGGATCGCGACTGGTTCGCGCCGTTCATGGCGTGGCAGGCGGCCTCGAGGCCCCGGAGCAAGCGTATGAGTTTCGTGTGACGAGGGTGATGAGATGGACGCGATAGCCGCGACATTGCTGAAGGTAACGGCGTCGGCCGCAGGCACCGGGCGCAAATCCGCGACAGAGGGGACCGGTTTCGGATCGCTCGTGCAGGGCGTGCCGGCGGATGGGCTTGCAGCTTCGGGCGTGGGGGCTGCCACGGCGGCCGCGACGCCGGAGGCTGGCGCAGGCGCAGCGTCCGCCTTGACCGACAATCCAGCGCTTCAGGCCGAGCTGGCCAGCAAGCTGCAAACGGTTCGCGACGGCGCGCTGGCAGAGCTGGCGCAGGGCAAGTCGATGAGCGAGGTGCTCAAAAAGCTGGGCGCGTCGCTGGCTACGGTCCTCACGGAGTTCGACGCGGCGCATGGCACGAAGCTGCAGCAAGGTTTGACGCGGGCACTTGAAGGTATGCGGCTGCAAACTGACGGCGCGGGGGCAAAGCCCGCCTCGGATCGTGCGAGCGACAAAAGCGACACGATCGACGCGGTCTTCGCGAGCCTTCTGGTCTCGCTCGGTCTGCAAGCGAAGCCATCTGGGACGGCATCGCCGCAAACGGGTGGTGCGCAGATTCCGTCGGTAGCGGGGCGCATGCCCGCGCACTCTGCTGGCAATCTATCCTCTCCGGTGGCACAGCCGAAGCTTGAGGCAACGCAGACGCAGTCGCAGGCGCAGGCGCAGGCGCAGGCGATCATCGCCGTTCCGCAGGGGCTTGCCGGGGTGATTCCAGCGCCGCTCACGGCGGAGATTCAGCAGAGCGACATGGACCCGCGGGTGCGCGCCGTGCTGGAAGCTGCCGCCAACGGCGCCACGAACACCGGCAAGGTCGAGGCGCAAGCCGCGGTTCTGCCTGCAGCGCAGAGCAAGGGCGACCCCAAGCCCGCCCAGTTTTTTGCCGAGGCCGCCCGTGCAGGCGTCTTGCCCGAAACCGCGGTGGCGCGGCTCACGCAGCATGACGCCAGCCACGTTGCGCGCAGCGACGCTGCTGCCCAATCGGCGCAGACGGCGGCTCAACCCTCGCCGCGCTTCGCGGCCTTCGTCGCGACGCAGCTTCGGCGCGCGGATCTGCAGGAAGGACGCACCCGCGTGGCGCTGACCCCGCGCGGGCTCGGCGATATCGAGATCGACGTGGAGCGCGACAAGCGTGGTCAGGTCAACGTGGTCGTGCGCGCCGAGAGCCCGGCGGTGCTGAGTGCGTTGCGCGGCGATCGCGAGACCTTGGCGGCGATCCTCGCCGGGCAGGGGCTGCAGATGGATAGCGGCGCGCTCGATTTCGAGCAGTTCGGCGGTCACGGCGAACGGGGCGATGAGCGCGCGTCCGGCGCGCATGTTACCGCAGATGAAGACATCCCCGTGCTGGGCGCCGACTGGCAGCCCACCATTCTCGACGGACAACTGGATATCAGGACCTGAGGAGCCACCGATGAGCATCTCACCGACAAGGACCAATCCCGCTGCGACCGCGGCCGACGCCAAGGCGAACCCGGCGCAGTCAAAGATCTCGGCGGATTACAACAGCTTCTTGCAGCTTCTGACGGCGCAGATCCGAAATCAGGATCCGCTGAAGCCGATGGATTCCACGCAATTCGTTTCGCAACTGGCGCAGCTGAGTCAGGTCGAGCAAACGGTGCAGACCAATACCAACCTCAAGACCATCGATGCCAAGCTGAGCGCAATGGGTGCGATGTCGGATGTGGCCCTGATGGGCAAGACAGTGTCGCTCGCCTCCGACCGGATCGAGTTGCGCGACGGTCAGGCCAGCACCAGCTACGAGCTTGCCGCACCCGCCGACAAGGTGACCGCGATCATCAAGACGGAAGACGGGACCGAACTGCGCCGGATTACTGGCCTGCCCGGACGGGCGGGCGAGAAGATCGCGCTGAACTGGGACGGGCGCGATTCTGCGGGATTGCCGGTGCCGGATGACACGTTCCGGGTCGAGATCGACGCGCAGGACGCCGATGGCAATGCGGTCTCGTATGACACCTATCCCAGCACGCAGGTGGAGCAGGTGCGCTTCTCTGCGCAGGGGCAATCGCTGGTTCTTCGCAATGGCGAGGAAGTGCCGAGTTCGCTCATCGTCGCGGTGTCGGGCTGACACGCCTGCACCGGGCGCGATCCGTGATGGGAGGCTTTCTATCCCTGCTTGAACGGCTCGGCGCTGTTTACCTTGGCCGCTTGCAGGCCGGGTACTCGGTCCGCGAGGCCGCGCTCTAGCAGGGTGGCGAGGTCCTCGGGTTTGACCGTATCGGGATCGAACATCCGGTTATCCGCGAGCTTGCTCAAAAGGTCGAGTGTCTCGTCGCGCAGCTTCGGCACCAGCGCGGGGCCATCGGGAAGCCCGTCTCCCTTCAGCACCAGTGTTACGTCGACGTTCAAATAGCTGATCGTACGCGCCCGGTAGACCGGCACCGTGACAGGCCCCAAGGCGACGTCACGCGGCGTGGGTTCGGGCGGCGCTTCTGGGGCAGCAGGTCGCGGCGCGATCTGGCTTCCGCCCAGATAGCCAAGCCCCGCCGCGACGATCGGCACCACCACGACAAGCAGTACGAGTGTTCTCCAGCGCGGCATCGGAGACGATCAGTAGGGGAGGACGACGTCGAGCGCGTCTTCCCCGTAGCGGGGCTGTTGCACCTTGCTGATCTGGCCGCGCCCGCCATAAGAAATGCGCGCCTCGGCGATCTTCTCGTAGGGGATGGTGTTGTCCATCCGGATGTCTTCGGGCCGGATGATCCCGGCCACACGCAATTCGCGCAGCTCGTGATTGACCTTCACCTCCTGGCGTCCCGCGATCACGAAATTCCCGTTCTGAAGCTTCTGGATCACGAGGGCCGCGACCTTCAGGCTGATGGTCTCGTTGCGCTTGATCGAGCCGCTGCCGTTTGAGGTCGATTGCGAGCTGAGATCGACGATGTTGCTGCCGGTGGGCAAGTCCTTCTCGCTGACGCCCGGCAGGATCTTGGCGATCTTGCCGCCATAGCCAAGGAAGGTCGGAAAACCGACGCTCTGGCTGCCGTCGCGGCTCCGCTGGGACGCGTTCTGAAGCTGCGCCTCGTCCTTGATGTTGATATCCACCGTCAGCAAATCGCCCACCTTGTCGGCACGCTGATCGCCGAAAAAGCCGGTGGAGCCGGTCTGCCAGAGCGACGCGGCCTCGGCCCGCTGCGGAATGCGCGTGGGCTCGAGCGGCGGCATCGGCACGCTCACCCGGTTCACCTCGGGGATCGTGTCGCCATCGACCACCATGTCGCTCACTTTTGGGTCGCGCTCAAAGGCCGTGCCGGAACCGCAGGCGGCCAGTGCGAGCATCGGCAGGACGTAGAACGGATGTCTCACTTCTGAATCTCCACTTTGCCGTCGGGCTTGGCGATGCCTTCGACAATCTTGTTGCTCACGAGATTGACCACGCGCACTGACTGGTCGGCATGGGCGTCGGAGATCGCCTTGCCGGGTGCGGTCAGGGACATGGCGCCTTTCGAATATTCGATCGAGACCGGGTCGCCGCGCGAGATGATGACCGGCTCGGTGATGGATTGGCTCATCACCGGGCGTCCGCGGGCGAGCACGCGGCGCACCTGCATCCCCTCCAGATGGTCGAGCCGCGTCACCGCATAGGCGCCCACCTGACCGTAGGGCAGGTCGACGACCTGGAAATCATCTCCGGAAAGAATCTTGCCGGGAAGCAACTGCTGCGTCGGCACCGGGACGGGCACGTTGAGCAGCGCAAGCCCCGCGAGGCGGCGCACGTCGCCCGAGGCCTCAACCGCATTCGCCAGGAACTGCCCCGTGGAGCGGTCCATCCAGAAGTCGCTTATCATCTCCGCGTCGCCCGGGTCGCTGTCTTGCAGCGTGATCTCGAAATGGCCGCTCGGCGGCATCTCCAGCCCCCACGACTGCTCCGCCTTCTCGGCGATCAGCACGCGCACGGATTCGGCGCTCGCGGGGGCGACGAGAAGCGCGGCGGCGAGCGTGGCGAGAACGGCGGTCGCGGAGGCGCGTATCGGGCTCATGGCATCACTTGATCTGGTTCGAGGTGGACATCATCTGGTCGGCCGTCTCGATGGCCTTCGAATTCATCTCGTAAGCGCGCTGCGCCGAGATCAGATCGGTGATCTGCTGGATGATGTTGACGTTCGAGCTTTCGAGATAACCCTGACGCAGGATGCCCACGCCCGGATCGCCCGGAAGCGCCTCGGTCGGATCGCCCGACGCGGTCGTCGCCTGCAGGAGGTTGTTGCCCAGCGGTTTCATCCCCGCCTCGTTGACGAAGGTCGCCATCGTCAGCTGGCCGATCTGAACCGGGGTCGGGTCCTTGCCGACATAAGCCATCACGAGGCCCTGCTGGTTGATCTCGACATTCGTGGTGTTCGCCGGGACGTTGATCCCGGGCGCGACCTCGTAGCCGTCGAGGGACACGATCTGTCCCTCGGGGCTCAGCTGGAATGTACCCGCCCGCGTATAGGCCTGGCTGCCATCGGGCATGTTGAGGGTGAAATAGCCGCCGCCGTCGATTGCGAGGTCGAGCTGGTTCTCGGTCTGGACGAGCCCGCCCTGGGTGTTGAGCCGCACCACGCCCGCGCTTTGTACACCGAGGCCGATATCCACGCCCACAGGGCGCGCTGTCCCGTCGGCAGAGGTCAGCGAGCCTTCGCGTTGCAGCGACTGGTAGACCAGATCCTGAAATGCGGCGCGGGTGCTCTTGTAGCCGGTGGTGTTCGCGTTCGCGATGTTGTTCGAGATCACGTCCACATTGGTCTGCTGGGCCAGCATCCCCGTCGCGGCAATTCCAAGTGCTCTCATGGTTCAGCTCCTTTTCGCGCCGGTCAGACTTTGCCAAGCCTGCGCAACGTTTCCTGACGAAGGTTGTTCTGTTCATCCATCAACTTCACCGCGCGCTCGTAGGAGCGCTGGATGTCCATCATCCGGGTCATCTCGACCACCGGTTGGACATTGCTCTCCTCGATGAAGCCCTGAGCGACCTGCGTCGTTTCGGATGGCGTAAAGGCGGGTACGGCGCCGCCGGGCGCGGCAAAGAGGCCTCCACCCAGCCGGCTGTAGCTCTGGATGTCGGGCACGGCGAACATGCCCAGCGTGCCGATCGTGCCGCTATTCGGCCCCGAAATCGTGCCGTCGCGGGAAATGGTGATCTCCTCGCCCGGCGGGATCGCGATCGGCGCGCCGCCCCGGTCGAGTACCCGATTGCCCGACAGCGTCACGAGATTGCCTTGCGGGTCGACGGTCAGCCGGCCGTCGCGCCCGAAAGCGGTCTGGCCCGCCGGCGTCTGGTAGGCGAACCAGCCATCGCCGTTCAGCGCCACATCGAGCGGGTTCGAGGTTTTCGTGAGGGATCCCTGCCGGTCGTCGAGATAGGAGCCCTTGTCGAGCACGTAGCTCACGTCATCCTCGGCCCCGGCATTGCCCTTCGACTCGAAGCTCTCGGTCAGCGAGCGCTCCGCCTTGAAGCCGGCCGTGTTGGCATTGGCCATGTTGTTGGCGGAGATGTCGAGACTGCGCCACAGCGTCGAGGCGAGGGATAGGGAGACGTAATTTGAGCTATCCATGAATGTCCGCCCGCGCGAATAGAACTTGTGGCTTTGCTTGGACTGCTGCCGATTTCCGGTCGATAATGTTTGCTCTTCTTGGAATAATCAATACTATTCTTTAAAGAGGGAAGGAATTATGGCGCGTTTGGGCAAGAGGTGATGGAATTGCGAGGCGGTTTCCCCTTGATGGGCGGCGTTTTGGCGCTCTGTCTTCTGTGCGGCCCCGCCGCGGCGGAGGCCATACCTGCGCCGCCACCATTCGATTTCGCGCAATACACTCAGGCGGGCTTCCTTGCGGACCGCGATGCGCTAACCGCAGGTTTCGCCGCGGCCGAGCCCGGGCCGTCGCGCGCGGTCGCGCGGCTCAATCTGGCTGAATTCTATCTCGCGCATGTCATGTTGCCCGAGGGGCGGTCGGTGCTGGGCGACGAGATGCCCGACGGTCTGATCCCCGCCGAACAGGCCCGCTGGCGCGCGATCGCCGCCGGGTTCGATATCATGGAAGGGGTGGGGGTGCCGACTGGCACGCTCTTGCCCAATGCGGATTGGGCGAACTGGCAGGATTATCACCTCTGGGCGGCGCTGAATGCGATCACGCAGGGCGACGCGGAGGAGCTCGAGGGGAACCTCGCGGGTGCGGCGGACCGGCTGCCCGCCTATCCGCCCGTTTTCGTGGAGGCCTGCCTGCCCGCGCTTCTGGAAGGCGCGATCGCGGTCAAGCAATGGGCGCTGGCCGAGCGACTGAGCCGGGATTTCGACAACTATCCCGAGTTGAAGGCCCAACCGGTTTACAGCTTCCTCATCGGGCGGGTGGCAGAGCAATCGCATCATCCGGAGAAGGCCTACGCCGCCTATCGCGAAGCAGCGAAGGGACGGGATCGATACGCTCAGCGGGCGCGGCTCGCTCTGGTCGATCTCGGCCTTGCGAAGGGTGCGCTCACGACGGACCAAGGTTTATCCATGCTCGCCGAGGCCAATCTTGCGTGGCGCGGCGACCGGTTCGATCTTCAGGCCCTCGAACAGCGCGCGCATCTGGGGGAAAAGAGCGGTCGCGATGTGGAGGCGCTGATCGCCTATGGCGAGATCCTGACCCGTTTCCCGGACCGCCCGCAGGCGCGGACGGCCGCCGAGGCGGCGGATCGGTTGCTCAAGGCGTTCTATGCGAAAGGCGCGGCGGGGAAGATCTCGCTCACCGCCTTCACCGCAGGCCATCAGCGCTTGGAGCCCTATTACGAGGCTCGCGCCGATTTCCATGCCTATGCCGAGCAATTCGCGGATCGTCTGCTGGAACTGGGCGCCACGACGCAAGCCTCGTCGGAATATCGCAAGATCCGAGAGGCTCTCAGCGTGCAGCGCAAAGATAACCCCGAGGCGGTGTCGCAGGACCGGATGGCCTATCTTGCGCTTCGCGAGGCGGAAGCACTTGCCCGTGGCGGGCAATTCGCGCGTGCCGCCAAGGTGTTGGAGGCCTCCGAGCGTCCCGCCGACGCGCAGGAGCTGAACCAGTTCAACGCACTGCAGGCCCGCGTTCTGGCCGAGGCCGGAAAGACCGATGCGGCCCTGGACACCAAGGTCACCGCGCAATCGATCGACCATCTCCGGTTGCAGGCGCAGCTCCATTGGAAGAAGGGCGACTGGTCAGCGGCGACGCGGTCCTATCGCGCATTGTGGAAGACGGCCTCTGGTGATTTTTCGGAGACCGATGCGGTCCAATTGCTGCTGGCTGCCTACCGGTCCGGCGACCTGACCACGGCCCGCAGCGTCGCAGAGGTTTTCCCCCGTCTCGCGGGGCGGGAGGACCTGAACAAGCTCGTCGCAAGCCTGCTGGCCGAGCCCGCCAAACTGACCCCGCTTATGGACGCCGCAGCGCGGGATCGGCTGCGCAACGCCGGTGATGCGATCGAGATGGTCGGGGCGGAGGCGAAGCGGGCAGGAGGCTAGGTATCTTTGCTATGCATTGCGCCCCTGACACGAGGACAAAGAAAAACGGCGGATATTTTTAACTTCAGTGAAACATCACTCGTCTATCTCTTGGATAGGACCCCTTTCTCTTCGGACATGAGAGGATAAAACCATGAGTATTTCGAGCGCAATGCAGACCGGTGTGAGCGGCCTGAATGCGAACTCCGTCGCCGTTGGCGAAATTTCCGAGAATATCGCGAATGCGAACACCACGGGCTACAAGCGCAGCTTCGCCCAGATGGTGACCATGACGCCGACCGGCGGGCTCAACGCGCCATCCGGGGTCAATGCCGTCGTCTCCTCCGATCTGCAGAATGGCGGCGCGGTGATCCCTACCAACTCGCCCACCGATTTCGCGGTGAACGGGAACGGGTTCTTCGTCGTGTCCAGCAACGCCAATACCAGTGTGCAATCCGATTACGTCATGACGCGCGCCGGCTCGTTCCAGCCCGACGAGAACGGCAACCTCGTCAATTCGGCGGGCTACTTCCTGTCCGGCTATCCTTACACGGACGTCAAACTCGCCACGATCGACGGCAACAGCTTCAACGGTCTGAAGACGGTGAACGTCACGGACGCCACGCTGAGCGCGAAGGCGACCACCGCGATCGGGGTGCAGGGCAATCTTCCCTCGCAGGAAACCGGCGACGCGACGCCGGGCGCGCCTTTCACCTCCTCGTCGCAATATTACACGCCGCTCGGCGCGGTGAAGCGGCTCGAATATTCGTGGCAGCCGACCTCGACGCCGAACCAATGGGACATCACTGTCTCCGATGGTGACGGCGTGCCCTATGGTCAGGTGACGGTCGATTTCGCCCCGGGCGGTGCCAATGCCGGCGCGCCGATCAGCTATTCCGGTGTGACCAACCTCGCCACGGCCCCCGGCGCTTTCTCGATGGACACGACCACGGGCGTGATGAGCCTGACGATGAATGACGGCGGCACCACGCAGCCGATCGAGATCGGGCTCGGCGCATTGAACAGCTTCGACGGGATCACCCAGTTCGCTGGCGATTTCACGCCCCAGAAGTTCACTGCAGACGGCTCCTCGTCCGGCGCGCTGACCCGGATCGAAGTCGACGATACCGGCACGATGTACGGAATCTTCGACAACGGGCAGCGCCAGCCGCTCTACAAGATTCCGCTCGCCCATGTGGAGAACCCCAACGGCATGCAGGAGATCGACGGCGACGCCTATCGTCTGACCCGCGACAGCGGCGCCTACACGATCCACAAGGCGAACGAGGGTCCGGTGGGCACGATCAGTTCGGGTGCGCTCGAAGGGTCGAATGTCGATATCGCGCAGGAACTGAGCGATCTGATCCGCACCCAGCGGGCCTATTCCACCAACGCCAAGATCGTCACCACGATGGACGAGATGCTCGACGAAACCACGCGCCTCAAGCGCTGATCGTCACGCTGAGAAGAACGGAGCAAACCGATGAGCTTGACCGGCGCCCTCCAGGCGAGCACGAGCGGTCTGCGCACGGCGCAGATGCAATCGGAAGCGACCTCGCGCAATATCGCGAATGCGAGCACCGAGGGCTATGTGCGCAAGGAGCTGCCGCAGGTCACTATCTCGGGCGGCCTCGTGCAGACCGGCGAGGCGCGGCGCGACGTCGACGCCTCGCTCAACCGCATGTATCGCCAGCATTCTTCTGCCATGGCACGCGAGCAGGCGATCTTCGAGGCGGTGGGCGAATATACCGCGACCCTCGGCCAGCCGGGCGATGGGCTGTCGCCCGCGGATCGACTGACCGACCTGCGCAGCTCGATGATCGCGCTGGCGAACAATCCTGGCAACAACGCGGCGCAGAACGGCGTGGCCTCCGCCGCGCAGGAGATGGTGACGTCGCTCAACCAGAGCAGCGACATGCTCGCGCGGATCGGTGGCGAGGTTGATATGGAGATCAAGTACGACGTCTCCGATTTCAACGAGACGCTGCATAAGATCACCTCGCTCAACAAGCAGATCTCGGATGCGCAGCCCGGCTCGCTCGGCGCGGCCGATCTCGGCGACCAGATGGACGTTCTGGTGGAAAAGGCGTCGAAGTTGATCGATATGCAGGTGCGCCGCTCCACCGATGGGCGGGCCACGCTCTACACCGCGGGGGGCACGCCGCTCGTCGATGGCGATCAGGCAAATTACGTCACCTATGACAAGGTGGCCGGAAAGCTGTTCGCGGGCAAGACGGAGATCACCCCGGAATCAACTGACGCGCGCGGCTTCCAGAATGGCAGCATTGCCGGGCTGTTCGCGGTGAAGAAGGATGTTCTGCCGCGCTTCCAGCTTCAGCTCGACGAGATGGCGCGCGGCCTCGTGCAAGGGTTCGAGGGGGCGGATGCCTCGCTCGCTCCGGGGCAGGCGGGTCTCTTTACTGACGCTGGTGCGGCTTACGATCCCGCTAAGCTCGACGGGCTTGCCGGACGGATCGCCGTGAGCGCAGCCGTGGACCCTGCGCAGGGCGGGCAGTTGTCGCGACTGCGCGACGGGATCGGTGCGACCACGCCGGGCGCGGCCGGGGATTCGACGCAGATCGAGGCCTTTGTGTCGATGTTCGACGCCCCGCTTTCGGCGAATCCGGACACCGGGCTGGCGGCGTCCCTGTCGTTGCGCGACTACGGCAGCAGCATGATCTCCGCGCAGGAGTTCGAGGGCACCCGCGCGCAGGAGCGTTTCGCTGCCGCCCGCACCGCCGCTGAAACCGTGAACGGTACGCGTCAGAGCATTCAGGGCGTGAATATCGATGACGAGATGCAAAAGCTGATCACGATTCAGCAAAGCTACGCCGCCAATTCGAAAATGATGACCGCCGTCATGAAGATGATGGACACGCTGCTCGCCGCCGTCTGAGGAGACTGAACGATGATCCCCCTGATCCGGAATTCGCTGTCGACCCTGCAGATGAGCATCATCTCGCGCCGCTCGGTCGACCGCACCACGGCAGAGCTGCAACGCACGAGCGACGAGGTCGCGACCGGGCGCAAATCCGATGTCTACGCGGATATGGGGGCGAAATCGGCATTCGTCCTCGCTCTGGAAGATCGCGCGACCACAAATTCGAATTACGTCACCTCGAACAAGCTCCTCGGAAGCAAGCTCGATATGATTGCATCGAGCGCGTCGACGGCGCGCGGGGCCGCGCAGGATGTGCTCGGGCTCGCCGTCGGTAACCTCGAGCAACCCGGCGCCGCGGCGGCGACCCTGCAGCAAAGCGCCCGCGCGGCGCTCGATACCATCATGACGAGCCTGAACATCTCGCTCGACGGCGAGCACCTGTTCTCCGGCGTCGCGTCGGACAAGCCCGCGCTGCGGGGCTATGACGTGGCGAATGGTGCGACGGGCCTGTCGGCAAAGGATGTCCTGGCGGGCATCGTCGGTGGTGGCCCAGCGGATGCGACCCAGGCGGCGGCGATGCTGTCGCAGATCGACAGCGTGTTCGACGACAGCAATGCCGATCCGGCCAAGCGCTTCAGTTCTACCTTCTTCAAGGGCGACGCGACGAGCGGAGCGGCGCGCAAGTCGGCGTTGATCGGGGATGGCGAGACGCTTGATTACGGGATGCAGGCGAACGATCCCGAATTCCGCAACATCATCAAGGGGCTCGCACTCTTCGCCTCGACCGACGTCTCGAAGATCACGGATCGGGATGCCTATAAAAGCTGGGTGGCGGCCGGGGTCAAAGCATTGAGCGATGGGGTAGAGGGGCTGCGCAATTCCGAGACCGCCCTGGGTGCGAAGCAGAAGCGGCTCGACATCAAGCTGACGCAGCAGCAATCGATGGATGCGGTGCTCAACAGTCGGCTGTCGGATTATGTCTCGGTCGATCCCTATGAGGCCGCGACGCGGATGACGGCACTGCAGACGCAGCTCAACGCGAGCTATAGCGTTGCCGCGCAGATGTCGAAACTGTCGATCCTGAATTATCTCTGAGCCGCGCGTTTATCGCGCGGCCACCGTGCGGCGCGAGTCGGTCTGCTCGTAAGCGGCGATTTTCACGTCGCTCGTACTATCCATTTCGCTGAACTTGTAGCCGCGACCGTAGACCGTCTCGATATACTGGTGGCCGCTTTCGGCCGCGTCGGCGATCTTCTTGCGCAGCTTGCAGATATAGACGTCGATCACCTTGTCGAAGGGCTGGTCGTCGCTCATCCCGTAGACCGCGTCATAGATCGCGCCCTTTGCGATCACCTTGTTCGCGTTCAGTGCCAAGTGCTGGAAGATCGCGTGTTCGCGGTTCGACAGTTTCAGCCGCACACCGGAGACAAGCGGGTCGCGCCCGTCGAAGAAGGCGGTGATTTCGCCGACGCTGATGCTCTCGGCGGCGTGGCCATAGGAACGCCGGATGATCGAGTTGATCCGCGACAGCGCCTCGATCCCCTTGATCGGGCTGACCATGACATCGTCTGCCCCGGCATCGAGCGCCTCGGAGGCGTCGCGCGAGTTCTTGAAGTCCCGCATCACCAGTACCGGGTTGCGGCAGCCGCAGCTGCGGATGGCCCGGATGTAATCGGTCACTTCGGGGCAGTCGCCGATCAGGATCGCCCGCGTGTCGACCCCCTTCTGGTTTAGTGTGCTGAGATCGGACGCGAAGAAGGACGCAGGGATGAGGACGGGCTGCAACCCAACGCTCTCCAGCTCGCCGAGCAGGCCGCGAACACGGCCATCGCGAGGCTCAAAGACGTAAATATTCATACAGGTCTCCATCCCGGGCAAGTTTCTCGCACAAGCGGCAAGCTCACGCTAAGTTGCCACAAAGGATTAGTCAAGAATAGTACCGATTTATATTGGACACTATTCGCGTTTTACTTTAATTTAATGAAATGTGTCGGTGACGTGAGGAAACTATGCTTGCTGCCTTGTGCCGAAAAAGTCGTCGGGCGTCGCTTTCTTGCGCCGGGTTTCGCGGAGCGCTCGTCGCGCTCTCCGTCTTTGCGGGGGTGCTCAGCGCGATCCCGGCCACCGCACAGGTCCGGATCAAGGACATCGCCAGTTTCGAAGGCGTGCGCGAGAACCAGCTTGTGGGCTACGGTCTCGTCGTTGGCCTGAACGGGACTGGCGACACCCTCAACGGCAGCCCTTTCACGAAGAAGTCGATCGAGGGGATGCTCGAGCGGCTCGGAGTCGGCAATCTCTCCGGCGATGCGATCAAGACGAAGAATACGGCCGCGGTGATGGTGACTGCCAAGCTGCCGCCCTTCGCCCGCCGTGGTTCGACGATCGACGTGACGATCTCCTCGCTCGGCAATGCGGACAGCCTGCGGGGGGGCACGCTGATCGTGACGCCGCTCGTCGGCGCCGACGGTGAGATCTACGCCGTGGGGCAGGGGCCGATCTCGGTTGCGGGCTACAGCGCGAAGGGCAACGCGGCGAGCATCGTGGACGGTGTGCCCACGGTCGCGCGCATGGAGAATGGCGCAATCGTCGAGAAAGAGATCGATTTCGAATTGAACTCCATGAACTCGGTGCGCCTCTCCCTGCGCGAGCCGGATTTCACGACGGCCTCCCGGGTCGCAGGGGTGATCAATGACAAGCTCGGCCACAACACCGCGCAGATGCTCGACCCCTCCACGATCGAAGTGCAGGCGAAGGGCAAATATGGTGTGCCGGAGCTTCTGGCGATGATCGAGAACCTCCCCGTCACGCCCGACTCCGTGGCGAAAGTAGTGGTCGACGAGAAGTCCGGAACGATCGTGATCGGCGCCAATGTGCGGATCGATCAGGTCGCGATCAGCCAGGGCGGGCTGACCGTGAAGGTCAAGGAAAGCTACGCGGTCAGCCAGCCGAAGCCCATCTCCATCGGGCAGACGGTCGTGGTGCCCGAAACGGATGTGCAGGTCGAAGAGCGCAACACTCAGTTCAGCGTGCTCCAAGGAGGTGATGTCAGCCTTCAGGACCTCGTGGACGGTCTCAATGCGATCGGTGTCGGCGCGCGGCAAACCATCTCGATATTGCAGGCGATCAAAGCCGCCGGCGCGCTTCATGCCGATCTGGAGATCATCTGATGAACCCGCTCGGTCCGTCGAAGCCATTTCTCTCGGCTGCGTCGCTCAAGGCGCCTGCCGCATCTGGTGCGAAGTCGCAGAACGCGAAGGAGATCGCCAAGAATTTCGAGGCGACCTTCCTGCAGCAGGCCGTGGGCGAGATGATGAAGACCGTGAAGATGGGCGGGCTGGATGGCGGCCACGCCGAGGAGATGTGGAAGTCCTTCCTCGCGCGCGGCATCGCGGATGAGATCGCCGCCTCGGGCCGGACCGGAATCGCGCAAAGCGTCGAGCGGATGATCGGCGCCTATACTTCGAACGGAGAAGATCATGGCTGAAGAAACCCCGTCGCGATTTCGCAAGCGGATGCAAGCCCGGCGCGACGATATCTCCGCCGACGGGCCCGTCCTGACCGAGGAGGACGACGCCAACCTCGCCGCTTTCGAGGCGAATATCGATGCGACGCTCGATCTGTTGCATGAGGAAATCGCGGCGATCGAGGCGGGACATCTCGACCGCGTCACGGAGCTTTATGATCGCAAGGCGGACCTTCTGAAGCGGATCGAGCTGAAGATCCCAGTGATCGAGCCGTTTCTGGAGGCGTCTGAGCAAGCCGCGCCCGCACTTCGCGAGAAGCTCCGCCAGCTGAAGGTCGCCGTGCAGGACAATAGCGTTCTGTTGTCGCGGATGTCCGACGCGACCCGGGACATCGTGCGCGAGATCGAGAAAATCCGGAACCGGCACAGCCTCGACGGTCTCTATGGAAAGAGTGGCAAACCGGTCACAGGACAGGATGGTCCACAGATGCATATCGATAAGGAATTCTAAGTTTCGGCCAAACGTTAACCCGCGCTTAATCTTCGGTCCAAAGTTCCTCTCCACGGCTCGCGCCGTTTTTCTGTCAGAAGACGAAAACAAAATATCTTTCAGAATGAGGAGTGACCAGAAATGTCGTCCATTCTTACCAATACCTCCGCGATGAATGCTCTTGCGACCCTGCGTTCGGTGAACAAAGGTCTCGAAGACACGCAAAACCGCATCTCGACCGGCAAGAAGATCAACTCGGCGAAAGACAACGCCGCGTATTTCTCGATCTCGGAATCGATGAACAGCGACAGCGGCATGTACAAGTCGATCAACGAAGGCCTGACCCTGACCAAGAACTCGGTTTCGACCGCACGTCTCGGCGCAGAGTCGGTAAAGGATCTCGCCCAGCAGTTCGTCGAGCGTGTTTCGTTCGCGCAAGGCGATGCGGTGGATCATGCTGCGGTTCAAAAGGAACTGCGCAGCATCGTTGATCAGATCGGCACCACGATCAGCCAGGCAACCTTCAACGGTGACAGTCTCGTCGACGGTTCGGCGAACGTGACGGTCGTCACCGGGATCAGCCGCGCAAGCGGTTCCTTCGCAACGACGTCGATGACCTTCCAGGCGGTCGATCTCTCATCGCTTCAGGCGACGCTGAGCGGGATCGACATCTCTGGTGGTTCGGCGGCGGTTCTGACCAGCGCGCTGACGAGCGCACAAAGCGCTCTCTCGACGGCCATCGACAACGCGACCTCGCTGGGCGTTGCGGAGAAGTCGCTGGAAGCTCAGCAGAACTTCCTTGGCAAGCTGACCGACAAGCTCGACACCGGTGTCGGCAACATGGTCGATGCGGACATGGAGCAGGAGGCGGCTCGCCTGCAGTCCTACCAGGTTCAGCAGCAGCTCGCGACGCAGTCGCTCTCGATCGCGAACCAGGGCCCTCAGAACCTTCTGAGCCTGTTCCGCTAATCGGTGGCGAAGACATGAATGGAAAGGCCCCGTGCAGTGCGGGGCCTTTTCTTTTATCGCGCTCCGGTTGTCTTTTCCCCCAAAGTTTAAAAACGCCTTTAACCGGGTTGTGCTAAGTTCGGGCAAAGAGAACAAAAGAATATCGAGAGGAGAGCTTGCATGAGCGTCGCCGCGTATAAGCGAACCATTTCCGAAACCGAGTCTCCGCGGCAGATCGAGCGTCGTATCCTGTCGCGCGTCACTGGCGAGCTTGAGGCCTTTCTCGTCGATTATGACGAGGCGCCACGGGCCGGACGGGGGGCGATCCTCGCGCAGGGGCTGCGCACCGCGCTCTGGGAAAACGAACGCATCTGGACGGCATTGCGCGATGACCTCGCGGAGCCTGCGAACCAGTTTCCCGCCGAGTTGAAGGCCGGGCTGATCTCGCTCGCGCTCTGGGTCGAGCGGCAGACGCAGATGGTGATGGGCGGCGGCGGCGCGGTTGCGCCGCTGGTCGAGGTGAACCGCAACATCATCCGCGGGCTCAGCGGCGACGCGGGCGAGCCGGTCGCTGCGGAATAAGAAGGGGCGCGGGTCATGGCATTACGACTGACGTTGAAACCGAACGAGCGGATCGTGGTCAATGGATGCGTCATCCGAAATGCCAACCGCCGCCAGACACTTCAAATCGAGAATACCGCCGACGTGATCCGGGCCGAAGACCTGCTGGATGAAAACTGCGAGCCGACCCCGGTGAAGCAGGCCTATTTCCTGATCCAGACCGCGCTGATCCGCGCCGATACCCGCGACACGCTGGTGCCGGTCATTCAGGAGAAGCTCGCCGATCTCGCCACGATCTTCAGTGCCGCCGTGGTTGGCAGTGTTTTCGAGGCCGCGAACTGGGTGTCTCAGGGCGATTATTACAAAGCGTTGAGCGCGCTGCGCCCGGTCATGCGCCGCGAAGAAGAACTGTTCGCCCGCCTGTCCGCAAACACGAGCGCGACGGCGGCGCTGGAGGGCGAAGAATGCTGACGATTTCGGGCATGAGCAGTCGGCTCGCGCTGAGCCTGATCGATCGGACGCAGGCCAAGCAACTCGATCAACTGGCGCAAGAGCCGCAGCATGCGCGCGCGATCAGCCGTTTCCGCGAGAAGATCGGGGATATCCATACCGCGGCCGACTTGGTGAAGGATTACGACGCCTATAGTTTCGTGATGAAGGCCTTCGATCTGGAAGACCAGATGTTCGGCAAGGCGATGATGCGCGAAATCCTGTCGAGCGATCCCACTGACAAAAGTTCCCTCGTCAACAGGCTCACCGATCCGCGGTTTCGCAAGCTCTACGATGCGCTCGGGTTCACCAATGGCGGCACTGCAAACGCGAATACCTCCTCGGCCTCGTGGCAGGACAAGATCGTCGATCAATATGTCAGCCAGCAGTTCATCAATGGTGAGCGCGACCAGAACGAGACCGTCGGGTCCGTGCTCGAATTCCGGCAGAAGCTCGGCGGCGTCAAAACATGGTATTCGGTCCTGAAAGACAAGGATATGGCGCAGTTCATGCGCACCGCTTTGGGGATCCCGAATGACGTGGTGAAGCTCGATGTCGAGCGGCAGAAACAGATTTTCGAGGACAAGTTCGATCTTGCGAAACTCAAAGACCCGAAAGAGGTCGATGATCTGGTCTCCCGTTTCGTCGCTGTGTCCGATGCGAATAACTTCTCAATCGGAGGGGCGGCGGGGAATGCTGCGGTGACGCTGATGCAAGGCGCGGTGCAGGGGGGCTCGGGCCAATTCGTGCCCGCGACCTTCGATTTGACTGCGATCGCTACCTTCTCGGCTTCGCGCTACCGGTAAGCTGGTCGCCGGTCACGGACGGCTTCAGTCGATAATCACGTCATCATCGTCGAGCGGAATCCGGATTTCGTCCTCGCGCGACAACTCGAGCGCATAGTCCACAAGCGCGGATTGCGCTTCTTGCACCTCGCGCCCGCGCACCGGGCCCATCGCGGTCATTTCCTCGTTCAGCATGTCGCGCGAGCGGGCGGGCAGGGCGCTCAGGAAGTAGTCGCGTACCTCCTTCTTGGCCCCGCGCAAGGCGAGCGGAAGCGTTTGCCCTTCGACCCCGCGCATGACTTTGACGAGGCTCTGCTGGTCGAGCTTGCACAGATCGTCGAAGGTGAACATCTTCGCCTTGATCGCACCGAACGCCTCGGGAATACGTTTTTCCAGACGCTGGGTGATGTCGTCGAACAGCTTGCTATCGAGCTTGTTGAAGAGATCGGCCATGCGCTGCTGCGGGTCCGGCCCGGTATTGCGCGTCGCCGAGCTCATGAACTCTTTCTGCAACGTTTCTTCGATGTTCTGGAAGACGTAACGGGGAACGGTCTCGATGCCGATCATCCGCTCCAGCACTTCCATCATGCGCTCTTCGCCCAGAAGCGGCAGCACTTTCGAGGCGACCTCGGGTTTCACCTTGCTCAGGATCGCCGCGACCGTCTGGTCGTGCTCTTCCTTGAGATAATTTGCGATGATCTGCTCGTTAAGCGCCGAGAAGTTTTCCCAGATATTGCGTCCTACCAGCGGGCCCTGAATCTCGTTCATGATGTCGGAGACGCGCTCGTCGGGGAGGAACCCCTTGAGCATGCTCTCCGCCATCTCCATCGAGCCCACGAGGCCGCCGCCATCGCCTGCGGTTTCCATGAACTCGCTCATCACCTCTTCGACGATATCGGCGGGGATCGTACCAAGGGACGAGATCGCATGGGTGATCGAATGGATGTCGTAATCGTCGAGCCGCTGCATGAGCCCTGCGCCGTGTTTCTCCCCGAGGCAGAGGAAAAGAATCGCTGCCTTCTCTGGGCCACGCAGTTTCTTGTAATCCCGGGAGGTTCTCATCGTCGGCGCTCGATCTGTTCTGAGGTCTCGGCAAGGATAGCAGGCTATCCTTGTATTCTCAATCAAGATCGCGCGCTATTCTTTGTAGTGATGTGTTTTCTAAGGATAGGGGCGGCGCAGAGGCTTAGCCACCCCCGCCATAGGCGACGTAAGATTGCATCATGCTCCCTGCGAGCATGTACCAGCCGTCGATCAGCACGAAGAAGATGACCTTGAAAGGCAACGAGATCATCACCGGCGGCAACATCATCATGCCCGCACTCATCAGCACCGATGCGACGATGAGGTCGATCGCGATGAAAGGCAGATAGATCAGGAAGCCGATCGTGAAGGCGCGCCGCAGCTCGGAGATCATGAAGGCGGGGACGAGGGTGCGCCAGTTCGCCTCCTCCGCCGTGGCAGGCGCGGGCGTCTCGGGCGCGGGTTCGGCGTTTTGCCCCGCTTCGTTGTCGCGGACGAGATCGGCGAAGAGCTTCAGATCCTTCGGGCGCGTATTGGCGAACATGAAGGCCTTGAACGGCGCGCCGATCCCGACGAGCGCCTGTTCCTCGGTCACCGTGTTGTTCAGAAGCGGCCGCAGCCCCCCGGTCCAGGCATCGTCGAAGACCGGCTGCATCACGAAGAAGGTCATGAACAGCGCCATCGCGCTCAGCACCATGTTCGGCGGCGTCTGGTTCAGCCCCAGCGCTGAGCGCAGCATCGAGAAGACGATCACGAAGCGGGTGAAGCTGGTCATGACGACAAGGACGCCCGGCGCGATGCTGAGCACGGTCATCAGCGCGATCAGCTGAATGATCCGCCCGCTCAGGCTGGCCGATGCATCGCTGCCTGGCGCGGCATTGTTCAGCCCCTGCGCTAGGTCGCTCAGCAACCCGCCCGCCTCCTGCGCCTCTGCGCCGCTGCTGAAAGCGAGCGACGCTACGAGCGTCAGGGCGACAAGTGGCAGGCCGGGTTGCGCCGTCAGAAATCGCTTCGTGAGGTGGATCATCGTTTCGGGACGTAGTCTTTGACGATCTCGGTGAGCGTGACGCCGAGCCGGTTGTCGCCCACTTTCACCAGATCGCCCCGCGCCACCAGCCGGTCGTTGATCACCACGTCGACCGGCTCGCCAATCTTCTTCTCCAGCTCGATGACCGAGCCGCGGCTCAGGTTGAGAAGCTGCGAGATCGGGATACGGCTCTGACCCAGCACGATCTGCACCGAGAGCCCGACATTGAGCATCGCGTTGACGTTCTGCCCGTCGGCATCGCTTTCGGCCTGTTTGCTGGCGAGCGTATGCAGCAGGGTCTCGGCTGCAGCGGCGCGGGCTTCGCCCTGCGTCGGCTGGGTTCCGGTTTCCGGCGTCTCAGGCGGCTGCGTGGATTCGGGCGTATCGTTGTCGGACATTTACACGGCTTTCCTGATTGGTGTGGCTTGGGGAGAGATCGTCTGCCGCAGGGCGATGAGGATGCTGCGGCAGACCGTCTCGAAGCTGTAATCCATCACGCCGTCTTCCCAGTCGGCATGGATGTCGCCATCGGCAAGCGCCGGGTCCGCGACGATGTTCAGGGCGGGGCTGTTCGGCCCGGCGCTGGCCTCGATCACCGGCGTCAGCCCCGTGACATTGGCGGGGGAGAGGCGGATCGTGAGGCTCGGTTTGCGCAGCGCGATTTCCATCGCCCGACGGATCTGGGTCTCGACCCGCGCGGTCGAGCAGCTCTCGATGAATTCGGGGAAAACCTTCTCGCAAACGCGCAGCGCGAAGCCGCAAAGGTGTCGCTCCAGTGCCGCTTGATGAGCGAGCTGGTTGCCCAGAAGTGCGGTGATCTCCGGCGAGAGCTTTTCCAGCGCCTCGGTCTGGCGTGCCTCGAGCGAGGTCGTGATCTCGGTGGTAGCCTCGTTGCGGCCTTGCGCACGGCCCGCCTCGAACCCTTGGGCGCGCGCGGCCGCCGCCGCGGCATCGAGATCGGCCTGGGTGAAGACCCTCAGGCGTTCGGCGGCGCGGCGGGCGTCTTCCGCCTGCATCTCTTCATCGAAGTCTCGCTGGAAAACCGTCATGTCATGCCTCGTTGAGCAGCCAGCCGCGCAGGACCTTGAGGGCCTCTTGCGGTTCTTCTTCGGCGATCTTCTGGATTGCCGAGACCTTGCGCTTCAGGATCGCGCCGCTGATCGCGAAGTTGGTGACGAGCTCCTCGTCCCTGGCGGGGTCGTAGCGCTCCGCACGTTGGACGGGCGCTGCGGGCTCGGCGGCCTCCTGCGTTCGGGGCGCGACGGCACTGGCGGGCGCTGCGGGCAGGGTGTTGCCCGCGGGTGCCGCTGCTTCCGCCTCGCCCTCGGGGGCTGCGAGCGCCCCGGCGCCGGGCGCCTCGCTCAGCCGCGCGCGTTCGCGGTCGGCCCGGTTCAGCAACGGGCGCAGGCCGAAGACAAGCACCGCGACCACGATCAGAAGGGCAAAGACCCAGCGCAGGATCGACACGATATTGTCGGAGAGCCGCTGCATCAGCGTCGGGCCGACCGGGCCGCCGACTTCCATCGAGTAATCGATGAAGCGCAGGCTATCGACCGAGACTGTATCGCCGCGATTCTGGTCGTAGCCGATCGCCGATTTCACCAGTGCGGTGAGACGCGCGATTTCCTCGGGCGAGCGTTGTTCGTATTTCAGCGAGCCGTCGTCCTGCACGTTGTATATGCCGTTGACCAGCACGGCGACCGACACGCGCTTGACTGCACCCGCTTCGGTCGTGGTCTCGCGCCGGGTGTTGCCGATTTCGTATTGCACGGACTCGCCGTTCTTGCTGCGGCTGTCGGTCGTGCTGCTCGCGCCGGGGCCGCCAAGCGCGCCAGGGATGTTGTTCCCGGTGTTCACACCCGCATCGCCATTCTGCACACCCTTTTGCTGCTCGGCGTTGTTCTGGGTGGAGCGCACGACTTGCTGATCGGGGTTGAAGCTTTGCTGCACCACGACTTCACGCTGGTTGGACAGGTCGACATTGACCTGCACGCGGGCATTCCCCGCACCGACACGCGCCGTCAGGATCTGCTCGATCGAGCGCGCCATCCGGTCTTCGGTCGCGGCCTTGTTCGACTGGAGTGTCGCTTGCCCGGCCGCATCCGAATTCTCCGCGAGGATCGTCTCGCCGCTGGCCGAGAGCACCGTCACTCGGTTGCCGTCGAGATTGGGTACTGCCGCCGCGATCAGGTTGCGAATGGCCAGCGCCTCCTTGCGGCTGATGCCGCGGGTGGAGGCGGCGCGCACGATGACGCTCGCGCTCGGGTCGGGGCTGGTGCGCGAGAAGGCTTCGCGTTCGGGCAGAACCAGATGGACGCGGGCGCTGCGCACCCCGTCGATGGTCTGGATCGAGCGCGCCAGCTCGCCCTCCATCGCGCGCAGACGGTTCACATGCTGCATGAAGGTGTTCATGCCGAAGCCGCTTGCGTTGTCGAACAGCTCCCAACCGGGTTCGCCATCCACTGGCAGGTTCTTTTCGGCCAGCGCCATGCGGGCGCGGGCCATGTCTCCCTCCGGCACCGACACCGCGCTGCCGTCTGCAGACAGTTGCGTCTTGAACCCTGCCTGTTCGAGCGCGTCGACGATTCCGGCTGCGCTGGAGGGCGAAAGCTGGCTGTAGAGCAGCTTGTAGTTCGGGGCGGTCACGACGGATAGGCCGAAGACCAGCGCGAACACGCTGACGACGCCGACGGCCCCAAGCATCAGCAGCTTGCGCCGTCCCAAGGATTGAAGATTCCGCAAGAATTGCTGCACGGCGAACACCAGTTATTCTTCATCTACGCAATAGAAGCTATTCTATCTTTGTATTGCAAGTAAAGTACGGATGTATATACTTCACGACATCCAATGAAGATCGGGTTTTATCTTTAAGTTCGACGAAGAGAGGCGCGGTAGCCGATGACAGATGCGGCCGTTGATGGAGAAGAGCTTGCCGAAGCGCCTGCCGGGCGCTGGCGTGTCTTGCGTGACCACAAGCGTCTCGTGATGGCGGCGGGCGCCCTCGCGGTCGTGGCCATGTTCTGCGGTGGATTCGTCGCTTTCGGTGGCGTCTCTGCCCTCACCGGGGGCAAACCCGCAGAGTCGGCAGGCCATGGCGGTACCGGCGCGGGTGCCGCGGCCGGCGGGGACGCGCTACTGGATTTCGACGACATCGTGGTGAACATCACCGGGACGACCGCGGACGGCGCCTCCGCCGCGCGCTACCTCAAGATTCACCTAGCGCTGGTCTATCCCGAATCGCCAGAAGCCGAAGCCGCGATGGCCGAGAAGAAACCCTTCATCCGTGATACCTTCACTGGATTCCTCCGGCAGATGACGGTCGAGGATCTGCGCGGCAGCATCGGTCTCATCAAGCTCAAGGCGGAGCTGCTCAAGCGCGCCCGCGCGGTCGTCGGGGACAATACGCCGAGCGAGGTTCTCATCAGCGATCTGGTGGTGCAGTGACGATGGGGGAGCAGGCGGACATGGCGATGGCGGCGACGACGACGGCGGAGGTCGAGGACGAGATCATCCGCATGTCGATGCTCAATTACGAGCGTCTGCCGATGCTGGACGTGATCTTCGAGCGCTTCGTTCTGTCCTTCTCCAGCTCGCTCAAGTCGCTGACGGGTTCGGTGCTGGACGTGACGCTGGGCGACGTCGAATACCTGCCCTTCGCCGACGCGATGAAAAGCCTGCCCAAGCATGGTTTGATCGCGGTCGCGCAGGCCGATCCTTGGGATGACCAGTTTATCCTTTCGCAGGATCCGGTCTTCCTGTTCTCCGCGCTCGAACTGATGCTGGGCGGGCAGCCGACGGGGCGGGCGAAGGATGCCAAGAACGGCTTCACGACGATCGAGCGCCGGATGGGAGAGCAGGTCGCCGAACGCATCCTCGCCGACATGGCGGTGGGCTTCCGTCAGATTTGCGAGGTCTCATTCCAGGTCGACCGGATGGAGAGCAATCCGCAATTCGCGAACATCGCTCAGCCCAACAGTCCCACGGTCCGCGTACCGCTCAAGGTCAGCCTCGAAGGCTACCACGGCGAGGTTCATCTGATCCTGCCTTACTCGACGCTGGAGCCGGTGCGCCCGCTGCTCACCAAGATATTCTTCGGGGATCGGCTGGGCGCGGACAGCTCGTGGCGTACGCAGCTGAAACAGAAGATCGAAGGGTCGTCGGTGGCGCTGACCGCGCAGCTGCACGAGCTTGTGGTACCGATGCGCGAGATTCTGGACTGGAAAGTGGGCGACACGCTCGACCTCGGGATCGACGACACCCAGCCGGTCCTTCTGCTCTGTGCCGGGAGTCCGGTTCTCGAAGGCGAAATGGGCAAGAAGCAAAACGGGTCGATGGCGCTGAAAGTGACCGCGAACCTCATGGGAAAGGACGAGTGGAGCAATGATGTCGATGCTGATTAACGCGATTATTCTCGTGTCTCTTGTGGGGCTGATGGCCTATGGCGTGGTGATCACGCGACGGGTCAAGAAGCTGATGCTCGTGCTCGAGGAAATGGAGCCGCTCGTCGCCGCTTTCTCCGCGGCCGTGGACAAATCGCAGCTCTCCGTCGAGGAGATGAAGGATGCGGTCGCTGAGGCGCAGAAAGCGCCCGCGCCCGAACCGGCGCCCGCGCAAGAGGCTGCGCCCGCCCTGACCTTCAACTCGCGCCGCGCCGCGCCGAAAGCGCCGATGGGATTGACCCGCGTCACCGGCAAGGCAGAACTGGTTAAAAGCTTCTTCGAGCAGACCCGCGTGCGCCGGGAGGCGCAGGGGCAATGGTGAAGAGCCGCCCCCTGCAGGTTCTCGTCGGTGTGCTGCTGCTTTCGGGCGGCGCGAAGCTCGCGACCAGTCTTCCCTCGGACATGATCCCGTTCCCGGACTCACTTTTGCAGTCGGCTCTCGCAAGCGGAGCGGAAAAGCCGCCCGCGGTAAAGGCTTCGTCGGCGGACGCTCCCGGCGATGCCAAGAGCAGCTGCCCCCCGACGCCGGAGGAGCTTTTGATGTCCGTGCGGCAGGAGCGCGACCTTCTTGCGGAACAGAAGAAGAAGCTCGACGCCCGCAGCGCCGAGATCGAGCTTGCCAAGCAGGGGCTCGACACCCAGTCGCAGCATCTCACCGAGTTGAAGGACAAGGTGACCAAGCTGCTCGACCAGGTCGACAAATCGCATACCGCCGACGTCGATCGCCTCGTGTCGATCTACAAGAACATGAAGCCGGCGGCGGCGGCTTCGATCATGAACGACCTCGATATAGAGGTGACGGTCATGGTGCTGGCCACGATGAATGAGCGCGACGTCGCCCCGATCATGGCCGCGATGACCCCGGTGCGCGCGCGGGCCGTCTCCAAGATCATTCTCGAACGTTCGAAGCTGCCGGGCGACCAGAAGCTGGTCAACGTCAAGCTCAACTGAAACGCGCGGGCGTTCCGGCCCGCGCAGCTACCCGAATTTGCATCCGTTTTGGGGAAAAGGGGCGTTCAGCCCCTATTCTCATTCCTCGTCGACCCGCAGGACCGAGCCTTTCGGCGGCGCGCGCCGGATGTTGCGACGCAGATCCATGACATAGCCAATGATCTCCGCAACCGCCTGCCAATGCTCGACCGGCACGGTGTCATCCACTTCGATCGTCGCGTGCAGCGTACGCGCGAGGGGCTTATTCTCGACGATCGGCACCTCGTTCTCGCGCGCGATCTGCCGGATGCGGGCGGCCACGGCATCGGCCCCCTTGGCGACGCAGACCGGTGCGGCGTCGCTGCCCTGTTCGTATTTCAGCGCCACGGCATAATGCGTCGGGTTCGTCACGATCACGCTGGCGGTCGGCACGGCCTGCGCCATGCGCTGGCGGGCGCGCCTGCGTGCGATCTCCGCACGGCGGCCCTTGATCTGCGGATCGCCCTCGGAGTCCTTCATCTCGTCGCGGATTTCCTTGAGAGACATGCGCAGTTTGCGCCGCCACTCGAACCGTTTCCAGATGATGTCGCCGATGGTGATCGGCACGAGGAACACCATCGCTGCGCTCAGCAGCCATCCGGCCCGATGGGCGGCGTAGCTCGGAATGTTCTCGGGCAGGAAATTCTCGCCCTGCCAGATCCCGGTGACCGCGCGTTTCGCCACCCACAGCGCGAGCACGCCGATGACGAGAACCTTGGTGATGCTCTTGGCGAACTCGACCAGTGCGCCGGGCGAGAACATCTTCTTCAGCCCGCCGAGCGGCGAGAGCTTCGACAGTTTCGGCTTCATCCGCTCCGACGAGACCACGGTTTCGCCCTGGATCAACACGCCGAACAGCGCGGCCAGAAGCATCACGCCGAAGATCGGGGCGGCCCATCCCGCTATCTCGCCGAAGAGCATGCTGAGGATGTCGCCAATATCGCGCGCGCCTGCCGACCCTTGGCCAATCTTAACCTGGCCCGCCCCGGCGAAGACCTGACCAAGCGAGGTCATCGCCCGGCCCGCCACCAGTGGCAGGATGAACATCACGATCATCAGCAGCGAGAAGACCGACATCATGTTGCCGGTCTCGCGCGAGGAGGGCACGTCGCCTTTCTCGCGCGCCGATTTCAGCCGCTTGTCTGTCGGCTCTTCGGTCTTGGAGGATTTATCCTGTTCGTCGCCTTCGGCCACGGCGCGCTCCTTAGGGTATGACGAAAGTGCCGAGCCAGTCGGTGAACCGGCCGAGGAAGACATGCAGCATGCTGGGCGACGCCGCCGCAAGGATCAGCAGGCCCGACGCGATCAGCGCGGGTGCTGCGACGAAGAAGACAGGCAGCGCGGGCATCATCCGGTTTGCAAGCCCCATCCCGAGATTGAAGATCAGCCCCATGACGAAGAACGGCGCCGCGATAGCCGCCCCGATATAGAGGCTGGCCGACGCGGCCTTCACGATCTGCTTCGCCATGTCGCCCAGCAGCAGGGTGCCCGGCGGAAAGACGTCGTAGGAATAGAGCAACGCGCGGATGATGACGTGATGCGTGTTCGTGACGAAAATCAGCGCGACGCCCGAGATCAGCAGGAAGCTCGCGATCATCGTGGAGCCCTCGAACGACCCGAGGCTCGGCGCGAAAGCATTGGCGAGACCCGAGACCTGCCCGGCCTGATGCCCCGCAAATTGTAGCGCGCTGAACAGCACCCGTGCAGTCAGCCCGATCCAGATACCCGTCGTCACCTCAAACCCGAGATAGATCGCGAAAGTAACGAGATTGTCGGGCTGCATCGGCAATACTGGCGTCGCGGGATAAAGCGCGAGGCTGAACACCACTGCCATCGCCAGACGGCTTCGGGTCGGCACCTGCATCTCGCCGAAGCCCGGCATGAACATCATAGCGCTGCCCAGCCGGGCGAAGACTATGAGATAGCCGAATAGCTGCGCGTCGAGAAATGTGCTCAGCCCGCTCACCCCTCAGGCCCCGATCGTCCCGACCGTCTTCATGGCGGCCTTTCGGTGCACCTCGTTATGCGAGATCACCTGAGTCATCGGGCTTACGCGTTCGAGCATCGAGCGGACATAGCCACGCACTTCCGGCGCAACCATCAGCGCGGGCCATTCGTCGCGTGCGGCGTGGCGCTGGATTTCCTGACGCGCCTCCAGCACGAATTCCTGCACGCGCTGCGGCGACATCAGGAAGGTCCGCTCCTTGCCGTTGATCTTCACCGCTTCGCCGAATTCATGCTCCCACGCACCCGACATTGTCAGCACCGGCACGAAGCCCGAACCATCCGCCAGCGCGCGGCAGATCTGGTTCGCAAGGCGGGCGCGGACCCGCTCGGTGATCACGGCAGGGTTGGTGCTCGACGGCGCGGCCTCGGCCACCGCCTCGATGATGAGCGGCAGGTTGCGGATCGAGATACGCTCGGCCAGCAGCGATTGCAGCACCTGCTGCAGCAGGATTTCCGGGGCGGGGTTGGAGATGTCGCTCGCGAGTTTCTGGTAGTCCCGGTCCAGCTCGGCCAGAAGCTTCTTCACCGCGCCATAGGTGAGCAGTTCGGACATATGCTCCTTGATGATCTCGGTGAGATGGGTGGTAATCACGCTCTCGGGGTCCACGACCGTATGGCCCTGCTGTTCGGCCTCGGACGCGCGCGCCGGGTCGATCCAGACCGCGCTCAGCCCGAAGGTGGGTTCCTTGATCCGCTCGCCGGGCAGCTTCACCTGATCACCGGACGGGTCGATCACCATCACGAGGTTGGGGCGCAGCTCGCCTTTCGCCGCCTCGACGCCCTGCACGAGGATCGAATAGCTGTTCGTCGGCAGCATCGGGTCGTCCTTGATGCGCACCGAGGGCAGGACGAAGCCGTAATCCTTCATGAAAAGATTGCGCAGGCTTTTGACCTTGCCGGGCAGGGCGGCATCCATGCTCGAGATCAGCGGCACCAGTCCCGCGCCGAGGCTGAGGCGCAGCTCGTCGAGCTTGAGTTGCTGCTGCGTCGTCTCGGCCGAGGTCTCTTCCATCTGGGCCGCGCGGGCTTCTGCTGCCGCCGCGTCGCTGGCGCGCAGCGCGGCCTGCTCCTGCATCACATAGCCCAGCCCCGCGAGCAGCCCGGCCAGCGCGAAAAACACCACGATCGGGAAGCCGGGCAGCAGGCCGATCCCGCCAAGAAGCACCGCCGCCATGTAGAGCGCCTTCGGGAAGTTCGACAGCTGCCCGAGAACCGCCTCGTTCGCCGCGCCCTCGGTGCCGCCTTTCGTGACGATCAGGCCCGCTGCCAGCGATACCACCAGCGCCGGAATCTGCGTCACCAACCCGTCGCCGATCGTCAGCACGGTGTAGTTACCCGCCGCCTGAGAGACGCTCAGCCCGTGCTGAACGACGCCGATCAGGATGCCGCCGACGACATTGATCAGCGTGATGAGGATCCCGGCCACCGCGTCGCCGCGCACGAATTTCGACGCACCGTCCATCGCGCCGAAGAAGCCACTCTCGTCCTCCAGCTCCTTGCGGCGGCGCTTGGCCTCCACCTCGTCGATCAGTCCTGCGCCGAGATCGGCGTCGATCGCCATCTGCTTGCCGGGCATAGCATCGAGCGAGAAGCGCGCGGAAACCTCGGCGATCCGGGTCGAGCCCTTGGTGATGACCACGAAGTTGATAACCACGAGAATCGCGAAGATCACGATCCCGATCACGAAATCCCCGCCCACGATGAAGCGCGAGAACCCCTCGATGACGCCGCCCGCCGCGCCGGGGCCGGTATGGCCCTGGCTGAGAATGAGCCGCGTCGAGGAGATGTTGAGCGACAGCCGCAGCATCGTCACCACGAGCAGCAGCGTCGGGAAGGAGTTGAACTCCAGCGGCTTCGGGATCCACAGCGCCACCATCAGGATCAGCACCGAGACCGACAGCGAGATCGCGAGGCCGAAATCCAGAATGATCGGCGGAAGGGGAACGAACAGCATCCCGAGGATCAGGGTCACGCCGATCGCGAAGCCGATATCGCGGTTCTTGATGCCGAGCCCCACGAGGTTCTGGCCGAGACTGGTTTGTTTTTGGCTCATTGCGCGCTCAATTCGTTCGCGTGAAATTGGGAAGCACGGGTTGCAGGTCGTTCGTCGAATAGATCGAAAGCCGCATGTCCTGATCCGCCGTCAGATCGGCCGACCAGAAGACGGGCAGTTTGCGGCGCATGGGGCGTGGCGAGGCGGTCATGGTGGGCGCGTCCACGGAGGCGGCGCCTGCGAGCCGGACGAAATAGTCGCCCCGTTTCTGCGCCACCGCGAGATTGCGCCTTAGCGCGGTCAGATAGGTCTGGCGCGCCTCCGGGGTGAAGGAATGATACGAGCCTGCGGCGAGCCACCAATCCCCCGTCCGCCGATACAGATCGACCAGAAACCGCGCCGCGTAATCCACATTCGCCGCCGGATCGAAGGACTGAGCCAGCGAGTCAAACGCGTCCGGATGCCATTTGCGGTTCACCTGCATGCAGCCCGTATCGATCGAGGTGACGCCCGCTGCTTGCTTCTGGTGGACCCAAGCCATCGCCGCTTCGCGGCTGTCGAACACGCGCCCTTCGCCCGCGGCATTCACGCTCCACGGCCAGACGGTCAAGCGACCTTCATTGCGAAACCCCGCCTCCTGCAGCCCGATCGCGAGAAGCAGGTTGTCGGGGATGCCGTAGCGGTCCTGCGCCGCGAAAATCTGGCGCAGGCATTGCTGGTCATTGCCGAACTTGGAGGGGACGACTGTGGTTGCCTCGGGCACGGGGCGGCTGGAGGTGTAGAACCCCGCCCAGCCCTCGGCCCGCGCGGGGCCTGTCGCGGCGAAGCTCGCGATTGCAAGCGCCGCCAAGGCGCGAAACCACCCCGCCCGCGCCATCAGGTGGGCCCGTTCATGATGAGATCGAAGACGGTATCCGACAGGTGCGAGAGCGTCGCGTAGATGAAGGGCAGGGCGAGCACGAGGCCCACGAAGATCGCGACGATCTTCGGCACGAAGGTCAGCGTCATCTCCTGCACCTGCGTCAGTGCCTGGAAGATCGCGATGCCAAGGCCGACAAGCAGCGCGAGCGCGAGGATCGGGCCGGCCCCGAGCAGGATCGTCCAGATCGTGTCCGACATGATCGCATAGACATCGGCTTCTTCCATGATGCCCCCGCCTGCCTCAGATCGGCATCCGCATGATTTCCTGGTAGGCCTCGACCAGCTTGTCGCGCATCGCCACGGTGACCTTCACGGTGGATTCCAGCGCCATCGTCGCTTCGACGACCTGCTGCGTGCTGGCCTGTCCCGTCAGACCCGCCTGCGCGGTGGTATCGGCCGCACGCATGGTCTGGACCGCGTCTTCGGCGGCGCTCTTGAGCATGTCGCCGAAGCTTTGTCCCGCGGATTTGGCCTCCTGCGCGGAAGCAGGACCGCCACTCAGGTTGCGCGAGGCGCCATAGGCGCCCCGGATCGCTGCGTTGGAGAGGACTGGATCGCTCATGCGTCACCTATTTCAGAAGGTCGATCATCTCGCGGCGCATCTGGCGACCGGTCTCGAGCATGTTCAGGTTGGCCTCGTAGCTGCGCGCCGCTTCGCGCATGTTGCTCATCTCGATGATCGGGTTGACGTTCGGCAGTTTCACGAAACCCTCGGCATTCGCCGCCGGATGAGCCGGGTCGTATTTCAACACGAAATCAGAGGTGTCGCGACCGACTTCGGTGACATCGACCATCGAGGCGCCTGTCGCGTCATCGACCATTTCGCCGAAGGAGATGGTCTTGCGGCGGTAGGGATCCGCGCCCGGCGTCGAGCCGGTCGAATCCGCGTTGGCCACGTTTTCCGAGACGACCTTCAGTCGCTCGCCCTGCGCGCGCAGCCCGCTTGCCGCGATCGCACCGATTGATTTCAGAGGGTCCATGCTCATAGTCTGCTCCGCACGTTACTCTTTGCCGCTGGCGGCGTTGATAAGCTGGTAGGCCTTTCGATAGAGGTTCGCCGCCAACCGATATTGGTCCGCATTCTCGCTCGCGATCACGGATTGCTGCTCCAGCGCCACGTCGTTGCCGTCGAGGCTGCTGTCCCATGCCCCGCTGGCATTCACCGTCTCGACGGTGGTTTCGTGCGACGGGCCGCCGGTTGCGCGCGCCGCGTCGCTCTTCTCGAGGAAGCTCTGGAAGTCGGTGACGTCCCGCGCGCGGTAATTCGGCGTGTCGGCATTGGCGATGTTCTCGGCCAGCACCTTCTGGCGGGCCGCAAGCCACTGCATCCGATCCGAGGCGAGGTTAAAAAAGGATATCGTATCAAGTTTCACGTTGGATCGCTCCGTTTTCATGGATAGTATACTGGTGTGAGAATGGATTGGTAGGGTTTATCCTTGTGAATACGATTTTTTCTTCCTTGAATTATGCGGTTGACGAGGCCGATGAGGCAAGAATTGTCGGTCATGTCCATTCGGTCACGGGCCTGTCGCTGACTGTCGTCGGGCTCGAACGCGCGATGGGAATCGGCCAGCGCTGCATCGTGCACGGGCGGCGCGGTCCGGTTCTCGCCGAGGCGGTCGGTTTGAACGAGGCCGGAACCCGCGTTCTGCCGTTCGGCAGCTGGGATGGCGTCTCGGTGGGGGATCGGGTCGAACTCGACCAGCACGGCGATCTGATCCACCCCGATGAAAGCTGGATCGGTCAGGTCGTGGATGCGCTGGGCCGGCCCGTGCGCAGCGGCACTGGCTGGACCCCGGGGGAGATGGCGCGCGACCTCAAGGCCGCCCCGCCGCGCGCCTTCGACCGAAAGCGGGTCGGCGCGAAGCTCGAGACGCAAATCAAAGTATTCGACATCTTTACCCCGATCTGCCGTGGCCAGCGCATGGGTGTCTTCGCGGGCTCCGGCGTCGGGAAATCGACATTGATGGCGATGCTCGCGCGCAATACCGATACGGATGTGATCGTGATCGGGCTGGTGGGCGAGCGTGGCCGGGAGGTGCAGGACTTCATCCAGAACGACCTCGGCCCAGAGGGGATGGCGCGCGCGGTGGTCGTGGTGGCGACGGGCGACGAGCCGCCCTTGCTGCGCCGTCAGGCGGCGTGGACCGCGACCGCCGTGGCCGAGCATTTCCGCGATCAGGGCAAGCAGGTGCTGCTGCTGATCGATTCCGTCACCCGCTTCGCGATGGCGCAGCGGGAGATCGGCCTCTCCGGGGGCGAGCCGCCGACGACCCGGGGCTACCCGCCCACCGTATTCGCGGAACTGCCGCATCTGCTGGAACGGGCGGGACCCGGCGTCGAAGGGACGGGCGATATCACCGGGCTCTACACGGTGCTGGTGGACGGCGATGACATGAACGAGCCCATTGCCGATACCGTGCGCGGGATCGTGGACGGGCATATCGTGCTCGACCGTCACATTGCCGAGCAGGACCGCTACCCGGCGGTGAACGTGCAGAAAAGCATCTCGCGGATGCTGCCCGACTGCCACACCGACGCCGAGTATCGGATCATGCAGGCGGCCCGGCGCGCGCTGGGGAAATATGCCGATATGGAAGACCTGATCCGGGTGGGCGCTTACCGTCCCGGCGCCGATCCCGACACAGATGCGGCGATCCGCTTCCACCAAAGCGCGACGGTTTTCCTGTCGCAGCGGAAATCGGAGCAGCTTGGATCGATGCGGGCCTTCGCGGAAACCTACAGGCTGCTACTGGAAGCGGGTTTCGACGTGCCGCTTCCCGAAGAGGTAGATGGCGAGGGCGCGTAAGCCCGCGGTCCCGAGCGCCTCTTAAAGCGCGGCGATTTCCGACAGTGGGCCGCTCCAGTCGCCGAGCTGCGCCTGGCGATGAAGTTGCAAGTTTCCATACCAACGATCCGGGCTTCCTTGACGGCCCCAATACCACATGCACGCCGCCCCTTTCGGGATCAGCACATGGGTGTCGGGATGCCCCAGCGCACCGCAGAGATGGGCGGTGGTGTTGTCGATGCTCACCACCCGATCGAGCGCCATGATCTGTGCGGCGAACCCGTCGAGATCGGCGAACTGGTCGATTGCGGCATCGTGGAAAAGCGTCAGGTCAGGACGGCTGCGGGCGGCTTGCGCCAGCTCCGCCTCGCGGTCGCCATATTGCAGGTTTACCACCAAGGCACCTTCGGGCAGGGCCCTCAGCATCGTTTCGAGCGCGAGCGAGCGATGCGCTCCGGTGATCGCGTCGCTGCTGTGCCATGCGACGCCGACGATCGGTCGCCCCTGCGCCATCTCGCGATAGCGGGCCCGGGTCATCTCGACCTGCACCGGATCGGCGTTCAGATACCCGCCAAGCGGTCGCGCCGCGAGCGCCTCGACGCTGAGATAGCGCACGAGGTCACCGACGAAGATCATTTCCTCCGGAGCGACGCCCATCTTGTCGACCTCGGTGGTCTCCGCGAAGGCGATCCCAAGGCCGGAACGCTCGATCAAGGGCTTCATCCGGGCCTCGCCGACGAAGGTCACCTTTGCGCCGGCGGGCAGGGGAGCGCGCCCGATGATGGGCAGCAGCGCAAGCTGGTCGCCGATCCCCTGCTCGTCGACGAGAAAGAGGCGATCGCGGGTGGCAAGCCGCTCGGGCTCGGAATTTTCATAGGGAATGCGGCGGCGGTTCGCGTCGGGCTGGCGGCCTGCGTAATAGGGGGCTCCCGCCGCGAAATCGCCTTCGCCCATCAGGAAGGTGCCGTAGGCGCGCCGCACCCAGAGCCCGCCCCCGTCAACGAGGTGAAGGGCTTCGCGAAACGCGATCCGCGCCGCGCGAAAGTCTTCCCGGTCGAGGTGGCAATTGCCGGAAAATCCCAAAACCCGCTGGAACTGCGCGGGATCTTCGAAGCGATGCGAGAGGGTCTCGAGGGCGCGCTGGGTCTCGCCGCACGCACGTAGAGCCGCCATCCGAAGGGTGACGATTTCGTCGCGATGCGCGGGGGGCAGATCGGCCTCGGCCAGCAAGGCATCGGCGCCGACGATGAGGCCCCTGTAGTTCTGGCGGAAGAGTTTCGCCTTGAGCAAGCCGATGCGGTGCGCGATCGGCGCCGGCGAAAGTCGCGCGGCTTCCTCGTAGGCGGGCGCGGCTTCGGCATTGCTTTCGCCTGTGGCGAAGGCGTCGGCCGTGATGAACCAGATCTCGGCCGTCTTCATGCGCTCAGCCATCTTGCGCAGATTTCGTCCGGCCGTGGTCGACCGGTCGAGCCGCCCCATCAGATCGGCATAGAGGCGGGCCATCGGAACGTCTTCGCTGCCACGCTCGATTGCCTGCGCAAACAGATCGATGGCCGCGAAGATGTCGGCCCTGAGAACCCGCGCCTTACCCAGCCCTGCAAGCCCCATCGGATCGGTGGGCGCGATCAGCAGGGCGCGTTCGAAGAACTTCGTCGCGGCTTCGGCCTCGCGGCGGTCGAGCGCCACGGTGCCCAGCACGAGCCACGGGTGACGGTTCGCCGGATGCGCCTGGCTGACCTCATGCGCCAGCCGCGCCGCGTGCGGGCCGTCAGCCGCAGCGAGCGCCTCATAGGCTTCGTGCATCGTCAGCGCCGCTGCGCTGTCCGCGATACCGTAATACTTCGCGGCTTTCGCGGCCCGGGCGCGCCGGTCCTTGCGTGAGAGGGCGGTCTGGGTCATGCGCGTTCCCTCGGAATGGCGAAGTAGTCGATCGAGTGGATGTAGAACACGCTGTCGACCAGCACGTAGTCATGCGCGCGGCACCATTCCTGCGCGAAGGCGAGGAGGTTGTCGCGGCGGGTCTCGACCCAGATCAGCGGGCGGTCGCGCGCGATCAGCCCCTCGGCCCCGGCGAGCACGTCCAGCTCCATCCCTTCAGCGTCGATCTTGAGAAAGTCGGCGCGGGCGTCGGCCATCAGCGCATCCAGCGTCACGACCTTCAACTCGCCCGCTTCGTCAGCGATCAGTGTCGTGGCCCCGAGGTTGTTTTCCTGCGTCGTCTCTGCGCGGAAGCTGCCCTCCGCGCGGCCCACGCCGAAGCCCATGCCGCGCCGGTCGATCAGGCCGTCGATCCCGTTCGCGGCGATATTGCCTTCCAGAAGGGTCAGCGCCGCGGGGTTCGGCTCCACCGGATAGATGCGCGCCGGGTTCAGATGCTGTGCGTACCAGACGACGTGGTTGCCGATATTCGCGCCGACCTCAACGATATGCGGGTGCGTCACGCCGATCAGATCGCGCAGCTTCTCGAGCGAGCTATCCTCGAAGAACCTCCCCTGAAGGTGGGTGTTCTGGATGATGTCGAGCGGATTGGAGATCTGCATTTTCGCCGCCACGCCCCGATGTTCGAGCGGCGCCCAGACCGGATCGCGCTCGACCGCTTCGGCCCACATCCGCTCGACCTGCCGGGCCCAATCGGCCCCCGTCGCAGAGCGCGGCCCGGTGGAGTGCTGATCGCGGCGGTTGATGAAGAAGATCTCCGGGCGTTTCGCGCAGTGCCCGTTCTGCCAGAGTTGCAGGTAAAGCTTGTAATCCTCGCCCGTATCCATCGCCTCATCGAAGCCGAAGCGCGCCGCGAGTTCGGTGCGGATGAAAGCGCCGATCTGAACCGCGAAGAAGGGTGGCGTGGCGAGAAACTCTGCATAGCTGGAAAGCTCTGCCGGCTGACCGTCACGCAGTTGCGGCTCGCCCGCCGCGTCGAATTCGCAGATCAGCCCCCAAAGCGCATCGAGCGTGGGCTCATCGGCAAGTCGCGCGCCGAAAGCCTCGAACGCGTTCGGGGTCAGCACGTCATCCGCATCGAGGAAGAAAATCCACTCGATGCCTGCCTCCTGTGCCTGCCGGATGGCGGTGTTGCGGCGTGCCGAGCGGCCGTGAAGCCCTTGCGTGTCGTCCATCGCGTAGTGATGGATCTGGTCGAACGGACCCTTGGAAAAGCCGATCGCGGTCTCGACGGAGGGCGCGCAGCTTTCTTCGAACAACTGGCGATGGCCGGGGCCGATCGGGGTGATGATTGCGCAATCCATGGCTCAGCGCTCCTTGCCGCTTTGTTCATCCGCAAGCGACTGGAAGACGGATTCCCGGATCGTATCGAGCGAGACCTTCCGCGCCTCGCCATGGCTGAGCGCAGGCGTCAGGCCAAGTTGCAGCGCCAGCGCCGAGAAGAAGATCAAAGCGGCGCCGCCCAACATCGTGCGCATCTGCGGCTTCGCGCCCTCGCGCTTTGCTGGAAACTTGCCTGGCTCCGCGCGCGCCGGGGCAGACAGAGCAGCGGCGCGCGGTTTTGCGGCTTCGGGGGCGATGAAGATGTAGTGGTCGAGCGCGGTCAGTCGCGCCGTCAGCGGCGCCTGCCGCAAGGTCGCGAGAAGCGGGGCCGGGAAGTGATCCGCCGCGGCGTGGATCTGGCCGGGCAGGGCGGTTGCCCCCTGACGCGCGAGTTCCGCCACCGGGATGGCGAAGCTGCGAAGATCGTCGCGGAAATAGACGTCTCGGACCCCGAAGCTTTGCGCATCGGCGCCGGCCTCGTCGATGGTGATCCGCACGGTGTCGGCATCGAGGCTCAATTCGCAAGTCGCCATCAGCGCCTCGGCCCGGTGCGTATCGCTCAGCCGCCGGAAGCCGGGCGGGCCGCCATCCGCGCTCACCGGGGCCGTTGTTTCCGCTCGATTGGAAGGCACAGAGGCCGCATTCCTGCTCGTCGGCGGAGCGCTCGATGTCGCGGAGTGTGTCGGGTTCAACTCCGACAGGAGCCGCTCGACCTCGCGCAACGCAGGCGACACCGAGGCGGATTTCGCATCGGTCAGCGCTTCCGGGTCGAGCCCCTCGTCGGCGGCATAGGCGAAATTGATCGCGTAATCGCGGGCGATCTCCGGAAGGTTGTCGGTGTCCTGCACGAGCGACAGGATCTTCTGCTCGTCGGAGAACAGCATCCGCCGTGTCTGGTAGCCGTCGACCTTTGGAATGACGCTGAACTCATCCGCCCGCCAGTTCATCGATCGCGCGAGCCGGGGCAGTACCCGCTCGGCCTCGCTCGCGTGGAAGACCAGCATCGCGCAGCCGCCTTCCGGGTCGAGGCCGACGGCCAGACACATGTGCTGCGGCCATTGCTGGAACAGATGGCGCAGATCCTGCTCTTCGAGCAGAAAGGCTATGGCTTCCGCACTGGCGCTCATTCGATGCCCTGAATCCAAGATCAGTGTTGGAATTATCCTATCTATTCATGAATAATCGGTCAAGTTTCCTTATCTATAGATGGTATCGCGTGTTTTGTGCTTATTATTGTTAATGATTTTGGCATTTATACTTGACTTAACGAGAGCGTCACCGGAGATTTGCTCGAGATTTTGGGGAAACTGCGCCTGCCGGTGAAAGACTGGGGGCGCGAAGCATACGGACAAAGTATAATGACGATCATCCTTGGCCTGTTGGCCGTCGTGGGCCTCGTGTTCGGCGGCTTCCTCCTGTCCGGCGGCAGCATGGACGTTCTGATTCATGCCTTGCCGTTCGAAGGGATGATGATCGGTGGCGCCGCGCTCGGGTCGTTCCTGATCGCCAACTCGTTCGGGATGATCAAGCAATCGGGCCGGGGGCTCGTAAAGGTGCTCAAGGGCAGCAAGTGGAAGACGGCGGATTACACCGACCTCTTGAACCTGCTCTACGAGCTGTCGCGGCTCTATCGCAACAAGGGTATCATCGCGCTCGATCCTCATGTCGAAGCCCCGGAAGAGAGCGAGATCTTCAGCCGCTATCCGCGTATCCTGAAGGATCATTTCGCGATCCAGCTGATTACCGACAGCTTCCGGATGCTGGCGATGAATTTCGACGACAAGTACCAGACCGAGGACGTCATCAACCGCAAACTGAAGAAGCATCACCGCGAGGTTCTGGCCCCCGCCTCAGCGCTCCAGACCGTGTCCGACGCCTTGCCTGCCATCGGCATCATCGCCGCCGTTCTGGGCGTGATCAAAACCATGGGTGCGATCGACCAACCGCCGGAGATCCTGGGTGGTATGATCGGCGGCGCGCTTGTCGGCACCTTCCTCGGCGTGTTCCTTGCTTATTGCTTCGTGCAGCCGATGTCTGGCCGTCTGCGCCAGATCGAGGAAGAGGATTCCGCGTTCTATGCGGTGATCCGCGACATCTTCGTTGCGCTTGTGAGCGACCACCCGCCGAATATCTGCGTCGAGATCGGGCGCGGCAGCATCCCGACCGCGCATCAGCCGGATTTCTACGCCGTCGAGCAGGCGCAGAAAGACCTGCCGCAGGCGGCGTAACCGCGCAATGGCCCGCAACCGGATCGCGGCCCTGGAGGTGATCGGGCGGCTGCGGCGGCGTGAGCTCGAAGAGCAGGCCGGCGAGCTATCGAAGCTGAATGCGCAGGTCGCGCGGCTGGAAAGCGAGCGCGATACGCTGACAGCGCGCGCCCGCGCCGAGCTTCACGTCACCTCGCCTGAGACCGCGCCTTACGCCGCCGGATTCCGCGAGGCGGTGCGCGAGACGGTCTCGTGGCTCGATCAGGAGATCGGCACGCTGAACGAACGCCGCGTGCCGCTCGAAGGCCGGATGCGAGAGCTGTTCCGAGAGGCGAAGACCTATGACACGCTTCTCGACCGTGCCCGCGCCGAACGCGCGGCGGAGCTGGCAAAGCGCGAGCAGGCACAGGCCGAGGAGCGCACGCTGCAGCGCTGGCTGCGCGACAGGGATGCGGTCAGAAGCTGAAAATCTCGCCGAGATTGGCGATGATCGTGACGAGCAGGACAACGCCCGCAACGAGCAGCGCGATCCACCAGACATATTGGAAGACGATCGCCGCGATTCCGAGGCTCACCGCATAGCTCGGCAGTCGCCAGTTTTCGCGGAGTGCCGCTGCGATCCCCGCGAGCACGATCGCTAGGATCCCGAGGACCGGCGCCGCGAGGCCGAGGTAGCTGGAAGCCGGGAGTGGTTGCGGCTCCACCGGCTTCGGCGCAAGGCCGAAGAAGGACCGCCAAGCCGAGCGTTTGATCTCGCCAGCGATCTCGCCAATCTGACTTCCGGCAGAGGGCTGAGGCCCGTTCGCAATACCCGAGATCTGCAGGAAAACCAGAACCAACGCGGCCGCGCCCGCCAGCAACGCCCAGAAGCCCCAACTGCGAAACAGGGGGCGAAGCGGGGCGGGCGGATGGCTTTCACTTTGGGTCATTCCGCGAGGTTAGCCGCGAATCTTGACGCAAATAAGAAGAATGCACGTCGCGCGTTGACGCATCACGCGCCCACCGCACCTACCCCGCCGGATTCACGCTGGCGTGACGCGTCGTCCTGAGGCTAAGCTTCCTCGACAGCTCATCCACGAAGGGAGACGCCCGATGGAGTTCAGCGAAGCGATCCGCAAATGTTTCTCGAACTACGTGACTTTCACCGGCCGCGCGGCCCGGCCCGAATTTTGGTGGTTCGTGCTCTTCGTCTTTCTCGGGAACATCGTTTTCGGCTTGCTGGATCGCATCCTCTTCGGTCCAATGATGATGCGGGGCGGCGAAGCGTCGCTGCTGGGGGCGATCTTCTCGCTCGTCGTGTTCCTGCCGTCGCTCGCGGTGCTGGTGCGGCGGCTGCACGACCTCGACCGAACCGGCTGGTGGGCCTTGATCATGCTGATCCCGCTGATCGGGACGCTGGTCCTGCTCTTCTTCACCGTTCAGCGCGGCTCGCCGCGCGGTAACCGTTTCGGGCCGCCGCCGCTGCCGCCGCACCAGATGCCGTCCTGACCTGACATGAAAAAGGGCACCCAAGCGGGTGCCCTTCATTCCGTCACCGGATACGCGCCGCTCAGTCGAGCGCCGCATCGCACCGTTTGCAGGTGCCGGGATGCTCATGCGTGCCGACATCGGGCAGGATCTTCCAGCAGCGCTCGCATTTCTGACCGTCGGCCTTCTCGAAGACCACCGAGATGCCCGAAACTTCGGGCAGGCGGTATGCTTCCTGCGGAGCCGGGTCGGCGGTCAGCGCGATGTCCGAGGTGATGCAGAGATCCTCGAAGGGCACCGATTTCAGCGCCGCCAGAACGTCCGCATCCTCGACATGTACGACTGGTGCGGCCTCTAGCGAGGCTCCGATCACCTTGGCCGAACGCTGCACCTCCAGCGCTGCCGTCACCACGCGACGGGCGCGGCGGATGCCATCCCATTTCGCCGCAAGGCTCGCGTCGGCCCAGGCTTCGGGCGTCTCGGGGATGTCCTGCAGGTGAACCGAGGCATCGTCGCCCGGGAAGCGCGACAGCCACACGTCTTCCATGGTGAAGACGAGGATCGGCGCGAGCCAGGTCGTCAGGCGATGGAACAGCAGATCCAGCACCGTGCGCGCCGAACGGCGGCGCAGGCTGTCCTCGGGGTCGCAATAGAGCGCATCCTTGCGGACGTCGAAATAGAAGGCCGACAGGTCCACCGTGCAGAAGTTGAACAGCTGCTGGAAAACGCCCTGGAAATCGAAGGCGTCATAGCCCTTGCGCACCTCGGTATCGAGCTGTGCCAGACGATGCAGTACCCAGCGCTCCAGTTCCGGCATCTCGGTCGGATCGACGCGCTCGGCGTCGGAGAACCCATCGAGATTGCCCAGCATGAAACGCAGCGTGTTGCGCAGACGACGATAGCTGTCGGCGGTGCCTTTCAGGATCTCCTTGCCGATGCGCAGATCGGCGGTGAAGTCCGACTGCGCAACCCAGAGCCGCAGGATATCGGCGCCGTATTGCTCGATCACCTCCTGCGGCGCGACGGTGTTGCCGAGCGATTTGGACATCTTCATGCCCTTCTCGTCGAGCGTGAAGCCATGCGTCACCACATTGCGGTAGGGCGCGCGGCCCTTCGTGGCGCAGGCCTGCAGCAACGAGGAGTGGAACCAGCCGCGGTGCTGGTCGGTCCCCTCGAGGTAGACATCGGCGATGCCGTCCTCTGTCCCGTCGGCGCGGTCGCGCAGCACGAAGGCGTGGGTGGAGCCGGAATCGAACCAGACGTCGAGCACGTCGAAGATCTGTTCGTACTCGTCGGGATTCACGACGCCTTCCAGAACCTTCGCCTTGAAGCCGTCCTCATACCACGCGTCCGCACCCTCGGTCTCGAAAGCGGCGGTGATGCGTGCGTTGACCTCGGCGTTGCGCAGCAGGAAGTCTTCGTCGGTGGGCTTGGCGCCTTTCTTGACGAAACAGGTGAGCGGCACGCCCCAGGCGCGCTGACGGCTCAGCACCCAGTCGGGACGGTTCTCGATCATCGAATGCAGGCGGTTCTTGCCCTTTTCGGGCGTGAAGGTCACCAGCTCCTCGATCGAGGTCAGCGCGCGGGCGCGGATCGTGTCGCCATACTCGCCCATGCCGTCATCCAGCGTGTGGTCGATCGCGGCGAACCATTGCGGCGTGTTGCGATAGATCAGCGGGGCCTTGGAACGCCAGCTATGCGGATAGGAGTGCTTGATCTTGCCCTTGGCGAGAAGCGCCCCGGCCCAGGCCAGTTGCTTGATGTTCGACACATTTGCCGGCCCGTCCTTGCCATCAGCCGCGACGATCGCCTCGCCGCCGAACAGCGGCAGGTCCTTGCGGTAGCTGCCGTCGGGCTCGACGTTATAGGTCATCTGCAGCCCGTATTTCAGGCCCATCTGATAGTCGTCGTCGCCGTGGCTCGGTGCGGTGTGAACGAAGCCCGTCCCGGCCTCGTCGGTGACGTGGTCGCCGGGCAGGACCGGGACGTCGTAATCCCACTCGCCATTCGCGCCCTCGACGCCGGCATAGGGATGCGAGAGCGTCAGCCCCTCAAGCTCTGCCGCGCTGACATTGCGCACGCGGCTGAAGCTCTCGACTTTCGCCTGATCCATCACCGATTGCGCCAGCGCATCGGCCATCAGCAGCAGTTCGCCTTCCTCGGCGGTCGATTTCTCGCCCAGCGTGTCGACGCGGTAGAGCCCGTAGGCGATGCCCGGATTGAAGGACACGGCGCGGTTTTGCGGGATCGTCCACGGGGTCGTGGTCCAGATCACGACGCTCGCCGCGTGCAGCTGATCGGCCAGCAGCGCCTGATCCGCGGCGTCATATTCGACCGCATCCTCGGTCGGCATGTCGGCATTGCCGCCCCGGCGGACCTTGAAGCGCACCCAGATCGTGTGGCTGGTGTGGTCGTGATACTCGACCTCTGCCTCGGCCAGCGCGGTCTTCTCGACCGGCGACCACATCACGGGCTTGGAGCCTTGGTAGAGCGTGCCGTTCATCAGGAACTTCATGAACTCCTCGGCGATCACCGCCTCGGCATGGTAGTTCATCGTCAGATAGGGATCGGCCCAGTTGCCATAGACACCCAGACGCTTGAATTCCTCGCGCTGGATGTCGACCCAGTTCTCGGCAAAGGCGCGGCATTCGCGGCGGAACGCCACCACGTCGACAGCGTCCTTGTCGAGACCCTTGGCGCGGTACTGCTCTTCGATCTTCCACTCGATCGGAAGGCCGTGGCAGTCCCAGCCAGGCACGTAGCGCGCATCGCGGCCCATCATCTGCTGAGAGCGAGTGATGAAATCCTTCAGGATCTTGTTGAGCGCGTGACCGATATGGAGATGGCCGTTCGCGTAGGGAGGGCCGTCATGGAGCACGAAGCCGGGGCGCGTCTCCTTCGCGGCCTTCTCGCGCAGGCGATCGTAGACGCCGATCTTCTCCCAGCGCGCCAGCCAGTCGGGCTCACGCGCAGGCAGGCCCGCGCGCATCGGGAAATCGGTTTTCGGCAGGAAGACGGTGCCGCGATAGTCGGGGGCGGTCGTCTCGGTGGTCTGGTCGGAACTCATGGATAGGTCGTCCTTGGGAAAGGGAAGGGCGTGCGCGCGCACGCCGCGAGGCTTGGCGCAATATCCCGGCTACCCTGACGCGTCAGAGCGCCGGGCAAATAATTCGCGGATATGCAGCCAGCAAGAACATGCCGCCCTTATAGGCGTGAGGTGCAAGCGCGGCAAGCGCAGATCAGGGAGGGCTGCCGCCCGTCACCGTGGGTTCGCAATCGCCGAAGAAGAGGGGGCGCTGCCCCCACGCCCGGTCGGGCGCTCCCCCGGGATATTTGTGCCAAGCCGAAACGTCGTTGCAGGCAAAAGCCGGGGATGCGCGGCCGATCGGGCTGGCCCCCTTCCCCCCCCGGTCGCGATCTCTTAGGGTCGGGGCGAAGCGAGGGAGGCAGCATGGCGGAACAGGCAGAAATCACGGGCGAAATGGTGGAGCAGCTCTTCCGGCGCTCTTCCGACGAATATCTATTCGCACGTTGGGGGCGCCCCGTCGTTCCCGTCGTGTTCGGGGTCGAGGCGGCGACGCTTGCGACGGTGAAGGGCGCGGTCGAGGCGGTGGTGGCGCTGGCAGGGCACAAGATGGCCGAGACCGATCCCGAGCTGGGCGCGAACCTGATGATCTTCTTCTTCCGCGACTGGCAAGAATTGCTCGAGGTGCCCAATCTCGATCACCTGATCGACGGGTTGCAGGATCTGGTGATCCGGCTCGACGATCAGGGGGCGAACCAGTATCGCGTCTTCCGCTTCGACAGGGAGGGCGCGATCCGCGCCTGTTTCGCCTTCGTGCGGATGGATGCGGGGCTCGACGAGGTGCCCGCCGAGGTAATCGCGCTCAGCCAGGCGGTGCAGATGATCCTGCTTTGGTCCGACAAGGCCTTCGTGAAACGCTCGCCGCTTGCGGTGGCGGGCGGGGTGACCGTGCTGCGCCCCGAGATCGCTGCGGTGATCGCAGCTGCCTATGACCCGACGATGCCGGCTGTAGCGAAAGATCCGAGCCACGCGCTGCGTCTCGCGGCCCGCGCCGGCCTGCGTCAGGGCGAGGCCGCGGAGGCGGTGCGGGAATTGTCGCGCGAAGTGGGCGAGGCGGAGCCGGACGATCGGGAGAACGAGCATGGCGCATGAGTTTCCGATCCGGGTCTATTACGAGGATACCGACCTCGCGGGGATCGTCTATTACGCCAATTACCTGAAGTTCATCGAGCGCGGGCGGTCCGAATTCGTCCGCGCGCTGGGCGTAGATCAGGTCGCCATGAAGGCCGATTACGGGGTGGTCTTCGCGGTGCGCCGCGTCGAGGCCGATTACCTGCGTCCCGCGAAATTCGACGACGAACTGGTGGTGACGACCGACCTCGTCACCGAAACGGGCGCGCGCTTGGTGATGGAGCAGACCGTGCAGCGCGACGGCGAGGTGCTGTTCACCGCGCAGGTCACCATCGTCTGTCTCAACGAGGCGGGCGCGGCTCAGCGGCTTCCCGCCGATATTCGCCGGAAACTGGCCCCGAAACTGCATTGAAAAGCGGCGGGGTTTCGCCGGTTACATTGTTGTTATGGCGTTCCCCTTACTGCTGATATAGAATCGCTGGTAATCAGAGGCCCGATAACGTGGCCCCAACCGGCGAGCAGTACCTATGGACCATTCTTCGCTTGCGATGGCGCAGGAGATCGATTTCTCCCTGCTGGCGCTCTTTCTGCGCGCATCGCTGACCGTCAAACTCGTGATGATCATCCTCGTCGTGGCCAGCTTCTGGTCCTGGGCGATCATCATCCGCAAATTCATCGCCTATCGCGCGGCGCGCTCCGAGGCGGAAGCCTTCGACCGGGCCTTCTGGTCCGGCGAGCCGCTCGACGAGCTGTTCGACCAGATCGGCCCCGCGCCCGAAGGCGCGAGCCAGAAGATCTTCGCCGCCGGCATGTTGGAATGGCGCCGGTCGCATCGTCAGGACGGGGCGCTGATCACCGGCGCGCAAGCGCGGATCGAACGCTCGATGGATGTCGCGATCCAGAAGGCGACCGAAAACCTCAATTACGGGCTGACCTTCCTTGCGACCGTGGGCTCGATCTCGCCCTTCGTGGGCCTGTTCGGTACGGTCTGGGGGATCAAGGTCGCCTTCGAGGAGATCGCGATCTCGCAGAACACCTCGCTCGCCGTCGTGGCGCCCGGCATTTCGGAAGCGCTCGTGGCGACCGCGCTGGGTCTTCTCGCGGCAATTCCGGCGGTGATCTTCTACAACAAGCTGTCGTCCGATGCCGATCGCATTGCGGGCAACTATGAGGCCTTCGCGGACGAATTCTCGACCATCCTGTCGCGCCAGTTGGATAGCTGATCATGGGTGCGGGTGTTGCAAAACGCGGATCGGGCGGATCGCGGCGCCGCAGGAGCGGGCGCGGGCGTCACGCCGCGATGAGCGAGATCAACGTCACGCCGATGGTCGACGTGATGCTGGTGCTGCTGGTGATCTTCATGGTCGCCGCGCCGATGATGACGGTGGGCGTGCCGCTCGAGTTGCCGAAGACGGCGGCCAAGGCCGTACCGACCGAGCAGGAGGTGCCGCTGACGGTGTCGATCCAGGCGGACGGGAAGGTCTCGCTGATGAACTCGGAAGTGCCGCAGGATCAGCTGATCGACCGTCTCAAGGCGATCGCGGCCGAGCGCAAGAGCGACAAGGTCTTCCTGCGCGCGGATGGCAAGATTTCCTATTCTCAGGTGGTGCAGGTGATGGGCGCGCTCAACGGCGCGGGGTTCTCGAACATCACGCTCGTCACCGATACCGGGGGGCCGCAATTGACGGCGCCTGCGGGGAACTGAGCCCAGGGGGCATCGCATGAACCGTGCGGACAAGATCGGTTACGGCCTGTCGGGCGCGCTGCATCTGGGCGTGCTCTTCTGGGTCATTGCCGGGGGCCAGTGGTTCTTCCCGAAACCGAATAAGCCGGTGGTGATCTCTCAGGTCGCGGTGATGTCCGAGAAGGACTTCAACACGATGATGGCCTCGGCGCCGAAGGACGCGCCGCAGCCCACGCCGGATCCGGTCGCGCCCACGGCGCCCGATACGCCAACCGAGACGGCCCCGCCGCCCAAGCCGCCCGCGCCGGAGCCGCAGGCCAAGCCCGAGCCGGAACCGCAGGCGATGCAGCAGCCCGACCCCGTACCGGATGCGCAGCCCGATGTGTCGGCCCTGCAAGAGCCGACGCCGCCTGCCGAAGTGAGCGACACGCCGCCCGAGATCGTGCCGCCGGTCGAGGAGCCTTCGCCGACGGTCACGCCCGATATCTCGCCCGTGCCGAAGCCGAAACAGGCGCCGCGCGTTGCTCCCACGCCTGCGCCCGAGCCGCCGCCCGAGGCGAAGGTCGACCCGCAGGCTCAGCCGCAAGAGGCCCCCAAACCCGCCGACACGCCCGATCAGCCCACCGAGAAGCCGAAGGAGGCGACGGCGCCGCCCGAAGCCTCCACCGAAATCGTGACCGAGGCGAACAAGACCAAGGACAAGCCGGAAAGCTCCGCGCCGCTGGCCTCGCCGCGGCCGAGCGCCAAGCCGAAACCGCCCGCGCCGAAAGAGACGCAGACGGCTGCGTCCCCGGCAGAGAAGAAGCCTGAAGCGCCCAAGCCCGCCGAGAAGAAACCGGCTGAGCCGAAACAGGCTGAGAAAACGCCGCCGAGCGAGCCGAAGAAAGTCGACAGCGCCTCGGTCAACGATGCGCTTGCGGCTGCCTTGGGCGGTGAAGGCACGGGTGGCACCGGCTCTGCGCCGACGGGTCCGCCGATCACCGCGGGCGAGAAAGACGCGCTGATCGTCGATATCAAGCAGTGCTGGAACACCGGCGCGCTCAGCTCGGATGCGCTGCGCACCACAGTGACGCTGTCGGTCGACATGCAGCCCGACGGCCACCCGATCATCTCCTCGATCAAGCTGGTCGGGGCGACGGGCGGCACCGGCAACGCGGTCGATCAGGCCTTCGAGGCCGGGCGACGCGCCATCGTTCTGTGCGGTTCGGACGGGTTCCCGCTGCCGCCGGAGAAATATGACCGCTGGAAAACGATCACCATCGACTTCAATCCCGAAAAAATGAGGATGAAATGATGGCTCATCGGCGAATTTCCGCGCGGTGTCATGGGGTTGTGATGCACGATCGTGCCGCAGCGCGTTACAAACCGGGCAAGACCCGGAAAGGGAGTGTGTGACATGATGCGTTTCGTTCTCAGTTTGCTGGCCGCTGTGATGCTGGCACCCATCGCCGCAATCGCGCAGGATTCCGAGCCGCTGCATATCGAGATCACCGATGGTGTGATCGAGCCGATGCCGTTCGCAATCGCGGGTTTCATCCCCGAGACCCCCGACGCTGGCCAGATGGCGAGCCAGATCACGCAGGTGATCTCGAGCGATCTGACCGGGACCGGGCTGTTCCGCGAAATTCCGAAATCCGCCTATATCCAGAACGTGTCGAGCTTCGACACGCCGGTGAAATATTCCGACTGGCAGGCGATCAACGCGCAGGCGCTGGTCGTGGGGTCGGTCGGGATGCAGGGCGGCAAGGTGGTCGTGAAGTTCCGCCTGTTCGACGTGTTCTCCGGACAGCAGATGGGCGACGGGCAGCAACTTGCGGCCTCGCCGGCAAGCTGGCGGCGTCTGGCACACAAGGTCTCGGACGTGATCTATTCGCGCATCACGGGCGAGGGGCCGTATTTCGACAGCCGCGTTGTTTTCGTCTCGGAAAGCGGGCCGAAGGACAACCGCCAGAAGCGCCTCGCGGTGATGGATTACGACGGCGCGAATGTGACCTATCTCACCGATGCCTCGACCATCGTGCTCGCACCGCGTTTCTCGCGCGACGGGACGAAAGTGCTCTTCACCACCTTCGAGACCGGTTTCCCGCGCATCAAGATGCTCGACGTGGCGACCGCCTCGGCGAGGCTGCTGCCTGAAGTGCCCGGGACGATGACATTCGCGCCGCGCTTCTCGCCCGATGGGCAGAAAATCGTCTACTCGATGGAGCAGAACGGCAATACCGACCTCTGGATGATGAATGTCAGCACGGGCCAGACCCAACGCCTGACGACCTCGCCCGCGATCGAGACTTCGCCCAGCTTCTCGCCCGACGGATCGCGGATCGTGTTCGAGTCCGATCGCTCGGGTACCCAGCAGCTCTACATCATGCCGGTCGGCGGCGGCGAGGCGACGCGGATCAGCTTCGGTGACGGGCGCTATTCGACGCCGGTCTGGTCGCCGCGCGGCGATATGATCGCCTTTACCAAGCAGAACCAAGGCCGGTTCCATATCGGCGTGATGCGCACCGATGGCTCGGAAGAGCGGCTGCTGACCTCGTCCTTCCTCGACGAGGGCCCAACCTGGTCGCCCAATGGCCGGGTGATCATGTTCACCCGGGAGAGCCCCGGCGCCGAAGGCTCGGCCTCGCTCTATTCGGTCGACATCTCCGGGCGCAACCTGAAGAAAGTCTCCACGCCGGGCGCCGCGTCGGACCCGGCCTGGTCGCCGCTTCTGCCGTGAGGGCGGATTAACAAGCGTTAGAGAAACTGGTAGGCTCGCCCGCAATGGGCAGATCAACAAAGGCGGAACCAATGAAATTTGCAGTGAAGGCCGTGTTGGCCATCTCGATGCTGGGCCTCGCGGCCTGTTCGAACCCCGATCAATACGGCTCCGGTGCGACCGGTCCCGGCGGCGCGCTCGGCCCGGGCGGCGCTGGCATGGGTGGCGTCAGCCAAGGCGGGATTAACGATCCGAACTCGCCGGCCTATTTCAGCCAGACCATCGGCGACATGGTGCATTTCCAGGTCGACCAGTCGACGCTGACCGACACCGCGCGCGGCATCCTGAGCCAGCAGGCGAGCTGGCTGGTGAGCCACCCGAGCTACACCGCGATCATCGAAGGCCATGCCGACGAGCAGGGCACCCGCGAATACAACCTCGCGCTTGGGGCGCGTCGTGCCTCTGCGGTGCAGGAATACCTGATCAGCCAAGGCGTGGCCGGCAACCGTCTGCGCACGGTCTCCTACGGTAAAGAACGTCCGCTGGCAGTCTGCTCGACCGAAGAGTGCTACCAGAAGAACCGTCGCGCCGTGACGGTGATCTCGCAATCGGCGGTCGGGAGCTGATCGCGATGCTGAGAGCTTTGCTTCTCGGTGCGGCTGTTCTGGCAGCCGCGCCCGCGCTGGCTCAGGACGCGAACCGCGCCCAGACGCTGGCTGACATCAAGACCGAACTGGGACAGCTTCAGACCGAGATCGGTAGCCTGCGCCAGGAACTGAAATCCTCTGGTCAAGCCGGTCTGCAGAAGGCGGGCGGCGATTCCGCTCTGCAGCGCATGGACTCGATGGAGCTGTCGCTGTCGCATATGACCGACCGCGTCGAAGAGCTGGAAAACAAGATCAACCGCGTCGTCGCCGACGGCACGAAGCGGATCGGCGATCTGAACTTCCGGGTCTGCGAAATGGAAGAGAATTGCGACATTTCGAAGCTTGGCAAGACAGAGCCGCTGGGAGGCGAAGCGCCGAACACCGGTGCGTCGGTCACGGGTCCGGCTCCGGATTCCACGCCCGGACCCGATCTTGCGATCAACGAGAAATCGGATTTCGAGGCGGGCAAGAAGGCCTATGAGGATGGCGATTACGCCTCTGCGGCCGATCTTCTCACGACCTTCCGGCAGACCTATCCCGGTTCCCCGCTGACCAGCGACGCGATGTATTATCGCGGTCTCGCACTGCAAAAGCAGGGTGATGAGGCGGGCGCTGCGCGGGCATGGCTCGACGGGTTCTCCGCCGACCCGAAAGGCTCGCGCGCCGCGGACAACCTGTTGTCGCTCGGCAAGGCGCTGGGGCAGCTCGGACAGCAGAGCGAGGCCTGCACTACGCTGGGTCAGGTGAGCGCACGTTTCCCGGGTTCGTCGGCGGCGGGCGAGGCGCAGAACGCGCAGCAATCGCTGGGATGCCAGTGAGCGCTCTCCGGTGACGCTCGACGACATCGCAAGACACGGTTTTGACCCCGATGCGCCCCGGCGCGTCGGGGTTGCCGTTTCCGGGGGTTCGGATTCGATGGCGACGCTGGCGCTGTTGGCTGCGCATTTCGAGGTCGCCGCGGTGACGGTGGATCACGGGCTGCGCGCCGAGGCTGCCGAGGAAGCCGCATTTGTCGGGCGGTTCTGCGCAGATCGGGGTATTCCGCACACGATCCTGCGCTGGAACGGCGCCAGCGCCGAAGGTAACCTGATGGACGCCGCGCGCCGGGCGCGCCTTGGGCTGATCGGCGCATGGGCGGGCTCGACCGGGATCGGTCATGTCGCGCTTGGGCATACTGCCGACGATCAGGCAGAGACCTTTCTGATGCGGCTCGCGCGCGAGGCGGGGCTGGAGGGGCTGTCAGGCATGCGCCCACGCTTCGAGGCCGAGGGGGTGACATGGCACCGCCCGTTCCTGACCCAGACACGAGAGGCGTTGCGCGATTACCTGCGCAGGCAGGGCATCGCATGGGTCGACGATCCGTCCAACGAAAATGAACGCTTCGACCGGGTGAAGGCGCGACAGGCGCTTGGCACGCTGAAATCTTCGGGTGTCGATGCGCAGGCGATTGCCGGGGTGACGGCAAACCTTGCGTCGGCCAACGCTGCGCTGCATCGACTGCTGATGGCGGAGGTCGGGCGCCATGTCTCCGAGCAATCGGGAGATCTGCTGATCGACGCGGCGGGCTTTTCCGCGATGGATCCGGAGCTGCAACGTCGCCTGATCGTGGCCGCGCTGCGCTGGATCTCTGGCGCGGATTACGCGCCGCGCGCCTCGAAGGTGCAGACCCTGCTGGCGGAGTTGCCCCGGCAAGGCGACCGCACCCTGCACGGTTGCCGTATCACCACCGCCAAGGGCGCGCTACGCATCACCCGCGAGGCGCAGGCGGTGGCCGATCTGCGCGTGACCCTCGAAGATGGCGCCGCGACCTGGGACCGCTGGGTGGTCACCGGGCCCGCCATGGACGCCACGGAAGTCGCGGCGCTGGGGGAGGCGGGATTACGCCAATGCCCCGATTGGCGCGAAACGGGCCTTCCGCGTGCCTCGCTTGCCGCAAGCCCGGCCATATGGCGCGGCGAAACGCTTGTCGCGGCACCGCTCGCAGGCTTCGGGATCGGCTGGCAGGCGCGGATTTGCCGCGACGCATTCGACACTTGGCTAATTCGACGTTGAACCCGGGCGCGTAATGCCTATTTTCACTGAGGAAGAGGCGGCGACCGCAGGTCAGCCGCCCGATACGATTGGAGGATATTCCTTGGGTAATGCGCGCAATCTGGCCTTTTGGGCGGTGCTGTTCCTGCTGATTTTGGCCCTGTTCAACCTTTTCGGTGATGGGCAATCTTCGATGAACTCGTCCCAAGCGACCTATTCGGAGTTCATGGACGCCGTCAACAAAGGCGAGGTGAAGAACGTCCGCCTCGATGGCGAAGAGGTGCGCTACCAGCTCGCCGACGGCACGAGCTTCACCACCGTCAAGCCTCTGGAAGATCAGATCGCAGAGAAGCTGATCGACAAGGGCATCGCGGTGAGCGTCGTCAAACAACAGCAATCCGGCTTCATGTCGCTGCTGGGCGTCTGGCTCCCGTTCCTCGTGCTGATCGGCATCTGGATCTTCTTCATGAACCGGATGCAGGGCGGCGGCAAAGGCGGCGCGATGGGCTTCGGCAAGTCCAAGGCAAAACTGCTGACCGAGAAACATGGTCGCGTGACCTTCGACGACGTGGCTGGCATCGACGAGGCCAAGGAAGAACTCGAAGAGATCGTCGAATTCCTGCGCAACCCGCAGAAATTCTCGCGCCTTGGCGGCAAGATCCCGAAAGGCGCGCTGCTGGTGGGCCCTCCGGGCACCGGTAAGACGCTTCTTGCCCGCGCGATTGCGGGCGAGGCGGGTGTGCCGTTCTTCACCATCTCGGGCTCCGACTTCGTCGAGATGTTCGTCGGTGTTGGCGCATCGCGTGTCCGCGACATGTTCGAACAGGCCAAGAAGAACGCTCCCTGTATCGTCTTCATCGACGAGATCGACGCGGTGGGCCGTGCCCGTGGCGTCGGCATCGGCGGCGGCAATGACGAGCGCGAACAGACCCTCAACCAGCTGCTGGTCGAGATGGACGGGTTCGAGGCAAACGAAGGCATCATCATCATCGCGGCGACGAACCGGAAAGACGTGCTCGACCCCGCGCTGCTGCGTCCGGGCCGCTTCGATCGCCAGATCCACGTGCCGAACCCCGATATCAAGGGCCGCGAGAAGATCCTGACGGTTCACTCGCGCAAAGTGCCGGTGGGGCCCGATGTGGACCTGCGCACCATCGCGCGCGGCACGCCGGGCTTCTCGGGCGCCGACCTGATGAACCTCGTGAACGAAGCAGCGCTGATGGCGGCGCGCGTCGGGCGTCGTTTCGTCTCGATGGAAGATTTCGAGAACGCGAAGGACAAGGTGATGCTGGGTGTCGAGCGCCGCTCGATGGTCCTCACCCCCGAGCAGAAGGAAATGACCGCCTATCACGAGGCCGGTCACGCCATCGTCGGACTGTCGCTGCCGAAATGCGATCCGGTCTACAAGGCCACGATCATTCCGCGCGGTCAGGCCTTGGGTATGGTCGTCTCGCTGCCCGAGATGGACAAGCTCAACTACCACAAGGACGAGGCCAAGCAGAAAATCACCATGACGATGGCGGGTAAGGCTGCCGAGATCATCAAATGGGGCGAGGAACATGTCTCGAACGGCCCGGCCGGTGACATTCAGCAGGCGTCGGCCATCGCCCGCGCGATGGTGATGCGCTGGGGCATGTCCGACAAGGTCGGCAATATCGACTACGCCGAGGCGCATGAGGGCTATCAGGGCAACACCGCTGGCTTCTCGGTCTCGACCAAGACGAAAGAGCTGATCGAGGAAGAGGTGCGCGGCCTGATCGAAGAGGGCTATCAGGAGGCCCGCCGCATCCTCACCGAGCGGATCGAGGATTGGGAACGTCTGGCGCAGGGTCTTCTGGAATACGAGACCCTCACGGGCGACGAGATCAAGAAGGTCCTCTCCGGAGAGCCGCTGGGCGGTGACGACGATGACAGCTCCTCGGGAAGCCTGCCGTCGGTGACCGCGCTGCCCAAGACGTCCAAGAAAAAGGATCAGGGCGACGGCGGGGCGGAAACCACCCCCGAGCCTTCGGCCTGATCGCGCAGGTTCGCGAGAATGGTCACGCGTGACGCTTCAGTGCCGGGCGCAGCCGATTGGGATCCCGACGCTTATGCGCGGTTCCGCAATCTGAGGCTGCGCCCGGCACTCGACCTTCTGGCGCGGGTTCCGCATCTGCCAGAGCGCGGCAAGATCATCGATCTGGGCTGCGGCAATGGCGCGGTGGGCGAGACGCTGAACCACCAGTACCCCAAGCGTAAGATCGTGGGCGTCGACAATTCCGAGGCGATGCTCAAGCGCGCTGCGGCGACCGGCGCCTATCATCGCTGCGATCTGGTCGATATTTCCGAATGGACGTCCAACAAGCCACCCGCGATGATCTTCTCCAACGCTGCACTGCATTGGCTGCCCGATCACGCGAAGCTGTTCCCGCGTCTGGCCGGAGAGCTGCGCGAGGGCGGCGTTCTGGCGGTGCAGATGCCCGCCCAGCACGGCGCGCCGTCGCATCGCATCCTGCGCGACCTGTCGCAGGAGATGTTCCCCGACCGCTTCAACTTCGCCGGCTGGGTGCCGCCCGTGGCTCCGGCGGTGGATTACGCGAAAATGCTCAGCCCCCTCGGCGAGGTCGACATCTGGCACACCGAATATCTGCAGGAACTGGAGCCCACGCCGGGCGCGCATCCGGTCCGCCGCTTTACGGAAAGCACGGTGATGCGACCTTTCCTGCGGCTCTTGGGCGACACTGAAGCGCAGGTTCTCATCGAACGCTATGAAACCGCGCTGGAGACGGTTTATCCTTTGCGGGACGACGGCAGCGTCTTTTTCCCGTTCCGTCGTCTGTTTGTCGTCTTGTCAAAGAGGGGCTGATGGCCGCGCTGAAACCCACGCAATATCAAGGGGAGGTCGTCTGGCTCGGGCTGGTGACCACAGAGGGACAGCTGACCTCGACCCCGGTCGAAGAGATCGAATTCACCTTCGACGGTCCCGTGGGAGAACTGCATGGCGGACGCACACGTCCCTCTTGTTCGCGGGTCACAGATCAGCATCCCAAGGGCACCGAGATCGCCAATGTCCGCCAGCTGACGATCCTGTCGGCCGAGGAGCTGGCGGAGACCGCTTTCGCGATGGGCGTGCCGGAAATCGATCCGTCCTGGGTCGGCGCGACGATCGTGCTGCGCGGCTTGCCGGATCTGACCCATATCCCGCCCTCGGCGCGGCTTCAGAACGAGACCGGGCTGACCCTCGTCGTCGATATGGAAAACCGCCCCTGCGTCCTGCCGGGCCGGGTGATCGAAGAGCACTATCCCGATAAAGGCAAGCGCTACAAACCCGCAGCTCACGGACGGCGCGGCGTCACCGCATGGGTCGAACGTCCGGGCCGTCTGGTGGTCGGTGAGACGCTGCGGCTGCACATCCCCGATCAGCGCGCCTGGGAGCTGATGGACGAGGTCCGCTGAGGCGATTTAATCCCGCAACGGTCGCTTCTTTCCCTTTCGCCGCGTCGTCAAATGGTTACCCTCCGTCAGCAGGAGGACCAGATGACCAGTGATCTCGATATTGCCCGTGCCGCCACGCTGCGCCCGATGCCGGAAATCGCAGCGAAACTGGACATTCCTGAAGACGCCCTGATCCCCTATGGTCGCGACAAGGCGAAGCTGGAGGCGGAGTTCGTCGCTGGGCTGGATGGGTGCGAAACCGGCAAGCTGATCCTCGTCACAGCGATCTCGCCGACCCCGGCGGGCGAGGGCAAGACGACGACGACCGTGGGCTTGGGCGACGGGCTGTCCCGGATCGGAAAGCGCGCCGCGATCTGCCTGCGCGAAGCCTCGCTCGGCCCGAATTTCGGGATGAAAGGTGGGGCCGCGGGGGGCGGTTACGCGCAGGTCGTGCCGATGGAGTCGATGAACCTCCATTTCACTGGCGATTTCCACGCGGTCGGCGCGGCGCATAACCTGCTCGCGGCGATGATCGACAACCACATCCATTGGGGCAACGCGCTCGAGATCGACGCGCGCCGGATCACGTGGCGGCGTGTGCTCGACATGAACGACCGGGCGCTGCGCGACATCGTCGTCAGCCTCGGCGGCGTCGCGAACGGCTTCCCACGCCAGACCGGCTTCGACATCACCGTCGCCTCCGAGGTCATGGCCTGCCTCTGCCTGAGCCGCGACCTGACGGATTTGCAAGAGAGGCTCGGTCGGATCGTCGTAGGCTATCGGCGCGACCGCTCGCCGGTGACCTGCGCCGAGGTCGGAGCCGACGGCGCGATGGCGGTGCTGTTGAAAGAGGCGCTGCAGCCCAATCTCGTGCAGACGCTGGAGGGCACTCCCGCTTTCGTCCATGGCGGGCCCTTCGCCAATATCGCGCATGGCTGCAACTCGGTGATCGCGACGCAAAGCGCGCTGAAGCTGGCCGATTACGTCGTGACCGAAGCGGGGTTCGGCGCCGATCTGGGTGCTGAGAAATTCTTCGACATCAAATGCCGTAAGGCCGGACTGACGCCGAGTGCTGCTGTGGTCGTGGCGACGGTTAGGGCGCTGAAGATGAATGGCGGTGTCGCTAAAGCGGATCTTGGCGCGGAGGATGTTGCCGCGGTCGAGGCGGGCTGCGCCAATCTCAACCGTCACATCGCGAATATGAAGAAATTCGGCGTACCGGTCGTGGTCGCGATCAACCGCTTCACTGCCGATACCGAGGACGAGATCGCAGCGGTGCGCGCCGCCGCCGAGGCGCAGGGCGTGGAGGCGGTTCTATGCACACATTGGTCGGAAGGCGGCGCCGGAGCCGAGGCGCTGGCCGAGAAGATCGTCGCGCTTACCGAGCGCCCTTCGCAATTCGCGCCGCTCTATCCCGAGGACATGCCGCTGATCGAGAAGATCGAGACCATTGCCACGCGCATCTACCACGCGAGCGACGTCTATGCCGATCAGAAGATCCTCAACCAGCTGCGCGACTGGGAAGCCGCGGGCTATGGAAACCTGCCGATCTGCGTGGCTAAGACGCAGTATTCCTTCAGCGCGGACCCGACGCTGCGCGGGGCGCCCTCGGGCCATACGCTGCCGATCCGCGAGGTGAGGCTCTCGGCCGGGGCGGGGTTCGTCGTGGTGATCTGCGGTGAAATCATGACCATGCCGGGCCTCCCCCGGCACCCGGCTGCGGAGACGATCGGCCTCGATGCCGACTGCCGCATCACGGGTTTGTTCTAGGCGCGCGGTCTTGAGCTTGTTGGGCCAAGCTGCGATAGGGGGCGCAAGTGTTCCGGGAGCCTTGTCGATGAAAACCCCGTCCGAACTACACTCGATGGAAGAGCTACGCGTCGCGATCGATGCGCTCGACCGGGAGCTGGTCGAGATGCTCGCCGCGCGCACCCGGCTGATCGCCCGTGCGGCGGAACTCAAACAGGAAAATGGCTGGCCTGCACGCATCCCCGACCGGGTCGAGGACGTGGTCTCGAAGGTGCGCGCCGCAGCGGAGCCTGCCGGGCTCGATCCCGATCTCGCCGACCGCCTCTGGCGCGAGATGATCGAGCATTTCATCGGGCAGGAAGAACAGGTTCTGGGCAAGGGAGACCCCGATGAGCGCCACGATCATTGACGGCAAGGCGTTTGCTCAGGGCAAGCTGGACGAGACCTATGCCGAGGCGCAGCGGCTCTCGGAGGCAGGCTGGGCGCCGTGCCTCGTCTCGATCTCGGTAGGTGACGTCGCCGCCGCCGAACTCTATGTGCGCAACCAGAGGAAATATGCCGAGAAAGCTGGCGTGGCCTTCGAGGTGCGCAACTACCCCGAGACGATCAGCCTCGAACAGCTTCAGGGCGTGCTGGCCGGTCTGAACGCCGATCCGCGCGTCAACGGCATAATCATCCAGCGCCCGCTGCCCGCACATATCCCGGTCAAGGCGCTGCAAAAGGCGGTGCATCCGCTCAAGGATGTGGAGGGGATGCATCCGTCCTCGATCGGCAACATCGTCTATAACGAGCTGGAACTGGGCCCCTGTACCGCCGTCGCAGCGGTGGAGATCCTGAAATCCCTGCCGCTCCAGACCGAAGGGCTCAATGTCTGCGTGATCGGCCACTCCGAGATCGTGGGCAAGCCGATCGCCTTCCTGATGATGGGGCTCGGCGCCACCGTCACGGTGTGCCACCACATGACGCGGCAGGTCTCGGTGCATTCGCGCGCAGCCGATGCCGTGTTCGTCGCGGTGGGCAAGCCGGGGCTGGTGCACGGCGAAATGCTCAAGCCCGGCGCGGCCCTGATCGATATCGGCATCAACCGGGTCGAGGGGCGCACCGTGGGCGACGCCGATTTCGACAGCTGCGCCGAAGTGGCGGGCTGGATCACGCCCGTGCCTGGCGGGGTGGGGCCGGTCACGGTCTCTACGCTGATGAACAACGCGGTCCGCGCGACCCGCATGCAGATGGACCATTACCGCGCGACCTTCGCGGCGGCGGAGTGACGGAGGAATGAAATGACGGCGACGATCATCGACGGGAAGGCCTTCGCAGCGAGCGTGCGCGAGAAAGTGGCCGAGCATGTCACCCGGCTGCAGGAGGAACACGGCATCACGCCGGGCCTCGCGGTGGTTCTGGTGGGCGAAGACCCGGCCAGTCAGGTCTATGTCCGAAACAAGGGCAAGCAGACCCTTGAAGCCGGGATGAAGTCCTACGAGCACAAGCTGCCAGTCGAGACCTCCGAGGCCGATCTGCTGGCTCTGGTCGAGAAGCTGAACGCCGATCCGGCGGTGCATGGCATCCTCGTGCAGCTACCGCTGCCCGATCACATCGACGAGGAGAAGGTGATCAATTCGATCACCCCCGCGAAGGATGTCGACGGCTTCCATATCCTCAATGTGGGCCTTCTCGGCACTGGGCAGAAATCGATGGTACCCTGCACGCCGCTGGGCTGCCTGATGATGCTGCGCGATCAACTGGGTAGCCTCTCGGGGCTGAACGCCGTCGTGGTGGGGCGCTCCAACATCGTCGGCAAGCCGATGGCGCAACTGCTGCTGCGCGACAGCTGCACCGTCACCATCGCGCATAGCCGCACCAAGAACCTCGCGGATGTCTGCCGCGGCGCCGATATCCTTGTCGCGGCCGTGGGCCGTCCACGCATGATCCCGGGCGACTGGGTGAAGCCTGGCGCGACCGTGATCGATGTCGGCATAAACCGGATCGACGCGCCCGAGAAGGGCGAGGGCAAGACGCGGCTGGTCGGCGATGTCGATTTCGACAGCGCCAAGGAGGTCGCCGGCGCGATCACCCCGGTGCCAGGCGGCGTCGGTCCGATGACCATCGCCTGCCTGCTGGCCAACACGGTCACTGCCTGCTGCCGCGCGAACAATCTGCCCGAACCCGAGGGTTTGACTGCCTGACGAAAGTAGGTAAGGATTTCCGCAGGTTGGACAGGAGAAAACGGCCTTTGCCGTTGTCGGACCTGTGATGCTTGCGTTACCCAAGCGTCAATTGAGGCGTGGCGGCTATGGCAGGATTCTGGAAGACATATTGGCGGGCGTTGAAGATTCCGGCTCTGCCGGTGATCTGGATCGTCGCATCGCTTTTCGGTGTCGCCGCCGGTCCGTTCAACTCTCTCGAATCCATGTCCTTCGGCGCACGCTTGGTTTTCTGGCCGACCAGTATCGCCGTGGGCATTCTGATAGGCGCGGCAATCCGCATTTTCGTGCGGCGCAAGTTGGGTTTACGCTGTTTCCGATACGAGGCTCCGACCCTCGCGGGTCTCTCGGCTCTCGTGCTGACCGCGCCGCTTTACCTGCTCGTCCTGCTGCTTGCGGAGAAGCCGAATTTCGGCGGGTTCGAGATATTCCACATGGCCGCATATATCTTTGGCCTCTCGATGGCGGGATCAATCCTGCGGCACTGGATGGCGCCCGAGCAGGGGCGCCGGACGCGGTCGCGTGAGATCCATGCCGCTGCTTATCCGACAGAAGCGCCGAGCGGGGCCGATCCGTCGGCCGAGAAAGCTCCGACACGGCCCGCGCCACGTCTGCTCTATCGGCTCGAGCCGGACTTGCGCGCGCCGTTGATCCGGCTTGCGGTGAATGACCACTATGTCGACGTGGTCACCGAGGCCGGGCAGACCAGTCTGCTGATCCGGCTTGCCGATGCGATCGCCGAGACCGAGGGCGCGCCAGGCCTGCAGGTCCATCGCTCGCATTGGGTGGCGCGCGAAGCGGTGCGCGCGATGCGCAAGGAGAAGGGGCGGGTCTTTCTGGAGATGTCCGACGGCGAAGAGGTGCCTGTCTCGCGCACCTACCAGCCGCGCGTCGAGGCTGCGGGCTTCCCGCCTTCCGGAGCGGAGCGGATGGCCGCGCAGTAGCGCCGTCAGTGGACGATCACCTCGTCTTTCACGAACATGTTGTCCCAGGCGCGATCCACCAGCTCCGGTGTCATCTGATAGGGGATGCCCTCGAATTCGCAGATCGAGATCATCTGGTCGATCAAGAAGATCGGCTGATAATTGGCGTAGACATTGTCGATGGTGGGATATTTCACCTTGAGCAGGTGCAGCAGCGCTTTCTCATCCAGTGGCATCTGCCGCTTCTTCGCCACCATCTGGAAGATCTTGAGATAGTCGGATTGGTTCGGCCCGTCGATCTTGATCTTGAAGAAGATACGACGCAGCGCCGCCTTGTCGAAGATATCGTTCGGGTGGAAGTTGGTCGAGAAGATCACCAGCGTGTCGAAGGGCACCTCGAATTTCTCGCCCGACTGAAGCGAGAGGATATCGCGGTTCTCTTCCAGCGGCACGATCCAGCGGTTCACCAGCTTCTGCGGCGGCTCCGCCTGACGGCCAAGGTCGTCCACGATGAAGACGCCGCCCGCCGATTTGAACTGCAGCGGCGCGGTATAGGTGCGCGCGGTCGCGTTGTATTTCAGATCGAGCATGTCGAGCGACAGTTCACCACCGGTAATCACGGTCGGGCGCTCGCAATAGACGTAGCGCTGATCGAACTGCATCCCGCGCTTGCGCAGGGCGGTGGGATCGTCCTCCTCGACGGGGACGGGGGTATGTACGATAGGGTCGTAGACGGTGATGATCTGACCGGCATATTCGACGGCGCGAGGAATGAAGATATTGTCGCCGATCGCGTCGCGGATACCGTTCGAGATCGAGGATTTGCCATTGCCGGGGGGACCGTACATCAGGATCGAGCGCCCCGAGGAGACCGCCGGACCAAGTTGGCCGATCAGGTCGGGCGGCAGGATCAGGTGGCCCATCGCGCCCAGAAGCTGCTGGCGGGTCAGCTGGATGTTGCGGATCGACTGGCGCTTGACCTGCTCGCGATAGATCGTCAGCGGGACAGGCATCGCGCCGTAATATTCCGACTGTGCGAGCGCATCGAGCGCGCGGGCCTTGCCGCTATCGGACAGCTGGAATCCCATCTCGCCGCCGGAATTGGCGTGCAGCGTGCCCATCGCCTCCAGCAGACCGTGCTTGCGGCACATGTCGATCAATTCCTGCACCATGGTAATCGGCAGGCAGACCAGCTTCGACAGCGCGGAGGCCGTGTCCGTATTGGTGCGGAACATCGTCTTCAGGAGGATGTCGCGCATCACCACGACATTTAGCCCCGTTTCCTCCAGCGCGCGCGGCGGGACAGGGGCGATGACATTCGCGGTCATCATGTTCATCTGGCGCATCCTCTCGGCTATACGTCCCGTCTGATCGAAAACGGGGCGAAGATCGGTCCGGGCCAATCTTGCTGGCGATTGTGGCCAAAAGTTGGAAAAACAGGGTAATCGTCGCGATACCTGGTCGGCGGGCCGAACAATCAGCCAAGGGCCGCGAGCAGCAGATACGCCCAGAGCGTGCCTACCAGCGCCAAGCCCATCGGGAAGTCCTTGCGCTTCCAGCTGACCCAGTCGGGGGTCGCGTTCACCACTGCCGGGATTGCACGAAAGATGCGATGCGCAGCGAAGGCGGCCAGCAGGAAGGCGCAGAGCAGGAACATCGTCAGTTGCACGTCGAACAGGTCATGCGAGAAGAATGGCGCGGCGACGGCGGCGAATTTCGCGTCTCCCGCGCCGAAATGCGCGATCTGGTTCAGGATATAGCCGATCGCGAAGACGACGAGCGCATGGGTCCAACGCCATCCATAGACGTCGAGCGGCAGCAGGAGCGGCCCCGCCACCGCAAAGATCAACAGCAGCGCCAGTACCGCCTTGTTGCGGATCTTCATGTATTTGAGGTCGGTAAAGACCACCCAGGCGCAAACCGGGGTGATCAGCACCAGAAAGATCAGCGCCGACAGAGGCGGAGCAAGACCGAGCATTCCGTCAACCCTTCAGCGCGCTCGAGGGTCCCTGATCGAGCGCCTTCAGCGCCCGGTCGGCCTCCGCGAAATATTGCGGATTGGTGTCGATCGCGTCTTGCAGAAGCGTCTTGCCGATATTGACGTCGCCGCGCTTCACCGCCGCGAGACCCGCCGTATAGAGCAATTGCGCCCTCTCGGTCTGGGTCATGTCGATCACGGGCAGGTCGTATTTGCCCTGGCTCGCACGGGCGAGTACGAGGTTGTTCTTCGTGGTGAAGCGCGTCGGGTCGTAGGTGAGCGCTTCCTTGAACAGTCTCTCGGCGCCCGCCGCATCGCCGCGGCTGAGCTTGGAAAAGCCCCAGTTGTTGTAGATGCCCGCGGGCTTCGTGGTCAGGCCCGCCGCGGTCTCGTAGAAGCTGTCGGCCTTCTTCCACTTTTTCTCGCTATCGGCGACCATCGCCTCAAGCCGGTAGCGGTCGTAGGTCTCGTGGGTCGGCGGCACGGTGTCCAGCGTCGCCTTCGCTCCGGACCAGTCATTGGAGCGGATCTGCGCCTCGGCCATCGACACGCGGTCGTCATTGGTCGCGCCCGGCATGGCGATGACCTCCTGCCAGACCTTCACGGCCTGCACCGGCTTCTGAGCGCGCACGAGCGATTTCGCGAGGCCGCGCTTGGCGTCGATCCGGTCGGGGTGGTCGTTGGACAGCCGGGTGAAATAGGTAACGGCCTCGTTCGGGTCGGCGACCGTCAGCATGATGTCGGTGAGGTTGGTCTCGTCGACGGCATTCACGCTTTTCATCGCGCGCGCGACTTCGGCGTCGCTGTTATTGCCCATACAGCCAGAGAGGGTCATCGCGCAGCCAGCCAAGGCTGCCAGAAAGATCGGGTGGCGCATGTTACCTGCGTCCTTTTTGCTCGAGCCTCAGTGCTTCGTCAGCAGCAGGTAGTCACCGACCCCTTTCCTGACGAGCGTGAACTGCTTGTCCTGTGGCGCAGCGTAACCCGGCTCCTCGATTTTTGCGAGCGCCCGCGTGAGGTTTTGCTTGATCGCGTCCGATTGGCCACTGTCCAGCGCGAAGGCCAGTTTGAAGACGCGGGCGGCTTCGGCGTATTTGCCGCGCTCCATCAGAACGACGCCGAGGTTGTTCCACGCCGGCACGAAGGTCCGATCGGCTTCGGTCGCCCGGCGCAGCATCTGTTCCGCCTGGTTGAGACGCCCGAGCTTCAGGTCGGCCGAGCCGACGCCCGAGAGGATTTCCGCCGTGGCGCCATGCTGGCCTGCCGCGCGGTAATAGGCTTTCAGCGCAAGCTCGTATTCGCCCGCTTCCATCAGCCGGTGGCCGACGAGAAGCCCGTCGACCGCCTCCGCTCCGGGTTTGGTGCCGGGGGCGAAAGCGCCCCGTTTCTCAGCCGAAAGGCCGCCCGGGTTACAGGCGGCCAGTGCGGTTACTGTCAGCGCGGCCAGTATCAGGCCGCGGCGCTTTGGGATCATGCCGTCAAATGCCCATATTCTTGAAGTTCTCAAGCATATCATGGATCGACGGGCCAACAAGAATGATCAGAAGCGGCGGCACGGTGAACATCATCGTGCCCAGCGTCATCTTGGTCGGGATCTTGTTGGCGGCTTCCTCGGCACGCATGATCCGCTTGTCGCGCATGTCGGCGGCATAGAGGCGCAGGGCCTCTGCGATCGAGGTGCCGAATTGCTGCGACTGAATCATCACGGTCACAAAACTCGCGATATCCGGCACGCCCGAGCGTTCGCCGAAATTGCGCAGCACGGTCGCCTTGTCGAGACCGGCCTTGATCTCGTGCGCGACCATTGCGAATTCTTCCGACAGTGCCGGGTAGGATTTGTTCAGCTCTTTCGAGACGCGGATGATCCCCTGATCGAGGGACTGGCCCGCCTCGACGCAGACGAGGAGCATGTCGAGCGCATCGGGGAAGCCGTTCTGCATCTCGTCGGTGCGCGCTGCCACGCGCTTGTTCACCCAGTATTTCGGGCCGTAATAGCCCACGCCGCCGGGCCCGAGCACCCAGAGCACGGTGCCCAGCATCCCCATCGCCTGCCCTTCGGGCGCGCTGGAGTTGTAGAGCACGACATAGAGCGAGCCGAGCGCGAGCAGGCCGATGCCAGCCGCGAACTGAACCGCGTGGAAGGTGCGCACCGCATTCGGACCGCGATAGCCGGCCGATTGCAGCCATTTGCGCGACTCCGACAGTTCCTCGGCATTTTGCGGTTCGAGGAAGGCCGCGTATTTCTGCAGTTTGTCGTTCTGCGTGTCGCGCAGCTTCTGGCTGGGGCTGTCGTTGTTCGTGCTGGGTGCCTGACGCGGCGGGCGCGGGGCATTGCCACGGATCTTGTCAAAGGGGTCTTCGCGCTTCTTCAGGAGCGCGGGGACTGCAGCGAGCACGAGAAGCCCGCCAAGTCCTGCGAGCGCCATCATCGGACCCATCGGCCCGAGCGCATCGATCAGCATCTGGTTGATGGCAGCGAAATCCATTGGGCTCTCCTCAGACCTTGATGGTTGTCATGACCTTCATGAAGATCACGTTGGCGCCGAGCAGCAGGAACACCACGATCGCGGCCGGAATGAAGGCGGCGGTCGTTTTGACCTCGTCGTAATAGTCGGGCGAGACGACCTGAATGATCACCATCACCACGACGGGGAAGGCCGAGAGGAAGATGCCCGACCAGCGCGGCTCCGCGGTAATCGCTTTCACCCTGCGGAACAGCCGGAAGCGTGAGCGGATCACCTTGGACAGACCGTCGAGAACCTCTGCGAGGTTCCCGCCCGAGGTCTGCTGGATCGACACGGCGACCGCGAGGAAGCGCAGATCCTGCATGTCGAGCCGTTCAGCCATTTCCGAGATCGCCTCGGCCACATTGCGACCGTAGGCCGCCTCGTCGGCGATGATGCCGAATTCGGTGCCCAGCGGATCGGGGATCTCGCGCGCGACCGCCTGGATCGCGGAGGGCAGGGGGTGGCCGACGCGAAGCGAGCGCACCATCAGTTCCACCGCGTCGGGTAGCTGCTCCTCCATCAGGGCCATGCGTTTCTTGGCCTTCGAGTTGACCCAGAAATAAACGCCGCCCACGCCCATGAACAGCGCGAGGAAGATGCGGATGAAGATGCCGGCATCCGAGCTCAGCGTGAGTGCCATGAAGGCGGCGAAGCAGGCGAAGGCCATGATGCCGATCAGCGCCATCGGCGAGAACGCGATGTTGCCCTTCTGCGCCTTGTCTGCCAACAGCGAATAGAGCGGGATCGAGCGCGCGTCGCTATGCTGCGACGCTTCCTTGCGCAGACGCTCCAGCACCTCTTCGCGCCGTTCGCCCTTGTTGAGCATCTCGAGGCGGCGATTGACCCGCTTGTTGAGCGAGATCGATTTGCCGAAGACCAGCAGGTAGACGCCTTCGACGAGCAGCAGAACCGCGACGAAGATCAGCAGGTAGATAATGGGGGTCGCCATGGCGGAGTGTCCTTAGTCCTGCACGGGTTCGTAGATCGACGCCGGCAGGTCGTAGCCCCATTGCCGGAACCGATCGGAATAATGAGAGCGCACGCCGGTCGCGGTGAAGCGGCCGATGATCTTGCCGTCGGGGGCAAGCCCGAGACGCTCGTAGCGGAAGACTTCCTGCATCGAGATCACGTCGCCTTCCATGCCGGTGATTTCGGTGACCGAAACCATGCGGCGCGAGCCGTCCTGCAGACGCGAGGCCTGCACGATCAGGTTCACAGCCGAAGCGATCTGGCTGCGCATCGCCTTCATCGGCATCTCGATGCCCGACATCGAGATCATGTTCTCCAGACGCGCCACGCCATCGCGGGCGGAGTTCGCGTGAATTGTGGTCATCGAGCCGTCGTGGCCCGTGTTCATGGCCTGCAGCATGTCGATGACTTCCTCGCCGCGCGTTTCGCCGACGATGATCCGGTCGGGACGCATCCGCAGCGCGTTCCTGAGACAGTCGCGCTGGGTGACCGCACCCTTGCCTTCGACGTTCGGCGGGCGGCTTTCCATCCGGCCCACATGGGTCTGTTGCAGCTGAAGTTCCGCCGTATCCTCGATCGTCAGGATGCGCTCGGAGTTGTCGATGAATGAGGAAAGCGCGTTCAGGGTCGTCGTTTTACCTGAACCCGTCCCGCCCGAGACGATCACGTTGAGACGGGTCGCGACGGCGGCTTGCAGATAGGCCGCGATTTCCTCGGTGAAGGCGCCGTAACTGACGAGATCGTCAATCCCCAGCTTGTCCTTCTTGAACTTACGAATGGAGACGAGCGAGCCGTCCACCGCGATCGGCGGCACCATCGCGTTGAAGCGCGAGCCATCGGCGAGACGCGCGTCCACATAAGGGTTCGATTCATCGACGCGCCGGCCCACGGCCGACACGATCTTGTCGATGATGCGCAGCAGGTGGCGTTCGTCCTTGAAGGTGATGTCGCTCAGTTCGAGCTTGCCATTGCGCTCGATGAAGATCTGCTGCGGGCCGTTCACGAGAATATCGTTGACGGTGTCGTCCTTCAGAAGCGGCTCGAGCGGACCGAGCCCCATGACCTCGTCGTAAAGCTCTTGTTGCAGCGCCTGGCGGTCCTGCGCGTTAAGCGCGACCGAAAGCTCGGTCATCGCCTCGGCGGTGATGTCGGCGATCTCGGCGCGCAGCTCGCGTTCGGAGGCGTGCTCAAGTGCGGCGAGGTTCAGGTTCTCCAGCAGCCGCTTGTGCAGCTCCACCTTGAGTTCCTGAAGGCGCTGTTTGCGTTTCTTTTCCTTGTCGACGGCCACCGGGTCGGCAGCAACCTTCGCTGGGCCCATCTTGCGATGGACCACCTGCGTCTTCGGCGCAGCGTCGATCGGCGGCGGCTTGGCGGCACCGGGCACGGGCGGCGGGGGGGCGGCCTTGCCGTTGGTGGGCTTTGCCCCGTCTTTCTTGTAGCGCGAAAACATCTGGACGTGTCCTTTCGGGTCAGGCGGCTGCTTCGACGGCTTCGTTCAGCTCCACCAGCGAGCCGGCGAGCTTCTGGAATTCCTTGCGTAGCGGCACTTTCGGTGCCGAGAGCGCCAGTGGCAGCCCGTGATCGTTGGCCTGAGTGATCTGCTTGCCGCCATCGCTCATCAGCAGCTCGAGCGAGATATCGAGGCTCTCGGCCAGTCGCTTCACGCGGGCCTTGCCGTTGAGATCGGTGAATTTCGGCGCGCGATTGAGCACGTAACGCAGCTTCTCGGTCGGCAGCCCCTCGGACTTCAGCGCCCGCTGCATCCGCAGCACGTTCTGGGCCGAGCGCATGTCCAGCTCGATCAGCGCGAAGTAGAGATGGGCCTTGTTCAGCACCGTCTCGGTCCAGCTGACCACGGTCGAGGGCATGTCGATCACGACGAAATCGTAATGTGCCCGCGCCATGTCGATCAGGCGCTCCAGATCGTCGCCGCTCAGAAGGTCCAGCGGCAGCATGTCGGTCGGCGCGGTCAGCACGTCGAGCTTGTCGTTGAAGCTGAGCATCGCCTGTCGGAAGGTCTCTTTGTCCATATGCTCGGTATCGGCGAGCATTTCGTAGATCACCTCGCGGCGCGGCAGGTCGAGATAAGTCGCGGCGGCGCCGAATTGCAGGTCGAGATCGAGCAGGCAGACTTTCGGCGAGGTCGACGGGGCTTTCTTCTTCTTCTTTTTACCGTCGTGGATCGTCGCCATTTCCCAGGCGAGGTTCACCGCGAAGGTGCTTGCACCGACGCCACCGGACAGGCCGTGAACCGGGAGGACGACACCATCGTGGTTGCCGGTCGCCGCAAAGGTCGGCGCGTGGACGGGGGGCGCGGCTTCGACCGGCGGGGCGGCTTGGCCAAGACGCTCGATCGCGTCGTGCAGCGCGCCTTCGGGAAGCGGGTAGGGGACGAAATCATCCGCGCCGAGCCGCAACAGTTGATGCAGCGCGATCGGGCTGACCTCATCGGCGATCAGGATGACGCGGATGTTGCGGTCCTTCGCCTCGGTGATGATGCCGGAAATCTTGGTCAGCTCGTCCTCGTCTTCGCCATTGACGGCGATCGCGATGAACTCGAGCTGTTCCGCGTCGGGCTGGCCGAGGAAGATGACCGCTTCATCGAAGGTCAGATCGCCCCAGCTTTCGCCGAGCTCGGTTTCCATATCCTCGATCAGCAGATCGAAATTCGACACATCGCGGGACACGGTGCACGCCTGGATCGGGGCCGGCTCCGAAGTCATGATAGCTGCTGCAGTCATTGCCTCTGTCCTCTTTTTCGTGACCCGTGGCGCGGTTCGGTTAACTCTGTTCATACGCCGCGGACCGGACGCGACTCGCTGGACGCGCCTATTCCGTCGAGGCTCAATCTCGTTTCTAATCTGGGCGACATTGGGGCCAGACTGTTTCAATTGTGGGATATTGAGAGACGATAAAGAAAAACGGCGGGCTTTGTTGAAAGCGCCCGCCGTCTATGGGTCTCATTTGCCGAAATGTTGCGACAAGGTTAGCGAATTCAGTGGCTTAGTTGCCGCCGCCGCTATTGTTGTTGCCGCCGCCGGCTGTCGCCGAGGCGATATAGTCGCGATAGATTACCGCCGCGTATTTTCCGTCGAGCAGCATAGGCCGGCCCTTGGTCACGAAGCCGGAGACCTCGGTGACGGTGCGGCGATTCTGCGCGTTCGGAGCCTGCGTGTAGACAAGCGGATGCGTTTCGCCGAAGGAAACGACCGCCTCCAGCCGCGCGCGGGAGATGCCTTGCGACACGAGGAAATTCACCACCGCGCGGGCGCGTCGCATCCCCAAGGCCTTGTTGTAGGCGTCGGAGCCTACGAGGTCGGTATGCCCATAGACCCGGAAGCGTACCTCCGGGTTCTGCCGGATCCAGTTCGCCTGCATCAGCAGCGCATTGCGCGCCTGCGCATCGAGCACCGAGGAGTTGAAGGCGAAATGCACCGTGTTCGGCACGTCGGCGGCGAATTTGCGCGTCATGTTGATGACGTAGCTTTGATTGCCGCTCATCATCGCCTGGTTCTGCGCGATCGCGGAGCCGAATCCGAGGGAGCCTTCCGTGGTCGAGCCGACCTCGGAGTTGAAGACCTTGGTGCCTTCGGAACAGCCCGCCAGCAGAGCCACGGTTCCGACGGTGATCGCGAGGGTGCGCAGTTTCATGTTCCCAGCCATCTCGCTCACTCCATCACATAGCCATAGGACCCGGAGAAGTCCTGCTTGGCGACTTCCGCGGCAGGACCCTTCTGCGGTGCTCGACCGCCCGAGGTTCTGCCGTTGAGGAACAGCTCGGACTCGGTTGGCGGCTTCAGGCGATCCGTAGGCAGCACCAGCGTGTCGCCCTTCACGGGCGAGACCAGATGCGGCGTGACGATGATCACCAGTTCGGACTGCTTGCGTTCGAACTCGGTCGAACGGAACAGCGCGCCGAGCACCGGCACATCGCCGAGCCACGGGATCTGCCCCACGGAATCGTTGAAGTCGTCCTGCAGCAGACCCGCGATCGCGAAACTCTCGCCATCACGCATCTCGACGGTGGTCGAGGTCGAGCGCTTCTTGAAGGCGCTGACGTTGAAGGTCCCGCTCGTGTAACCGTTCGCCGTGTCGATCGAGGAGACAGAGGCGGCGATTTCGAGGTTGATCACGTCACCATCGACGACGCGCGGGGTGAAGGACATCTCGACGCCGAAGGGCTTGTACTGGATCGAGACGTCACCGTTGTTGAGCACCGGAATCGGGTATTCGCCACCGGCGAGGAAATCCGCGGACTGACCGGAAAGCGCGGTGAGATTGGGTTCCGCAAGGGTGCGAACCACGCCTTTGTTCTCAAGCGCCTGAATGAGAACGCCCAGCTGGAAGGTCCCTCGGGTCAGGCCGATGCCGATCCCGTTCTCGTAGCTCTGCGAGGCAGCGTTCGAGGCGGTCGTTGTGGTGCCCCCGAAGCCAGCCCCCGCGCCCAAGCCTCCGTTCGGACCGAGGCTGGCATTGATCGAGGAGCTGAGGCTTTTCGCGACCGAGCGCTGCATCTCTGCGAAGCGCACTTTCAGCATCACCTGCTGCGTACCGCCCACCATCATCAGGTTCGATACGCGGTCGGGCGCGTAGCGATTGGCCAGTTCCAACGCGCGGCTGAGTTTCTGTGCCGAGGAGACAGTGCCCGACAGCACGATACCGTCATTCGCGGTGCGGACCTGGATGTTTTCGCCGGGCAGGATCTGCTTGAGGCGTTCCTTGAACTCCGCGAGGTCCGGGGTCACCTGAACGTCGACATTGGAGATCAGCTTGCCGTCAGCGCCGAGGATCGTCAGCGTCGTCCGGCCCGGAACCTTGCCGAGCACATAGATCGAGCGGTCCGAAAGGGTCTGGATGTCCGCGATGCCAGGGTTGGCGATCGAGAGTTCCGAGAACGGCGTGTCGCTTTCCACGACCACCGCACGGTTGAGCGGAACGGTCAGCGGCGCTTGAGTGGCGCCGGACATGATCCGCAACGTGTCTGCCTGCACCGGGCCCATCGCCGCGATGCTCAACGCCATGCCACATAGGCAGGCCTGCATCAAAGTTCTAAATTTCATCTGTGACCCTGCCTCTCCGATCACGCCACTCGCAAATCTTCTGCCTGCTTAGGGACTGTTATGGTCCATTATTGCGGGAAAGAATGCGGCAAGACCTGTTTTTTTGCAAGAATCAATGGATTGAGCGTCGTTCTTGATGTGGAAAACGTGTCACATATGAAAGCGGGGCCCCGTAGAGCCCCGCGCAAGCGACTGATATTTGTCATTTATTTAATTCGTGCAGGGGATCGGCGTCTCGATGACTTCCGTGCCCTTGCGGGTCTTGATCGTGCAAACCTGCGCTTTTTCGACCTGTTTGACTTCTTCTTTCTTGATGCCAAGCAGCTCATCGCGGTTGATTTCGATCTGGCCGAGTTGCGCGCTGTTCTCCAAACCGACGAGCGAAAGGGTCAGGCGACCGGTGTTCTGCGCGAGCGTCAGGGCCGCGACCTGCTCGGGGCTGACTTCCGCCGTGACCGAGCGCGCGATCTGGGTCGCGCTGGTGCGGTCGGGATCGGTGCTCTGGTCGATCGCGATCAGTTTCAGGTTGCTGTCGATCAGCTTCGTGACGGGTTCGCCGTTGATTGAGCCGGACCAGTAGACATCGACAAAATCTCCCGGACGCAGGAAACCCGAAACTGCCGAAGTCGACGAAACTTGGATAGTGAAGGCGCGGCGTCCGTCAGGAAGGCTCGCCATGATGCCCGCGTTCTCGCCCGGTTGGGTGACACGCGACGCCAGAATGACTTCTCGCGGCGAAATCTCACGCATGGAGGCGCGCTTGCGCGTTTCGCCTTCAAGGAAGACAGCCCTCTTGGCCTCTTCGGTGCCGGGTTTTGCGGAGATCCTGTCGAAAGCATATTTCGGCACGGCATTTGCCTGCACCTTGATCACGGCGAGATCTTCCGGGCCGAAATGCTCGCCGTATTTGAGCGGTTTCCGCGCGACGACGACATCGGCGAGCTTGGGGGCATTCTTCTGCATCTCGGCCAATTGATCGCGTTCCGCCTGGAACTGCGCGATCTGTCCCTGCGCCATCATCACGGCGACACCAGCGAGGCCGACACCGGCCACGAGGAAAAGAACAAAAATCAGTCGCATCGCTTCTTCCTTCTGTTGTCTGATCGGCGACAATCCTGTGAATAGAGCCGCTTATTACAGATCAAAGTGGCGAAAACTTGGCGCATCCGCAGCACTGGTGAGTATCAGCCCTCGTCGTCGGCGAGTTCGTCGGCCGTGAAGGCAGGGGTAACTTCCTGCTTGTCGATATATTTTGCGATCTTGCCAGAAGTGCCGGCGGTCTGGGTCCAGATCATGGCAGTCGCCATGAAACCCAAAGCGACCAGCGATGCCGTGAGCACGACCCAATCGACCGTTACGGCGCCATCTTCCCCACGAAGTACTTTCTTCAAATTGAAAATCAGTTTGTTCATTTCTGTGTCTCGACTTTCTCAACGGGACCTTTGGTGAAAACTTGGCGGGAGGGAGTGGCGGAAATTGGGCGGTCGCGGGGTATTTTCTGCAACCTGGCGCGCCTGCTGTGCGCGACGCGTTAGTTCAGATTGCATGAGCCCGCGATTTGAAATGATGAGACCGCCCGGGAAGGGGCGGTCTCTGCATCTTCCGACTGAGCCGGAAATTACTGCGGCAGGTAGCCGTCAGCTTGACCAGCGGTGACTTCGTCAGCGGTGAAGGCCTCGGTCACTTCTGCGCCGTCGAGGTAGCTTGCGATCTTGCCCGACAGGCCAGCGGTCTGGGTGCGGACCAGGGCCAGGGCGGCGGCGCCGAGGCCGACGACGGCAGCGGTCAGCACAACCCAGTCAACGGTCACAGCGCCGTCTTCTTCGTCGTGGAACTTTTTGAGTTTGAAGAATTTCATCATGGTGTCTCTCCTAAGGTTTGTCTCTGCCCCGCAATCTCGGTTGGCGTCCGTGCCGGTTTCCGTCTCGCGGTATGGGGACATATGGCCTCCGGAACGTGGCGCGATTTGGGCGCATCGCAGGCGATTTCGCGAAAATGGAAATTCAGGCTGACGCGCAATCTAACCCATTGTGAAATAATGAAATAAAAATCCAAATTTTTTGGAACATTTGCATTTTGCGTCAGGATTCCGGTCATCACACCGCGATTCGTGGGACTCAAAGGGGCGGATTTTCTGGAATTTTTCTGGGTTTTCAGGGATAGTCGGGCCAAAGCGGCCCTCGAGAGCCGCGCGAGGCAGTGAGCAGGTGGCGCAGATGCGCAAGGTTTTCGCAGGGATTCTCTGCAGTGCGATGGTGGCCGTGGTCGCGCCCGTGGGGGCGGAGCCCGCAGCCCCCCTCTTCAAGAGCGTGAAGCCCAAGACGGTCAAACCGCCCGCGCCCGGCACCAAACGCTTCATCACCATCCAGATCGATCCCGAGGAACAGAAGCGCCAGCTTGCCGCGATGGCGAAGCAGCCCTGGGAGCCGGAAACGGCGCCTCCCGCGGACGACAGCGCGACGGGCGATGCTCCGGCCTCTACGCCGACGCCGCGCGTGCCGGCGCATTACGCGTGGTACTGGAACAAGGTCTCGCCGCGTCTGGGCCAGCGAGCGGGGCGGTTCGATCAGGCGATTTCCGCTCTGTCGCAAGGGCCGAAAGGTACGCGGGTGCGCGAGCCGCGGCTCAACGATCTGGCGAAGATTGCACGGGCGCATGGCACCGATATCCTGCGTTCGACCATCGGGACCGAGGTCTCGCCAGCGCTGGTGCTGGCGATGATCGCGGTGGAATCGGGCGGGCGGCATGACGCGCAAAGCCATGCAGGGGCCGTGGGGCTGATGCAGCTGATCCCAGCGACCGCAGAGCGGTTCGACGTCGAAGACAGCAAGGACCCGGCGCAGAACATCGCGGGCGGGGTGAGCTATCTCGACTGGCTGATGAAGGAATTCGACCGCGATCCGCTGATGGTCATCGCCGCCTACAACGCGGGCGAGAACGCGGTGAAGCGCAATGACGGCGTGCCGCCCTATGCGGAGACGCGCGACTACGTGCCTAAGGTGCTGGCGGCGTGGAACGTGGCGCGGGGGCTCTGTGCGACGCGCCCGCAGCTGGTGAGCGACGGTTGCGTTTTCCGGGTCACCCAAATGGCAAAGAGCGGCCCCTGAAGGCCGCTCTTTCCGTAACTAACCTATGGAGGCGATCAGTTGACGATCGTCGCCTCGGTCGCTTCGCGGATCTCGTCCTCGGTGACGCCCTCGGCGCATTCGACGATCTTCAGCCCGCCCTCGACCACATCGAGGACACCGAGATTGGTGATGATGCGGTTGACGACGCCGGTGCCGGTCAGCGGCAGGGTGCATTCCTTCAGCAGTTTGCTGTCGCCATGCTTGTTGGTGTGATCCATCACGACGATGACGCGCTTCACGCCCGCCACGAGGTCCATCGCGCCGCCCATGCCCTTCACCAGCTTGCCGGGGATCATCCAGTTCGCCAGATCGCCATTCTCGGCCACTTCCATCGCGCCGAGGATCGCCATCGCGATCTTGCCGCCACGGATCATCCCAAAGCTCATCGCGCTGTCGAAATAGACCGTGTTGGGCAGTTCGGTGATCGTCTGCTTGCCAGCGTTGATCAGGTCGGGATCCTCTTCGCCCTCATAGGGGAAGGGGCCCATGCCCAGCATGCCGTTCTCCGATTGCAGCGTGACGTGCACGCCCTCGGGGATGAAGTTCGGGACCAGCGTCGGGATGCCGATGCCGAGGTTCACATAGGTGCCGTCTTCAAGCTCCTGCGCCGCGCGGGCGGCCATCTGATTTCTATCCCATGCCATGGGTCAGGCCTCCTTCTTTTCGCGGGTGGTGACTTTCTCGATGCGCTTCTCATGTTCGCCCTGGATCAGGCGGTGCACGTAGATGCCGGGCAGGTGGATGCAGTCAGGGTCGAGCGAGCCCACGGGCACGATCTCTTCGACTTCCATCACGCAGACCTTGCCGCACATCGCCGCCGGTGGGTTGAAGTTGCGGGCCGTCTTGCGGAACACAGCGTTGCCAGTCTCATCCGCTTTCCACGCCTTCACAATGGAGACGTCAGCGAAGATGCCCTCTTCGAGGATGTAGTGCTCGCCGTTGAACACCTTCACCTCTTTGCCTTCGGCGATCTGGGTGCCGTAGCCGGTCTTGGTGTAGAAGCCGGGGATGCCGTGGCCGGCGGCGCGCATGCGCTCTGCCAGAGTGCCCTGCGGGTTGAATTCCAGCTCGAGTTCGCCGCTCAGATACTGGCGCATGAACTCGGCGTTCTCGCCCACGTAAGACGACATCATCTTCTTGATCTGCTTCGTGTCGAGCAGCTTGCCGAGGCCGAACCCGTCCACGCCGCAATTGTTCGACGCGACGGTGATGTCCTTGACCTTGCTCTCGACCAGCGCGTCGATCAGCATTTCAGGGATGCCGCAGAGGCCGAAGCCGCCTGCCGCGATCAGCATTCCGTCGAAGAGAAGCCCGTCGAGAGCCTCCTTCGCGGAACCGTAAATCTTGTTCATGGATATCCTCCGCTCATATGCGCGTGAAGATGACGCCGGGGCGGAGGGGAGTCAATTGCTGCGATGCGGCGAGGGTGGTGTGTTGGGGTCAACTTCGCGCGCGAGCGCGCCGGGAGGGGGCTCTGCCCCCGCGCTGTCGCGCTCCCCCGGGATTTTTTCATCAAGACGAAGTGGGCGCGGGCGCCTCACTCCTCGTCGGTCTTCTTGGCCGCCGTCTTTTTCGCCGCGGGTTTCTTGGCGGTCGGTTTCTTGGCGGTCGGTTTCTTGGCCGCGGACTTCTTCGCGGTCGTTTTTTTAGGCGCGGCTTTCTTCTTCGTGCCGCCCTTCTTGGCCGCCTTCGCCTCGATCAGCGGAAGCGCGTCTTCAAGCGTGACGGCTTCCGGTTCAAGCTCTTTCGGCAGGGTCGCGTTGATCTTGCCCCATTTGACGTAGGGACCGTAGCGCCCCGGCATGACCGCGACCGGGCCGCCCTCGGGGTGTTCGCCCAACTCCTTGAGCGGTTTCGCGGCGGCACCGCGCCCGCCTTTGGCGGCTTTCTGGGCGATCACTTCCACGGCGCGGTTCATGCCGATGGTGAACACCTCGTCCACTTCCGGCAGGTTCGCGTAGATGCGGCCTTTCTTGACGTAGGGCCCGTAGCGGCCGATCCCGGCTTCGACCAACTCGCCGTCCTCGGGGTGCGGGCCGATCTCGCGCGGCAGGCTCAAGAGCAGTAGCGCCTTTTCGAGGTCGATTTCCTCGGGTTTCCAGCCCTTGGGCAGCGAAGCGCGAGGGGGTTTCGGCACATCCTCGGTCGGCTCGCCCTTCTGGACGTAAGGGCCGAAACGACCGACACGCAGCGTGATCGCCTGCTCCTCGTCATAGCCCAGCACCTTGCCGTCGAGCGCCTGAACCTCATCGTCGCCATCGGGCGCCGACAGAGGTCGGGTGAAACGACATTCGGGATAGTTGCCGCAGCCGATGAAGGCCCCGCCGGAGCGCGCGGTCTTCAGGTGCAGCTTGCCACTGCCGCAAAGCGGACAGATGCGCGGGTCCGACCCGTCGGGGCGCGGCGGATAGAGATGCGGCGCCAGAACCTCGTCGATCTTGTCGAGCACTTCCGAGATCCGCAGCTCCGACGTCTCTTCCAGAGCTGCCGAGAAATCACGCCAGAAGCGCTTGAGCACTTCCTTATAGTCGCGATCGCCTGCGGAGATATCGTCGAGCTGATCTTCCAGATCGGCTGTGAAATCGTATTCCACGTAGCGCTTGAAGTAGTTCGACAGGAAGGCCGTCACCAAGCGCCCGGTATCTTCCGGGATCAGACGATTCTTGTCCTTGCGGACATAGCCGCGATCCTGAATCGTCGTGACAATCGAGGCATAGGTGGAGGGGCGCCCGATGCCGAGCTCTTCCATCCGCTTGACCAAGGTCGCCTCAGTGTAGCGCGGCGGCGGTTGGGTGAAGTGCTGCTCGGGCGTGATGTCGCCCTTCCTGGCCTCTTCGCCCTCGTGAATCTGCGGCAGACGGTTGCTGTCTTCGCCCTCATCGTCGTCGCGGCCCTGATCGTAGACTTTCAGGAAGCCGTCGAACACAACGACGGAGCCGGTCGCGCGCAATTCCACCTGTTCGTCGCCGGAGCCGACGAGAACGGTCGTCCGCTCGAACCGGGCCGCTTCCATCTGCGACGCGATCGTGCGTTTCCAGATCAGATCATACAGCTTCCACTGATCGTCGGAGAGCTTCAGCTTGTCGGGCGATTTCGACATATCCGTGGGGCGGATACATTCGTGCGCTTCCTGCGCGTTCTTCGCCTTGTTCTTGTACATGCGCGGGCTTTTCGGGACGTAGCTGTCGCCGAACTTGTCCTTGATCGCATCGCGCGCCTGCATCACCGCCTCGGGGGCCATGTCGATGCCGTCGGTCCGCATATAGGTGATGTGCCCCGCCTCGTAGAGACGCTGCGCCGCCGACATCGTGGCGCGCGCACCGAAGCCGAACTTGCGGCTGGCTTCCTGCTGCAGCGTCGAGGTCATGAAGGGCGGGTAGGGGTTGCGGTTGGCGGGCTTCGCCTCGACCGAGGTCACGCTGAGATCGCGCGAGGTGATCGCCTGCACCGCCATCTCGGCTGCGGTCTCGTTCTCGAGGTCATATTTCTCGAGCTTCTTGCCGCCGAGAACCGACAGGCGCGCTTCGTATTCCTGACCGCGCGGCGTCGTCAGGATCACCTTCACCGTCCAGTATTCGCGCGGTTTGAAGGCTTCGATCTCCATCTCGCGCTCGACGATGAGGCGCAGGCAAACCGACTGGACACGGCCCGCCGATTTCGCGCCGGGCAGCTTGCGCCACAGAACCGGCGAGAGGTTGAAGCCCACGAGGTAATCGAGTGCGCGGCGGGCGAGATAGGCCTCCACCAGTGGGGCATCGACATCGCGCGGATGCTTCATGGCTTCTTGGATTGCGGTCTTGGTGATCGCGTTGAAGGTGACGCGGGACACGTTCTTGCCCTTGAGCTTCTTCTCCAGCGCTTCCTGCAGATGCCACGAGATGGCTTCGCCTTCGCGATCGGGGTCGGTTGCGAGGATCAGCGTGTCGTCATCTTTCAGCGCGTCGGTGATCGCCTTGATGTGCTTTTTCGAGTCGCTAGCGACTTCCCATTTCATCTCGAAATCGTGCTCGGGATCGACCGAACCGTCTTTCGGAGGCAGATCGCGGACGTGACCGAAGGAGGCGAGAACGGTGTAATCGGACCCTAGATACTTGTTGATCGTCTTGGCCTTGGCAGGGGATTCGACGACGACAACGGCCATAAGGTCCTCACTATTCAGCGCTAAAGGGTCTGGGCGCGGAACATGTGGGGGTTTGGTGGGGATTGTCAATGCACCCTGGCGCTGAGGAAATCCCGCAGGCCTTAAACCGGGCGGCTGATCAGCCCGCCGCGATGGCGCTCTATTCGGCCCTCGATCTCGAGCGCGGTGAGGGCCTGTGAAAAGGCCGCAGCCGGCACGTCGAGATCGCGGATCACCTGATCCTCGGCGGTGGGGGAGGGGCCGAGCCGTTCGAGGATCTTCGTGCCCAGATCGGCAGGTTCCGGAGCTGGCTTTCCGGACGAACGCCGGGGGCTGGGTTCGGGTGCGGTCCGGGCGACGGTCGCTCTCCGCGCATTGAGCGCGGCCAGCACGTCCTCGGGCCCGCGCACCAATGTCGCGCCGTCGCGGAGCAGCGCGTTGCAGCCGCCCGCGCGCCCGTCCATCGGGTGTCCCGGGACGGCCATTACCTCGCGCCCCTGATCGAGCGCATCGCGCGCGGTGATCAGGCTGCCGGATTTCAGGGCCGCTTCGACCACGACGACGCCGGCGCTGAGCCCCGAGATAATCCGGTTGCGCGCAGGGAAGTGGCGCGCCTGCGGCTGCGTGCCGGGCGGGGCTTCGGTCAGCCGCAGCCCGGTCTCCGCGATCTGTCGGGCAAGCGTCGTGTTCTCCTGCGGGTAGATCACGTCGATTCCACCCGCCTGCACCGCGATCGTCCCGGTGGGTAGGGCGGCCTCATGGGCGGCGGCATCGATCCCGCGCGCCAGCCCGGAGACCACGCAGATGCCCGCCTCGCCCAGCCCTTCGCTCAACCGCTTCGCCATGCGCAGCCCCAGCGAGGACGCGTTGCGCGCACCGACTAGCGCGATCCTCGGGCGGGTGAGCAGCTCCGGCTGGCCAAGCGCCCAGAGCACGGGTGGCGCATCGTCGATCTGCGCAAGCGCGGGGGGATAGTCAGGCCCTCCATGAATCAGGAGCAGCGCCCCTGCGGCCTTGCCCGCCTTGATCTCTGCGCGGGCCTGTTTCTCGGGGAAAGGGGTGTAATCGGTGACGCCCGCCGCGCGTGCGACCTCTGGCAGGGCCGCGAGCGCTGCCGTCGCGGAGCCATGTTCGCCGATCAATCTGTGGAAAGTTGTGGGCCCGACACGTCGGGAGCGAATGAGGCGAAGAGCAGATAGTTCGTCTTCTTCCGTGGTGGGTGGGGTGAAGGGGGTGGGGTAAGAAAACAAATCTGTTTCCATCCGGCCCTCCGCCTCAATCGCCCACCCTTCTTGCCGTGTTATTCTTAATAAGTTGTTACCAAAACTCGGTGTGCGCGGCGTTTGGAAGGAATTTTCTGCGTTTTGACTGCAAATTTTCGGCGTCGCCGATTTGCAGCTGCTGATCGCGCGGGCGAAGCGGTCTTCATGGACCGTCCCGCCCGTATCTGTCGGAAACGATTACGCCGCCGAGCCGCCCACCGTGAGGCCGCCGATCATCAGGGTCGGCTGGCCGACGCCGACCGGTACCCATTGCCCCGCCTTGCCGCAATTGCCGATGCCGGGGTCGAGGGCGAGGTCGTTGCCGATGGCGCGGATATGCTGCATCGCGGTCGGCCCGTCGCCGATCAGGGTCGCGCCTCTTACTGGTGCGCCTACGACACCGTTCTTCACGCGATAGGCTTCGGTGCAGTTGAAGACGAACTTGCCATTGGTGATGTCGACCTGACCGCCGCCGAAGCCGACCGCATAGATGCCGTCCTTCAGATCGGCGAGGATCTCGCCCGGATCGGCATCGCCGCCGAGCATATAAGTGTTGGTCATCCGCGGCATCGGGGCATGGGCGAAGCTCTCGCGCCGCCCGTTGCCGGTGGCCTCGACGCCCATCAGCCGCGCGTTCTGGCGGTCCTGCATGTAGCCTACGAGCACGCCGTCCTCGATCAGCACGTTCTTGCCCGAGGGCGTGCCCTCGTCGTCGATCGTGATCGAACCGCGCCGATCGGGGATCGTGCCGTCATCAAGCACGGTGACACCTTTCGCGGCGACCTGCTGGCCCATCAGCCCGGCGAAGGCCGAAGATTTCTTGCGGTTGAAGTCGCCTTCCAACCCGTGCCCGACTGCTTCGTGCAACAGCACACCCGGCCAGCCCGGGCCAAGCACCACATCCATAACGCCCGCTGGCGCTGGTTCTGCGCGCAGGTTCACCAGCGCGATGCGCAGCGCCTCACGCGCGACGGGTTGCCAATGCGCGGGTTCGATCAGGCCCGACAGTCCGAAGCGTCCGCCGCCGCCATGACCGCCGGACTCGCGCCGCCCGTTCTCTTCCACGATCACCGAGATGTTGATCCGCGCCATCGGGCGGATATCCGAGACCAACCCGCCCTCGGGCCGAAGAATGAAGACCTCCTGCAGGCTCGCCGCCATCGAGGCCGAGACCTGCACGACGCGCGGGTCGAGGTCGCGGGCGAAGGCGTCGATCTCGCGCAGTATGTCGATCTTCGCCGCGAAGGGCGTGTCGGAGACCGGATCGGTATCACTATATAGATGCAGGTTCGTGCCTTTGGGCGGGGGCGCCATCGTGCCGCCGCCGTCGCCCACGGCCAGCCGCGCAGTTTCGGTCGCCCGCTTCAGCGCGGCTTCGGAAATCTCGGTCGAATGGGCATAGCCCGCGACATCGCCCTTCACCGCCCGCAGGCCGAATCCTTCGGAGGCGTCATAAGAGGCGGTCTTGACCCGCCCGTCATCGAACACGAGCGCCTCGGACCGACGCTGTTCGAGAAACAACTCGCCATCCTCGGCCCCCGCGGTCGCCTCGCGCAGCAATTGCAGGGCGCGGTCCTTGTCGAGCTTGTCCTCGAATGGCGCGAAACGGTCGGGCTGGGTCATCGTCTCTCCTCGGATAGCGATCAAAATTGCCAAAATGTCGCAGCTTTTGCTTGCGCCATCCTCCCAATATGATTTTAAAGTGAGAACACGCAACGGTGAACGGTTTGGGAGAGCCGGACGCCGTCGGGCGGCAGGGAGAAACGCCGCCAAAAGGGAGACATGGGACTTATGCGCTTTGCAAGCAAGGGCCGCGGTATCGCGGCCGCTGTCACGTCGGCTGTTCTGTCGACGCTCGTCGCCGGGCAGGCCTCGGCTCAGGACATGATCAAGGGGCTGCCGGTAATCGGTAAGCCGCATCTGGGCGGGACGGGGTTCCAGCCTGCGTCGTCCAACCTCGCGGAAGACCAGCAATGGCTCGACCATATGCTTCTGGTCATCATCGCCGCGATCTGCGTTCTGGTCTTCGCCCTGATCATCTATTCGCTGCTGCGCTTCAACAGCCGCGCCAACCCGACGCCGCGCAGCTTCACCCATAACACGCCTCTCGAGATCACCTGGACCTTCGTGCCGATCGTGATCCTCGTGGCGATCGGGGCCTTCTCGTTGCCCGCGCTGTGGAACCAGCAGGAAATTCCCGAGGGCGACATCACCGTGAAGGTCACCGGTTACCAGTGGTACTGGGGCTACGAATACCCTGATGAGGGCATTTCGTTCGATTCGCTTCTGCTCGCGAAGGAAGACCTCGAAGAGCATGGCTATGCACCTGACGAATACCTGCTGGCAGCTGACAACGCGATGGTGGTGCCGAAAGGCAAGACGATCGTCGTGCAAGTCACTGGCGCGGACGTGATTCACAGCTGGACCGTGCCGGCCTTCGCGGTGAAGCAGGACGCCGTGCCGGGCCGGATCGCGCAATTGTGGTTTAAGGCCGATCAAGAAGGTGTGTATTTCGGCCAGTGTTCGGAGCTTTGCGGCACCAACCACGCTTACATGCCCATTGTGGTCAAAGTTGTCTCACCGGAAGTTTACGCTAACTGGCTCGAGCGTGCGAAGAATGACTTCGCCTCGGTCGAGACGGATGGGGCGGTTCGGGTCGCACAGAACTGAATACATCGTGCGATAACACCCGAGGAACGCTTTCATGAGTGACATCAGCTATATTCGCCAACAGGACAACGAGGCGCGGTTCGGCGACTACATCGCGCTTCTGAAGCCGCGCGTGATGTCGCTGGTGGTCTTCACCGCTTTCGTTGGTCTCGTGGTGGCGCCGAATCCGGTGCATCCCTTCGTGGGCTTCGTCGCGATCCTGTTCATCGCGCTGGGCGGTGGCGCCTCGGGCGCACTGAATATGTGGTATGACGCGGATATCGACCGGATCATGCGCCGCACTCGCGGTCGTCCCATCCCGGCGGGCCGCATCTCTGAGCGCGAGGCGCTGGGCTTCGGGCTGGCGCTCTCGGGCATCTCCTGCGTGATGCTGGCGCTGGCCACGAATATCTTCTCGGGCCTGTTCCTTGCTTTCACCATCTTCTTCTATGTCGTCGTCTACACGATGTGGTTGAAGCGCGCGACGCCGCAGAACATCGTGATCGGCGGCGCTGCGGGCGCCTTCCCTCCGATGATCGGCTGGGCCGTGTCGACGGGTGGCATCTCGATCGAATCCGTGGCGATGTTCCTGCTGGTCTTCCTCTGGACGCCGCCGCATTTCTGGTCGCTCGCGCTGTTCATGAAGTCCGATTACGACGAGGCGAAAGTGCCGATGCTGACCTCGACCCACGGTCGGGTGGTGACGCGCAAGAACATCCTGTTCTACGCCTTCATTCTCGCCCCCATCGCTGTCGGCACCGGTTTCACCTCGATCGGCGGCCCGGTCTATTTCGCGACGGCGCTGATCATGAATGCGCTCTTCATCAAGGGCGCGATCGAGATTCACGCCCGCACCGAGGCGCAGGCGGAGGCCGACAAATACGCGGTCGAAAAGCGCTTCTTCTATTTCTCGCTCATCTACCTCTTCGCGCATTTCGCGGCTTTGCTGGCCGAAGCGGGGCTGAGCTATATCGGTTTGGGAGCTTGGTAAGCGATGGCAATCACCCGGGACAGTGACCTCCATATCCGCCGGTTCACCCGCAATGTGGGGCTTGGAGCGGTTCTTCTCGGGTTCGTCGCGATCGTCTTCGGCCTGACCGTGGTCAAGGTCGAGAACGGCTCGAAGATGGAAGCCTACGACCACCAGCCGCGTGCCTCGGTGCTGCCGGCGGAGGGCGCCTCGAAATGACCCAGCGCCCCACAGATCGGTCGAATACGCGCGTGCTGCTCTCGCTGCTCGCGGTGATCGTCGTGATGGGGGCAGGGGCTTGGGCTGCGGTGCCGTTCTACAACTGGTTCTGCAAGACCACCGGATATGGCGGCACGACCAACACTGCCGAGGTGCTGCCCGACAAGGTTCTCGACCGCGAGATTCTCGTGCGTTTCGACGCCAACGTGGCACCGGGCATGCCGTGGAAATTCAAGCCGGTCCAGACCGAGATGAAGCTGAAGATCGGCCAGAACGGGCTGGCCTTCTACGAGGCCTACAACCCGACCGATCACGTCATCGCGGGCACGGCGAGCTACAACGTCTCGCCCGATGTGGCCGGCTACTATTTCGACAAGATCCAGTGTTTCTGCTTCACCGAACAGGTGCTGCAACCCGGGGAGAGGGTGCAGATGCCGGTGAGCTTCTTCGTCGATCCCGGCATCGTCGATGATGCGGATGCGAAGCGGATTCACGCGATCACGTTGAGCTACACTTTCTATCAAACCGACCTTCCCGAGCCGGAAGACACCGCCTCGGTCCGTCAAAGGGAGACGGAGACGGTCAACTAGCCATCGGAGGGAGACGCATGGCCCACGCAAAGAACCACGACTACCACATCCTACCGCCCTCGATCTGGCCCTTCCTCGGTGCCGTTGGTGGCTTCATCATGCTCTTCGGGGCGGTGCTCTGGATGCAGAGCATCACCCATTACGTCTTCTTCGGCGGCCTGCTCGTGGTGCTTTATACCATGTATGGCTGGTGGTCGGACGTAGTCCACGAAGGCGAGACCGGCGATCACACGCCCGTCGTCCGGATCGGCCTGCGCTATGGCTTCATCCTGTTCATCATGTCCGAAGTGATGTTCTTCGCGGCCTGGTTCTGGAGCTTCTTCAAGCACGCCATGTACCCGATGGGCCCGATGAGCCCGCTCAAGGATGGCGTCTGGCCGCCCGAGGGCATCGTTACCTTCGATCCGTGGCACCTGCCGCTGATCAACACCGTAATCCTGCTGCTTTCGGGCGTGACGCTAACCTGGGCCCACCACGCTCTGGTCCATGAGAACGACCGCAGCCAGGTCAAGCAGGGGCTGATCCTCACGGTGATCCTCGGCGCGTCCTTCACGGTGCTGCAGGCCTACGAATACAGCCACGCGGCCTTCGGTTTGACGGGCAATATCTACGGCGCCAACTTCTTCATGGCGACGGGCTTCCACGGGGCGCACGTGATCATCGGGACGATCTTCCTGCTGGTCTGCCTGCTGCGTATCATGCGCGGCCAGATGACCCAGAACGAGCATGTCGGCTTCGAGGCCGCCGCCTGGTACTGGCACTTCGTCGATGTTGTCTGGCTCTTCCTGTTCGCGTCGATCTATATCTGGGGCAGCGCGTAAGCGCCCCCGGCCATCACACGCAAAATGCGCAGATCGGCGCGGGGGGCGACCCTCGCGCCGCTTTCTTGGAGGCTTGATGAAACGCTATATCTTTCCGCTGCTGCTGGGCGTCGTCGGCTGCGCGATCCTGATCTCGCTCGGCATCTGGCAGGTGCAGCGCCTTGGCTGGAAAGAGGCGATGCTGGCCGAGATTTCCGCCAAGATCGAAGGCCAGCCGCAGGCGCTGCCGCCTGAAGGCACCGACACCAAGCCGCTGAAATACGAACCCGTTACGGTAAGCGGGCGCACGACGGGCCAGGAGATCCTCGTGCTTTCGGGCCAGAAGGGAGTTGGCGCGGGCTATCGGGTCGTTGACGCCTTCCAAACCGATAAGGGCCGCAAGATCCTGCTCGATCGCGGCTTCATCCCTGAGGGCGAGAAAGGCACCGACCGCCCCGCAACGGATCTGACCGTCACCGGAAACCTGCACTGGCCCGAAGAAGCCGACAGCTACACGCCCAAGCCCGACGCGAAGTCCGGCATCTGGTTCGCCCGCGACGTGCCTGCGATGGCCGCGAAGCTCGGCACCGAGCCGATCCTGATCGTTGCCCGCACCGTCCAAGGCGCGGCGCAGGGCATAACGCCGGTCCCCGTCACGATCACCGGCATCCCCAACGATCACCTCGGCTACGCGATCACCTGGTTTTTGCTCGCAATCGTCTGGGCCGGGATGACAATCTTTCTTCTCTGGCGTATCAGGCGGCAACAGGCCTGAGGATTGACGATGCGTTATGTTTCCACTCGGGGCAAAGCCCCGGTTCTGAATTTCGGCGATGCGATGCTGACGGGGCTTGCCCGTGACGGCGGGCTCTACGTGCCCGAGACCGTGCCGCAGTTTTCCGCCGACGAGATCGCCGCGCTCGCAGGGCAGCCCTACGAGGAAATCGCCTTCCGCGTGATGAAGTCCTTCGTCTCCGAGACCTTCTCGGATGAGGAACTGCGCGGCGCCATTTCCCGCGCCTATTCCGGCTTCGGCCACGTCGCCCGCGCGCCGATGGTGCAGCTGGCGCCGAACCACTTCCTGCTGGAGCTGTTCCACGGCCCAACGCTCGCTTTCAAGGATTTCGCGATGCAGGTGATCGGACAGCTGTTCCAGGTCGAACTGCAAAAGCGCAATCAGAAGATCACCATCGTCGGCGCCACCTCGGGCGATACCGGCTCGGCCGCGATCGAGGCGTTCCGCGGGCTCGACAATGTCGATGTGTTCATCCTCTTCCCGCATGGCCGGGTGTCCGAGGTCCAGCGCCGCCAGATGACGACGCCCGTCGAGGGCAACGTCCACGCGCTCGCGCTCGATGGCGATTTCGACGATTGTCAGGCGAAGCTGAAGGACATGTTCAACGATTTCGACTTCCGTGACGAGGTCGGTCTGGCGGGCGTGAACTCGATCAACTTCGCCCGCGTGCTGGCTCAGATCGTGTATTTCTTCTCCTCCGCCGTGGCGCTTGGCGCGCCGCATCGCAAGGTCTCCTTCACCGTGCCCACCGGCAATTTCGGTGATATCTTCGCGGGCTTCCTCGCAAAGGAAATGGGTTTGCCGGTCGAGCGTCTGGTGATCGCGACGAACCAAAACGACATCCTGCATCGCTGCCTCGAGAAGGGCGATTACACCAAGCAGGGCGTCACGCCCTCGATCTCGCCGTCGATGGATATCGAGGTGAGTTCGAACTTCGAGCGCGCACTGTTCTGGGCCTACGGCAAGGACGGGGCCGCGATCGAGAAGCTGATGGACGAGCTGAAAACCGAAGGCTCCTTCACCGTCTCCGAAAACGCCATCGGTGCGCTGCGCGATATCTACGACAGCGGTTCGGTCGGCGAGGCGCGCACGATGGAAGAGATCGGCGATACGCTCAAGGAAACCGGCGAATTGCTTTGCCCGCATTCGGCGGTCGGCGTGAACGTGGGCAAAGCTGCCGTCGCACGTGACCCGGCCACGCCGATGATCACGCTCGCGACCGCGCATCCCGCGAAGTTCCCCGATGCCGTGGAAGAGGCGACGGGCATCCGCCCCGATCTGCCGCCGCGCATGGCCGACCTGTTCACCCGCGAGGAGCGTGTGACCCGGGTGCCGAACGACCTCGCCGACCTTGAAGCGCTGATCCGGGAGCGTCGCCGCACATGATCGAAATGACCACCCTGAAGAACGGCTTGCGTATCATCACCGAGACGATGCCGGGCCTTGCCTCCGCCGCGATCGGCGTCTGGATCACTGCCGGTGGCCGCCACGAACGCCCCGAGCAGAACGGCATCGCACATTTCCTCGAACATATGGCGTTCAAGGGCACCAAGACCCGCTCGGCGCTGCAGATCGCGGAAGCGATCGAGGATGTGGGCGGCTATATCAACGCCTATACTTCGCGCGAGATGACCGCCTATTACGCCCGCGTGCTGGCCGAAGACGTGCCGCTCGCACTCGACGTTATTTCGGACATCCTGCTGAACCCGGTCTTCGATCAGCGTGAGATCGAGGTGGAGCGCGGCGTGATCCTGCAAGAGATCGGCCAATCGCTCGACACGCCCGACGACGTGATTTTCGACTGGCTGCAAGAGGCAGCTTACCCTGATCAGCCGATGGGCCGCACCATCCTCGGCCCGGCGGAGAAGGTCCGCAGCTTCGCGCGCGACGATCTGTCCGGCTTCGTGTCCGAGCATTACGGCCCGGATCAGATGATCCTCTCGGCGGCCGGTAATGTCGATCACGCGGAGATCGTGAAACGCGCCGAGGATATCTTCGGTGACCTGCGCCCCGCGCTGAACCCCGCGCCTTATCCGGCGAAATGGGTTGGCAACGAGCGGCGCGAGATCAAACAGCTCGAACAGGCGCATTTCGCGCTTGGCATCGAAGCGCCCAGCTATCGCGACGCCGATCTATATACCGCGCAAGTCTATTCGGTCGCGATGGGGGGAGGCATGTCCTCGCGCCTGTTCCAGAAGATCCGCGAAGAACGGGGCCTGTGCTACACGATCTTCTCGCAGGCCGGCGCCTACGAGGACACCGGCATGTTCACCGTCTACGCGGGCACGTCGGGCGACGAGATTCGCGGTCTGGCCGAGCTGACCATCGACGAGTTGAAACGCGCGGCCGAAGACATGACCGAGGTCGAGATCGCCCGCGCCCGCGCCCAGATCAAGGCGGGGCTGCTGATGGGGCTGGAAAGCGCTTCGGCGCGCGCAGAACGCATGGCGCGCAGCCTCTATATCTGGGGCCGGGTGCCCGGGATCGACGAGGCCTCGGCCCGGATCGACAGCGTCACCCGTGACGCGGTGCGCGATTTCGGGGAACGGCTCGCGATCGGTGGTCGCACCGCGATGGCGCTTTACGGTCCGGTCAAGGATGCTCCCGAACTGGGCGCATTGCGGGAAAGGCTCGCCGCCTGATGTTCGCGCGCCGTCGTCAGCTGCGGATCGATACGGATCGGATGATCCTTCGTCCGCCGCAGCATGGGGATTATCGCCCGTGGGCCAGCCTGCGTGAGGACAGCCGCGCCTTCCTGACCCCGTGGGAGCCGAGCTGGTCCTCCGACCATCTCGGGCGCAAGGCCTTCTCCAACCGGGTCTACTGGGCCGCGCGCGCGATCGCGAATGGCACCGCGGTCCCCGTCTTCCTTTTCTCGCGCCGCGACGAGACGTTCCTCGGAGCAATTACGCTCGACAATATCCGGCGCGGACCGGCGCAGGCGGGCACGCTGGGCTATTGGATCGGCCAGCGTCACGCGCGTCAGGGTTACATGCGCGAGGCGATCGAGGCCGTCGTGCATTACGCCTTTACCAAGCTCGACCTCAGCCGGATCGAGGCGGCCTGCCTGCCCGAGAATGCGGCCTCGCGCGGGGTTCTGGAGAAATCCGGTTTCAAATACGAGGGCGTCGCGCAAAGCTACCTGCAGATCAACGGGCGCTGGCGCAATCACGTCCTCTATTCCAACCTGCGCTCGGATCGCCGGGGACGGACGGATGTCCGATAGGGGCGCCTGCGTTCGCGCGACATGTTGCGGGGCGAACGGCAGAGGGGGCGCTGCCCCCGCTGGCGCAGCCAGCCCCCCGGGATACTTAAGCCAAGCCGAAGGAGTCAGAGATGCGTACCGCCGCTGATGAAAGTTTCGTCGAGACGCTGCGGGAGGCGGTGCCGCGCCTGAGCCTCGGCGCGCCGGGGGCGTCCTATCTCGAAGAACCGCGCGGGCGCTATCACGGTATCGGCGGGGTGCTGGTGAAGCCGACGTCGACCGAAGAGGTCGCTGCGGTGCTGAGGCACTGCCACGCGGCGGGCGTCGCTGTGATGCCCTATGGCGGCGGCACCGGGCTGGTTGGCGGCCAGATCACCGAGGACGGCCCCGCGCCGGTGATCCTGAGCCTCGAGAAAATGAACGCGGTTCGCGCGGTCAGCGGCCATGTGCTGGAGATCGAGGCAGGCGCGACTCTGCTTGAGGCGCAGCAGGCGGCGGAAGGTGTGGAGCGGCTGTTCCCGCTGACCATCGCGAGCCAGGGCTCCGCCCGGATCGGCGGTGTGCTGGCGACCAATGCGGGCGGGGTGAACGTACTGCGCTATGGCAACGCGCGCGAGCTGTGTCTGGGCGTCGAGGCGGTGCTGGCCGATGGCACGGTGATCTCCGGCCTCAAGCATCTGCGCAAGGACAATACCGGCTACGATCTGAAGGACCTGCTGATCGGGTCCGAGGGCACGCTCGGGATCATCACGGCCGCGACGCTGCGGCTCTTCCCGCGCCCGGCGGCGGTCGGCACGGCGATGATGGTTGTCGAGAGCCCCGCCGCAGCGCTGGAACTTCTGGAACTGGCCGAGGCCAGGATGCCGGGCTGTGTCTCGGCCTTCGAGTTGATCTCGGGGCAGGGGCTGCGTTTCCTCGACGAGGTCGGACCGGAGGTACATCAACCTTTCGAGGTGCGCCCCGACTGGTCGGTGCTGATCGAGATCGGTCTGCCCGAGGGGCTCACCCCGGAAGAGGCGCTTGCGGAGCTGTTCGAGGCCGCCGAGGGGCTGGTCAGCGACGGGGTGATCGCAAGCTCCGAGAGCCAGCGCGCCCAGATGTGGTCGCTGCGCGAGAGCCTGCCGGAAGCGAACAAGCGGATCGGGTCGATATCGAGCCACGACATCTCGCTGCCGCTGCCGAAGCTGGCCGCTTTCATCGAAGAGGCGCGTGGCGCTCTTCTCGACCTCGGCAATATCCGGATCAACTGCTTCGGCCATGTCGGCGACGGCAATCTGCATTTCAACGCCTTCCCCGCCGAGGGGCGCGACCGCAAGGAATACGAGAACCTGCGCCGTGCGATCCCCGAGACGGTCTACGATCTGGTCGACCGTTTCGGCGGCTCGATCTCGGCCGAACATGGGATCGGGCGGCTCAAGGTGGGCGATCTGGAGCGCTACGGCGATCCGGGCAAGCTGGCCGCGATGCGCGCGATCAAGGCGGCGCTTGATCCCAAGGGCATCCTGAACCCCGGCGCGGTGCTGGCGGAGCGCTGAAGGCCAAGAGAAACGCGCCCCGCCAGGAGAGCAGGCGGAGCGCGGCGTTCTGGTTCACGTGTCATTGCAAGCAGCCGAACCATCTGGCCCGGTCAGGTTAGGTCGATTTGCGTAAGAAAGACGTTAACGCGGCCCCAGCGCGGCGGCCTGCCGCGCGATCCGTGCTACATCGCGGCTTAGGGGAAGGTCGTTCTCCATCCGGTCGACATCGACCCAGCGCGCATCCAGAGCGTCATCGGCGGCGACCGGCTCTCCGGCCTGCCACTGACATTCGACCGCGATCAGCACGAAGTGATGCTCCAGCGCGCCCGCATCGTCATGGGCAAGCACATCGAGCGCGTTGAAGGCATGGGTGGCCCGCGCCTGCACGCCGGTTTCCTCCAGCAATTCGCGCTCTGCCGCCGCGAGAAGCGTTTCGCCAAGCTCGACCTTGCCGCCGGGAAAGCCCCATAGCCCGGCATCGGGCGGGTTGGCCCGTTGCACCAGCAGGGCCTGTCCGTCGCGGATCACGACGGCGAGAATGGCGGGGACCGGACGGGGGCTCACGCCCCCTCGAATTCGCAGAGCACGCTCACATTCATGCCGCGGTCTTCGAGCAGTTTGCGCCCGCCCAGTTCCGGCAGGTCGACGATGAAGGAGAGGCCCACGATCTCGCCGCCCACGCGTTCGATCAGCTGGATGCCCGCCTGCGCGGTGCCGCCGGTGGCCAGAAGGTCGTCGACGACCAGAACCTTCTCGCCGGGCTTGATCGCATCCTCATGCATCTCCATCACCGCCTCGCCATATTCCAGCTGGTAAGCCTGCGAAATCGTCTGGCCGGGCAACTTGCCCTTCTTGCGGATCGGCACGAAGCCTTTCGACAGCTGATGCGCGATCGCGCCGCCGATGATGAAGCCGCGCGCCTCCAGCCCCACGACCTTGTCGATCTGCTGGCCCGCCCACGGGTGAAGCATCTGGTCGATCGCCATGCGGAAGCCGCGCGGATCGGCGAAAAGCGTGGTCACATCGCGGAACATGATCCCTTCATGCGGGAAGTCGGCGATGGTGCGGATATAGTCTTTGACGTTCATGGGATCCTCAGAGCTCGAGCACGCGGCCCGCGATGGTCTTCAGTTTGCGCGCCATCTCGGGGGCGCGCTTGTCGGGGGCGGTCATGATTGCGCTGTCGAGGGCGCGGGTGCAGCCGGTGGCGCAATCGCCCGCGGTGCCTTTCAGCAGACCCGGCAGGGCCGCGACCAGAGCGCGCGCCTTATCGGCATTCTTCATCGCGACGGCAACGACCTGCGCCACGTCCACGGCATCGTGATCGGGGTGCCAGCAGTCGTAATCGGTGATCATCGCGACGCAGGCGTAATGCAGTTCCGCCTCGCGGGCGAGCTTGGCCTCGGGCATGCCGGTCATGCCGATCACATCAGCGCCCCATTGGCGGTAGAGCTCGCTCTCGGCTTTGGTGGAGAATTGCGGGCCTTCCATCGCGACATAGGTGCCCCCCTCGTGGACGGTGACGCCGGTCTTGCGCGCGGCCTCGGCGCAGGCGGTCGAAAGCTCCGCACAGACGGGATGAGCCACCGAGACATGACCGATCATGCCGGGACCGAAGAAGGTCTTTTCGCGGGCGAAGGTGCGGTCGATATACTGGTCCACAATCAGGAAATCGCCCGGCGCATAGGCCTCTTTCAGCGAGCCTACGGCGGAGACGGCGACGAGATCGGTCACGCCCAGCTGTTTCATCGCGGCGATATTGGCGCGGTAGGGGACGGTGGTCGGCGTCTCGACATGGCCGCGCCCGTGGCGGGGCAGGAAAGCCATCTTCACGCCATCGAGGCTGCCGGTCAGTACCTGATCGGAGGGCGCGCCGAAAGGTGTCTCGACGGTGACCCACTCGGCCCCTTCCAGCCCGTTGATCTGATAGACGCCCGAGCCGCCGATCACCCCGATCATCCTGTACATTCCGCGCATCCTCCGCCTGTCTTTTCCGCGTCGCAGCGAGCCTAAGGCCCGGGCGCGCGGGAGGAAAGAGGGATTGCAGCTACTTGCCGCGCGGTCTATCGCCGATGGGCGAGGGAAATGGGAGCCCTCACGGGAGAGGATCTATGGAAAATATCCGCGGCTCGGTGCTGATGGTTGTCGCGATGGCGGCCTTCGCGATGGAAGACATGTTCGTCAAATCCGCCTCGAGCCATCTCGCGGTGGGCGTGGTGCTGATGCTGTTCGGCATTGGCGGCATGGCAGTCTTCGCAACCCTCATCATGGCGCGAGGGCAGCGGCTGCTGCACCCGGCGCTCGCCTCGAAGCCGCTGCTGATCAAGCTCGCGCTCGAAGTGATCGGGCGTCTCGGCTATACGCTGGGGATCGCGCTGACGCCGCTGTCGAACGCCTCCGCCATCCTGCAGGCGACACCGCTCGTCGTCGTCGCGGGCGCGGCGGTGGTGTTTTCCGAGCGTGTCGGCATCCGGCGCTGGGTCGCGGTGGGGATCGGGTTCATCGGCGTGCTGATCGTGCTGCGCCCCGGCCTCGACGGTTTCGTTCCGGCTGCCCTTTGGACCGTTCTGGGGATGCTGGGCTTCGCGGGCCGCGATCTGGCGACGCGCGCCTGCCCGCCGGTGCTGTCGAATTTCCAGCTCAGTTTCTACGGTTTCATGATGCTGATCCCGACCGGCGTACTGATCCTTCTGATCTTCGGCGGCGTCACGACGCCCGATCTTGTTTCGCTGCGCGATGTGGCCGGCGCGGTGGCCTTCGGCAGCCTCGCCTATTGGTCGCTGACGAAAGCGATGCGTATGGGCGAGGTTTCGGTCATCACGCCCTTCCGCTACACCCGCCTGATCTTCGCGCTGATCCTCGGGGCGGTCGTGTTCGGCGAGCGGCCTGACACCGCCATGATCTTCGGCGCGGCGCTGATCGTGGCGAGCGGCCTCTACACGTTGGTCGAAGGCCGCCGCAGCCGGATCCGCGCGCGGGTCAGAGCATAGGCCGCAGCATCTCGAAGGTTTCCGACACGGCCGCGTAATCGCCGCGGTTGCCGAGCCGCACGAGACGGTCGGGCGGCGAATAGAGCCCGTCCTTGAGGCAATCATCCGCGATGTGAATGCCAGTGACCTCGCCATGGACGAGGTAATTGCCCTCGCCCAAAAGCTTGATGACCTGCACGACGCGACATTCGAGCGAGGCGGGTGCCGCCGCCACGCGCGGGCAGTCGATGGTCTCGCATTCGGCTTTCTCGATCCCGCATTCGGCGAATTCGTCGGTACCCGCGGGATAGTTGGCGCAGGAGGCGTTCATCTGGTCCTTCAGCGCATAGGTCACGAGATTGGCGCAGAACACCCCCGCCTCGCGCAGTTGCGAGACGCTGTCCTTCGTGCCGTCGCGATCGGGCTTCACCCCGGTCGAGGCGAAGATCACCTGCGGCGGCGTATAGGCGACCGCGTTGAAGAAGGAATAGGGCGCGAGATTGTCGCCCATCTCGCTGCGCGTCGAAATCCAGCCGATCGGGCGTGGGGCGACGATGGAGTTGAATGGGTTATGCGCGAGAGGGTGGCCATCCGAGGTACGATAGAACATGCTTTCTCCTGTTTGATCCCGAACTTAGCGCATGCTACCGCGCAGGAAAGGGGCAGCCTGAAAGGGGCGGCGATGCACGAGCTCGCGCAAGAGACGGCAGAGGACTGGTGGGAGGTCGAGGCGCTTTACGACCTCTGCTTCGCGCCGGGCCGCACGGCGCTGTCCTCCTATCGCCTTCGCGACGGCGTCGATCCGGTCCGGGAGCTTTGCCTCACGCTGCGTCAGGACGGCATCCTTGCCGCCGTAATCCGCTACTGGCCGGTGCGGGTCGGCGGCAAGCGCGTCCTGCTGCTCGGGCCGATCGCGGTCCACCCGACGCGGCAGGGCGAAGGCCTGGGCGGAATTCTGATGCACGAAAGCCTCTCGCGCGCCGCCGATCTCGGCTGGGAGCGTGTGCTGCTGGTGGGCGACGCGCCCTATTACCAGCGCTTTGGCTTTTCAAAGCTCGACGATGTCGAGATGCCGCCGCCCACCAATCCTGACCGCGTTCTGGGACTCGAACTGGTGCCCGGTGCATGGGAGGGCGTGCACGGTCAGGTCGAGAAAGACGACTGATTGCCGAAGCGCTCCCGCCGCCCCATATCTGGAAAAGGCAAGGAGGCGATGATGGCAGATATTCTTCCCCCCGTAAGCGACCCTGCGATTCTGGGCCAGCTCGACACCCTCGCGAAACGCCACCGCGCAGCGGGCGGCGTGGTGATGCAGCTGATCGGCTATGTCGGAGGTTCCGCCGAAGGGCTTCTGAGCAAATTGCCGGGGCCCGTGCGCAACGGTCTGGATGGGGCGACCGAGCGCGCGCTTTCGGGCGCGATGACAGCCGCCGAGCGCTCGCGCGGAATCGTCGCGGACCGGCCCGACTGGATGAACCGCACGCTGACCACCGCAATGGGGGCCGCAGGCGGCGTCGGCGGTCTGGGCAGTTCGCTCGCCGAGTTGCCCTTCACGGTCACGATGCTACTGCGCGCCATACAGGGCATCGCCGCCGAACACGGCTTTGACCCGGCCTCCGAGGAAGTGCGGCTCGAATGTCTGCGGGTCTTCGCATCTGCCGGGCCGCTCGAGGATGATGACGGGATGGATCTGAGCTTCCTCGCCGCGCGCGCGACGATCACCGGGTCGAGCATGAAGTCGCTGATCGCAAAGGTCGCGCCTCGCCTGTCGATCGTGCTGGGTCAGAAACTCGCCGCCCAGGCCGCCCCGCTTCTGGGCGCAGTCGCGGGCGCTGCGGTGAACTACGCCTTCACCAGCTATTATCAGGAAATCGCCCGCGTCCATTTCGGGCTGAAGCGCCTTGCCCGGGACACCGGCACCGATGAGGGCGTTCTGCGCGAGGAGCTTGTCGCCCGCATCGCCAAGTGATCGCGGCGCCGCGCCCCTGTTTTCCGTCGAATGCCTCCGGCGGGGATATTTAGACCAAGAGGAAGGTAGCTTCGCTTCCTCTTGTCGAAAATATCCCGGGGGGCTCCGAAGGAGCGGTGGCAGCGCCCCCCTACGTACCACTAGGCGAGAGCAGCTTCTCAGCCCTTCGCGTCCTCCAGGATCATCTGCGCCGCCTTTTCGGCGATCATCATCGTCGGTGCGTTGGTGTTGCCCGAGGTGATCGTCGGCATCACCGAGGCATCCGCGATGCGCAGCCCTTTCAGCGCTTTCAGCCGTAGCCGCGGATCGACCACGGCACCGTCATCAGGCCCCATCCGGCAAGTGCCGACGGGATGGAAGATCGTGGTGCCGATATCGCCCGCGGCTTTCACCAGCTCAGCTTCGGTCTGATAGTCCGGGCCGGGCTTATATTCCTCGGGCTTGTATTTCGCGAAGGCCGGTTGCGAGGCGACACGGCGGACCTGCCGGATCGCTTCGGCGGCGACGCGGCGGTCGCCCTCGGTCGAGAGGTAATTCGGCGCGATTTCGGGATGGGCGCGGAAATCGGGCGAGGTGATATGCACATGGCCGCGGCTCTCGGGGCGCAGGTTGCACACGCTCGCCGTCATGCCGGGGAAAGCGTGGACCGCGTCGCCGAACTTGTCGAGGCTGACCGGCTGGACGTGATACTCCAGATCGGGCGTCTCCTTCTCGGGGAAGCTGCGGGTGAAGATGCCCACCTGCGACGGCGACATCGACATCGGCCCCGAGCGGAACAGCGCATATTCCATCCCGATCTTCGCCTTGCCCCAGAGGGTCGAGGCCATGGTGTTGAGACTCTTGACTCCCGAGACCTTGTAGATCACGCGCAGTTGCAGGTGGTCCTGCAGGTTCTCGCCCACACCGTTCACTTCGGCCACCGGGGTGATGCCGTGCTGGGACAGCACGTCGCCGCGCCCGATTCCCGAGAGCTCGAGGATCTGGACCGAGCCGATCGAGCCCGCCGAGAGCACCGTCTCGCCCGCCTTCACATCGTGGCTCTGTCCGTTCTGGTTGTAGCGGATGCCGATTACGCGCCCCTCTTCGATCAGGAGCTTCTCGACCTGCGCATTGGTTTCGATCCGCAGGTTCTGGCGTCGCATCGCGGGTTTCAGGAAGGCTTTCACCGCGCTCCAGCGCCAGCCGGATTTCTGAGTGACGTGGAAATAGCCGCCGCCCTCATTGGTGCCGGTGTTGAAATCGTCGGTGCGTGGGAACCCGGCCTCTTCGGCGGCCTCGAGAAAAGTATCGAGCATCTCCCAGCGCACGCGGGCTTCTTCGACCCGCAATTCGCCGCCAGCGCCATGCAGGTCGCTCTCGCCGCGATAGAAATCTTCCTGCTTCTTGAACAGCGGCAGCACGTCGTCCCAGCCCCAGCCGGGATTGCCCGCCTGCGCCCACATGTCGTAATCGCGGGCCTGGCCGCGCATGTAGATCATGCCGTTGATCGAGGAGCAGCCGCCGAGGATGCGCCCGCGTGGATAGAGCAGTTCGCGCCCGTTCAGTCCGGCTTCGGCTTTCGACTTGAAACCCCAGTCGGTGCGCGGGTTGCCGATGCAATAGAGATAACCGACGGGGATGTGGACCCAGTGGTAGTTGTCACGCCCGCCGGCTTCCAGCAGCAGCACCTTGTGCTTGGGGTTCTCCGACAGCCGGTTGGCCAGAACGCAGCCTGCGCTGCCGCCCCCGACCACGATGTAATCGTATTGCTCCATAAGCCCCTCCCGAACTGCGCCTCCGGGCAGGACTTTCGCAAGCTGCCGTCCGGGAAACAAGGCCATGGACCGTTCATTCGCGCAAAGTCGCTTTGCGAAAACGCAAGGAGGGGCTTGCCTGTGAGGGGGGTGATCCGTTCTATGGCGCAAATCTCGCCGGAGCCTTTCATGGTCCTTTACCGCCTTCTCGTCAGTATCGCGAGCCTGCCTGTTCTGGCGGCGTTGCTCTGGCGCGTTCTGCGCGGACGCGAAAGCCGGGTCGCTTTGTTGGAGCGGTTGGGCGGTGGGGAGGCCGCGCCGGGACGATTGTGGCTGCACGCGGCCTCGAATGGTGAGCTGACCTCCGCCAAGCCTTTGATCGAAGCGCTGCTGGCCGCCGATCCTGCGTTGCAGCTGTTGGTAACGGTGAACACGGTGACGGCGCGCGCGCTGGGGCAGGGCTGGAACGATGCCCGCATCGCGATCCGTATGGCGCCGCTCGACCATCGTGCGGTGCTGCAGCGGTTCCTGTCGCGCCAAGCCCCCCGCGCGCTGGTCGTGATCGAGAACGAGCTGTGGCCGAACCGCATGGCGCTGCTCGCGCAGGCGAAACGGCCGCTCTTCGTTATCGGTGCGCGGATGTCGGCCCGCTCGGCGGCGCGCTGGGCGAAGATTGGCATCGCGCAGCCGATGATGTCGCAGATCACCGCGCTCTCGGCGCAGGATGCAGGGTCCGAGGCGCGGTTCCTCGACCTTGGCCTGCCGCAAGAGCGGCTGATGCCCCCCGCCAACCTCAAGACCTCGATAACCGTCGCACCGGGCGTGCCGCTCGACTGGCCGCGCAGCGACACGGTGTTGGCCGCGTCGACCCATGAGGGGGAAGACGCGACGATCCTCGCCGCCTTTGCGAAGGCGCGCGCGCATCGACCGGGCCTGCGCCTGATCCTCGCTCCGCGCCATCCCCGCCGTGCGCCCCAGATCGCAGCTCTGATCGCCAAGGCCGGGCTGCGTCATACCACCCGCTCGAAGGACGGGCCCCCGACCGCGGAGGTCTATCTGGCCGATACGCTGGGCGAAATGGGCCGCTGGTATGCGAGCGCGGGCCTGTGCTTCGTGGGCGGCTCGCTTGTCGAAAAGGGCGGTCATACCCCCTATGAACCGGCGAGCTTCGACTGCGCTTTGCTGCATGGTCCGGATGTCGCGAATTTCGCCGCAGCCTATGCCGCACTCGACGCGGCAGGCGGCGCGCGGCTTTGCGCGACCGAGTCGGATCTCGCCGCTGCGTTCGTCACGCTCGACGCCGACGAACAGGCGGAAATGGCGCGCGCCGCGCGAGCGGCGCTTGGGCCGCCAGCCGATGTCGAAAGCATCGCAACCGCGCTCATCGCGCGTCTATGACCTGCGCCAATATGCTTGCATCGCGGGTTAAATAGCCTATTTGCTTACCCATTCGGGAGATGCAGAGATGATCCGTTATACGCTGCAATGCGAGAATGAGCACCGCTTCGACAGTTGGTTTCCCTCGGCCTACGGGTTCGAGGCGCTCAAATCGGCAGGCCAGCTGGAATGTGCGGTTTGCGGCTCGAAAAACGTCGAGAAATCGCTGATGGCGCCGCCCGTCGCGCAGACACGCAAAACGCAGGAGGGCGCGCCTGAGCGCCCCCTCTCGCAGCCGCATTCCGAGGCCGAGCAGGCTCTTGCCGCGATGCGTCGCGAGATCGAGAAGAACTCCGATTACGTCGGCATGAACTTCGCTACCGAAGCGCGCGCGATGCACGAGGGCACCGCCAGGAAACGCGCGATCCACGGAGAGGCGAAACTCGACGACGCGCGCAAGATGCTCGAGGACGGGCTCCCGGTTCTGCCGCTGCCCTTCCTGTCGACTCGTAAGACGAACTGACCCTTTTCGCTCTTTCCAAATATCCCGGGGTGAGTTCGCGAACGCGAAGAGGGGCAGCGCCCCCGAGCCGATCTGCAGGCCCGGAAACGCCAAATCTCTTGCGTGCCCCAACGGCTTGAGCTAGCAGAGGCGCGACTCTGCCCAAGGGGGATTTCCATGCCCATTCTGGTGATGAAATTCGGCGGCACTTCCGTCGCCGATCTCGACCGGATCGCAAACGCCGCCGAAAAGGTGAAGCGTGAAGTCGAGCGCGGTTACGATGTCATCGTGATCGTCTCCGCGATGTCGGGCAAGACCAACGAACTCGTCAACTGGGTCGAGACCACGTCGCCGCTCTACGATGCGCGCGAATACGACGCCGTGGTCTCCTCGGGTGAGAATATCACCGCCGGCCTGATGTCGCTGCGCCTGCAGGAGATGGGCGTCTCCGCGCGCAGCTGGCAGGGCTGGCAGGTGCCGATCAACACGACCTCTGCGCATGGCGCGGCGCGCTTCGTGTCGATCCCGCGCGAAAATCTTGACCAGAAATTCTCCGAAGGCTTCAAGGTCGCGGTGATCGCCGGCTTCCAGGGGTTGTCGCCGGAGAACCGGATCACGACGCTCGGCCGGGGCGGCTCGGACACGACCGCTGTGGCTTTCGCCGCTGCGTTCGGCGCGGAGCGATGCGACATCTACACCGATGTCGACGGCATCTACACCACCGACCCGCGCGTCTCCTCCAAGGCGCGCAAGCTCGACCGCATCGCCTTCGAGGAGATGCTGGAACTCGCGAGCCTCGGGGCGAAGGTTCTGCAAACCCGCTCGGTCGAGCTCGCGATGCGCTACAAGGTGCCGCTGCGCGTGCTAAGCTCCTTCGAGGAAACCACGGAGAATTCGGGCACTCTGGTCTGCGACGAGGATAAAATCATGGAATCGAAAGTTGTCTCCGGCGTCGCCTTTTCTCGCGACGAAGCGAAAATGACCCTCGTGACGGTCGAAGACCGCCCCGGTATCGCCAGCGCGATCTTCGGGCCGCTCGCGGATGCCGGTGTGAATGTCGACATGATCGTCCAGAACATCTCCGAGCGTCAGGCCGAGCATGAGGTCAAGGTCACCGACATGACCTTCTCCTGCCCGGTCAATCAGGTGGCCCGCGCCCGCAAGGCGATGGAAGATGCCCGCGACGCCGGTCTGATCCAGTTCGACGAGCTGGTCGCAGACGAGGACGTGGCGAAAATCTCCGTCGTCGGGATCGGCATGCGTTCCCACGCGGGGGTCGCCGCGAAGATGTTCAAGGCGCTGGCCGCCGAAAACGTCAACATCAAGGTTATCTCCACGTCGGAAATCAAGATTTCGGTGCTGGTCGACCGCAAATATCTGGAACTGGCGGTTCAGGCCCTGCATGATGCCTTCGAACTCGACAAGGCCTGAGTAACCCGAAGGGCCGCAGCAACAGGGACGACCTGCGCGGATGGTGGAACTGAGCGAAAGTGATAGTCGCACGCTGTTGCGACGCCTGCGCGATACGCTGGCCACGGAGGGCGACGGGCAGGACCGGCTCAACCACATCACCCAGATCATCGCGGATTCGATGGGCACCGAAGTGTGCTCCATCTATCTGTTCCGCGATCCCGAAACGCTAGAGCTTTGCGCGACCGAAGGTCTGAAGGCAGAGGCTGTCCACCACACGCGGATGCGTCTGGGCGAAGGTCTCGTGGGCCGCGTGGCGCGGTCGGGCCGCCCGATCAACTCCGCCGATGCGCCCTCCGAGCCGGGCTTCCGCTACATGCCGGAGACGGGCGAAGAGATTTACTCCAGCTTCGTCGGCGTGCCGATCCAGCGCGTGGGCGAAAAGCTGGGCGTTCTGGTCGTGCAGTCGAAGGACGAGCGCAGCTTCTCGGATGACGAACTTTATGGGCTCGAGGTGGTCGCGATGGTGCTGGCCGAAATGACCGAGCTTGGCGCCTTCACCGGCGGCGAGAATTCCGAGATCGGTGCGACTCACCGCTTCCCGGTCATGTTCCGCGGTGCGACCGGTCAGGAAGGCGCCGCCGAGGGGCGCGTCTGGCTGCACGAGCCGCGCGTCGTCGTGACGAACCCGGTCGCCGAAGATCCCGAGGCCGAGGCCGCGCGCCTCGAGGAGGCCATCACCGAACTGCGCGGCAAGATCGACGAGATGCTCGCCAGCCCGACCCTGATCGACAAGGATCAGCGGCAGGTGCTGGAGACCTTCAAGATGCTCGCCGCCTCCAAGGGCTGGAAACGGCGGATGCTCGAAGACATCGCAGCGGGCCTCTCTGCCGAAGCTGCGGTCGAGAAGGAGCAGAACGCCGCGCGCGACCGGATGCGCAAGGCGCCCGATCCGTACCTGCGCGAACGGCTCAACGATCTCGACGACCTGTCGAACCGCCTGCTGCGGCAGCTGACGGGGCAGGGCAGCGATACCGGTGCCGAGATGCCCGAAAACCCGGTGCTCGTGGCCCGCAATATCGGCCCGGCGGAACTTCTCGACTATGATCGCAAACTCAAGGGCGTGGTGCTGGAGGAAGGTTCCGTCGGCTCGCATGCCGCGATCGTCACCCGCGCGCTCTCGATTCCGCTGGTGATCCATGCGGGCCGGATTACGGCGGAGGCACTGAACGGTGACCCGATCCTCGTCGACGGCGATCAGGGTGTGGTGCACCTGCGGCCAGAGGAAAGTGTAGCGCATGCATTCCGCGACAAGATCGCGATGCAGGCCGAGGCACAGAAACGCTATGCCTCGCTGCGCGACCAACCTGCGGTCGATCGATCGGGCCAGATTGTCTCGCTGATGATGAATGCTGGGCTGATGGCGGATCTGCCCTCCCTGAAGGGCTCCGGCGCTGATGGGGTGGGGCTGTTCCGCACTGAACTGCAATTCCTGACCCGCACAAAGGTGCCACGCCGCGACGAGTTGGTTCAGCTCTACAAGCGGGTGATGGACGCGGCCGACGGCCGACGGGTGAATTTCCGCACGCTTGATATCGGCTCCGACAAGGTGGTTCCCTACATGAAGCCGCAGGACGAGCCGAACCCGGCGATGGGCTGGCGCGCGCTGCGGGTGGGGCTCGACAAGCCGGGTATCCTGCGAATGCAGCTGCAGGCGCTCTTGCGCGCAGCCGACGGACGCCCGACGTCGATCATGTTTCCCTTCATCGCGCTCCCCGAGGAATTCTACGCCGCGCGCGATACCTTGCTGCGGGTCCGCGATCGCGAGGCCCAGTTGGGCCGCACCGTGCCCGAAGAGTTGCGCATCGGCGCGATGCTGGAAACCCCGAGCCTCGGCTTCGCGCCGGACAGCTTCTATCGCGATTGCGATTTCATCTCGATCGGCGGCAACGATCTGAAGCAGTTCTTCTTCGCCGCCGACCGCGAGAACGAACGGGTGCGTCGCCGCTACGATACGCTCGACGGGTCCTTCCTGAACTTCCTTGAGCGGATCATCGCACGCTGCGCGGTTTCGAACACGAGCCTCAGCTTCTGCGGCGAGGATGCGGGGCGCCCGATCGAGGCGCTGACCTTCGCGGCGCTCGGCATTCGTACGCTTTCGATGCGACCCGCTTCGATCGGTCCGGTCAAACATCTGATCCGCCGCGCCGATCTGGGGGAACTGCGGCAGGTGATCCAGCAGGCGCGCAATGCAGGGCAATCCACTGTGCGCCCCGCGGTAACGAGCTACCTCGCGCATCTCTGACAGGGGCGGGGGCCTCTGAGGTCGCAATAAAAAAGGGGCGCTGCCCCCTCTGTCCTTCGTAAATTCACCCCGGGATATTTACGCCAAGGCGAAAGAGGTAAGCCTTCGCCTTGGCACACATTTTCCGCGGGGGCCTGGGGGCGCGAAGCCCCCAGTCTTTGCCTTCCGTCTCAGCCGGCGGCCAGACGTTTTTCCTCGGCCGCTTTGTAGGCTTTGTCCGAAGGCGCGATGAAGGTGTAGAACATCGGCACCACGAACAGCGTGAACATCGTCCCGATCAGGATCCCCGAAAAGATCACGAGGCCCATCGCCTTGCGTGCCTCTGCGCCCGCGCCTTGCGCGAGGATCAGCGGCACCACCGCCAGCGCCATTGCGGCGGTGGTCATCAGGATCGGACGCAGACGGGTCTGCGCGGCCTTCACGATCGCCTGCCGGCGGGTGAGGCCCGATTGCTCGCGCTGCTGGTTGGCAAACTCGACCATCAGGATCCCGTGTTTCGTGATCAGCCCCACCAGCGTGATCAGCCCCACCTCGGAATAGATGTTGAGCGTGCCCAAGCCGAGGTTCAGCGGCAGCACCGCGCCGAAGATCGTCAGCGGCACCGTCATCATGATGATGAAGGGGTCGCGGAAGCTCTCGAACTGGGCGGCGAGCACCAGATAGATCACCAGCACGGCCGCCGCGAAGGCGATCACGATGGTATTGCCTTGCTGAGTCTCGATCCGAGATTGGCCCGAATAGTTCACGAAGAAGCCGTCGGGCATCACCTGATTGGCGATGTCCACGATCGTCTGCACGCCCTCGCCGGTGGAGCCGCCGGGCAGGGGGAGCGCCGTGATCGTCGCCGCGTTCAACTGGTCGAACTGTTCGATCGAGGCGGCGTTCACGCCGGTGTCGATCTTCACGAGCGATGACAGCGGGATCATCGCACCCGAGGCGGAGCGGACGAAGTAGCGGCCCAGCTCCTCGGGATTCGCGCGGAATTCCTGAGGCACCTGCGGGATGATGTCGTAGCTGTTGGAGTCGCGGTCGAACTGCGCCACCGACGCTTCGCCGACCAACAGCCCCAGCGTCGAACCGATATCCGAGACCGGCACGTTCAGCGCCGCCGCCCGGTCGCGGTCGATCGTGACATTGACCTGCGGGCTGTCGAAGTTGAGTGAGTTCTGTACGACGATGAACTTGCCCGTGGCCTGTGCCTTGTTCTTGATCTCCTCGGCCACCTCGGCGACGCGTTTTGCGGAGTGGATCGACTGGATCACCACCGATATCGGCAGGCCGCCCCCGGTGCCCGGCAGCGACGGCGGCGCAAAAGCGAACCCCTTCAGGCCGGTCGATTTGCCCAGATCGCTCTGGATCTCCTGCTGGATTTCCTTCTGGCTGCGGGTGCGATCCGCCCAGTCCTTGAGCGCCCAGATATAGATACCCTGAGAGCTGTCGCCGCCGAAGCCCGCGATCGAGAAATCGGTGCGCACTTCGGGGATGTCGGCGGTGTCGCGTCCGACCTGGTCGATATATTTCTGCGTGTAGTCGCTGGTCGCGTAGCGTGGCCCGTTCAGGATCGCGAAGAGCGCGCCGTTATCCTCGTCCGGGGCAAGCTCGGAATTGGTGTTCATCAGCATGAACCCGGTCACGCCCACCAGCGAAACGACGATGAGCAGCGTGATCCCGCGCAGGTCGAGCGAGCCGTCGACGCGCCGTCCGTACCAGCCCGAGAGCCGATCGAAATTGCGGTCGACGAACGCCTGGAAGCCCTTGGACTCGCCATGTTTCAGCAGGCGGCCCGACATCATCGGCGTGATCGTCAGCGCGATGATCCCTGACAGGATCACCGACCCCGCGAGTGCGAAGGCGAATTCACGGAACAGCTGTCCGGTCAACCCGCCGGTGAAGCCCAGAGGCGCGAGCACTGCGGCCAGCGTGATCGTCATCGCGATGACCGGTCCGGTGATCTCCTTCATGCCCCGCACGGCGGCGGGGATCGGTTTCATCCCCTCTTCGATATGTCGGTGGATATTCTCCACCACCACGATCGCATCATCGACGACGAGGCCGATCGCCAGCACCATTGCCAGCAGTGTGAGAAGGTTGATCGAGTATCCCAGCGCCAGAAGCACTGCGAGCACCCCGATCAGCGAGAGCGGAATGGTCACGATGGGCATCGCCACGGAGCGCAGCGAGCCGAGGAACAGAAGGATCACCACGGTCACGATCGCGACCGCCTCGCCGATGGTCTTGAACACCTCGTGGATCGAGGCCGAGATCGTCTCGGTCGAGTCGTAGACCAGCTCGATCTTCATGCCTTCGGGAAGCGTTGCGTTGATATCGGGCAGCGCCTTGCGCACCGCCGCCGCCGTATCGAGCGGGTTGGCAGCCGGCGTCGGGTAGACGCCGAGGAACGTGCCCTCTTTGCCTTCGAAGGTGACGATCTCGTTCTCGGAGGCCTTGGCGAGCTCGATCTTCGCGACATCGCGGAGGCGCACCACGTCATCGCCCTTGCCGGTGATCGGCAGCTTGCCGAAGGCTTCGGGCGTCTGCAGCGTGGATTGCAACGTGATCGACTGGGCGACGTATTCGTTTTTCGTCTTGCCCGGGGCCGAGAGGAAGTTCGACGCCTGGATGGCGCCCACCACTTCCGACGCCGTGACGCCGCGCGCAGCCAGCTTGTCCGGATCGATCCAGACCCGCATTGCGTAATCGGAGGCGCCGATGATCTGGGTCTGCGCGACGCCCGGAATCGTGGACATGCGCGGACGGATCACCCGGCGCAGATATTCGGTCAGCTGCTCGGGGGTCATGTTGGGGTTGAGCGCCGCGAGATACATCAGCGCGAAGGTCTGGCCGGTGCCCTTCTGGATCACCGGGTCCTTCGCGGCCGACGGCAGTTGGCCCTTCACCTGCTGCACTTTCGAGAGCACCTCGGTCATCGCCGCGTCGGAATTGGACCCGAGCTTCATATGCACCGAGATAACCGAGGCCGAGGGTCGCGACTGGGTGGTGACGTAATCGACGTTCTCAGTGGTCGCCACGGCAGCAGCGAGCGGCGAGGTGATGAAGCCCTGGATCAGTTCGGGCGAGGCGCCGGGATAGGCGGTGGTGATGGTGACCACCGTTTCCTCGACTTCCGGATATTGGCGGACGGGCAGGTTAAAATAGGCCTGCGCCCCCAGCAGGAGCATGAACGCGCCCAGAACCATCGAGAGGACGGGGCGGCGGATGAAGATCTCGGAGATATTCATGGGCTTGGCCTTACTGCGCCTTCGCGCCGTCTGAGGTCGTGTCCGATGAGGCGTCCGACGTGGTGTCCGAGTCCCCCTCCGCGCTGGCGCTCGAGTTGCCGTCCGAAGACGTCTCGGAGTTTGCCGCGGCGTTGCCCTCCATGCCGAGGGCTTTCATCACCTCTTCGGTCGAGGGCGCATCGGGATCGGGCGAAATCGCGTTGTCGATGCTCACCGTCGCGCCGGAGTTCAGCTTGTTCTGACCCGCGTTGACGACCATGTCGCCCGCTTTGAGACCCTTGGTGACTTCGATAAGTTGGCCGGAGCGGCGTCCGAGCGTGATGAAGACCTGCTTGGCGACCAACTGCGGCTTATCCGCGCCTTCGGGGGTCTCCTTGCGCACCACGTAGACGGAATCGCCGTAGAGGTTGGAGCTGACCACGGTCTGCGGCAGGGCGATCACGTTATCCTCTGCGGGCAGCACGACAGTGACATGCACGAACTGGCCGGGCGTCAGCTTGCCTTCGCCATTGGGAACCTCGGCGCGCAGCGTCACGAGGCGCGAATTCGGGTCGATCTTGGGCTCGATCCCGGTGATCTCGCCTTTCAGGTCGACGGAGCCGTCCTCGGTTTGCACCTTGACGGTCTGACCCGCTTCGGCCAGCCGCGCCTGCTGCTCGGACAGGGTGAAGTCGACCCGCATATGATCGCGATCCTGCAGCGTCGCATAAGTGGTGCCGGTTCCGACATATTGGCCGACCTCCACCCGGGGAATGCCGATGATGCCCGCAAACGGCGCTGTCAGGCGCTTCTTCTCGAGCAAGGCCTGGAGCTTCGCGACGCTTGCGCGCGCTTCCTGTGCGCTTGCTTCGGCCTGATCGAGATTGGAGGTGGCGGACACGCCCCGGTCGGCAAGCTGACGCGCGCGCTTGAGATTGGTCTCGGCGAGGTCCTGAGCGGCCTTGGCCGAGGCCAGATCGGCGCGCTCGGAGCTGTCGTCGATCTGCAAGAGCACCTCGCCCTTCTCGACCTTGTCGTTCGCTTCGAAATGAATCGCCTGCACGGTGCCGCCCATTTCGACGGCAAGTTCGGTCCCTTGCACGGCGGCGGCGGTCCCGATCGCCTCGAGGCCCGGCTCCCAGGTGATGGGCTTCACTTCGCTGACCGAAACCGCCACGGGGGGCTGCTTCATATTCGCGAAGAACTGCGCGATCATCTTGGAGCGGAAAAGATTGTAGCCGACGACGCCACCCACCACGAGGATGAGGGCGACGAGAGCGATGAGGAGGCGTTTGATCATTTGGATGTCCCGTCAAAATCCCTGTTTGCGCATGGTTTCGGCCCCGCCGACCGACCCGCGCGCGATTTTTGAACCATTTGGTTCACGTCTGCGCCCTGTCAATACGCGAGCGACGCTAAAAGGATGGGTCACAGTGCCGTGAAGGCAAGGTGGAAAACCGGTGCGGCCAAGCAATACTTGGCGTTTTGTAACGTCAAGATCGCGGAAATCTGATTTTTTCCGCCTCGACCGGCAAAAAACGTGCATTATCTTTACTTGTACCTGCGATCCTGACGGCCCCGCGTCGCTTTGCAGCGGTGTCTGGTTCTAGGAGTTTGCATGGATCCCCTTTCTTTTTTGCGCATCGGTTTCGAGGCCGCGCGGATCGGCGTCGAGGCGCAAGCGGTGATCTCGATGCGAGTCGCGGGGATGATGGGGCTTTGGGATGTTTCCCCGCTCGAATCGTTCCAGATGATGCAGGAAAAGCCAGTGGCGGTCGCGGCGGCGGCAGAGGCTGCAGCTTTCGCGCTGATGCGCGGACAGACGGCAGATCGGGCGATTTCGGCTTCGATGACGCAGATCGGAAACCACACCAGCGCCAACATGATACGATTGTCGCGCCGCGGACCCAGCTGGTTCTGATGGGTTGAGCCGGGCAGGGCCGCCACGCTGGCGCGGCGGCCCCGTAGTCTTCAGGCGGCGCTGTCTTCCTCGACCGCGTCATCGCCTTCTTCGACGCTTGCGGGCGTGACCATGGCCGTCAGGATCGTCGGCATGTCGACCACGCCGATCGGCTTGTTCGCCTTGTCGACAACAGTCGCCATGCGCACCTCGGCATCGGCCATCCGGCGCGCGATCTTCTCGAGCACCGAGCTGGCTTTTACCTTCATCTTCGGCAGCTCGCCTTCCGGCAATGGCATCGCGATGGTCTCGGCCCGGATCACGCGACCCCGGTTCACCTCGCGGACGAACTCGGCGATGTATTCATTCGCCGGGCGCAGCACGATTTCCTGCCCAGTGCCCACCTGATTTAGCGCACCGTCGCGCAGGATCGCGATCTTGTCTCCCAGCCGCAGCGCCTCGTCGAGGTCGTGGGTGATGAAGACGATCGTCTTCTTCAGCTCCGCCTGCAGGTCAAGAAGTACCTTCTGCATGTCCATCCGGATCAACGGATCGAGCGCGGAGAACGCCTCATCCATCAACAGGATGTCGGCATCGTTGGCCAGCGCGCGGGCTAGACCCACCCGCTGTTGCATGCCCCCCGAGAGTTGGTTCGGGTAGTTGTCCTCGTAGCCCGCAAGACCAACGCGCGCGATCCATTTCTTCGCGATCGGCTCGGACTCCTTGCGGTCGATGCCCTGGATGTCGAGGCCGTAGCAGGTGTTTTCCAGCACGGTCCGGTGCGGCAGAAGCGCGAATTTCTGGAACACCATCGCGGTCTCGTGGCGGCGGAATTCACGAAGCTCCTCTTCGTTCATCTTTACCACATCGCGGCCATTATAGAGGATTTCCCCGGCCGTGGGCATGATCAGCCCGTTGATATGGCGGATGAGCGTCGACTTGCCCGAGCCCGAGAGGCCCATGATCACCGAGATCTTGCCCGGCGGCAGGTCGAGGTTGATGTTCTGCAGACCGAGCACATGGTTGTGCTTGTCGTTGAGCTCTTCCTTGCCCATGCCGCCCTGCACGACCTCCACGTAATCTTTGGGGCGCGCCCCGAAGATCTTGTAGAGATTTCGGATTTCGATGCCCGAGCGGGTCTCGTCCGCTGCGTTTGTCGTCGCATCAGTCATGGCCAGCCTCCGAATGTTTCTGCAGCCGCTTGCCGAACGCCTGGCTTGCGCGGTCGAAGATGATCGCGATCGCGACGAGCGCGAAGCCGTTCAGGAAGCCGATGGTGAAGAACTGGTTGTTGATCGCCTGCAGCACGTTTTTACCGAGGCCGCCGACACCGACCATCGAGGCCACGACGACCATCGCCAGCGCCATCATGATGGTCTGGTTGACGCCCGCCATGATCGTCGGCAGCGACAGCGGAAGCTGGACGCCCCAGAGTTTCTGACGCGGGTTGGCGCCGAAGGCGTCCGCGGCTTCGATGACTTCCTTGTCCACGAGGCGGATGCCCAGATTGGTCAGACGGATCATCGGCGGGATCGCGTAGATCACCACCGCGATCACGCCGGGCACCTTGCCGATCCCGAAGATCACGACGACCGGGATCAGATAGACGAAGGATGGCATGGTCTGCATGACGTCGAGCACCGGCGTCAGGATTTGCTGCATCCGGTCCGAGCGCGCCATCAGGATGCCGATCGGCAGTCCGAGGATGATCGCGATCAGCGTCGCCACGGTGACCATTGCGAGGGTGGTCATGGTGTCCTCCCACAGGCCGAAAATGCCGATGAAGGCAAGGCCCATGGCCGAGCCCATCACGATCTTCGGATTGCGCGAGGCGAACCACACCACGACGAGGATCAGCGCGAAGATTATGAACCACGGCGTGTCCACGAAGGCGTGTTCGAGAGTGTTGAGAAACCATTGAAGCGGCCGCGTGGCCGCGTCGATTTGATCGGAATAGGCGCGGACGATGCCGCGGAACCCGTCGTCGATGCCCATGCGCATGTGGCGTAGGGTGGAGTTGGGAAGGGAAGGGAACTCACAGAGCAGTTCCGGCAAGCCCCAGCATGAAGATGCCATCTTGTTATGTCCTCCGGTCGATTATTTGCGCCGGTTAAAAGAAAGCGCGCGCAAGGCTCCCCTTACGCGCGCCAAAATCTCGGTTCGCCCGCTCAGAGCGCGTCCTCGACCTTCTTGATCACGTCGTCGGAAAGCCACGCTTTCCAGACATCCGGATAGTTCTCGAGGAAGTAGTAAGCGGTGTCCTCGTTGGTGCCTTGGTTGTCGGCCTGCCAAGCGAGGAACTCGCCCACGATCTTGTTCGACCATTCACGCTTGCCAAGGTAGTCCATGGCCACCGCGTTGTTCTGGGCGAACTCCTTGGTCACGACCGTAAACACGTCCGAGGTCGGGTAGGCGTTGGGCTTGGGATCGACGCAATCGGCCTGCGAGTTGCACTCGTCCCAGGCTTTCTTGTCGTTCGGAACACCTGCGTCGAGCTTGACCATCGGGTATTTGCCGAGGATCGCCGTCGGTGCCCAGTAGTAACCCAGCCAGCCCTTCTTGGACTCGTAGGCATTGGCGATCGAGCCGTCGAGGCCCGCAGCCGAACCGGTGTCGACCAACTTGAAGCCCTTCTCCTCGGCCTTGTGGGCCTTGAAGCGGTTCGCGGTCGAGATCTGGCAGTTCCATCCCGACGGGCAGTTGTAGACGCCACCGATCGACGGCTCTTCGGGATCGGGGAACAGCTCGGGATGCTTCAGCGCATCGTCGACCGTCTTGATCTCGGGGTGCTCGTCGGCGACGTATTTCGGAATCCACCAGCCTTCTTCGCCGCCATCCTTGAGGATTTCGGCGGCGATCACGAGGCGGTCCTCGCTGACGGCCTTGTCGAGCGCGACCTTCACCGCGTTCACCCAAAGCTCGGGCGCGATATCGGGCTCGCCCTTCTCGTTCATCGAGGTGAAGGTGGGCATCGTGTCGCCGGTCACCAGCGTCACGTCACAGCCGTAGCCGTTTTCGAGAATGATCTTGTCGACCCAAGCGGCGACACCGGCCGAAGCCCAGTTCATTTCCGCTTCGGTGACGGAACCACATTCGCCGTCGGCGGCGAAGGCAGGCGCCGAGAAGGTCGCCAGCGGCAGCGCCGTCAGTAGCGCGGCAAGCGCTTTCTTGTTCATACAGGTCCTCCTGTTGTGGCAGCTTTGATTTGAAGCGATCCGCGCGGGCTGCCGCCGTGATACCGGTCGCGATAAGTCCCGGATTTTCCCGGGTTGGAATCCTCATGAAGTCACGCTCACGTGAGAACGCGCGCAGGACTTGCCAAATTCCGACACTTCTATGTCGTAAATAACCAAGTCGAGGCGCGCAACCTTTTCACGGACCTTTCCGGCTCCGTGCGGCGTTACAGCCGCACGAAGAGGTGAAAGCATGACAACCGAGCCCAAGGACTCCGTTTCGTCGGAGAATAACACGGGGTTTTCCGCCGCCGTGACCCCCGGTGCGGACTCCGCGCTTCCGTCCGGTATAAGTCACGGGAAAGACGTCGGAAATTCCGATTCTGACCCCGATTCCGGCGCCCCGCCGCAGCCGAGCGCCGCGCTGCGTCGCGAAGCGGTCGCGCTGATTGCGAACCCCTCTTCGGGGGGCAATGCCAAGGACGAGGAAGCGATCAGCCGCGCGATGGAGGCGCTTGGTGACGGTGCGTCGCTTTATCGATGGTCGCCGGAAAGCGACATCGTGGCGACCGTGCGTAAAGCGCTCGACGAGGGCGCGGAGATGATCGTGGCGGCGGGTGGTGACGGCACCGCGATGGCTGTCGCGGGTGCGCTGGTGGGGCAGGATGTGCCGATGGCCGTACTGCCGCTCGGCACCTTCAACTTCTTCGCCCGAGGTCTGCGTCTCTCCGAGGATCCGGAAGAGGCGGCGCGCGCGATCCGCGAAGGCAAGGCGCACTCGATCCGCGTCGGCGAAGTGAACGGGCAGGTGTTTCTGAACAATGCCTCGCTCGGCATCTACCCGTCGATCTTGAAGGCGCGCGAGGACATCTATGCGCGCTGGGGGCGCCGCCGGATCGTCGCGCATTGGTCGGTGTTCAAGACCTTCCTTCGGTTCCAGCGCCCGATGCAGCTGAAGATTACGGCTGACGGAAAAAAGCTGAGTCGACGCACGGCGCTCGTCTTCATCGCCCGCTCCGCCTATCAGCTCGATTTCTTCGGGCTCGACGGGGCGACCGTGATCAGCGACGACGCCTTCGCGGTGCTCGTGGCAAAGGCGCAGACCCGCCGGGATCTCTTCCGTCTCTCCATGCGCCTTGTGCGCCGCAAGACAAAGCAGGGCGAGGATTACGAGTTGATCCGGGCGAAATCCTTCGAGATCGAAACCGCGCGCCGGCGAGGCCTTCTGGCCTATGACGGTGAGAAATGCCGCGCTGAGAGCCCATTCCGCTTCAAGATGTCCGACGAGCCGCTCTGGATCGTGCTGCCCGCGACGCATGGCGAGACCGAACCCCAAGACGCAACTGCATGACACGTATCGTTCACCTTTCCGACCTGCATTTCGGGCGCAGCCTGCCCGAACTCGAGATGCCGCTTCTTACGGCACTGAACCAGCTCGAACCCGATCTGACGGTGATCTCGGGGGATTTCACGCAGCGCGCCCGGCGCGGTCAGTTCATGCAAGCTCGGATGTTCCTCGAGCAGATCGAGAGTGAGACGCTCGCGGTGCCCGGCAATCACGACACGCCACTCGACAATATCGTTCTTCGGGTGCTCAAGCCCTTCGGGCGCTACAAATCCGCGATCAATCACGATCTCGAACCTGTCTACGAGACCGACAGCTTCAAGGTGGTGGGCGTGAACACGGTCAACCGCTTCGCGTGGCAGCGCGGGAAGGTGCCCGACCGCACGATTTCCCGTCTGTGTCAGGAATTCGAAGAAGCGGGCGAGAGATTGCGAGTCGCAGTGATGCACCATCCGCTCGAACACGGCCCCGAGGTCGACAAGGCTCTCATGGAGGGGGCAGGGGACGCGCTGCAGGGCATGTCGGAATGCGGTGCGGATCTCGTGCTGTCAGGGCATCTGCACACCGGGTTGGTGGCCCCCTTCTCGGCTGTGCCGGGCATACTGTTCGTGCAGGCGGGGACGGGCCTGTCCTCGCGCCTGCGCGGCGAGCCGAATACGTTCAACGTGATCGAAGGGGGGCGCGACGCTCTGTCGATCACGCTTTACGGGGCGCGGGACATGAGCTTCGAGCCGATCGAGAACGAGAGGTTCATCCGCGCCCCGGACAGGACGTGGATCCGGGCCTGATCAGTTCGGCTTGCCGGAAATGTCGCCCCAATCCAGAACGGGGGCGGCGTCGATCTCATGCGCGTCGAGCATCGAGGCGACGCGCTCGAGCGAGGCGATGATCTGCGCCTGCTCCCAATCTTCCAGTGCCTCGAATCGGCGGACGAATATCTGCTGCAGGGCGTCTGGCGCCTCGTCGATCGCGCTCGCGCCGAGCTCCGTGATCACGATGTCGGTCTGACGGCGGTCCCGTTCGGAGCGCTGACGGGTCACCATGCCCTTGCGCTCGAGCTTGTCGATCAGCGCTGTCATCGTCGCCTGGCTCACGCCCATGCGCTGTGCGATGGCCTTGGGGGTCGACCAGCCTTTCTCGGAAATCACCTGAAGCACGCGGAACTGCGCAGGCGTCAGCCCGGCAGCCTTCGCCAGGTCGCGGCCGAACATTTCGGTCGCGCGCAGAATTCTACGCAAAGCGATCAGGCTCGTATCGACACGCTCCATCAGGCGGCGGGCCCCTTTTTTATCAAGACGACCCAGTATCGCAGAGAGTTCCGTGTTCTGCAATTGCTTGGCTTTGCTAAGCTTATTTCGTTCGCTTCTACTCATTTGCTTTGTCATACTAACGGTATTTAGGGCTTATAAGCAAGAATATAAGGCTATAAGCGGAACTTTTCCGGGTTCCATTAGTTAGGTGGTTGAAATTTTCGACTGCATGAACTACTTAGGCTACCGAAGCAAACGAGAGGAAAGAGCTGTGCCGCAAGTCGAGTCGATCAAGAAGGGTTCTGAACTGGTCTTCCGTAAGCCGGAGTCCGAAGACGGCAGCGAAATCTGGAAGCTGATCCGCCGCTGCAAGCCGCTTGATGAAAATTCGATGTATTGCAACCTTCTGCAGTGCGATCACTTCGGGGACACCTGTGTCCTCGTGGAGCGCGAAGGCGAGGTCGTCGGCTGGATTTCGGGCTACATCGCCCCGTCCGAGCCGGACACGTTCTTCGTGTGGCAAGTGGCTGTTTCCCCCGACGCGCGGGGGCTGGGTCTTGGCAAGCGTATGCTGCGCCACCTCATCCAGCGCGACGTCGCCGAAGACTGCACCAAGTTGAAGACGACCATCACCAAGAGCAACGAAGCTAGCTGGGCGCTCTTCCGTTCCTTCGCCCGTTCGATGGGCGGCGAGCTGACCGATGAGGCGCACTTCCACGAAGAAGACCATTTCGACGGCCACGCCTCGACCGAACATATGGTCACCATCACCTTCCCCGAGGAGGCGCGTGCTGCCGCCTGATCTCAGGCCGCGCACCCTCCTCTTTCCCCCAATTCTACGGAGTCCCCCATGACCGTTCATTCGACGGATAAGACGATCTTTACCCAACGCGAATCTGAAGCCCGCTCCTACTGCCGCGGCTTCGATACGGTTTTCACCAGCGCGCAAGGCTCGGAGCTGACCGACGCCGAGGGCAACACCTATATCGACTTCCTCGCCGGTTGCTCGTCGCTGAACTACGGCCACAACGACCCGGACATGAAGCAGGCGCTGATCGAGCACCTGACCGAGAACAAGATGGGCCACGCGCTCGACCTGCACACCGACAGCAAGGGCAAGTTCCTGCGCGCCTTCGAGGAGCATATCCTCGCCCCGCGCGGCATGGACCACAAGCTGATGTTCGTCGGTCCGACCGGCGCGAACGCCGTCGAAGCCGCGATGAAGATCGCGCGCAAGGCGACTGGCCGCACCAACATCATCACCTTTACCAACGGCTTCCATGGCGTGACCATGGGCGCTCTGGCCGCGACCGGTAACGGCTATCACCGTGGCGGCGCCGGTATGGACACGCATGGCGTGACCCGCATGCCCTATGACGCCTATGCCGATGGCGTCGATTCGGTCGCGCTGCTCGACCAGATGCTTTCGGACGCCTCGGGCGGGATCGACGCTCCGGCGGCGATCATGCTGGAGACGGTTCAGGGCGAGGGCGGCCTCAACGCCGCAAGCCCGGAATTCGTGAAAGGCGTCGAACAAGTTGCCCGCAAGCACGGTGCGCTGTTCATCATCGACGACATTCAGGCAGGCTGCGGCCGCACCGGTACCTTCTTCTCCTTCGAGGAGATGGACGTGATGCCGGACGTCGTGACCCAAGCGAAGTCGATCTCCGGCTTCGGCATGCCGATGGCGCTGGTTCTGGTGCGTCCCGACTACGACGTGTTCGGCCCGGCCGAGCATAACGGTACCTTCCGCGGCAACACCCATGCCTTCGTGACCGCCACCGTGGCGATCGAGAAGTTCTGGGCCGACGACAAGTTCCAGAAGGAACTGGCCGTGAAATCGGACGTCCTGCGTGAAGGTCTGGCCGCCGTGGCCGATCTCGTGCCGGGTGCCTTCCTCAAGGGCCGGGGCCTGATGCAGGGTGTCGATGTCGGCACCGGCGAGCTTGCCTCGGCGATCTGCGGTCGCTGCTTCGAGAAAGGTCTCGTGATCGAAACCTCGGGCAATGACGACCAGGTCGTGAAGGTTCTCGCACCGCTGACCACGCCGATGGAACAATTCCGCAAGGGGCTGGAAATCCTGCGTGAAGCCGCCACCGAGGTGACCGGTGAACGCACGGACATCGCGGCGGAATAATCCGCCGCCCCCTCCCCGGCGATCCAACGAATTCAAATACGGAGAAACGATCATGATCGTTCGTGATTTCAACAAGCTCAAGAACACAGACCGCGACGTGTCCGATGCCGACTGGAGCAGCGTTCGCATGCTGCTGGCCGACGACAAGATGGGCTTCAGCTTTCACATCACCACGCTGAAGGCGGGTTCGGACCACACGTTCCACTACAAGCACCATTTCGAGAGCGTCTACTGCATCTCGGGCAACGGCCACATCACCGAGCTCGACAACGGCACGCGCCACGAAATCAAACCGGGCGTGATGTATGCGCTTAACCTGCATGACCACCACCGCCTCGTCGCGGGGGACGAAGACCTCGTCATGGCTTGCTGCTTCAACCCGCCGGTGACCGGTAACGAGGTTCACCGTGAAGACGGGTCGTACGCGCCGGCCGAAGAACTGGAAAATTCGTAAGGGGGCCAAATTGACCCACCAGAATCACACGGTCGAAAAGATCGGCGGCACCTCCATGAGCCGCGTGGACGAGTTGCTCGACACGCTGTTCATCGGAGACCGCAAGGGCGCCGATCTCTATAACCGCATTTTCGTCGTCTCGGCGTTCGGTGGCATCACCGATCTGCTGCTCGAACACAAGAAATCGGGCGAGGCGGGCGTCTATGCGCAATTCGCAAAGGCCGACAGCGAACATGGCTGGCACGAGGCGCTGAGCCGCGTGTCCACCGCGATGATCGAAGCCCATGAGAATGTGCTCAAGCATCCCGGCGACATCGCGCAGGCGACCGAGTTCGTCCGCGAGCGCACCGAAGGCGCGCGCAACTGCCTGATCGACCTGCAGCGCCTGTGCTCCTACGGGCACTTCCGGCTCTCGCAGCATATGCTGCAGATCCGCGAATTGCTGTCGGGTCTGGGCGAGGCGCACTCCGCTTTCGTCACGACGCTCCTGTTGCAGCGCAACGGCGTGAACGCACGTCTCGTCGACCTGTCCGGTTGGCGCGACGAGACCGATCACGACCTAGAAGGCCGGATAATGGGTGCGATGAAGGACATCGATCCGAAATCCGAGCTTCCGATCGTGACGGGCTATGCGCAATGTGCCGAAGGCTTGATGCGGGAATTCGACCGTGGCTACTCCGAAGTGACCTTCTCCAAGCTCGCAGCCCTCACCGGCGCGCGCGAGGCGATCATTCACAAGGAATTCCACCTGTCTTCTGCCGACCCGAAGCTGGTGGGCGAGGGCAAGGTGCGCAAGCTGGGTCACACGAACTACGACGTGGCCGACCAGATGTCGAACATGGGCATGGAGGCGATCCACCCGAAGGCCGCCAAGACCCTGCGCCAGGCGGACGTTCCGCTGCGTGTCACCAACGCGTTCGACCCGGGCGATCCGGGCACGCTGATCGACGACAAGCCCGCCAAGGAAGCGGCGGTCGAAATGGTGACCGGCCTCGATATCATCGCGCTCGAAGTGTTCGAACAGGACATGGTCGGCGTGAAGGGCTACGACGCCAAGATCCTCGAGGTGCTGACGCGCCACGACGTTCGTATCGTGTCCAAGGCCTCGAATGCGAACACGATCACCCATTACGTCGATGCCCCGATCCGTGTGCTGCAGCGCGTCGAGAAGGATCTCTGCGAGATTTATCCCTCGGCGGAAATCTCGGCCCGGATGCTCTCGATGGCCTCGGTCATCGGGCGTGACCTGAGCGGTCTCTCGGTACTGACCCGTGGACTGCAGGCGATCGCGAAAGCGGATATGGAAAGCCTCGGCGCCACGCAGGGCCCGCGGAATGTGGACGTGCAATTCGTCCTCGAACGGGACGATCTTAAGCCCGTGATCAAGGCGCTCCACGAGGAGTTCATCCCGGAAGAAAGCGCCCTCAAGCAAGTTGCGTGAAAGACGTGACGCCAACTTTGTATAAAGCCCGTGCGGAACTCCGCGCGGGCTTTTTTCATTGAGCCTGCGACATCCCGCCACGCTGCGACGTTTGAACCATGGCCCGGCGGTTGCCGTACCCTCGGGTAAGTCTAGTTCTTATCACGTAACGTGCAGAAACGCGGACGACCATGAGCATATTCGACATACCGACACTCGATCTGGCGCGGGCGCAATTCGCCTTCGTCGTCGCGGCACACATCGTCTTCCCGGCCTTCTCGATCGGCACGGCGAGCTACCTGATGGTGCTGGAAGCCCTGCGGATGATCACCGGCAAACAGGTCTACCAGCGAATTTTCGAGTTCTGGAAACACATCTTCGCGGTGGTCTTCGGGATGGGTGTCGTCTCGGGCGTCGTGATGTCCTACGAGTTCGGTCTGAACTTCGCGCATTTTTCCGACAAGGCGGGCCCGGTGATCGGGCCGCTGATGGGCTACGAGGTGATGACGGCCTTCTTCCTCGAGGCCGGTTTCCTCGGGATCATGCTGTTTGGCCGCAACCGGGTGAACAAGTGGATCTACATGTTCGCGGTCACGATGGTCGCGGTCGGCACCTTGATCTCGGCCTTCTGGATTCTCTCTGTGAACAGCTGGATGCAGACGCCGCAGGGCTTCAAGATCAACGATGTCGGCCAATTCATTCCGACCAGCTGGCTCGAGGTGATCTTCAATCCCTCGCTGCCCTATCGTTTCGTTCACATGGTGCTGGCGGCCTATCTCACGACCGCGCTCGTCGTGGCGGGTGTCGGCGCGTGGCATCACATCCGGGGCAATGCGGACGATGCCGTGCGCACCATGTTCCGCATGGCGATCGGGATGATCCTCGTGACCGCACCGATCCAGATCCTCGCCGGCGACCAGCACGGGCTCAATACGCTCGAACATCAGCCTGCCAAGATCGCGGCGATGGAAGGGCATTGGGAGACCAGCAAGGGTGCCGGGCTGATCCTCTTCGGCATCCCGAACCCGAGCAAGGAGCGCACCGATTACAAGATCGAGGTGCCCTATGCGTCCTCGCTGATCCTGACCCACTCGCTCGATGGCGAGGTGCCGGGCCTCGGGGACTTTCCGCCGAATGAGCGCCCGCCGATGACGATCGTCTTCTTCACCTTCCGGATCATGGTGGGGCTCGGCTTCGCCTTCGCCGCGATCGGGCTCTGGGGCGGGTGGCTGATGTGGCGCAAGCGCCTGCATGAGCCGGGCCTGTTCCACAAGGTGGCGCTGGTCTTCGCGCCGGGCGGCTTCCTCGCGATCATCATGGGCTGGTTCACCACCGAATTCGGCCGCCAGCCCTACACCATCTACGGTCACTTCACGACGGCGGAGTCCGTGTCCTCGCTGACGGCGGGGCAGGCCTGGGCCGCGCTGATCGGGTTCGTCGTGGTCTATGCCTTCCTCTTCGGTTCGGGCACCTTCTACCTGCTGCGGCTGATGCGGCGCGGACCGGAAGGTGCCGAGCCGGTGGAGAACACGCCGCAGCGCGCAGGCGGCGTGGCGGGCGCGATGCTCGCCAATGATGTGACGACCGAGAAAGAGGGTGCCCACGCATGACCGGCTTTGCGCATTACCTGCCCGACATCTGGGCCGCGATCATCGCCTTCGCGATCCTGACCTACGTGGTGCTCGACGGGTTCGATCTCGGCATCGGCATCCTGTTTCCGTTCCTCGGCTCCGAGGAGAACCGCACCCGCGCGATGAACTCGGTCGCCCCGGTCTGGGACGGCAACGAGACATGGCTGGTGATGGGCGGCGGCGGTCTGCTTGCCGTCTTTCCGCTGGCCTACGGGATCATCCTGAACGCGCTTTATATCCCCATCGTCATAATGCTGCTCGCTCTCGCGTTCCGGGGTGTGGCCTTCGAGTTTCGTGGCAAGACCCGGCGCTGGCAGCGGCTGTGGGACCGGGCGTTCTTCGGCGGCTCGCTCGTCGCGACGCTGGCGCAGGGCGCGATCCTCGGCGGGCTGCTGCGCGGCCCCGAAGTGACCGACCGGACCTTTACCGGCGGCCCGTTCGACTGGGTGAGCTTCTTCTCGCTCGGCACCGCGCTGGCGCTGGTGGCGGGCTACGTGATGCTGGGGGCGGCCTGGCTGGTCATCAAGACTTCGCACGGGCTCTATGATCTGGCGCGCCGGATCGGGGAGCGCGCGCTGATCGCGACGCTGGGGTTCATCGGCCTCGCTTCGCTCGCCACCCCGTTCCTGCATCCGGAATATTATCACCGCTGGTTCCAATGGCCGGGCGTGATCTGGAGCGCGGTGGTGCCGCTTCTGCTGCTCGTGGCGGGCTTCGGCTACTGGACGGCGATCCGCTCGGACCGAGGCGTCGTCGCCTACCTGTCGGGGATCGCTATCTTCGTGCTGTGTTTCGCGGGACTGGGACTGTCGATCTTCCCCTATATCGTGCCCGCCTCAATCACCATCCGCGAGGCCTCCACACCGGCGATGTCGCAGGGCTTCATCCTCGTCGGCGCGGCGATTTTCCTGCCGATCATCCTTGCTTATACGGCCTATGCCTACTGGGTGTTCCGCGGCAAGACGTCCGAGCATGAACATCACTACTGAGTGAGGCGCGAGAACCGCTGGAACCGGGGGCGCAAACGCTTGGTTGGGTCTGCGTGATCCATATCCCGCGTACAGATTTCATGCCCGACGTTTTCCATATGTCGCCTTCAGCCGGTAAGTCCGGCCTACGCGCGTCCCTCGGGGCGCGCGTGCTCGTATCTGCGCGGACCAAAACCGGAGGAGCTGCGCGCCATGTCTGACAAGCTAGATAAACTTCCCGAAGAAAGCGGCCCGTCGGGCGGGTGGGGCTCGTTGAAGGGTATCGCCCGAATCTTCGGTGAATCCTGGCCTTCTTCGCCTGACGTGCTGCGCGAACTCGAGCGACAGAACAAGCCGGGCGGCTTCATGTGCGCCTCCTGCGCCTTCCCGAAACCTGCCAATTACCACCCGTTCGAATTCTGCGAAAACGGGGCGAAGGCGACGCTCTGGGAGATGACGAAATCGCGCCACACGCCCGAGTTCTGGGATGATCATACGGTTGCGGAACTCAAGGACTGGCCCGATCACGAGCTGGAAAAGACCGGCCGCCTGACCGCGCCGATGCGCTACGATCGCGCCTCCGACCGCTATGTCGAGGTCAGCTGGGACGAGGCCTTCGCCGAGATCGGTTCGATCGTGAAGGGGCTGCCGAAGAAAGAGGTCGTATTCTATTCCTCGGGCCATGCCGGGCTGGAAGCGAGCTATCTCTGGGCTCTGATGGCGCGCGCCTACGGCAACAACAACCTGCCGCAAAGCTCCAACATGTGCCACGAGACGACTTCGGTCGGCCTCAAGAAGGTGATCGGCTCGCCGGTCGGCACCATTCTCTGGGAAGATCTCGAAGAGACCGACTGCTTCTTCTTCTTCGGTCAGAACCCCGGCACCAACTCGCCGCGTTTCCTGCATCCGCTAAAGGCGGCGAAGGATCGCGGGGCGAAGATCGTCACTTTCAATCCGGTGAAGGAACAGGGGCTCGTCAGCTTCGTCGATCCGCAGAACCTCTACGACATGGCGCGGGGCCACGAAACCAAGATCTCCGACCAGTATCACCAGTTGAAGGCAGGCTCGGACATCGCGGCGCTGACCGGCCTGTGCAAGGCGGTGCTCGAAGAGGACGAGAAAGCCCAGGCGCAGGGTCGCCCAGCGGTCGTCGACTGGGAGTTCCTGAAAGAGCACGCGATCAATTACGACGAGTTCCTGACCTTCTGCCGCACGACGTCGTGGGAACAAATCACCGAGGAATGCGGGCTGTCCGAGGCCGAGCTGCGGCAGGCGGCGGATGTCTACATCCACGCCCAGAAGGTCATCGGCGTCTATGGCATGGGGCTTACTCAGCACGCGCATGGGGCGACCAATATCGGGATGCTGGTGAACTTCCTCGCGCTGCGCGGCAATATCGGGCGCAAGGGCGCGGGGTGCTGCCCGGTGCGCGGCCACTCCAACGTTCAGGGCCAGCGTACGGTGGGCATCGCCGAAAAGGCGAAGCTGATCCCGATGGACAAGCTGCGCGAGCTCTACGGTTTCGAGCCGCCGCAGGAAGACGGTTTCCACATCGTCGACGCCGCGCAGGCGATGCTGGAGGGCAAGGTCTCGGCTACCTTCTCGCTCGGCGGCAACTTGGTTCGCGCGCTACCCGATAGCGACCGGATAGAAGAGGCGTGGCCGAAGCAGAAGCTCACGGTGATGATCTCGACGAAGCTCAACCGTTCCCATCTCTATCCGGGCGAGGTGGCTTATATCCTCCCCTGTTTGAGCCGGTCGGAAAAGGACGAGCAGGAAACGGGTAACCAATACGTCTCGGTCGAGGACAGCTTTTCGATGATCCATGGCTCGCTCGGCAAGGGTGCGCCCGCGTCGGACAAGCTGAAATCCGAGCTGGCGATCACCTGTAGCATCGCGAAGGCGATCTGCGAGCCTAACCCGAAGCTGAAATGGGACGAGTGGGTGAAGGACTACTCCAAGGTCCGCGACCTGATCGAGGCGACCTACCCGGACGACTTCCGCGGCTTCAACGAGCGGCTGAACGAGCCGGGCGGGTTCTGGCGCGGCAATCCGGCGCATGATCGCATCTGGAAGACCGAGAGTGGCAAGCTGGAGTTCACGACGCCGTCCAAGCTCAACGCGCTGGGGTTCGACGACAAACCGGGCCGCTACCGGATGATCACGATGCGCTCCAACGACCAGTTCAACACCACGATCTACGGCTATTCGGACCGCTTCCGCGGGATCGAGGGGACGCGTGACGTGCTCTTGATGAACAAGATCGACATGGCCGATCTGGGGCTCGAGCACGGCGACCCTGTGGTTGTCCATGGCGACATGGATGATGGGGTCGCACGCAGCAAGACCGGGCTGAAGGTCGTCACGTTCGAGCTGCCGCGCGGCACGGTCGGGGGCTATTACCCCGAGTGCAACGTGCTGGTGCCGGTGGGGCTCAATGACGAGCTGTCGAAGACGCCCGGCTCCAAGGGCGTCCCGGTGCGTATCGAGAAAGCCTAAGCGGGAACGGCGGCGGGGCGACGGCTGTCGATCCACGCGATGGCGAGGAAGACAAGCCCCGCCGCTGCCAGCCCCGCACCGACATAACCTGTGGCGGTCCAGCCATAGCCTTCCGCCAGCGCGATCCCGGCAAGAAACGGCCCGATCGCGTTGGCGAGATTGAAGGCCGCGTGATTGAGGGCAGCGGCGAGCGTCTGAGCCTCGCCCGCGACTTCCATCAGCCGCATCTGCATCGGGATCACCATCCCGGCGGTCGAGCCGAGCGCGACCATCGCCACCGACATCGCGACCCAGTTGCCGATGGTGAAGGTGTAGAGGATCGACATCACCATCATCCCGCAAAGCAGGATCACCCCCGCGCCGAAGCGCGACCAATCAGAGAGCTTGCCCGAAATCCAGTTGCCCAGCGTGCCGCCCACCCCGAAGGCGGACAGTGCCACAGGGATCGTCCAGGCGGGGCCTGCCTGCGTGTCGATCATCGCCGCTGACAGGTAGGAATAGACCGCGAAGATGCCGCCGAAGCCGATCGAGCCTACAAGAAGCGTCAGCCAGACCGAGCGATTGGCCAGAGCACCGAGCTCGCGCATCGGGCTGGCGTTCGGATCGCGCGGTGTCGCAGGGGCGACGCGCGCGATCATCAGGGCCGAAGCCGCGCAGATCACCGCCACGATGGCAAAGCCCCAGCGCCAGCCGAAATTCTGGCCGATCGCCCCCGCCAGCGGCACGCCCACGATATTCGCGATCGTCAGGCCGGAGATCACCATCGCGATGCCCTGCGCGCGTTTGCCTACGGGCATCAGGTCAGCGGCGAACAGCATCGCCATCCCGAAATAGGCCCCATGCGGCAGGCCCGAGGCGAAGCGCGCCGCCATGAAGCTATCCATATTCGGTGCGAACCCGGCCAGCAGGTTCGCCACCGCATAGAACCCCATCAGCCCGATCAGGAACTGCTTGCGCGGGACTTTCGCGCCGATCACCGCCAGAAGCGGCGCGCCGATCACGACGCCAAGCGCATAGGCCGAGATCGCATGACCGGCCCGCGCCTCGGTGATCCCGAAATCGGCCGCGTAATAGGGCAGCAGCCCCATGGACGCGAATTCGATCACGCCGATACCGAAAGTGCCAAGGGCCAGCGACAGGATCACGGCCCGCGCGTGGCGGGGTTCGAGCGTCATGGTAGTCTCCGAAAATAGGCGTGTAGCGCGAGTATCAGCCCCGTGACTTAGGCGATTGCTGCGCTGCGGCAAGGGGCGCCCCGGTTATTTCCCGTAATAGTCGCGGAACCACGCCACGAATTTCGCGATCCCCTCGCGGACATTCGTCTGCGGACGGTATCCGGTAAGGCTTTGCAGAAGCGAGGCATCGGCCCATGTCGCGGGCACGTCGCCTTTCTGCATCTCCATGTAATTGCGCTTTGCGGGGCGGCCCAGCTCGGCCTCCAGCGCATCGACGAAATCCAGAAGCTTCACCTTGTCGGAATTGCCGATATTGACGATCCGGTAGGGGGCCACGGGCGAAAGGCTGTCGCCCTCTGCGATCTCGTCGCGCGAGGCGGGGCGCTCGGGGACTGCATCGATCAACAGGCGGATGCCGCGCACGAGGTCTTCGACATAGGTGAAGTCGCGATACATCTCGCCATGGTTATAGATGTCGATCGGGCGGTCGTTCAGGATCGCATCGGTGAACTTGAACAGCGCCATATCGGGACGGCCCCACGGCCCGTAGACCGTGAAGAAGCGGAACATGGTCGTCGGCAGGTTCCACAGATGAGCATAGGAATGGCCCATCGACTCGGTCGCCTTCTTCGTCGCCGCATAGATCGTCAGCTGCGTGTCTGCCTTGTCGGTCTCGGCATAGGGCATGTCCTCGTTCGCGCCGTAGACCGACGAGGTCGAGGCCATCAGCAGGTGCTTAACCTCGTGGCGGCGCGCGGCCTCCATCACGTTGAAGGTGCCCACGATATTCGCCTCGATATAGGCGCGGGGCTGTTCGAGGCTGTAGCGCACGCCGGCTTGAGCCGCGAGATGGACGATGATCTCGGGTTTGAACTCATCCGCCATCGCGTCGAAGGTCTCGAGGTCTTCGAGCATCCCCTCGGTCGCGGAGAAATTCGGGTTCTGCAGCAGCATCGCGTGACGGCGCTGTTTGAGGGCGACATCATAATAGTCGGTCATCCCGTCATAGCCATGCACCCGGTAACCTTCGTCGAGCAGCAGCTTCGCCAGATGGTAACCGATGAAGCCGGCGGTGCCGGTGATCAGGATGCGCGTCATGAATGTCCCTCGCAAATACTGCATCTGCAGTAGCGAGAGGGGGGTGGGAAGGTCAAGCGAGGCGCAGAAAATGTCCCCGGGCAGAGGAGGGGGAACGGCAGCCCAAGCCACCGCCCGAAGCGCGAACGCGGGAGTTGCGTGCGCGGGGCAAACGCACTATACGCCCCCGGTGGCCCGACGGCCGCATCAGAATCAACGCAAAAAGCCGTGTCCCTTCCGCACTCGCTTCGGGAAGGTGTTCCGGCAAGGAGAAGCGATATGAAACTCAATGAACTGCGCGACAACGAAGGCGCGGCCCAGAAGAAAAAGCGCGTCGCCCGCGGTCCCGGCTCGGGCAAGGGCAAGATGGCTGGCCGTGGTATCAAAGGTCAGAAGTCGCGTTCGGGTGTGGCCCTGAACGGTTACGAAGGCGGCCAGATGCCGCTCTATCGTCGTCTTCCGAAGCGTGGCTTCACCAAGCCGAACGCGAAGAAGTTCAACGTCGTGAACCTCGGCCAGATCGAGAAATTCATCGAAGCCGGCAAGCTCGACGCGAAATCGGACATCACCGAAGACGCTCTGGTCGCGGCCGGTGTCGTGCGCCGCAAGCTCGATGGCGTGCGTGTTCTCGCCAAGGGCGACATCAAGTCGAAAGTGGCTCTGAAGGTCACCGGCGCTTCGAAATCGGCCATCGAGGCTGTCGAGAAGGCTGGCGGCTCGGTCACGGTGGCGCAGGCCGCTGAATAAGCTGTTGTGAGCGGGCCCCGGCCCGATTACATAGGCGAAGGTTTTCTAGGCGCCGCCGACCGGGAACCGGTTGGGCGGCGCTTTACATGAAAGAGACGAGCATATGGCATCTGCTGCAGAGCAAATGGCGGCGAACCTCAGCTGGGACGCCCTGGGCAAAGCCACCGAGCTGCGCCAGCGCATCTTCTTCACCATTGGTTTGCTGATCATCTACCGCCTTGGCACCTATATTCCGGTTCCGGGCATCGACGCGCAGGCACTGCGCGAATTCATGCAAAGCGCGGGCTCCGGCCTTGGCGGCGTGTTGTCGATGTTCACGGGCGGCGCGCTCGGTCGGATGGGTGTCTTCGCACTCGGCATCATGCCCTATATCTCGGCCTCGATCATCATCCAGCTTCTGACCGCTCTGGTGCCCGCACTCGAGCAGATGAAGAAGGAAGGCGAGCAAGGCCGCAAAAAGATCAACCAGATCACGCGCTATGCGACCGTGGCCCTGGCGACCTTCCAGGCATGGGGGCTGGCCGTCTCGCTCGAGAAGGGCGATCTGGCACACGATCCGGGCCTGTTCTTCGTCGCAGCCGTGGTCATCACGCTCGTCGGCGGCACGATGTTCCTGATGTGGCTGGGTGAGCAGATCACCGCACGCGGCATCGGCAACGGCATCTCGCTCATCATCTTCGTCGGTATCGTCGCGGAAATCCCGGCGGCTCTGGCCCGCTTCCTCGAGCAGGGCCGCGCCGGTGCGATCTCCACTCCAGTGATCCTCGGGGTGATCCTGATGATCGCGATCGTGATCACCTTCGTCGTCTTCATGGAACGCGCGCTGCGCAAGATCCATATCCAGTATCCGCGCCGCCAGGTGGGGATGAAGGTCTATGACGGCGGCTCCAGCCACCTGCCGATCAAGGTGAACCCGGCGGGCGTCATCCCGGCGATCTTCGCCTCGTCGCTCCTGCTGCTGCCGACCACCATCGCGACCTTCTCGGGCCAGAACACCGGTCCCGTGATGTCGACGATCCTCGCCTATTTCGGCCCGGGTCAGCCGCTGTATCTGCTGTTCTACGTCGCGATGATCGTGTTCTTCGCCTATTTCTACACCGCGAACGTGTCGTTCAAATCGGACGAGGTCGCGGATAACCTGAAAAATCAGGGCGGCTTCGTGCCCGGCATCCGTCCCGGCAAGAAGACCGAGGAATATCTCGACTACGTCGTCAGCCGCGTTCTGGTGATCGGCTCTGCCTATCTCGCGGCGGTCTGCCTTCTGCCCGAGATCCTGCGTTCGCAGCTGTCCATCCCGTTCTACTTCGGCGGCACCTCGGTTCTGATCGTGGTCACCGTTTCGATGGACACCATCAACCAAATTCAGTCGCATCTTCTGGCCCACCAATACGAGGGTCTGATCGAGCGTTCGCAGCTTCGCGGCCGTTCGGGCAAGAAGAAGAAGGGGCCGCGCAAGCCGCCCGCGCGCCGCTAAATCCGCCAAGCGTTTTCAGGGGGAGCCGACATGGCAAATATCATTCTTCTCGGCCCGCCTGGCGCGGGCAAGGGCACCCAGGCCCGCCGTCTCGTCGAAGAGCGCGGCATGGTCCAGCTCTCGACCGGCGATATGCTGCGAGAGGCGAAGGACTCGGGCACCGAGATGGGCAATGTCGTCGCCGAAGTGATGGCCAAGGGCCAGCTGGTGACCGACGAGATCGTCATCGGTCTGATCGAGGAAAAGCTCGCCGCCGGTGGCGAAGGCTTCATTTTCGACGGCTTCCCGCGGACGCTGGGCCAGGCCGATGCCCTGGGCAAGCTGCTCGCCAAGATGGGCACCAAGCTCGACGCGGTGATTGAGATGCAGGTCGATGACGAGGCGCTTGTCGCCCGCATCACCGGCCGCTCGACCTGCGGTGGTTGCGGCGAGGTCTATCATGATCAGACCAAGCCCTGGCCCGCGGATGGCAAATGCGAGAAGTGCGGCGGCACCGACGTGAAGCGTCGTGCGGATGACAACGAAGAAAGCCTGCGCACCCGGTTGATGGAGTATTACAAGAAGACCTCTCCACTGATCGGCTACTACTACCACGCGGGCGATCTGTTCACGATCGACGGGCTGGCCGAAATCGAGACCGTAGCGACCTCGATCGCGCGGATTCTCGACCAGCAAGGGTAATCGTAAAAGAAGCCTTGACCCGGAGGGCGTTTACCTCTAGGTCACGGCGTCTCCGATGAGAATCGTTTCCGAAAAGGGAGAGATTCCCTCGGGGATTAATCGTGGGGTCCGAAGCGCCAGTTTCGGGCCTCGTGTTGTGAAAAAAGGGCCTGGGGTTACGGGCTCGCAACGAAAGGATACACGCTTTGGCTCGTATTGCTGGCGTCAACATTCCGACCGGGAAACGCGTCCCGATCGCACTTACCTACATCACCGGGATCGGTCCCCATTCGGCTAAGCAGATTTGCGAAGCCACGGGTATCGACGTGACCCGTCGCGTCAACGAGCTTTCGGATTCCGAAGTGCTCGCGATCCGCGAACATATCGACGCCAACTACACCGTCGAGGGCGACCTGCGCCGTGAAGTTCAGATGAACGTCAAGCGCCTGATGGATCTCGGCTGCTACCGTGGCCTGCGTCATCGTCGCAACCTGCCCGTGCGCGGTCAGCGCACCCATACGAATGCGCGCACGCGCAAAGGCCCGGCGAAACCCATCGCTGGCAAGAAGAAGTAAGGGGAGGCAGGACAAATGGCTCGTGATAAGGTTCGCGCTAAGCGCAAGGAACGCAAGAACATCGCCGCTGGCGTCGTTCATGTGAACTCCTCGTTCAACAACACCAAAATCCTGATCTCTGACGTGCAGGGCAACGCGATCTCGTGGTCGTCGGCTGGCACGATGGGCTTCAAGGGCTCGCGCAAGTCGACCCCCTACGCCGCTCAGATGGCTGCGGAAGATGCGGCCAAGAAGGCTCAGGAACACGGTCTGCGCACCGTGGACGTCGAAGTTCAGGGTCCGGGTTCGGGTCGTGAATCGGCGCTGCGCGCGCTGGCTGCGGTCGGTCTGACCGTCACCTCGATCCGTGACGTGACCCCGATCGCCCATAACGGCTGCCGCCCGCCGAAGCGTCGCCGCGTCTAATCTAGATTACGACGGTCGGGCCGTGCGGGATTCCCGTGCGGCCCGCCCGCATTTTTCGGTTTTATCCTCGGGCGTCCCCGACTTTGGGCATGGGTCTGGGACAGGTATGGAGGCAAACGCATGATCCACAAGAATTGGGCTGAACTCATCAAGCCGACGCAGCTTGAAATCAAGCCCGGCAACGACCCGCTGCGTCAGGCGACGATCGTCGCCGAACCGCTCGAGCGTGGCTTTGGCCTGACGCTCGGCAACGCGCTGCGCCGCGTACTGCTCTCGTCGCTTCAGGGCGCCGCGATCACCAGCGTCCAGATCGACAACGTGCTGCACGAGTTCTCGTCGGTCGCGGGCGTTCGTGAAGACGTGACCGATATCGTCCTGAACCTCAAGGGCGTGGCTCTGCGTATGGACGTTGAAGGTCCGAAGCGTCTCTCGATCTCGGCCAAGGGCCCGGGCGTCGTGACCGCTGGCGACATTACCGAGACCGCGGGCATCGAGGTCCTGAACAAGGATCACGTGATCTGCCACCTCGACGATGGCGCCGACCTGTTCATGGAATTGACCGTGAACACCGGCAAGGGCTACGTCGCCGCCGACAAGAACCGTCCCGAGGATGCGCCCATCGGCCTGATCCCCGTCGACGCGATCTATTCGCCGGTCAAGAAAGTCGCCTACGAAGTGCAGCCGACCCGTGAAGGTCAGGTTCTGGACTATGACAAGCTGACCATGAAGGTCGAGACCGACGGTTCGCTGTCGGCCGAGGACGCGGTGGCCTTCGCTGCCCGCATCCTGCAGGACCAGCTTTCGATCTTCGTCAACTTCGAAGAGCCGGAATCGGCTGGCAAGCAGGACCAGGACGACGGTCTCGAGTTCAACCCGCTTCTGCTGAAGAAAGTGGACGAGCTGGAACTGTCCGTGCGTTCGGCGAACTGCCTGAAGAACGACAACATCGTCTATATCGGCGACCTGATCCAGAAAACCGAAGCCGAGATGCTCCGCACCCCGAACTTCGGCCGCAAGTCGCTGAACGAGATCAAGGAAGTGCTCTCGGGCATGGGGCTGCATCTCGGGATGGAAGTCGAAGATTGGCCGCCGGAGAACATCGAAGATCTGGCCAAGCGTTTCGAAGACCAGTTCTGATTGACGAATTGAGGGGCGTTGGCTAAACGCCCCTTCAATGCCCGGACTGCCGGGGACTATCTGGGTCACAAGACCCCAAGGTGAGTCGGTGACACGCATCGCCGGCCTGACAAAGCAAAACGCAAGATTGGAGAATGACAATGCGTCACGCACGTGGCTACCGCCGCCTCAACCGTACTCATGAGCACCGCAAGGCGCTCTTCGCCAACATGGCTGGCTCGCTGATCGAGCACGAGCAGATCAAGACGACCCTGCCGAAGGCGAAAGAACTGCGCCCGGTCATCGAGAAGCTGGTCACGCTCGCCAAGCGCGGCGATCTGCACGCTCGCCGTCAGGCGGCCTCGCAGCTCAAGCAGGACCAGTATGTCGCGAAGCTGTTCGACATCCTCGGCCCGCGCTACAAGGAGCGTCAGGGCGGCTACGTTCGCATTTTGAAAGCCGGTTTCCGTTACGGCGACATGGCGCCGATGGCGATCATCGAATTCGTCGACCGCGATCTGGACGCCAAAGGTGCTGCAGATAAAGCACGCGTCGAAGCCGAAGAGGCTGCAGAGGATTGATCCTCGCAGATGATTTCCCTTCGAATTCAACGAGTACTGGGAAATCCCGCCTTTTGGGCGGGATTTTCTTATTTCCGCCTGCATTTTCACGCAATTCTCGCGCAAAAGGTTATTGCGCAGGTGTGAAGCTTTCGCGAGTGTAAACGCGAGGGCGAGTGGGGACGTAAAGCCACTGTCGGAGCGAACTCCGCAGGGCGCGAACACTTTTAAGTTGACCGGGTTAATTCCAAACTGTCTAAAAAGATATGTCGATACAGAGCAGAATCGATTTGAAACTCCGTGACTTGGATCGTTTAGCTCCAGGTGGTTATTTTGTTGGACTGCATATTCGTTTTACGGCGCCGCTGATGACGTTCCAGACTTACGACAAGGCTTGGCTCGATCATTACACCGCAAACGGCTATGTGCTCCGCGACCCAATGACTGCTTGGGGGTTTAGCGAGACCGGCGCAATCCGGTGGAGCGACCCGCGGCTACCCGATCCTTTCCGTCTCTTCGATGAGGCCAAGAAATACGGTCTTATCTACGGGGCGACAGTCTCATGCGGCCCGATCCGGTCCCGTACTATCGCAAGCATGGCGCGCGATGATCGGGAATTCGACCTTACCGAGATCGAGACCTTCGAGCTTATCGTGCGTGAAATGCACGATATGACTCAACCGCCTGAGGAACTCACGCGAGCTCAGATCGAAGCCCTGCGCTGTGTTGCTGGGGGTGACCGACACGCGGCGGCGGCCGCGAAACTTGGAATTTCGGAAAGCGCGCTCAAGGCGCGGCTGAATTCTGCGCGCGCAAGACTGATGGCTCGGACGACCGCCGAAGCTATTCAGCGCGCAAAGGATTTCCGCCTGTTATAGTGTTGTTGACCCTCCGCACGGCTGTACTGTGTTAAACCTGCAGGAGGAAGACATGCAGACCACTACGCTTTCGTTCACCAATTTCCATAATCATGGTGAGCTATTCGCAAACATGCTGCGCGCACGTCGCGAGCTCTTCATCGTCCAGAACAAATGGGACCTCCCTGAAGCGATGGGCATGGAATATGATCAGTATGACACCCCGGCGAGCCGCTGGGTGGTGGTCCATGACGAACTGGGCAAGGTGCTGGCAGGCAACCGTCTCACGCCCACGACGGCAACCTGCGGGATCTACAGCTACATGATCCGCGACGCGCAGCGTGGGCTACTCGCGACGATCCCGTCCGATCTTCTCTATGACGAAGCTCCGGTCAGCGAGACCGTGTGGGAAAGCTCGCGTCTCTTCGTGTCGCATGACGTTCCGATGGCGCTGCGCCGCAAGGTCCATGCGCGTCTCGTGCAGGAAATCGGCAATTCCGCCCGGCAACTCGGCGCAAGCTCCGCCCTTACTCTTCTGAACGCGAATTGGCCGCGTTGGGCGGGTCGGGTTGGAGTGGACATGACGGCGATGGGGCCGGTCATGGAGATCGACGGGATCAAGAACCAGGTCGTGTCGATGGACTTTTCCCAGAACCTTCATTGAAAGCGTGGGGGAGATCAGAGCTCCCGTGCGACCCCACACGCACGGGGGCTTTTCGTGAGCCGAGCTAATCACTAGGTTCACGCCATCATGGCCGACCTATTCGACACGCCCCCCGATCCCTCCGCGCCTGCGCCCGAAGCGCCGCGCCCGCTCGCCGATCGCATCCGCCCCAAAACGCTGGGTGAGGTGATCGGTCAGGAGCAGGTGCTTGGCCCCGATGGGCCGCTGGGTGCGATGCTGGCCGCGGGCTCGCTTGGCTCGCTGATCCTTTGGGGGCCGCCCGGCGTCGGCAAAACGACCATCGCGCGACTGCTGGCCGATGCCTCCGACCGCGCCTTCGTACAGATTTCCGCAATCTTCACCGGCGTGCCGGAACTGCGCAAAGTTTTCGAAGCTGCCAAGCTTCGGCGCGGGCAGGGCAGGGGCACGCTCCTCTTCGTCGACGAGATTCACCGTTTCAACAAGGCGCAGCAGGACAGCTTCCTGCCGCATATGGAAGACGGCACGATCATGCTGGTGGGGGCCACCACCGAGAATCCGAGCTTCGAGCTGAACGCCGCTGTGCTGAGCCGGGCGCAGGTCATGGTACTCGAGCGGCTCGCCCTCGCCGACCTGGAACGCCTCGCGCAGCGCGCCGAGAAGGCGCTCGGCCGTCCCCTGCCGCTGAGCGGCAAGGCGCGCGAGGCGCTGCTGGAGATGGCCGATGGCGACGGGCGCGCGCTTCTGAACCTGATCGAGCAGGTCGCGGCATGGAAAGTGACCGGCAATCTCGACACGGACGCGCTCTCGACCCGACTGATGCGCCGCGCGGCGAAATACGACAAATCGGGCGACGAGCATTACAACCTGATCTCGGCGCTCCATAAATCTGTGCGCGGATCGGACCCGGATGCCGCGCTCTATTGGTTCGCGCGGATGCTGGAGGGCGGCGAGGATCCGCGCTACCTCGCGCGGCGCTTCGTGCGCATGGCGGTGGAGGATATCGGGCTCGCCGATCCGCAGGCCCAGACGCATGCGCTGCACGCGTGGGAAATCTACGAGCGCATCGGCTCGCCCGAGGGGGAGTTGGCGCTGGCGCAGACGGTGATCTATCTCGCACTCGCGCCAAAATCCAACGCGGGCTACGTCGCCTACAAGGGCGCGCGGGCGCAGGCGCAGAAGACCGGCTCGGAGCCGCCGCCGAAGCATATTCTGAACGCCCCGACCAAGCTGATGTCGGAACAGGGCTACGGCGCGGGCTACGCCTATGACCACGACGCCGAGGATGGCTTCTCGGGGCAGAACTACTTCCCCGACACGATGAAGCGCCCGGTCCTCTACCAGCCGGTCGAGCGTGGCTTCGAGCGCGAGTTGAAAAAGCGGGTCGACTGGTTTGCCAAGCTGCGCGAACAGCGCAAATCTTGACATTCAGGCCCGTGACCGCTCTTACGGCGCCAAAGGAGACAGCGATGCTTTCTACGATCTTGCAGGTCGCGCTTGGCGGCGCGATGGGCGCATCGGGGCGGTACCTCGTGGGCGTCGGGATGATGCGCAGCTTCGGCCCGCAGCCCTTCCCGCTGGGCGTGATCACGGTGAACATCCTCGGCTCGTTCCTGATGGGCGCGCTCGTGGTATTCCTTGGTGACAAGCAGCTGACCCATTGGAACGCCTTCCTCGCGACCGGCTTTCTCGGGGGCTTTACGACCTTCTCCTCCTTCTCGCTCGAAGCCTATCGCTTGATCGAGAAGGGCGACGTCACATTGGCAGTCAGCTATATCGGACTGTCGGTCGGCGCGGGGCTTCTAGGCCTCGTCGCGGGCATTCTACTTATGAGGGCCATGCTATGAGCGGCGTCCAGCATATCACCGTCACCGAGGAAGAGGGCGAACAGCGCCTCGACCGGTTCCTGAAAAAGCGGTTTCCGCATCTGTCCCAAGGCATGATCGAGAAGTTTTGCCGCAAGGGCGACCTGCGCGTGGACAAGGGCCGGGTAAAGGCCAATTCGCGCGTCGCGCCGGGGCAGGAAATCCGCGTGCCGCCGATCCCCGATTCCGCGCCCGCGCCGAAGACCGAGGGCATCTCGGAGGCGGATGCGAAATTCATCCAGAGCTGCGTGCTGTGGAAGGATGAACACATCATCGCGCTCAACAAACCGCCGGGGCTGCCCTCGCAGGGCGGCTCGGGGCAGGGCAACCGTCATGTCGACGGGCTGAGCGAGGCGCTGAAATTCGGCTACAAGGACAAGCCGAAGCTGGTGCATCGCTTGGACAAGGACACCTCCGGCGTTCTGCTGCTCGCGCGCACCGACCGCGTCGCGCGCCGCCTGTCAGAGGCGTTCCGCGGTAAGACCACCCGCAAGATCTATTGGGCGGCCGTCGCAGGCGCACCCGAACCGAAGACCGGAACGATCCGCTTCGGCCTCGTGAAGGCGCCGGGTCATGGCCGAGGTGGCGAGGGCGAGAAGATGATCTGCGTGCATCCCGCGAAGGTCGACAAGACCGAGGGCGCCAAGCGCGCGACTACCGATTATTTCACGCTGCACATCCTCGGGCAGCGGGTCAGCTGGGTCGCGCTGGTGCCGATCACCGGGCGCACCCACCAGCTGCGCGCACATATGGCCGAGATCGGCAACCCGATCATCGGTGACGGCAAATACGGCGGCTCGGGTCAGGAGAATCTCGGCGATGGCTGGGGCGCGCAGCTGGGAGGAGAAATCTCCCGCAAGCTGCATTTGCACGCGCGCCAGATCAGCTTCGATCATCCGATCAGCGGCAAGCGGATCACCCTGACCGCGCCGCTGCCAGAACATATGAAACGGACATGGGACCTGCTGGACTGGCACGAGAAAGACGTGCCCGCCGACCCGTTCGAGGATCTGGCATGAAACTTGCGATCTTCGACGTCGACGGCACGATCTCGGACAGCCAGAATCATATCACCCACGCGATGACGCTCGGGTTCGAGGCGGCAGGCCTTCCCGCGCCGGCCGCGTCCGAAGTGCTCCAGATCGTGGGCCTGTCGCTGCCGCTCGCGGTGGCACGGCTCGCGCCCGAGCACGATGCCGAGACGCAGGCGCGCATCGTCGAGGGCTACAAGCAAAGTTACATGACCACCCGCGCCGCCTCTCCCGCACCGCTCTATCCCGGGGCGGAGGCGCTCCTGCGCAAGCTCGCCGCGCGCGATGACATGCTGCTGGCGGTCGCCACCGGGAAATCCCGCCGCGGGTTGCGCGCGCTGATCGAGCATCACGGGCTGGAAGGGCTGTTCGTCAGCCTGCAGACGGCGGACGATCACCCCTCCAAGCCGCACCCGTCGATGATCGGCGCGGCGCTGAGCGAGACCGGCGTGGACGCACGCGACGCGGTGATGATCGGCGATACTAGCTTCGACATGGCGATGGGCCGCAGCGCGGGCGTCGCGACGATCGGCGTGCGCTGGGGCTACCACGCGCCGCACCTGCTCGAAGCGGCGGGCGCGCATCAGATGGTCGATGATTTCGACTCGCTGCAAACGACACTTCTGGACCTGTGGGAGATGAGCGCATGAGCGAATGGGCGGCGAAACGGTTCTGGAAAGAAACCACCGTCACCGAGCGTCCGGAAGGGTTCGGCGTGGCGCTTGACGGGCGTGCGGTGAAGACGCCGGCGAAAGCCGCGCTGACCGTGCCGACCCGTGCCTATGCCGAGGCGATCGCCGCCGAATGGGACGCGCAAGAGGGCGCGATCCAGCCCCACAAGATGCCGGTCACCCGTTCGGCCAACGCCGCGATCGACAAGGTCGCGCGCCAGCATTCCGAGGTTGTCGCCCATGTCTGCGAATTCGGCGGCACCGATCTTCTGTGCTACCGCGCCGAGGCGCCGGCGGAGCTGGTCGATCTTCAGGCCGAGAAATGGGATCCGCTGTTGGAGTGGGCCGCGCAAACCTATGGCGCAGCGCTCAAGGTCACGACGGGTATCCTGCCGGTCGATCAGCCTGCGGACCATCTGGCACGGCTGGAAGCGGAAGTCGCAGCCCTCGATCCGTTCGCGCTCGCGGCGCTCCACGATCTCGTGGGCATCACCGGCTCGCTCGTTCTGGGGCTGGCGGTAGCCCGCGGTCGGCTCTCGGCGGAAGAGGCGTGGGCGCTCTCGCGGCTCGACGAGGATTGGCAGATCGCGCAATGGGGGGAGGACGAAGAGGCGGCCGAGATCGCCGAACACAAGCGCGAGGCGCTGTGTGACGCGGCTCGAATCTGGTCGCTCGCCGAAAGGTGACCGCCCGGGATTCTTACGCCGCTTACGGACCTGCCAAAAGCATCATCACTTGCCGATGATTTGCGCAGCTACCCTCACGAAATCCGGAAACTAGCCTTGACCTTCTTTGATCGGATGGACCAAACTTTCGTTACTCCGTGTCATGGGACACGATCGACCAGGTCCGTGAGGGACCAAGAACCGCTCTGTCAGAGCGGCGACAACAGGAAGAGGTAAAAATGAAGAAATCCGTCTTTTTCGGCGCGCTGACGGCTGCGACGCTGACTGCCGGTCTGGCTGGCGCGGCCACGCTCGATGACGTGAAATCGCGCGGAGAGCTGATCTGCGGCGTGAACACCGGTCTCGTCGGCTTCGCCGCGCCGGATGCCAACGGTAACTGGTCCGGCTTCGACGTCGCGGTCTGCCAGGCCGTCGCCGCCGCTGTGCTGGGCGACCCCTCGAAGGTTAAGTATGTTCCCACCTCGGGCCAGACGCGCTTCACCGCGCTCGGTTCGGGCGAAGTGGACCTGCTGGCACGTAACACCACCTGGACCTTCTCGCGCGACACCGACCTCAAGCTCCAGTTCACCGCGACCAACTACTACGACGGTCAGGGCTTCATGGTGCGCAAGGACTCGGGCGTGACCTCGGCCAAGGAACTCGACGGCGCGTCGATCTGTATCCAGACCGGCACCACGACCGAGCTGAACCTTGCCGACTACTTCAAGGCCAACAACATGTCCTATCAGCCGATCACGGTTGATTCGAATGCCGAAGGCGAACAACAGTTCCTCGCTGGCGCTTGTGACGCCTACACGACCGACGCGTCCGGCCTCGCTGCCACCCGCGCCGCTTTCGCGAACCCGTCGGATTACGTGATCCTGCCGGAAATCATCTCGAAAGAGCCGCTGGCTCCCGCCGTCCGTCAGGGCGACGATCAGTGGACCGACATCGTCCGCTGGACCGTCTTCGCGCTGATCGCGGCCGAAGAATACGGCGTGACCTCGGCCAATATCGACGAACTGGCCAAGGGCACCGACAACCCGGAAGTCAACCGCCTGCTCGGCACCGAGGGTGACCTCGGCGCGATGATCGGCCTCGACAAGACCTGGGCCGTCAACGCCATCAAGGCCAACGGCAACTACGGCGAGATCTTCGCTGCGACCATCGGCGAGCAGACCCCGATCGGTCTGGCCCGTGGCCTGAACGCACAATGGACCCAGGGCGGTCTGATGTACGCTCCTCCTTTCCGCTAAGGAGGGCCCGGCAGGGGCGCGGTTCAATCCGCGCCCCTGATCCGTTTTCAAGAGACCGTGCGTAGGGGAGACATCCCCGCAAGGGCCCGTAAGAATGGCCTGACAAAAACAGCGACGCGGCAACAGGGGAAATAAGAATGACAAGCGCGCCCGACGCGCCGGAGCAGGGCTTCCGGCTCAGCCAGCTTATCTATGACACGCGTTATCGCTCCCTGACGATCCAGGTGGTCGTCTTCATCCTCGTGATGGGCGGCGCGGCATGGCTGGTGGACAATGTGATCCAGAACCTCAACGATCTCGGGAAGGATTTCAATTTCTCCTTCCTCGGGCAGAGGGCCGGTTACGATATCGGCAATGCCATCATCCCGTATAACAACGACATGAGCCACGGCCGCGCGCTGCTGGTCGGTCTGATCAACACGCTCTGGGTGTCCTTCCTAGGCTGCGTCGCGGCGACGATCATCGGGATCTTCGTGGGCGTGCTGCGCCTCTCGAAGAACTGGCTCGTGGCGCGGCTGATGACCGTCTATGTCGAAGTCTTCCGCAACATCCCGGTGTTGCTCTGGATCCTCGTGGCGATCGCGCTGCTGACCGATGTGGCCCCGTCGCCCAACGCCTACAAGGTGAACCAGCAGACCGGCGAGGCGCAGGCGTCGATGATCCTCGACTCCGTCGCCTTCACCAACCGCTATACCGCGATCCCCGCGGTGCATTTCGACCGCTCGCTTGGATCGCTCGACACGGCGCTCGCGCCGATCTCGCTCGACTTCCTCGCGCTCGTGATCGTGCTGATCGCCTCGATCTGGGTGAACAAGCGGCTTATGACCCATGCCGCCAAAGTACAGGAGGCGACCGGGAAGAGGCCGACCACGTGGTGGAAGAGCATCCTCATCATTCTCGGGCCGGTGCTGATCCTCGCAATCGCGCTCGGCATCAATCCCGAAGAGCCGCAGATCAAGGGCTTCAACTTTACCGGCGGCACGAACGTGTCGAACTCCTTCGTGGCGCTCTGGCTGGGCCTGTCGCTCTATACGGCGGCCTTCATCGCCGAGATCGTCCGCGCCGGTATTCTCGCCATCTCGAAAGGCCAGACCGAGGCCGCCTTTGCGCTGGGTCTGCGGGCCAATCGCACGATGAGCCTCGTGATCCTGCCGCAGGCGCTGCGGGTCATCATCCCGCCGCTGATCTCGCAATATCTGAACCTGACGAAGAACTCCTCGCTCGCGATCGCCGTGGGCTACCTGGAACTGCGCGGCACGTTGGGCGGCATCACCCTGAACCAGACCGGGCGCGAGCTCGAGGCGATCACGCTGATGATGCTGATCTACCTCGCGATCTCGCTGACGATCTCGGGCGTGATGAACGTCTACAACAATCGCGTGAAGCTGAAGGAGCGGTGAGATGAGCGATACCGAAGCCCATTCCGTCGCCTATGTCCGCGACTCGATGCTGCCGCAGCAGCCAGCCCCCGCGGGGCAGTCCGGCGCGGTCCAATGGCTGCGCGAGAACCTGTTCTCGGGCTGGCTGAATACGCTGCTGACCCTTGTGGGCGTGGCGGTGATCTACACGCTGGTCATGCATTTCCTGCCGTGGTTCCTGCATGGCGTCTGGGACGCCAACTCGATCAAGGAGTGCCGCACGATCATCACCGACCGTTACGGCGAAGGCGCTACCGGCGCCTGCTGGGCGGTGATCCGCGAGCGGTGGCACCAGTTCATCTTCGGCTTCTACCCGCCGGAGCTCTACTGGCGTCCGATTCTCGCCTTCCTGCTGCTCTTCGTGGCGGTCGGCCCGCTTCTCTTCACCTGGGTGCCGCGTGCGCTGGCGTGGTTCACGCCGGTCTACCCGTTCCTCGCCGTCTGGCTGCTCTGGGGCGGCACCGGCTGGGCCCCGGTCATGGTGTTCGCGGGTTTCTTGCTGGGCGGGGCGATCTTGATGCTGCTCGCATCGCGCATCGGCTCCATCGCGGCCTTCTCGGTCGGTGCTTTCGTGACGATCCTCTATTTCCTCTTCGTGGTTGGCCCGCTGATCGGCGGTCTGCAGGCGATCCTCCCCTGGGGAATCGAGCCGGTGGAATCCGCCAAGTTCGGGGGCTTCCTGCTGGCGATCACGCTGGGCGTGGGCGGCATCATGATGTCGCTGCCGCTGGGGATCATCCTTGCACTCGGGCGTCAGTCGGACATGCCGCTGGTCAAGGCCTTCTCGGTGATCTTCATCGAGTTCATCCGCGGCGTCCCGCTGATCACGCTGCTGTTCGTAGCCTCGCTGCTGCTGAACTACTTCCTGCCGCCGGGCACGAATTTCGACATCATCCTGCGGGTGATGATCCTCGTGACCTTCTTCGCCGCGGCCTATATCGCCGAGGTGATCCGCGGCGGTCTCGCGGCGCTTCCGCGGGGCCAATACGAAGCGGCGGATGCGCTGGGTCTCGACTACTGGAAGGCGCAGCGGCTGATCATCCTGCCGCAGGCGCTGAAGATATCGATCCCGGGCATCGTCTCGACCTTCATCGGCATGTTCAAGGATACGACGCTGGTCGTGTTCGTGGGTCTCTTCGACCCGCTCAAGGGCATCCCGGACTTCATCCGCGCCGACTTCAACTGGAAAGGCATCTACTGGGAGCCCTTCATCTTCGTCGGTGCCATCTTCTTTATCCTGAACTTCGCAATGTCGCGCTACTCGATGTCTCTCGAGCGTCGACTGCAGCGTGATAACCATTAATCGGGGACTAGACACAATGACCGAACCGCATTTCGAACGTCAGGTCGACCGCAGCCACATGCAGGTCTCCGACGAGGTTGCGATCCAGATCGAGAACATGAACAAGTGGTATGGCCAGTTTCACGTGCTGCGCGACATCGATCTGACCGTGCAGCGCGGCGAGCGCATCGTCATCGCCGGGCCCTCCGGCTCGGGGAAATCGACGCTGATCCGCTGCATCAACCGGCTCGAGGAACACCAGCAGGGCAAGATCATCGTCGACGGAATCGAGTTGACCAACGACCTGAAGAACATCGACAAGATCCGCCGGGAAGTCGGCATGGTGTTCCAGCACTTCAACCTGTTCCCGCATCTCACGATCCTCGAGAACCTGACGCTGGCCCCGATCTGGGTGCGCAAGACGCCCAAGAAGGAAGCCGAAGCGACGGCGATGCATTACCTCGAGAAGGTGAAAATCCCCGAACAGGCGGACAAGTATCCCGGCCAGCTCTCGGGCGGCCAGCAGCAGCGTGTGGCGATCGCGCGTTCGCTGTGCATGAAGCCGCGCATCATGCTCTTCGACGAACCGACCTCGGCACTCGATCCGGAGATGATCAAGGAAGTGCTCGATACGATGATCGAGCTGGCCGAAGAGGGGATGACCATGCTCTGCGTGACCCACGAGATGGGCTTCGCGCAGGCGGTGGCGAACCGGGTGATCTTCATGGCCGACGGTCAGATCGTCGAGCAGAACAACCCGCATGACTTCTTCAACAACCCGAAATCCGAGCGGACCCAGCAGTTCCTGAGCCAGATCCTCGGGCACTGAGCCAAGGCTGCGGGCAGAGGCTGGGGGGGGCATACCCCCAGACCCCCATGGGATATTTCCGCCAAGGCGAAGAATTAAAAAGGGGGCGGCGCGAATACTCGTGCCGCCCCTGTTCTATATTCAGGTCTGATTTAAAGCAGGTCGGAAACCGCTTCGCGCTCTTCTTCCAGTTCGCCGACGGTGCGCGCCATCATCTCTTTCTGGAAGTCGTTGAACTCGAGCCCTTCGACGCGCTCGTAATGGCCATCCTTGCAGATCACCGGCAGACCGACCATCAGCCCCTCGGGGATGCCGTAGAGGCCGGTCGACGGCACGGCCATCGACACCCATTTGCCATCGGTGCCGTGGATCCAGTCATGCATGTGATCGATCGCGGCATTCGCGGCGGAGGCGGCTGAGGAGGCGCCGCGCGCTTCAATGATCGCCGCGCCGCGGGTGGCGACCTGCGGGATCAGCGTCTCGCGATACCAGGTCTCGTCGCCGATAATCTCGGAAAGCTTGCGGCCCTTCGCTTCGGCTTCGGTCCAATCGGCGAACATCGTGGGCGAGTGGTTGCCCCAGACCACGAAGCGCTCGATGTCGTCGACATGCAGATCGGCTTTCGACGCGAACTGGGTCAGCGCGCGGTTATGGTCGAGCCGGATCATCGCCGTGATGTTCTCGGTGGGGAAGTTCGGCGCGTTGGCCGCGAGGATCATCGCGTTGGTGTTGGCCGGATTGCCGACGACCACGCATTTCGCGTCGCGCTTGGCAGCCTTGTCGAGCGCTTCACCCTGCACGCGGAAGATCTCGGCATTGGCCGACAGCAGGTCGCGGCGCTCCATGCCTTTGGTGCGGGGGCGCGAGCCCACGAAGAACGCGGCATCGATATCGGTGAAGGCGGTCACCGGGTCATCGGTCACGACTGTCCCTGCGAGCAGCGGGAAAGCGCAGTCTTCCAGTTCCATCACGACGCCGCGCACCGCGTCGAGCGCCTGCGGCAGGTCGAGAAGCTGCAAGATCACCGGTTGATCGGGACCGTAGACATCCCCCTTGGCGATGCGAAACAGCAGCGCGTAGCAGATCTGACCGGCAGCCCCGGTGACGGCGATGCGTTTCGGCGTTTGAGCGGACATGGAAACCCTCCTGTGATGATTACGCCCGAGAGATAGGGCACCGGCGCGCGACTGGCCACAGAAAACCGTGTCCCGACGTCACGATCATGGGAGAGAAATGCCGCGATCAGCCGCGCCGGGTCGGCGTGAAGAAATCGAGCACCGATCCCTGTCCCGGCTGCACCTCGTCCCAGCTGTCGATCTGGAAATCGACGATCAGCGTGGCACAGGTGGGGAAACGGCGGAAATCGGGGTCGTGCAGGGCGCGCGCGGGCAGGCGATGGGCGAATTCCGCGATGCCCGGGTTGTGGCCCAGCATCATCACCGTCGGCGCGGAGGCGGTGCGCAGGACCTGCAGCATCATCTCGGGGGCGGCGTGGTAGAGGTCTTCGACATAGCTCACCTGCGGCCGCGTCTCGATCACCGCGCGTTCGACCCGGTCCCACGTCTCGCGGGTGCGGGTGGCCGAGGAGCAGAGCACCTCTTCCGGCTCCAACCCGCGCGAGGCGAGGAAATCGCCGAGTTCCAGCGCGGCGGCTCGGCCACGCCCATTCAGCGGGCGGTCACGATCCTCCATCGCCGGGTCATCCCAGCTGGATTTCGCATGACGGGTCAGGATCAGGCGGCGATAGCCGAGCGGGGTCATGGGTGAAACTGCCTCATATGCCATGCGGATTGCTGGGGCAGCCTGCCATAGCTTTCACCTGCCGGGCAAGCGCGTCTTGCAAGGCAGCCGAGATCGCGACAGGTCGCACCCTCGGGGCGGTCGAGATGCGCGTGACAGCTTGCCGTGTCGTAACCGTCCGCCGTGAGCGCGTCGACCGGGCAGGCGGTGGCGCAGGGCGCGGGGCAACCGAGGCAGGGATTGGCTGCGGCTGCGGGCAGCGGAAGCAAGCCGGGCAGGGCCAGCGCGCCCCGTACCGAGGCCCAGAGGCCCATATGCATATGGCACATCAGGTGGACCGGCGAGGCGAAGCTCTGTCCGCTTTTCAAGGCCCAGCTTACGAATGGCTGCCAGGGCGGACCGGTGAAGGGGAAAAGCGCGCGGGCTTCAAATTGCCGTGCGATGGCGCCGATCACCCGTGCCGACCAGCGATCCAGAGGATCGAGAACGTCCTCGGCGAATTCCGGCTGAGCGGTGACATGCGCCCAAAACCCCGGCTCGTCGGGGGAGATCAGCGCGATCGTCTCGCTGCCCTCATGCAGCAGCCCCGATACGAACAGCCGATGCGGGGCGAGCGCCTCCGCGAGCGGCTCGATCGCCGGAAAAGTCACCGGCGGCGTCTCACTCACCGCGCGGTTTCACGCGCGGCTCGGTCGAGCGGATCATCGAGCCCGCCCCATGTTCGGTGAAGAGTTCCAGCAGGCAGGCATTGGCAACGCGCCCGTCGACGATGACAACCGCGCGCACGCCCTCTTCGACCGCTTTCAGCGCGGTCTCGACCTTAGGGATCATACCGCCCGCGATGGTGCCATCGGCGATCATCGCTGTGACGTCTTCCGGCGTCAGCTGCGTCACCACTTCGCCGGCCTTGTTCTTGACGCCCGCTACGTCGGTCAGCAGGAGCAGGCGATCGGCGCGCAGCGCGCCCGCGATGGCGCCAGCCGCAGTGTCGCCATTGACATTGAATGTCTCGTTATCGGCCATACCGGTCGCGACCGGGGCGATCACCGGGATCATGCCCGCGTTGTAGAGGTCGCGGATCACCTGCACGTTCATCTCGACCGGACGACCGACGAAACCGAGTTCCGGGTCGTCCGCCTCGCAGACCATCAGGTCGTCGTCCTTGCCCGAGATGCCGACCGCACGACCGCCCTGATCGTTGATCGCCTGCACGATGCGCTTGTTGACGAGGCCCGAGAGGATCATCTCGACCACCTCGACGGTCGCCTTGTCGGTGACGCGCTTGCCGCGGACCCACTGGCTCTCGATGCCGAGCTTGCCCAGCATCTCGTTGATCATCGGCCCGCCGCCATGCACCACGACCGGGAAGATACCGACCTGGCGCATCAGCACGATATCGCGGGCGAAATCGGCCATCGCCTCTTCGTCGCCCATCGCGTTTCCGCCGAATTTCACCACGACCACGGCGCCGGAATAGCGTTGCAGGTAGGGCAGGGCTTCGGAGAGGGTGCGGGCGGTGGCAATCCAGTCACGATCCATGGTCTGCTTTCTCATCTGGCTGGTCCTCGGGCAGGGTGATCCCATCTTGCTAGACCGTTCGCGCCGGGTTTGGAAGGGTGCAATCGGGGCCGTTGCGCTCGGACCAAAACCGACTAGGGTCGGGAACGCGCTGACGGGGAGTTCGAGTGATGGACGATCGCAAAGTAATGCTGCTGACAGGGGCGAGCCGCGGGATCGGCCACGCCACGGTGAAACGTTTCGCAGCCGAGGGGTGGCGAGTGATTACCTGTTCGCGCCAACCGTTTCCCGAGCAATGCCCGTGGGGCGGCGGCCGCGAAGACCACATTCAGGTCGATCTCTCGAAGCCCGACGAGGTGATCGACGCGATCGCAGATATTCGCAGCCGGATCGACGGGCGGCTGCATGCCTTGGTGAACAATGCCGGGATTTCGCCCAAAGGGCCCGAGGGCGAGCGGCTCAATACGCTCGACACCGATCTGCGTACCTGGGGGCAGGTGTTCCACGTCAATTTCTTCGCCTCCATCGTGCTTGCGCGCGGGTTGGTCGAGGAACTGTCGGCGGCGCAGGGGGCTGTGGTCAACGTGACCTCCATCGCCGGGCTGCGGGTGCATCCTTTCGCGGGGGCGGCCTATTCCACGTCGAAGGCGGCACTGAAGGCGCTGACGCGCGAAATGGCGCATGATTTCGGGCCGCTCGGCGTGCGCGTGAACGCGATCGCGCCGGGCGAGATCGAAACCTCGATCCTCAGCCCCGGCACCGAGAAGATCGTCGAGAACCTGCCGTTGCGCAGGCTCGGCCAACCGTCGGAAGTGGCGGATGTGATCTGGTTCCTGTGCTCGGACGCGTCGAGCTACGTCACAGGCACCGAGATCGAGGTGAACGCGGGCCAGCACGTCTGAGGTGGCTCAGGTCTTCTTGCCGATCTTCGGCTCCGTGCCCATTGCAAGGCGTGCGATATTGGTGCGGTGGCGCCAGAAGATCAGCACCGACAGGCCCGCCGCCAGCATCATCAATTCGCGATAGCCGAGGAAATAGGCCAACGGTACCGTCGCCGCCGCCGAAACAAGTGCGGCGAGCGAAGAAATCCGCGTTACCACCGCGGTCACCAGCCAGACGGCGCAGGTCGCGAGACCCACAGGCCAGGCCAGCGCGATCATCGTGCCGAGGAAGGTCGCGACCCCTTTGCCGCCCTGAAAGCGCAGCCAGACCGGGTAGATATGACCGATGAAGGCCGCAGCGCCCGCCACCTGTGCGGCGGTTTCTCCCAGCACATAGCGCGCGATGAGAACCGCGATCGCGCCTTTGCCGCTGTCGAGGAGCAGGGTCGCGAGCGCCGCGCTCTTGCTTCCGGTGCGCAGGACGTTCGTCGCGCCGATATTCCCGGAGCCGATCTTGCGCAGGTCGCCCAGTTTGAAAAGCTTGGTGATAACGAGCCCAAAGGGCACGGATCCGAGCAGGTAGCCCAGTGCAGCCACCAGCCCGAGCCATGCGGACCCGTTCTCAATTCCCGGCATGTGCCTGCCCTCGCCTCATTTATGAGTCGTTATTGTTGCTATAAACCTGCACCCCTGCGACGAATGTGGCAAGCGTTTTGCCTTCCATTCGAGCAGTATCGAAGGGGGTATTCTTCGATTTTGAGCGCAATTTAAACCTGTCGAGCACGAACGGCGCGTCCGGATCGAAGAGCACAAGGTCTGCCGGAGCTCCCTCGGAAAGCCGCCCCTGCGGCAGTCCGAGCCGCTTTGCCGGGTTCAGCGACATCGCCCGGAACAGCTGCGGCAGGGTCAGCTGACCGGCATGATACAGGCGCATCGCAGCGGGCAGGATCGTCTCTAGCCCGACCGCGCCAGAGGCCGCTTCCTCGAAGGGCAGGCGCTTGGATTCCTCGTCGGCGGGCGTGTGGAGCGAGCAGATCACGTCGATCGTTCCGTCCGCCACCGCCTCGATCACCGCGAGCCGGTCTTCCTCGTCGCGCAGCGGCGGCGTCAGTTTGAAAAAGGTTCGGTAATCGCCCACGTCGAGCGCGTTCAGAGTCAGGTGGTGGATCGAGACCCCGGCGGTGACATCAAGCCCCGCCGCCTTCGCACGGCTCAGCGCGGGCAGGGCCTTCGCGGTGGTGATCTGGTCGGCATGATAGGCGAGGCCCGTCATCTCCACCAGCGCCAGATCGCGGTCGAGCCCCATCCGCTCGGCCATCGGGGACACGCCGGGAAGACCGCGCAGTGAGGCGAATTTGCCCGAGGTGACGGCGGCGCCTTTCGACAGGACCGGTTCCTGCGGATGGCCGATCACCAGAGCGCCCAGATGGGCCGCATAGGTGAAGGCGCGTTGCAGCACCTTGGTCTGATCCGAGACGCGCGTGACATCGGTGAAAGCCACCGCGCCGGCATCTTTCAGAAAGCCGATCTCGGTCATTTCCTGCCCGTCGCGGCCCTTGGTCAGCGCCGCCATATGGAGGATACGCACCGGCGCATCCGCTGCACGGCGGGTGACGAATTCCAGCGTCTCGGGATTATCGATGGCAGGCTGCGTGTCGGGACGGGCGATGATGGTGGTCACGCCCCCGGCTGCGGCCGCCAGCGCCGCCGTGCGGAAGCTTTCCATGTGACGCTCGCCCGGCTCACCGATCTTCACCCCCAGATCGACGATCCCCGGCGCGAGGCATTTGCCGCCGCAATCGATCACCTCGGCATCGGCGGGCGCGGACATGTCGCCGATCGCCGCGATCCGGTCGCCGTCGATCACCACGTTTCCGGTAGTTTCGGTCAGTGCCTCGGGGTCGATCAGGCGGGCGTTTTCGAGGAAAAGGGTCATGCTTCGTGCCTCACTTCGCCACCAGTTTGCGCGCGGCCCGCGCGCTCTCGATTTCGCGCACCACCGGGCCTGCATCGGCGAGGTGGCGGATCAGATGCTTGTCGCCGCTTTTCGTCACGACCTGCACGTCGCCCATCAGCGAGCGTACCGCGTCAATCTGCAGAAGCATCACCTGTTTGCCCTGTGGTCCGATCAGGCGGCGGTCGGTCAATTGCCAGCGCCGCGCGAAGGCCTCCGAGCGGAAATAGAGCCCGCGGGCAGCCATGCCGACCACGATGGCGAAGCTCGCGATCACCACCTGATCGGGTTTGCCGAGCCAGAACAGCACCGCCGAGACCAGCACCGCACCGATCACCGCCAGAACCGCATGGTCGGTCCAGTAGCGTTTCTTGTCCGCCGTGAAGACGGCCAGAACTTTCTCGCCCTCTTCCAGCGGCAATTCGCTTTCGGGGCCGGGGCGGTAGTTGAGAACCTCGTCGCGCTTGATCTCAGACATAGGTACCCTCCGTCAAAGCGCGCCCGCGCTCTGCCCGCAGGTTGCGCGCCAAGAGGTCCATCACCGCCATGCGCACCGCCACGCCCATCTCGACCTGTTCCTGAATGACCGAGCGGTTGATGTCGTCGGCGATGGTGCCGTCGATCTCCACGCCGCGGTTCATCGGGCCCGGATGCATGACGATCGCGTCTTCCTTGGCATAGGCGAGCTTCTCGGCATCCAGCCCGTAGCGGTGGAAATATTCGCGCTCCGACGGGATGAAGCCGCCATCCATCCGCTCTTTCTGAAGCCGCAGCATCATCACCACATCGGCGTCGCGCAGGCCTTCGCGCATGTCGTGATAGACTTCGCAGCCGAATTCGCCCACGCCCGAGGGCATCAGCGTCGGCGGCGCCACGAGGCGTACGCGGTTCTCCATCTTGCCCAGGAGGATCAGGTTGGAGCGCGCCACCCGGCTATGGGCGACATCGCCGCAGATCGCGACCGTGAGGCGCTTGATCCGGCCCTTCTCGCGCCGGATCGTCAGCGCATCCAGAAGTGCCTGCGTGGGGTGTTCATGCTTGCCGTCGCCCGCATTGATCACCGCGCATTCGACCTTCTGCGCCAACAGATCGACCGCGCCGGACGAGCCGTGCCGCACCACCAGCAGATCGGGATGCATCGCGTTCAGCGTCAGCGCGGTGTCGATCAGGGTTTCGCCCTTCTTCACCGAGGAGGTCTGCATCGACATGTTCATCACGTCCGCTCCGAGCCGCTTGCCCGCAAGCTCGAAACTCGATTGGGTCCGCGTCGAATTCTCGAAGAACATGTTGATCGCGGTCATCCCGGCCAACGCGTCGGTCTTTTTCACCGTGCGACGGTTCAGATCCACATATTGTTCGGCGAGGTCGAGAACGGTGAGGATATCCTCGGGGCTCAGATGTTCGATCCCCAGCAGGTGCCTTGGGCGAAAAGCCATTGCGCGATGCTCCGGTTAGACTGCGACGCTTATGGCAAACGGGGGGGCGGGCGTCCAGCCGCTTTACCGTCGCAGCGCCCATGAGGTAGGGTCGCGCAATGGAGACTCAGCCGACCCCGGAAATCGACTATCACGCTGCTCTGGCCGCCCTCGAATGGCAGCTGGAAATGGGCGTCGACACCGTCATCGGTGACACGCCGGTCGACTGCTATGCGCTGCCCGATAAATCCGCGCAGGCCAAGGCGAAGGCGCCCGAGGCGGCGCCCGTGGCGGACCGGGATTTGCCGCCGGTGGCGCAGATGGCAAAGATCGAGGGCCCCGATCCGGTCGTGGTCGCGCGTGATGCAGCGGGCAAGGCCGAGACGCTCGAAGCTCTGCGGGCCGCAATCGACGCCTATGAGATGTGTGATCTGAAGCTCGGCGCGCGCAATACGGTCTTTGCCGATGGCAAGCCTGCCGCGCGGGTGATGATCATCGGCGAGGCGCCGGGGCGCGAAGAGGACCAGAAGGGCCTGCCCTTCGTAGGCCGCGCCGGTCAACTGCTCGACAAGATGTTCGGCGCGATCGGTCTCTCGCGGCAATCGCCCGATGCCGAGGCGGCGCTCTATATTACCAATGTCCTGCCTTGGCGTCCGCCGGGCAATCGCGACCCCGCGCCTGCCGAGATCGCGCAGATGCTGCCATTCCTCGCCCGCCATGTCGATCTGGCCGATCCTGACCTGATCGTTCTGATGGGCAATGCGTCCTGTGCGGCGGCGCTGGGCAAACGCGGCATCCTGCGGCTGCGGGGCACATGGGCCGAGGCCTTCGGGCGGCCTGCGCTGCCGATGACCCACCCGGCCTACCTGCTGCGCAATCCGGCGGCGAAGCGCGAGGCATGGGCGGATCTGCTGCAAATCCGCGCCCGTCTCGATCAGGTGTAAACCGCGCCAAACGGTCGCGCTTTCGTGAAAAAGTGACGGACGCGGCCCCGTGACGCGTAGAGATAACCATTCCCTGCGCCTATTTCGGCAAGGTAACATGGAAATCGCGCGACCGTGGGCAATCGCGAGCGCCCGCGCCACTGATGACTGATCGGAGATGCCATGCGCTTTCTCACCCGCTCCCTGATGGGGCTGTTTCTTTTGGCGCTGACCGTCGGCCTGCTGGCGATGGGCGGCTTCTCGATCTTTCAGGCGATGCAGGCCCGCAATGCCGAGAGCGGGCGTGCGCCCACTGCGCGCGAAAGGATTTTTGCTGCCAATGTGATCCCGGTCACCTTCAAGACGATGTCGCCCGTGCTGACCGCCTATGGCGAGGTGCGCTCGACCCGCGAGCTGGAACTGCGCGCCTCGGCGGCAGGCACGATCGTCGAGCTTGCCCCCGATTTCGAGGATGGTGCGGAGGTTGAGAAGGGCGCGCTTCTGGTCAAGCTGGACCCGGCGGAGGCGCAGGCGGCACGCGACAGCGCGGCTGCGACCGTGGCCGAGGCCGAAGCCGCGCTTGCGCAGGCCGAGCGCGCTTTGACCATCGCGAGGGACGACGTGACGGCGGCGCAGCGGCAAGCCGATCTGCGGCTCAAGGCGCTCGACCGGCAGCGCTCGCTCTCGGAGCGGGGCGTCGGCTCTGCTGCCAATCTGGAGACTTCGGAACTGGCGGCCTCGGCGGCCGATCAGGCGGTGTTGAACCGCCGCTCGGCATTGTCGACTGCGCAGGCGCAGCTCGATACCGCGCGCACCTCGCTGACCCGCGCCAAGATCGGCCTGACCGAAGCCGACCGGAAACTGACCGATACCGAGATTCGCGCCGAATTTTCCGGGCGACTGGCCGAGGTGAACGCGGTCGCTGGTGGGCTGGTGTCGAATAACGAGATGCTGGGCAAGCTGATCGACCCCAACGCGCTGGAAATCGCCTTCCGCGTCTCCACCGCGCAATTTGCGCGCCTGATCGACGCGCGGGGCGCGCTGCGCGATCTTCCCGTGGGGGTGGAGCTGGTCGCGGGCGAAGAGACGCTGACCGCCAAGGCAGAGCTTTCGCGCGTGTCGGCGGCGGTCGATGACGGGGTGACGGGGCGCCTGCTGTTCGCGCGTGTCACCGACGGTCTGGGCAATCTGCGTCCGGGCGATTTCGTGACCGTCCGGCTGGAGGAGCCCGCGCTCGAGAATGTCGCCGAGATTCCCGCCGCGGCGGTCGATGCGGATGGCACGGTTCTCGTGCTCGGCCCGGAAGACCGTCTGGAAACCGCCGATGTCACCGTGCTGCGCCGTCAGGGCGACGCCGTCATCATCCGCGCCGAATTCGCGCCCGGCACCGAGATCGTCGCCGAGCGCACGCCGCTTCTGGGCCGTGGAATCAAGCTGCGTCCGATGCGCCCCAGTCAGTCGCAGGCGGCCGCCGGACCGGAGACGATCAATCTCGATCCCGAGCGCCGCGCCAAGCTGGTAAGCTTCGTCGAAACCAACAAAGTCATGCCCGATACTGCCAAGCAGCGGTTCCTTGCCGAGCTGAAGCAGGACGAGGTGCCCGTCGCCACCGTCGAGAAGCTCGAATCCCGGATCGGAGGCTGAGATGCGCTCCGACCTCGATCCGCGCGAATTGCCGCCCGCCCGCGGGCTGATCGGCCTCTTCACCCGCCACGCGACGCTGGCGAATATCGTGCTGGTCGTGATGATCTGCGCGGGGCTCGTTGCCCTGCCGCGGATGCGCGCGCAGTTCTTCCCGGACTCGGTCGAGGAATCGATCACCGTCTCGGTGAAATGGGACGGCGCTGGCGCGGAGGAGGTCGACCGGGCGATCGTTCAGGTGCTGGAGCCGTCACTGATCTCGGTCGAGGGGGTGGAAGCCTCGGACAGCCGAGCCTCGGAAGGCTCGGCGCGGATCAGTCTCGATTTCGAACCCAGCTGGGACATGTCCCGCGCGGTGAACGATGTCGAGAACGCGTTGGCCTCGGCAGGCGATCTGCCCGAGGGGGCCGAAGACCCGGAAGTCGCACGCGGCGTCTGGCGCGAAACGGTGACCGACATGGTGATCACCGGGCCGCTCTCGCCGGAGCAGTTGGGCCGGCTGGGCGACGAGGCGGTCGTGCGGCTCTACCAGCAGGGCGTCACGCGCACCTCGCTCGCCGGGATCGCCGCGCCCGAGACGGTGGTCGAAGTGCCGACCGTCTCGATGATGGCCCATGACGTGACGCTGACGCAGATCATCGATGTGATCTCCGCCGAGGCGAATACCGATCCGGCGGGCGAAGTGGCGGGCGGTGCCACGCGGGTACGCACGGGCGAAGAGCGCCGCTCCGCCCCCGAAATCGAGAACCTCGTGATCCGCACCGAACCGGATGGTTCGCAGCTGACCGTGGGCGACGTCGCAAATATCCGGGTCGAGGGCGGGGACCGCAATCAGGCCTATTTCGTCGGCGACAATCCGGCGGTGGTGATCAATGTCGCGCGCTCTGCGGCTGGCGATGCGATCGCGATCCAGCGCAAGGTCGAAGGCGTGATCGACCAGATGCAGCCGACGCTGCCGGCGGGCACCTCGATGGATCTGGTGCGCACGCGCTCCGACGCCATCACGCAGCGCCTCGATCTGCTGGTGGGCAACGGGGTACTGGGGCTGGGCCTCGTGCTGGTGCTGCTGTTCCTGTTCCTCAATGCGCGCACGGCCTTCTGGGTGGCGATGGGGATCCCGACCTCGATGGCTGCGGCTCTGGCGGTGATGTATTTCACCGGGATGACGCTCAACATGATCTCGATCTTTGCGCTCATCCTGACGCTGGGGATTGTCGTCGACGATGCGATCGTGGTGGGCGAGCATGCCGATTTCCGCGCCCGCCATCTGGGAGAGCATCCCACGCTCGCCGCCGAGAATGGCGCGCGGCGCATGGCCGCCCCGGTCTTCGCCTCGACCTTGACCACGGTGATCGCCTTCGCCGGGCTGACCGTGATCGGCGGGCGCATGGGTAATATGATCGTCGATATTCCCTACACGGTGATCGCGGTGCTTGCTGCCTCGTTGATCGAGTGCTTCGTGATCCTGCCCAACCATATGAGCCACGCGCTGCGGCATACGTCCGAGGGCAAATGGTACGACTGGCCTTCGCGGCAGGCGAACCGAGGCCTCGACTGGTTCCGCCGCGTGGTGATGAAGCCGTTGACCCGCCTCATCGTCATCGGGCGCTACCCGGTGATCGCGGCGGCAATTGCGCTTCTGCTGTGGCAGGTCAGCTTCGTGATGTCGGGCAAGGTACAGTGGCGCTTCTTCAACCCGCCGGAACAATCGACGGTGAACGGCGCCTTCTCGATGGTCGAGGGCGCGACGCGGGCCGACACCGAAGAGATGATGCGCGCGATGCAGGCGACCGTCACCAAGGTCGCGAAGGAGTTCGAGGATGAGTACGGGGTGAACCCGGTCGAATACGCGCTGGGACAGATCGGTGGCGCGTCGGGGCGCGGGTTGGCCTCTGCCGATACCAAGGATGCCGATCTTCTCGGCTCGATCTCGATCGAGGTGATCGACCCCGATTACCGGCCCTATTCCAGCTTCGACTTCGTCTCGCGACTGCAGGCCGAAACGCCGCGCATGCCGCTGGTCGAGGAGATCAGCTTCCGCCGTTTCCGCTCCGGCGGGGCAGGGGACGGTATCGCGGTCCAGTTCTCGGGTAGCGAGACGCGCATCCTGAAGGAGGCCGCCGAAGACCTGAAGACGCAGCTTGCGCAATTCCCCGAAGTCTCGGCGGTGGAGGACAACCTCGCCTATGACAAGCAGGAGTTGATCCTTGATCTAACCCCGCAGGGCGAGGCGCTGGGCTTCGATATCGCGACGCTGAGCCGAGAATTGCGCGCGCGCCTGAACGGCACCGAGGCTGCGAGCTTCCCCGACGGGGTGCGCTCGGCCACGATCCGGGTGGAGCTTCCCGAGCAGGAACTAGCTGCGGATTTCATCGACCGGATGCAGTTGCGCGCACCGGGCGGCGAATGGGTGCCGCTGGCCGATATCGTCTCGGTGCGCAGCCAGACGGGCTTCTCGACGATCCGGCGCGAGGATGGCGTGCGGCAGGTCTCTGTCACCGGCGATGTCTCCGAGGACGACCCGGCGCGGGCCAACGAGATCATGGCGCGGATCAGCGACGACATCCTGCCCCGCATCGCCGAGGAGCGCGGCGTGGCCTATACGCTCACCGGGCAGGCCGAGCAGGAGCGCGACTTCCTGAGCGACGCCATGATGGGCCTGATCATGTGCCTGATCGGCATCTACATCGTGCTGGCGTGGATCTTCGCGAGCTGGACCCGGCCGATCGTGGTGATGTCGGTGATCCCCTTCGGCGCGGTCGGCGCGATCTGGGGCCACTACATCTGGAACCTGCCGATGTCGATGTTCGCCGTTGTAGGCGGAATCGGCATGGTGGGGATCATCATCAATGACGCGATCGTGTTGATCTCAACGGTGGACGAATATGCCGAACGACGCGGCATGGTGCCCGCGATCGTCGACGCGGTCTCGGATCGTCTGCGCCCGGTGCTGCTGACGACGCTGACGACGGTTCTGGGCCTCGCGCCGCTACTCTACGAACAGTCGAGTTCGGCGCTGTTCCTGAAATCCACTGTCATCACGTTGGTCTACGGTCTGGGCTTCGGGATGGTGATCGTGTTGCTGGTCGTGCCCGCGGTGCTGGCGGTGCAGCTCGATTTCGGGCGGCAGGTGCAGGCGGTGCGTCACGGCGTGCGGGTCCTGCGGCTGCGCGCTGTGCTCGCCGGGGTCGCCGCGCTGATGGCGTTGGGCTTCGCGCTCACGCTGGGCCGCGCGATGTGGAAGGGTGAGGTGCTGATGCCCGCCTTCGGAGGCTTCGCGCTGATCGCGGCGATGGTGGCGATGGGGGCGGGGCTGATCGCGCCGCGGCTATTGCGCGGCCATATCCGCCACAGGCCGCCGCCCGAAGTCTGAGAAGCCCGACGCCTGAAGGGGTGATTACTCGGTGCAGCCCATGATCTCGACCGCGCCGCGATCGGAGAGCACGGTGATGCGTAGATCGCTCGGATCGAGGTCGAAGGGCTTCGCGTCGGGCGGCACGAAGTCGGCGCTCGTCACGAGGGTGTCGCCCTCGCGGTGGCTGTCGGCCTCGGACACCCAGACCGGGCGCGAGGCCAGTTCCAGAAGGGTATTTTCCTTGCCGATCGCGGGCGGCAGGTCGATCCGCGCCGTGAGTCGCACCCCGTCCTTCTTCGGCTCCGTCTCGCAGCGCGTCGGCGGGTCGATCTGGCGTGGTTCGCGTGCAAGCGCCGCCTGAATCTTCGGATCGGTGGTGCCGTCGACGGTGACCTCCGTTTCCAGCTGCAGGCTGACCGGCACGCAGATATTCTCGCAGATCCCGATCATCACATCGGCTTTCAACTGCACCGGCTTGTCCGGGTCTTTCGGCGTCACCGAGATCGGCAGCACGACGCCGTCGTGATAGCCGACGGTGCGCATCCCGGAGGACAGGAACACTTCCGGTGCGGGCCAGTGGACCACGGCGGAGGCGAGATTGCTCGACCCGGTGAACTGAATATGCGGCGGGATGCCTGCATCGCCCGGCGAGCGCCAATAGGTCTTCCAACCGGGAGCGAGCGCGATCTCCAGCGCCGCCATACGGGCGCCATTCGCGCCTTTTCCGCCTGCGCGCAGCTGCGCCTGTTCCAGCCCCGGGGGCGTCGGCAGTGCGGGCATTGATGCCTCCTGCGGCGCGACCTGCTCCTGCGCTGCGATCTGCGCAACAGCTTCCTGCGCCGCCACGCCAAGCGGGCAACAACCGAGCAGAATTCCCATCACTGGTAACAAACGTGTCATATCTTTTACCTAGTCGCTTCCCTGCACGTTCAGAAGTCACAAACGCGACAGAAGCGTGCAACATTTTGTCCAGGCGCGTCACAATACCAAACAATTCCTGCGTCCGGCTTGAATCGACGTCTTCCCCGCGCCACCTTGAATAGAGACGGGATGCATTTTGCGAAGGGGATCGAGATGGACCTGACAGGCAAGTTTCTGATCGCGATGCCCGGCATGGGCGATCCGCGATTCGAGCATTCGGTGATCGCCGTATGCGCCCATTCCGATGAGGGTGCGATGGGCTTGATCATCAACAAGCCCTTGCCTTCGCCGGCCTTCTCGGACCTTCTCGAAAGCCTCGATATCGACCGGCCCGGCGCGGATATCCGCCTCGATCAGCCGATCCTGTTCGGTGGCCCGGTCGAGACCGGGCGCGGCTTCGTGCTGCATTCGCCCGACTGGACGACCGGCGAGGGCCAGATGGAGGTCACCGATCGCCTGCGCATGACCGGCACGCGCGACATTCTCGAAGACATCGCGCGGGGGCGCGGCCCGAACCAGGCGCTGATGGCGCTGGGGTATGCGGGCTGGGGGCCGGGGCAGCTTGAAGAGGAAATCCTCGACAATGGCTGGCTCACCGCCGACAGCGATGCCGATCTCGCACTCGATAGCGATCACGAGACGAAATGGGTGCGCGCGCTGGAAGGCATGGGGATTGACCCGAGGACGCTTTCGGCTGCAGCGGGGCATGCCTGAGGGCTGAATGGAGGAGGGGGCGCTGCCCCCTCGGCGCGTTTGCGCCTCACCCCCGGGATATTTTAGCCAAAACGAAGACGCGATCAGTCGCGCGGCGCCGCCGCGCGGCGCAGGCGGTCGTTGATCGCGCGACCGAGGCCGGTTTCCGGGACCGGGGCGAAGGCGAGCGTGTCGAGGCCGCGCGTCTTCGCCAGCGCATCGCCTTTGCGCAGCATAGCGAAAAGATTTGCGGCGGCTTCGGTCAGATCGCCTGAAGGCGACAGGTTCAGATCGGCGGTCGGGCAATCGCCGCCGAAGCCGATCCAGACCGCGTCGGGGCGCGGGGCGGTCACGTCCAGCAGCACGGCCGCGCCCGGCGCGTAATGCGATTTGAGCTGCCCCGGTGCATTTGGTTTGGATGCGTCACCGCCGGTGGGCAGTGGCTGGCCGATCAGTGCCTCGATCTCTTCGGCCGCGACCCCGCCGGGGCGAAGCAGCGCGGGCGGGTCGAGCGCGAGAATGGTGGATTCCACCCCGACCACGCAGGGCCCGCCGTCGATCACCGCCGCGATCTTGCCGTCCAGCCCGTCAATCACATGCTGCGCTGTGGTCGGGCTGATCTTGCCGGAGGGGTTCGCGGAAGGCGCGGCGAGCGGCCCGCCGAATTCCGTCAGCAGCGCGCGGGCGACCGGATGCGCGGGCAGGCGGATCGCGACCGTGTCATGCCCGGCGGTCACCAGATCGGAAAGCCCGGCATCGGGGCGCAGCGGCAGCACCAGCGTCAGCGGTCCCGGCCAGTAGCGCGCGGCGATCTGGCGTGCATCGTCAGAGACCACGGCGATCTCTTCCGCCGCCTCGATCGAAGGCAGATGCACGATCAGCGGATTGAATTTCGGACGTCCCTTCGCCGCGAAGATGGCCGCCACCGCGCGGTCGTTGCGCGCATCGCCTGCAAGCCCGTAGACCGTCTCAGTCGGCATCGCGACCAGTTCGCCCGCGCGCAGCAGGGCGGCTGCCTGTGCATAGCCCTCGGCATCGGCGGAAAGGAGTTTCGTGGCTTGGCTCATGCAGTCGTGACGCAGCGTTGGAGTTGAAGGGGGCTGCCCTTGCGGTAGGGTATCGGCAACCCGACAGGACATAGACGCGCGCGCGGCAATTGCCAAGCTGCCCGGAGGAGACCCATGACTTACCGTTCCCCCGTCACCGACATTCGTTTCATCCTCGATCACGTCGTGCCGCTTGCGCCCGTCGCCGCCACCGAGATGTTCGCCGAGGCGACCCCTGATATGGTCGAGGCGATCCTCACCGAAGGCGGCAAACTATGCGACGAGGTGATCGCGCCGACCAATCGCGACGGCGACCTGACGCCCGCGAAACTGGAGAACGGCGTTGTCCGCTCGTCGCCCGGTTTCAAGGAGGCCTTCGCGGCGCTTGCAGAAGGCGGCTGGATTGGCATCGCGGCGACCCCGGAACATGGCGGGATGGGCCTGCCGCAGGCGCTCAACGTCGGCTTCAACGACATGCTATCGGGCGCGAACCTCGCGCTGCAGCTCAGCCCGCTGCTGACACAGGGCCAGATCGAGGCGCTGGAGCATCACGCCTCCGACGAGATCAAGGCACTGTATCTGCCCAAGCTGATCTCGGGCGAATGGTCGGGCACGATGAACCTGACCGAGCCGGGGGCAGGCTCCGACGTGGGGGCGCTCAAGACCAAGGCGGTGCCGAATGGCGACGGCACCTATGCGATCTCGGGCCAGAAGATCTACATCACCTGGGGCGACAATGATTGCGTCGAGAATACCTGCCACCTCGTGCTGGCGCGCCTGCCCGATGCGGCGCCCGGCACGAAGGGCATCAGCCTGTTCATGGTGCCGAAGCTGATCCCGGATGCCGATGGCAAGCCGGGCGTGGCGAACTCGCTGAAAGTGGTTTCGCTGGAGCACAAGCTGGGTATCCATGGCTCGCCGACCTGCGTGATGAGCTACGAGGGCGCGACCGGCTGGCTCGTCGGCGAAGAGAACAAGGGCATGGCCGCGATGTTCACGATGATGAACAACGCGCGTCTGAACGTCGGCGCGCAGGGCATCGGCGTGGCCGAAGCGGCCTATCAGCAGGCGCTGGCCTATGCGAAGGACCGGGTGCAATTCGCGCCGATCGTGGAGCATGCCGATGTGCGCCGGATGCTCTCGGGCATGAAGGCCGAAATCTTCGCGGCGCGGTCGATTGCGCTGGCCTGTGCGGTGGCGATCGACATGGGGCGTGCGACCGGCGATGCGAACTGGCAGGCCCGCGCGGCGCTGCTGACGCCGATCGCGAAGGCCTATGGCACCGATATGGGCATCCGCGTTGCCTCGACCGGGATCCAGATCCATGGCGGCATGGGCTTCATCGAGGAGACGGGCGCTGCGCAATATCTGCGCGACGTGCGGATCACCACGATTTACGAAGGCACCAACGGCATTCAGGCGATGGACCTCGTGGGCCGCAAAATGATGGACGAGGGCAAGGCCGCCTTCCGTCTGCTGCAGGAAATCGAGGACGAGGCGCAGGGCGCACGTGGCGATTTCCCGGTGCTGGCCGAAGACGTCTGGCAGGCCGCCGAGGAATTGCGCGAGCACACGGAATGGATGGTGCGCCAAGGCATGCAGGATCGTTTCGCGGGTGCCGTGCCCTATCTCGACGCCTTCGCGCGGGTGCTGGGGGGCTATTACCACCTGCGCGCCGCCATGGCCGAGGGGCGCGATTCCGCGCGCGGGCATCTGGCCGCCGTCTATATCCGCCGCCTGATGCCGGCCTATGCGGCCTCGCTGGCCGAGGCGAAGGAGGGGGCCGAGGGGCTCTACGCGCTCAGCGTCGAAGATCTCGAGGCATGAGGGGCGAGGACACCCCCGCGTCGACGAGCGGCATCCGCTATCCTTGGGCAGAGCCGCCAGATCCGGGCGGCGCGATCGAGGTCGCACCCGGCGTGATGTGGATCCGGCTGCCGCTGCCCATGGCGCTCGATCACGTCAATTGCTTTGCGTTGGACGAGGGCGATAACTGGGCGCTTGTCGATCCGGGCATCGACACGCGCAAATGTCGCGCGGCGCTGCAGGCGGCGATGGACGGACCGCTGGGTGGCAGGCCGGTCACGAAGGTTCTGGTGACCCATTACCACCCCGATCATATCGGGCTGGCAGGCTGGCTGCAGAAGCAGGGCGCGGAGCTGATAACCACGCGGACCTCGTGGCTGTTTGCGCGGATGCTGCAACTCGATCCGCAGGATCGGCCCGTGGCCGAGACCCTGACCTATTACCGCCGCGCCGGGATGGACGCGGCGCTTCTGGACAAACGCGCCAATGAACGCCCCTTCAACTTCGCCGATTGCGTTCATGCGATGCCGCTCGGTTTCACCCGGATCGTGGAGGGCGACGAGATCACCCTCGGTGGGCGGCGTTGGGCGGTGAAGATGGGCGACGGGCACGCGCCCGAACACGCGACGCTGTGGAGTTTGGACGACGATCTGGTCCTGGGCGGCGATCAGCTGCTCCCCTCGATCTCGGCCAATCTCGGTGTTTACGCGACCGAACCCGAGGCCGATCCGCTGGCGGACTGGCTTACCTCCTGCGCGCGGTTTGCCGAGATCGCGGAGGATCGCCATCTCGCGCTGCCCGGCCACAAGCTGCCTTTCACCGGGCTGCCGCTGCGGCTGCGTCAGATGATCGAGAACCACGAGGGTGCGCTGAAACGTCTGCGCAAGCATCTCGACACCCCGCGCACCGCTTGCGATTGCTTCCCGCCGCTGTTCAAGCGCCAGATCGACGAGAGTACCCACGGGCTTGCGATGGTCGAAGCGATGGCGCATCTCAACCATCTTTGGCACAAAGGAGAGGTGAGCCGTACCTTGCGAGAGGACGGCGCCTGGCTCTGGAGCCTGAAATGACCGAAATACGCACCACCGCCGAAGCCCATGAGGAAGCTGCCCTTCCGAATGCGAAGGTGGTGCATACCTCGGAGAACGCGCCGAAGACCGCCGAGGTCAAACCGCTTCCGCCCGAACTGGCTCGGGCGCGGCCCGAGGACAAGAGCCCGGCGCAATGGGCCTATGAGCGAGTGTTGCTCTATATCCAGAACTTCGAAGAGCAGCTGCAGGAAGACGAAGAAGTCGTGCTTGGCCTCACCGGCGGCGAGGCGGGCGTCCTGCAGATCGAGGGGATCGGTTTTTTCGATCCCGACATCCTCACTTTCTATGGCACCGACGAATACGGTGCGCGCACGCAGCTCATCCAGCATGTGAACCAGCTCAACGTGATGCTGATCGCGCAACCGAAACCCGCCGAGGACGAGGCGCCGCGTCGGATCGGCTTCCGGCTCGCCCGTGCGCTGGAGGAAGAAATTGCGCCGGAGACCAAGAACCCGCAAGACGAGACGTGACAGCCTGTCGCAGCTCGGCTAGTTTTCCCTCTGGGAGATCAGCGCAATAGGGAGAACGCGCAATGGCCGAGTACAAACCGGGCAACATGGACATTCGTGACCAAGAGAGAACATTCAACGGATTTGTTCGCTTCGTCACGGTTTCGGTGATTGTGATCATCTGTTTTCTGGTGTTTCTCGCATTGGTGAATGGCTGACGCGACCGGCGCAGCTGAGAGACACTCAGAACGGGAGATCAGGTAGATGATGCGCCTGCTTCTTGTCTGCCTGATGCTGCCGCTTTTCCTAGCCGGCTGCGGTGCAGACCACATTTACGCCTCGGATGCCGAGGTCGCCAAATATCGCTATGTTTCCGACGAGCCGCCTTCGGTCACGCTTTATACCGTGATCTCGACCAATACCGGGTCGGGCGGGCATTCGGCATTGCTGATCAACGGGCGCGAGCGGATCATCTTCGATCCGGCGGGCACCTGGAACCATCCCTGGGCACCCGAGCGCAACGACGTGCATTTCGGCATCACCGAGAAGATGCGGAAATTCTACATCGACTATCATGCCCGCAAGAGCTGGTACGTGCGCGCGCAGAAAATGCCACTGACGATGGCGCAGGCCGATCAGTTGATGGCGCGGGTGGAGCGCAATGGCTCGGTCAACAAGATGATGTGTGCGGATTCGGTGTCGAGCGCGCTGCGCGATATGCCGTGGCTGCACGATCAGATTCCCTTCACCTTCTCGCCGCTGAAGCTGTCGCGGGCGTTCGGGGAACTGCCGGGCGTCACCGAGAAGGATCATTACGACGACGATCCCGATGACAATTCGGGCGTGTTGATGATCCAGCAGCAGCCCTACAATCACGGTGAAACCCAGTTCAACGAGTGAACGGGTTACACATCACCTCGCCTGCGTGACAATGCGCGGGCGAGCGCGGGGCCCGCGACTAGCACCAGCAGGAATCGGGCGATCTGCATCGCCATCACGAAGGGCACATCGACCTGCGTGCCCGCCGCGATGATCGCCACCGAATCCGCGCCACCCGGGCTGGTGGCGAGATAGGCGGTCACCGGCTCGATCCCGGCGAAATAGACCAGCCCCATGGCAAAAGCGGCGCAGAGCGCGATCAGCGCGATGATCGAGCCGAGGATGCGCGGCAGAAGCCGTGCGGCATGGCCCAGCACGGCACGGGTAAAGCGCATTCCGATGCCCCAGCCGACGACCGCGTAGCTGATCGCGAGCACGGTCTGGGGCAGGGTGATCTCCAGCAGGCCCGTGGCGCTGGCGATCAAGCCGAAGGCCATCGGCAGCAGCAGCCCGCCGCCCGGAATGCGCAGCCGCACCCCCAGAAAGCCCGCCCCGATCCCGAGCGCAAGCGACTCCGCCGCGCCGAGGAAGTCGGTCGGACCCTCCTGAGCCATTGCCGTGCCAACCTCGCCGCCCTGTGCCACGCCGAAGAGCTGGACGACGGCAGTTGCGGCGATCGCGCAGCAGGCGACGCGGGTATATTGCATGACGGCGACAAGGCGCATATCGGCGCCGTAATCGTCCGACATCAGCGTCATCGCCGTCGCGGCACCGGGGGAGGAACCCCATATCGCCGTCGTGCCCGGTAACCCGCCCGCACGCGCCATCACCCAGCCGAGCGCGCTCGCCCCCAGCACGGTCGAGAGTGTCCCGGCAAGGAAGATCGGCCAGTCGCGGGCGATCTCGGGCAGGATCGAGGCGGGAAGCTTCGAGGCGATCATCACCCCCACGACACCTTGCGCGGCAACGAAGCCCAGAGGCGGTAAACGCACGGCCCCGCCGCTCGCGGCGAGCGTGATCGCGGCCGCCATCGGACCCAGCAGAAACGCAGCCGAGAGATGCGCAAGGCTCAGCGCGAAAGCCAAAACTGCGGAGCTCGCAAGCAGCACGGCCCAACGCAATGCTGCGGGCCAGCGGGCGGGGGAGTATCGGAAGGGAGGCAAAGAGCGCATAGGGGCTTTGAAGAAGAAAATCATCTGTTTCCGAGCAGATAGGGCTCGTAGCGTCAAGCGCATAGCGAAATTCGAAACTTCCGCTCGGGAACCCTGATTGCGATCGAGCGCGCCGTCGTTCACGTCAAGCGGAGAATTTTCCGCTTTCTGGTTTCATCGACGTGAATTGAATTGATCCCCGCGCAAAACCCGTCACTTTGGGGTCGGTCCCGCTTTTCACTGCGGGCAATGACATATGGGAGGATTACGATGTTCCAACACATCAAGCTCGGCGCGCTCGTCGCCGGGGCGATTGCTTTGAGCGCACCCGTGGCCAAGGCCGAAAGCTTCATCAACATCCTGACCGGGGGCACCTCGGGCGTTTATTATCCGCTCGGTGTGGCTCTGTCCGAAGTCTATGGCGAGAACATGAAGGACGTGCGCGTTCAGGTGCAATCGACCAAGGCGTCGGTCGAGAACCTGAACCTGCTGCAACAGGGCCGGGGGGAGCTGGCCTTCGCACTGGGCGACTCGGTAAAGGATGCGTGGGAAGGCAATGCGGATGCGGGCTTCAAGGCCAAGCTCGGCAAGCTGCGCGCGATCGCCGCGATCTACCCGAACTACATCCAGCTCGCCGCACTCAAGGATGCCGGCGCGACCACGATCACCGATCTCAAGGGGAAGAGCCTTTCGGTCGGTGCGGCGAAATCGGGCACCGAGCTGAATGCGCGCAAGATCTTCGACGCGGCGGGCATGAGCTATGACGATCTGGGCAAGGTCGAATACCTGCCGTTCTCGGAATCGGTCGAACTTATGAAGAACCGCCAGCTCGACGCGACCTTCCAGTCCTCGGGTCTGGGCAACGCGGCGCTGAAGGATCTGTCGACCACGCAGGACGTGACCTTCGTCGAGATCCCCGCCGACATCGCAGAGAAGCTCGGCGCGCCCTACAAGGCAGGCGTGATCCCGGCAGGTACCTATCCGGGGCAGGACGCGGATGTGCCGACGGTGGCGATCACCAACATCCTCGTCACCCGCGAAGGTGTTTCGGATGAAGAGGCCTACCAGATGACGAAGCAACTCTTCGAACATCTCGACACGCTCAAGGCCGCGCATTCGGCCGCGAACGGCATCTCGCTCGAGGCGGCGGTGCAGGGTCTTCCGATCCCGCTGCATCCGGGTGCGGAGAAATACTACAAGGAGCAGGGCGTGCTGAAATAAGCCGCTAGAGCTCAGGTGAGGGGCGGCGCGCTTTTCGGGTCGCCCCTGATCGTTCGGGCCAATGCGCCCAAACCGGGGGAGGAGACAGGCATGGACAACAAAGAAGAAGCAGCGGTCGACGCGGCGGTGCACGATCCGCTGGCTGGCGGCTTTCCGCAATCGCGCGAGGGGCGGGCGCTGTTCTGGCTCGCGGTCGCTTTCTCTGTCTGGCAGATCGCCTTCGCCGCCCATGTCATCAACCCCTCGAGCCAGATTGCGCGGGCCGTCCATGTGGGCTTCCTGCTCGCGCTCGGCTTTCCGCTGCTTGCCATCGCCCGAGGCTTCGGTCCGGTCGGACGCTCCATCGCCTATATCCTGGCCGCAGCCGGAGTCGCTGTCGCCGCCTATCAATGGATCGAATACACGCCGCTTCTGCTGCGCGCGGGTGATCCGAACACGCTCGACCTCGTGGTCGGCTGCGTGCTTCTGATCACCGTCTTCGTCGCCGCCTGGATGCTGATGGGTCCGGCGCTGCCGATCATCGCGGGCACGTTCTTCCTCTATGCCATGTTCGGCCAACACCTGCCGTCACCGTTGAACCATCGCGGCTACGCCTTCGAGCAGGTGATCGAACAGATGAGTTTCGGCACCGAAGGCATCTACGGCATCCCGACCTATGTGTCGGCGACATATATCTTCCTGTTCATCCTATTCGGCGCCTTCCTCGAGAAAGCCGGGATGATCAAGCTGTTCACCGATGTCTCGCTCGGTATGGTCGGGCACAGGATGGGCGGGGCCGCGAAGGTCTCCGTTCTGTCTTCGGGGCTGATGGGCACGATCTCGGGCTCGGGCGTCGCCAATGTCGTGACCACCGGGCAGTTCACGATCCCCCTGATGAAGAGCTTCGGCTACCGCTCCGCCTTCGCGGGCGGCGTCGAGGCCACGTCTTCGATGGGCGGGCAGATCATGCCGCCGGTGATGGGCGCTGTGGCCTTCATCATGGCAGAGACGCTGGGCGTCGATTACGTCGAGGTCGTCAAGGCCGCGCTGATCCCGGCGATCCTCTATTTCGCGGGGGCGTTCTGGATGGTCCATCTGGAGGCCGGAAAGCGCGATCTGCGGGGCCTTGCGAAATCCGAACTGCCGAGCCCGCGCAAGGCGCTGAAAGAGGGGTGGTATCTGCTGCTGCCTCTGGCCGTGCTCGTCTACCTTCTGTTCACCGGCTACACGCCGCTTTTCGCGGGTACCGTGGGCCTGTCGCTCACGGGCCTCCTGATTCTCGGCGGGTCGGTCGCGCTCGGCCTGCCCAATCAGGTGCTGCGTGTGATCTTCTGGGTCGTGCTGGCGCTGGTCGCGGCGGCTTTCTTCGAATTCGGCATCTGGGCGGTGCTGCTGGCCATCGCGGTGCTGATCGCGATCAACGTCTTCTCGAAGGGCGGGCGCGAAACCTTGGCGCTCTGTCGTGACAGTCTTGCCGATGGCGCGCGGACCGCGCTTCCCGTCGGCATTGCCTGCGCGCTCGTCGGCGTGATCATCGGCGTGATGACCCTGACGGGGGCCGCGACCACTTTCGGGCAGTTCATCGTCGGCGTCGGCAAATCGAGCCTGTTCCTGTCGCTGATCCTGACCATGATCACTTGCATCGTGCTGGGCATGGGGATTCCCACGATCCCGAATTACATCATCACCTCCTCGATCGCTGGCCCGGCGCTTCTGGACCTCGGCGTGCCGCTGATCGTCAGCCACATGTTTGTCTTCTATTTCGGGATTCTCGCGGACCTGACGCCCCCCGTGGCGCTCGCCTGTTTCGCGGCGGCACCCATTGCGAAGGAGAGCGGTCTGAAGATCAGCTTCGAAGCGATCAAGGTCGCCGCCGCAGGTTTCGTCGTGCCCTTCATGGCGGTCTACACGCCCGCGCTGATGCTGCAGGATGGTGGGCCACTCGCCGCCGCGATCGGCTATTGGCCGGCGGTCGCCTACATCGTGATCAAGGCGCTGCTGGCGCTGTCGCTCTGGGGTGTTGCGGTGATCGGCTGGCTGGGCCGCCCGCTGGCGATCTGGGAGCGCGCGCTGGCCATGGTCGCGGGCTTCACCCTGATCGCGGCGTTGCCGCTGACCGACGAGATCGGCTTCGCGCTCGTCGCCGCGTTCGGCGCGGCGCTCTGGCTGGGCCGCAAGCGGGCGATGGCATGAGCGCCTCCTGCCTGATGGTCGGCGCCGCGATGGTGGCGCTGGCGAGCGATGGTCAGTTCTCGCTCCAATGGATGCATTCGGTCGAGCATGAGGGCTGGCGCGAACATTGGCAGGTGACCGACCATGACACGCTGCGCCTCGTCGGCGCGGCGGTGAAAGGCTCGGGTGCCGGGATGGAGCCGGGTCCGGGTGGTCATTTCGAGGATGGCTGGTGGGTCTGGACGACCGATGGTCCGGATGTGCCCGCGCTGACCCTCGCGGCTTCCGGCGCCACGATCTCGGGCTGGACGCTCTGCTCGAAGAAATGCGAAACCATAGGTGCCGATCGCGAGGCCCCGATCCACATCGCCCCCTGCGACTGACCGGAGTTCCGAGTAGCGACTGGTCGGCCTCGACCGCGCCGTTTTTTTCGTGAGTTGTCGTGAATCGTATTGTGAACGGCGTCAGAAATCGGATACGAATGATTCATATATAGATGATTGTATTCATTCAGAGATTTCATGACCTATCCGTTTCAAAACGGCGCAGGGGTTAGCCAGTGCGCTGCGCTGGAGGCCGCCTGCGATATTTTTTCATCCGGGATAGTCGCCGGACCGAATGCGCCGATGCAAACCTTCCTCAAACGAGACCTCGGCATCACCGCGCGCGAACCTCTGAGCCTGTCAATGGTCCCGGGCGGACGCCTCTTGCGCGCGCCGGTCCTCTCGGCCACCGCCCGTTGGGCGGCGCAAGCCACCGTGCTCCGGCCTCGCGTCAAGCGCCTGCCGAACCTGAGGCAAATAAATCTCCTCCCGCTCGCGCCCGGACGCGCACGCTGTATCCTTTTTCTGAATACGGAGGAGTTCGCAGCGGAAGAAAACATTCCGAATATCACCCGCCGCGAGCGTCAGATCCTTGTCCGCGCCGTGCGTGGCGAACGCCGGGAACAGGTGGCTTTCGCATTGGGCGTTTCGGTTTCGACGGTCGACATGCATCTCCGGAATCTGCGCGAGAAATTCGGCCTTCGTACGACCAATGCAGTTGTCGCGCGGGTGGTGGAACTGGGGCTTTGCGAAGAAGACGCCCTCAGAACTGGGTGACGAAATGTACGCCGCAATCGAGCGAAAGATAGCTGTAAAGCGACACGTTCGACCGGTTGCGCCGCGCGGTGCAGCTCAGTTGAGGTGTCGTGCCCATCACTTTGAAGCTTTCCAGCCCGACTGAGGCGGTGAGGGAAATGTCGCGATCCACGCGTGGCTTTCCGAACAACGGAAAGTCCCCGTCGAAGTCGCGCAGCCCGGCTGTCGCTGAGAGTTCCGCGCTAAGCGTTCTCGTGATGCGGCGGCTCGCTCCTACGGTGAGAGCTGCGCGGGTGTAGCTTTGATAATCGCTACGCAAATCTGCGCGCTCGAGCCGCAGTGCGAGCTCGAGGCTGGAGCGGCGTGAAATGGCTCTGTCGTAGCCAAGGCTGAGTGCGTAGCGTGGCCCGTTGAGATAGCGTTTTGCCTCGAAGCGGCTTTGCGTGACGGAGCCGATGACCGTGAGGTTGGCGTCATGTGCGAGCCGCCAATGGCGGTCGAGGTTGAGACTCGTATCGGTCGCATCGGATCGCGTTTGACCATGTGCAGCGGCATAGAAGCTGTGCCCAGCCTCGATTGTCGCGCCCCAAGAGGCTCCTGCGATGAGACGCTCGTAGCGCACCGAAAAGCTCGGTTTCACGAAGCGCAGTTCCTTGGGCGAGTACCAGTTTCCCGACACCGCGCCGCGCAGGCGCAACCGCCAATCGAGCGCAGGGTGGATGTAATAGTCGACGCTCGCGCTGGCGCCGAGCCCCAACCCCGACGTTTCCCGGCCGCCATCCGTGATCTGGAAGCGCCCCGCTTTGGTTGCGAAAACCTTCTGCGAGGAGACATGACCGAGATTGCTCGTCGGCAGAAGCGAGATCTGCCCCGAGATCCGCCAAGGGTGCGATTGATCGAGTTGTCGCAAGGCCGCGTTGAAAGCCATCTCGCGATCCGGCGCGCGATCCGACACATAGCGCAACACCCGATCCGCGCCTTTCGGGGAGCCAATCTGGTCGAGGCTTTGCTCGAGCGCGATTTGCGCCGGCGAGTAGTGGGGCGCCTTCGCTGCGATCGTCCCGAGAATGGTGATCGCGGTGAGCGTGTCGCCCTTGGCGCTGAGGCGCGCGCCGATCTGCGTCCAATCCGCGAGGCTGCGTTCTTGGGGTGCGGCGGAGAGAGGGGTGGCGCAAAGAAAAATGGCTGCTGAGAGCAGTCGGCGCGAGGCGGATAGCGTCATGTAAAACCTATGGGTGTGCCGGGAGCGATGCTCCCGGCAACAATTTTTATTGTTCTACCGCCACATAGCCGCCGTTACTGACGGCAAGGCTCTCAGTTCCCGCAGAAACAGTGCCCGTCACCGAGCCGCTCGTCACCAAAGTTCCAGCATCGTCATAGACTTTGCCAGCGAGGTCGAGGTTCGTGTCCATATCGACGCCATCCTGAATCACGCCCTTCGCTGTCGCGCTGAGGCTCCCGTCATTCTGGAGCGTGCCGTCGACAGAAAGCGTGCCCGGGTTCTCGGTGCGGCGGTCCGAGGCGGAACCGTCAGCGGCTTGGTTGTAGAAGGCAAAGCTACCGGCATCGCCGGTCACCTTTTTGTTGTCGAAGTCGACATCCATCGACAACTTCCCTGCGACGATACGAGGCGTGCCTCCATCCCCTGGGAGTTCGAATTTCAAGGCACCATCCATGCGCGCAGTCCCCTGGGGGTCTTGTGCGACAGGAAGAGCGCCAGCCGACAGGGTGGAGATTGCGCCGAGCGCCGAGTTCACCGTCGCAACATCCATCGTTCCGGAGGTGGCAGTCTCGAAGGTCGAGCCTGTGGTGCTCCCGCCGCTCGACGACCCGCCGGACGTATCTCCGGGTACATTGTTAGTCGGCGTATCGGTGGAGAGGGATGTGTCGCTACCGCTACCCATGCAGCCTGCGAGTGCAAAACACACAGCGGTCGCGGCAATCGAAAATTTATAAGTCATTAATTCCCCTATTTTCCCAAAACGAGCCAGACCTTGGCTCTCACAGGTCAGGTGCAGGATTCTGGCGGATTTCGGCAATCTGAAGTAAACCACAGGTTGCGCCCGATCATGCCAAGGTTGCTTGAGCGGTCGAGTGTACGGCTCTCGCTCAAGCCTCTCTCGGTGGAAGGCGAGGTGTGGTTTCCGAGACACTCGCGGTAACGGTTCGTTAACCCTACGGCTCGAACGGAAAGGCGTCGTTATCCCGGTAAAACCTGAGAAAATCCCGACAGATTAGGCGGGGCCTGAAATTTGGCCCGGCGAACAGCGCAACCGTGGCGTTTGCTCAGCGAAACGACGGTTTCGCAGTCGGGCGCAAAACCACAGGTAATGGAGAGATTTCGCACGCGGACGACTCCGCGGAGATCAAAGCCCGGAAAAGGCATCCGTGTGAATCCGCCTGCGACGGACGCCGCAATTTCGAAGAGTCTTTCGGAAGCCGGCGACCATCGCGCTCGCTCCGGACACGTAGACACGCCGTTCGTCCAGATCGGGAACGCATTCGCGTAGTTTCGTCTCGTCCATTCGGCCCTCGACCACCGTGCCGGGGAGGGTCGAGGCGTCGCCGGGGGCCCCGGAAACCGCGTAGACAACTTTCATTCCGAGTTCGCTTCGCGCGCGCGTCAGAAGCTCTCGATATGCGACCTCGTCAGCCGACCTGTTCGCGTAGACCAGCACGATATCGCGTTTCTCGCCGCGTTCGAGGAGATCGGCGATCATGCTCCGGAACGGGGTGATTCCGATCCCTCCCGCGATGAAGAGGAGCTTCTTCTCACGTTGTCGGGGCAGGACGAAGGTGCCGGCGATCTGGGAGCCATAGATCGGGTCGCCTTCCTGCATCTCCAGGAGCCCACGCTTGAACTCGCTGCCGTCGGGGGTGAACTTGACGCCGACCCGCACCGAAGACGCTCCGGGGGCGGAAGCGATGGTGAAGGTTCGGCGATTGCCGCGCGTGTCGGATTTCGGCAGTCCCAGCGTCCAGTCGAGATACTGTCCCGCGCGGAATTTCAGGGCGCGGTCCGACTGAAAGACGAACTCGTAGCAGTTCGCTGCGATCTCCTCGACACCGATCAGCTTCATCTTGAAGCGTCCCTTCGGACTCGCGGCCCAGGCGTAGATATTGGCCACGAGGAAGGCCATTTCAGGAGAGAAATATAGCGTCCCGATATGGATGTTCGAGCAGGACAACACACCGACGATGGCTGCATAGACATGCCGCGACCAACGGCCATGGGCGGCTGTCAGGGGCTCGGTGAGCATCGCGAAGCCGGCGAAGAACAGCGGCGAGTAGAGGAGCGTTTGTTGCAGCGCCATGCCCATCATGCCGGGGGGCGTCGTCGCGATGACCGCCGCGAGGTTCGACAGGATGTAGACCGCGATCATGCCGAGACGCTCTATCTTGTAGCCGACGAGCAGCCCGCCGAGGATCACCAGAGGCAACAGTTGCGGCGTGCCGCCGACCCACCACAAGGCCGGGGTGTTGAGCCCGATCCCCGCGACGACGGCACCGAGCGCCACCGGGTTGAAGATGTGTTTGTGCCCGATCGTCAGGATGAATTTCGAGGCGATGGCTGCGACCGACGCGAGCACGATCGCGGCGAGCGTCGTCGGGTCGGCCATATCCGCTGGCGGCATGATGAGCGCGAGGATCAGGGCCGTAATATGCACGGATTCCGAATTCGTCGGCAGCTTGAGCACAATGCTGAAAAGCCGGTTCGTGACCCATGCGCTCGCGACCGCAAGCACGAGCGACAAAAGCAGACCGGCAGGGTCGAGGAATGTCGCTCCAGTCATCCCCGCGGCAAGTCCGCCGACGAACAGGAGCCCGAGATAATAGACCATCAACCGATACATGGTGACGCCATTCAACGCACGTCTGATCAGCCTCATCATGAGAAGACAAACTCCTTGAAACCGGTCGTTTGCACGGCCGTGCCATCGCGGTGGATCTGGTAGGCTTCGACGCCCTCGAGGTCTTCGATGTAGTAAATGCCCGCGTCACCCATCGCGAAGGCCGCCGTGGCATGCAGGTCCGCGACGAGGACGTCACTTCCGATTACGGTAATGCTGACGGGGCCTTCGATGCGGCGGGCGCGATCATGCGGGTCATAGATGTGATCGCCACGGATGTAGTTTCCCGAGGTCGCAACGCCTTGTCCCCTCGGCTTGACGGCTTTGACGATCTCCTGCGGCGCGAAAGGATTGCGGATACCGATCGACCATTCCTGTCGCGACGCATCGCGTCCGCCGACTTGTATATCGCCACCGGCGTCGATGCAGAAATCCGCGAACCCCTCTCGCTCGATCAATTGGGCCGCGCCGAGGATCGCCCACCCTTTCACGACACCCGAGGGATCGATGGTCCCGTCGTTGCGCCTTATGTCGAAATACCCGTCCGTGAACTCTCGCATGCGATGCGCAATTTCCAGCACGTCGCGCATTTGGGAACTGAGTGCGGACTCCCCGACCTCGCCCGCATTGAAGCGCGACACTTCGCTGTCCGGCCGGAACGGACTGAAGCGTATATCGACGTCGGTGAAGAAATCGAACACGCGCTCGTGAATGCCTGTGTGCTCTGAATTCGGGATGTCGAGCGTGATCGGCATTCCCATGATGAGCCGCGTCTCGACTGTCATGGCCGGGCTATTTCAGGGATTTCCGCAGCGCATCATGGACCGAGTTCAGAAAAGCCTGGCTCGTGAGCGTAGCGCCGGAGATGTAGGAGACGTTGGTATTCTGCGCCATGACGATCTCGCGTTCGAGCATCGGCAGGGCCTTGCTGTTGATATATCGGCTGGTCCTGCGATCCGTCGGTGCCCTCAGGATGTCGATGGAGGAAATTTTTCCGTTTTTCACATGGGCTTGGGCCTGCACATAGCCATAGTATTGACGGACGGGCGAGCCAGTCCATGTGCCATCCTGATACTGCGCTCCGTCAGGCAGCGCCTGAGGCTGCGAGAAGCTCGAGAAAAAACCTGCCGATGCCGCGGTCGAACTTAGCAGCACCGCGAGAATACTGGCTGAAAGAGCATTTGGTAACTTCCAACGCGTCATTTTGGACCTCCTGACGTACCTTTCGTTTCCGGCCCGGTGAATTCGATCTGACGGTCGCTCAAGTGACCCGTGGCCTATAGTAAAGATACGTCCTCGACCCCGATATTGAAGTCGCGCCCGTTCCCCTTTGCGTGAGGCGAACGTGCGTGAAAATGTGATGTGACATACCGACAGGCGCTGAGACGCGGCGCCTTCGATCAGGTGGTGGAAGACAAGAGGACCCTCTCGAAAACCCTCGCCCTAATGTGGGTCAGGATCTTGGTGCAGCGCTCGGAACGCTAACGGAATTCGATTTTCGAAGGGGAAGTGGTGCTGCTGGAGAGACTTGAACTCTCGACCTCTCCCTTACCAAGGGAGTGCTCTACCGCTGAGCTACAGCAGCGCCGGTTTCGGTCCGTCGCTTCGACCGTGGCGGGGATTTAGACGCAATCGCGCGGGGGTGCAAGGGCAAATCTTGCTCTCTCTCGACAGGATTTCGCAGGCGGGTTAAACGGGGCGCCATGACAGGCGGTAAGAAAGACGGATCGGGCACGTCCCGCGAGGCGGGGTTGAGCCGCGAAGAGCGTCGGGCGCAGGCGCTCCGGGCGAATCTGCAGCGGCGCAAGGCGCAGGCGCGCGCGCGCAAATCCGAATCCAAGCCGCCGAATAACAACGAATCCGAGGGCAGTTGAAATGGACAGCATCGTCGTACGCGGCAACGGGCCTCTTTCCGGCCAAATCCCGATCGCGGGGGCGAAGAACGCCTGTCTCGCGCTGATGCCGGCCACGCTTCTGAGCGATGAGCCGCTGACCCTGACCAATGCGCCGCGCCTGTCGGACATCCGCACGATGACCGAATTGCTGGCCTCTCTCGGCGCGGAAGTGACCGCGCTGCAGGAGGGAAAGGTGCTCGCAACCTCGTGCCATGGCGAGATCAACCCGGTCGCGGATTATGAAATCGTGCGCAAGATGCGCGCGTCGAATTTGGTGCTGGGGCCGCTGCTGGCACGTCTGGGCCATGCGGTCGTCTCGCTGCCCGGCGGTTGCGCGATTGGCGCGCGCCCGATGGATATCCATGTCGATGCGCTCGCGGCGCTCGGCGCGGAGATCGAGCTGAAGGACGGCTATCTGCATGCCGAAGCGAAGGGTGGACTGAAAGGCGCGACGCATGAGATGCGCTTCGCCTCGGTCGGCGCTACCGAGAACTTCCTGATGGCGGCCTCGCTCGCCAAGGGCACATCGGTGCTGAAGAACGCCGCGCGCGAGCCGGAGATCGTCGATCTCGCGAAATGCCTGCGGGCAATGGGGGCGCAGATCGAGGGTGACGGTACCTCGGAGATCGTGATCGAGGGCGTGGATCGGCTGCACGGCGCGACGCACCCGGTGGTCGCCGACCGGATCGAACTGGGCACATACATGCTCGCGCCCGCGATCTGCGGCGGCGAGGTGGAATGTCTGGGGGGGCGAATCGATCTGCTGGAGAGCTTCTGCGAGAAGCTCGATGCGGCGGGTATCTCGGTCGAGCAGACCCATACCGGCCTCAAGGTCGCGCGCAAGAACGGCCGCATTCGTGCCGTCGACGTGACTACCGAGCCTTTCCCCGGCTTCCCGACGGATCTTCAGGCGCAGATGATGGCGCTTCTTTGCACCGCCGAGGGCACCAGCGTTCTGGAAGAGAAGATTTTCGAGAATCGCTTCATGCACGCGCCCGAGCTTATGCGGATGGGCGCGAATATAGAGGTCCATGGCGGCCATGCGACGGTCCATGGCGTCGACAAGCTCAAGGGCGCGCCGGTGATGGCGACCGATCTGCGGGCCTCCGTGTCGCTGATCCTCGCGGGGCTGGCCGCCGAGGGCGAGACCGTCGTCAGTCGTGTCTATCACCTCGATCGCGGCTATGAGCGCGTCGAGGAGAAGCTGGCGGGCGTCGGCGCCCATATCGAGCGCGTGAAAGCGAATTGATCGGCTGGCAATCCCCGCCATCTCCCCCATATCGAATGCAGAGGTGACCGAATGACCCGTGACGCGAAATTCGAAGAGGGTGGCGAAGGCGCGATCGCGCTGCGCGCCGAGACCAAGGACGACCTGCCCGTGATTGCGGCGCTGGTGCAGGACGCCGTGCTGCCGATCACCGAGATCGCGTGGGAGGCGAAATCCCGTCGTCTCGCGCTGCTGATCAATCGCTTCCGCTGGGAAGACAAGGCGCAGGCGGAGGCCGAGAAGCGGCCCTACGAGCGCGTGCGCTCTCTGCTGGTGATCTCGGACGTCACCCATGTCGCGAGCATGGGCATCGATCGGTCGGATCGCGACGTGGTGCTCTCGATCCTCGACGTCACCTTCGAGGAGGCGGAAGACGGGGCGGGGCGTGTGACCCTGACGCTGGCGGGCGATGGTGCGCTGGCGGCGGATGTCGAATGTCTCGATGTCGATCTGCGTGATGTGGAGCGGCCTTATCGCGCACCCTCCGGCAAGGTGCCGCATCATCCCGAGTGAGCCGAGTTTTGCCGCCGGGGTTGCCTCCGGCGGAGATATTTTCGCCAAGTCGAATTGGAATTGCCTTTGCGGGCAGCGTCGTGCTTGCGGGGCAGGGCGGGAGTCTCTAATCCGAAAAGCGGAAAAGGAGACTGTCGATGCCGCATTTTCTGGACACGCGCGAAGATGGGTTTGAAGCCCGGTTTGTCGAACTTCTGGGGATGAAGCGCGAGGACAGTCCCGATGTGGATGCTGTCGTGGCCGAGATCATCGCAGATATCCGCAAGCGGGGCGATGCGGCGCTGATCGAGCTGACCACGAAATTCGACCGGCTGGAGCTGGCGCCCGAGACGCTGGCTTTCTCTCCCGACGAAATCGAGGCCGAGGTCGCGAAAGTGCCTGCCGAGGAGCGCGCGGCGCTGGAACTGGCGGCCGAGCGCATCCGCGCCTATCACGAGCGTCAGATGCCGCATGACGCGCGCTGGATCGATGCGAGCGGGGCGGAGCTTGGCTGGCGCTGGGGACCGGTTTCGGCGGCGGGGCTCTATGTACCCGGCGGATTGGCGAGCTATCCCTCTTCGGTGCTGATGAACGCGATCCCGGCGAAGGTCGCGGGCGTCGAGCGGCTTGTGGTCGCCTGCCCGACGCCGGGCGGGGCGGTGAATCCGTTGGTGCTGCTGGCGGCGCAACTCGCGGGAGTCGATACGGTTTACCGGATGGGCGGCGCGCAGGCGATTGCAGCGCTGGCCTACGGGACCGAGACGATCACGGCGGTCGACAAGATCACCGGGCCGGGCAACGCTTTCGTCGCGGCGGCAAAGCGCCGCGTGTTCGGGCGCGTGGGCATCGACATGATCGCGGGGCCGTCCGAAATCCTCGTGATCGCGGACGGCACGGGCGATCCGGACTGGATCGCGCTCGACCTGATGAGCCAGGCCGAGCATGACGAGAGCGCGCAGGCGATCCTGATCACCACCGACGAGGCCTTCGGCGAGGCGGTTGCGGCGGCGGTCGAAAAACGGCTCGAGACGCTGGAGCGCCGCGCCATCGCGGGCGCCAGCTGGCGCGATTTCGGGGCGGTGATCGTCGCGCGGGATCTGATGGAGGCAGCCGAGCTGTCGAACCGGGTAGCCCCCGAGCATCTGGAACTTTGCGTCGCCGATCCCGATTGGCTGGCGGAAGCGATCACACACGCGGGTGCCATTTTCCTTGGTGCCTACACACCCGAAGCGATCGGCGACTATATTGGCGGGCCGAACCACGTTCTGCCCACGGCGCGCTCGGCGCGGTTTTCCTCAGGCCTCTCGGTGATGGATTTCATCAAGCGCACGACCATGGCGAAGATGACGCCCGGCGCGCTGAAGGCGATCGGCCCTTCGGCGGAGATTCTGGCGAAATCGGAAAGCCTCGAGGCGCATGGGCTGTCGGTGCGTGCGCGGCTCGATGCGCTCAATGACGAAGGGGAGGGGTGATGGCCCGGATTTCGCATATCCAGCTGGACACGAGCGGCCTTCCCGCGCCCTCGCCCGAGATCGAGCAGGAGCGCAAGGTCGCGATCTACGACCTGCTCGAGGATAACAGCTTCGACATCCCGGGTCGTGACGGCCAACCCGCGCCGGAAGGGCCGTTCACGTTGACGCTGGCTGTGCGCGACCGGCGGCTGGTCTTCGACACCGAAACCGAGAGCGGCGCGAAAGTGGCAGAGTTCCATCTGTCCTTCGGCCCGTTCCGGCAGGCGGTGAAGGACTATTTCCAGATCTGCGAGAGCTATTTCGAGGCGGTCAAGAAACTGCCGCCCAGCCAGATCGAAGCTATCGACATGGCGCGGCGCGGCATACACAACGAAGGCGCGCGCATCCTGCAGGAACGCCTTGAAGGCAAGGCCGAGATCGACATCGACACGGCGCGGCGCCTCTTCACCCTCGTTGCCGTTCTCGCCCCGAGGTAATCGGAATGGGCGAGATCCCCAACTCCGTTCTTTTTGCGTGCGATCATAACTCCACGCGCTCCCCGATGGCCGAGGGGATGATGAAGAAATTCTACGGCACCGAATGTTACGTTCAGTCAGTGGGCGTGAAGGCCGATCTGGAGATCGACGGGTTCACCATCGCGGTGATGGCGGAGATCGGCGTCAATCTGGAGCGACACCGCGCGCGCTCTTTCACCGAGTTGCAGGAATGGGGCGACGATCTGTCGGCCTTCGATCTGGTGATCGCACTTTCGCCCGCCTCGCAGCGTCAGGCGTTGGAACTGACGCGGTTTTTCCATCTCGACGTGGAATATTGGCCGATTCTCGACCCGACCGGGATTGGTGAGACGCGCGAGGCCAAACTCGCCGCCTATCGCGATACCCGCGACCAGATCCGTCGTCATCTCATCGACCGTTTCGGCCCCCCTCAGGAGTAAGACCATGCCTCGCGCCCGCGCTCTCGACACGATCACGCGTTACTACGATGCCTTCAACGAAGGCGATACAAAGGCGATGGAGCGGCTGCTGGGCGAGCCCTTTGCGCATCATGTGAACGAGGGGAAAATCCGCCACGGGATCGAGGCGTTCCGCGAATTCAACGCGCATATGAGCCGCTGCTATCGCGAGCAACTGACCGACATGGTGATCATGGCGAACGATGCCGGCACCCGCGGTGCGGCGGAGTTCATCGTGAACGGCGTCTATCTGGAGACCGATGACGGGCTGCCCGAGGCGCATGGGCAAAGCTATGTCCTGCCGGCGGGGGCGTTCTTCACGCTCGACGAGGGCAAGATCACGCGCGTGGTCACCTATTACAACCTCGCCGACTGGATCGCGCAGGTTTCGTGATGGAGGTGCGGCGGTTGACCGGTGAGGCGCTGGATGCGGCGCTCGAAGACGTCGCGCGGCTGCGGATCGCGGTCTTCCGGGACTGGCCCTACATCTATGACGGCTCGCTGGAGTATGAGCGGCGTTATATCCAGAGCTACCGCGAGAGCGATGCGGCGGTGGTCGTCGGCGCGTTCGACGGGACGACATTGGTTGGAGCGGCCACGGGCACGCCGCTGGAAGATCACGCCGATGATTTCGCGGCACCTCTCGCAGGCACCGGGTTGCAGCTGGAAGACGTGTTCTACTGCGCCGAGTCGGTGCTGCTGCCCGACTATCGCGGGCAGGGGCTCGGTCACGCCTTCTTCGACCACCGCGAGGCCCATGCGCGCGAGCTGGGGCGCGGTCATTCGGTCTTCTGCTCGGTGATCCGGCCCGACGATCATCCGCTCAAGCCCGCCGATTACCGCCCGCTCGACGGGTTTTGGCGCAAGCGGGGCTATGCGCCGATGGAGGGCGTAATCGCGCGGTTCAAATGGACCGATTTGAGTGAGGATCAGCAGACCGAGAAGGCGCTGCAATTCTGGGGGCACCCGCTGTGAGCCGCGAGGTGACGATAGCCGCGGCGGCCTATCCGCTCGACTGGTTCGACGATTGGGCGGGCTACGCGGCGAAGGTTACGACTTGGGTGACCGAGGCCGCGGGGCAGGGCGCGCTGCTTCTGGTTTTTCCCGAATACGGCGCGATGGAGTTGGCGAGCCTCGGCGGTGCAGAGGCCGCGGCTGACCTGGAAGCCGCGCTGGCGCATGTCGCCGGATTACGCGCGGATATGGAGACGCTGTTCGCAAATCTCGCGGCAAAACATGGCGTGCATATCCTCGCCCCCTCCGGACCCGTCATCGACGGCACCAAACGCGTGAACCGGGCGAGCCTGTTCGGCCCCGGCGGGCTGATCGGGCATCAGGACAAGGCGATCATGACGCGGTTCGAGCGCGAGATCTGGCATGTCGATGCGGGCGAGGGGCTGGTGCTTTTCGACACCGCCCTCGGCAAGATCGGGGTCACCATCTGCTACGACAGCGAATTCCCCCTGCTGGCGCGCGCGCTGGCCGAGGCGGGGGCAGAGATCATCCTCGTGCCCTCCTGCACCGACACGCTCGCGGGCTATAACCGGGTGCGGATCGGCGCGATGGCGCGGGCGCTGGAAAACCAATGCGTGACCGTTCAGGCGCCGACGGTGGGCGATGCGCTTTGGTGCCCGGCGGTGGACGAGAACCGCGGCACGGCTGCGATCTTCGCGCCGCCCGATGGGCTCTGGCCCGAAAGCGGGATCGTGGCCGAAGGGGCCCCCGACTCACCCGGATGGACCTTCGCGACGGTGGACTTGGATCGCGTCGCACAAAGCCGGACTGCAGGAGCTGTTTTGCCCTACAAACATTGGTCCGAGCAGTCTGAGGCGGCCCAAATAATCCGGATCGCCTCGGAAAACCCCGCCCAGCCTTGACATTCCCCTTGAATTTCGCGGCTTACGGGCGCATTTAAACGCTCGCCCGCAGATGGCGCGGGTAACCATTTACGGAGTGACCATGGCCAAGGAAGAAATGCTCGAATTTCCCGGTGTCGTGAAGGAACTCCTGCCTAACGCGACGTTTCGGGTCGAGCTGGAAAACGGCCATGAGATCATCGCGCATATGGCAGGCAAGATGCGTAAGAACCGCATCCGCGTTCTGGCAGGCGACAAGGTTCAGGTGGAAATGAACACCTACGACCTCACGAAGGGTCGTATCAACTACCGCTTCAAGTGAAGCTGATCCTCGGCTCGGCGAGCCCGCGGCGGCGAGAGCTTCTGGCCCAGCTCGGGCTGGAGCCTTTTGACGTGCGCCCCGCCGATATCGACGAAACGCCGTTCAAAGGCGAGGCCGCGCGCGACTATGTCGCTCGCATGGCCCGCGAGAAAGCGATGGCGCTTGATGTGGCAGACGACGAGGTGCTGTTGAGCGCCGATACCACGGTGACCTGCGGGCGCCGCATCTTGGGCAAACCCGAAGACGAGAAGGAGGCGGCGGAGTTCCTCTGGCTGCTCTCCGGGCGTCGGCACCATGTGTTTACCGCCGTGGCGATCCGCACGGCGCAGGGCCTGCGCGAGCGGCTCGTCGATACGGTGGTGAAGTTCAAACCGCTTAGCGACGAGGACGTGAACGGCTATCTCGCCTCGGGCGAATGGCACGGCAAGGCGGGTGGCTACGCCATCCAGGGGCGCGGCGGCGCGTTCGTGCCGTGGATCCAGGGCTCGTTCACCGCTGTCGTAGGCCTGCCGCTCGCAGAAACCGCAACGCTGCTCGCAAGCGCGGGCATTCGAGGGGAAGTGTAATGCAGGGGCGTGTGGTTCTGCTGGACGAAATCGCCGGTCGCGAAGCGGCGGCGCTGATGGTCGACGGGCAGCTGGAAGACCTGATTATCGACACCTCGGAGGAGATCAGCTTCGCGCCCGGCGCGATCCTGCGCGGCACGATCGGCCGCCAGATGAAAGGGCAGGGCGGCGTCTTCGTCGATCTGCCCGAAGGCGCGCGCGGCTTTCTGAAAGAGGTGAAGGGGCTCGCCCCCGGCCAAACCGTGATCTGCATGGTCTCCGGCGGCACCGAGCCCGGCAAGGCGCTGCCTGTGACGCTGCGGGTGCTGTTCAAGTCGCGCTACGCCATCGTCACCCCCGGCGCGCCCGGCATCAACGTCTCCCGGCGGATCCATGAAGAGAATCTGCGCGCCGATCTGCAGGCAGCAGCCGAGGCGGTGATGGAAGGCTCGGATATGGGCGTGATCCTGCGCTCTGCCGCGGCCCATGTGGCGCTCGATGAGGTGGCAGAAGATGTCGCCGCGATGCGCGAGCTGGCCGAGGCCGTGACTAACGATACTGAAGGCGGGCCGGAGCTGCTCGTCGACGCGCCCGATCCGCATGAAGAAGCCTGGCGCGACTGGGCAGAACCGGTGCCCGACGAGGTGATCGAAGGCGGGTTCGACGATCACGGCGTCACCGACGCGATCGAAGCGCTTCTGCAGCCGCGGGTCGACCTGCCGGGCGGGGCGCATCTGATGATCGAGCCGACCCGTGCCTTGATCGCGGTCGACGTCAATACCGGCAACGACACGACGCCCGCCGCGGCGCTGAAGGCGAATATCGCCGCGGCCCGAGAGTTGCCGCGTCAACTGCGCTTGCGTGGCCTTGGGGGGCAGGTCGTGATCGACTTCGCCCCGATGCCCAAGCGCGACCGTCAGGCGCTGGAGCAGCAGCTGCGCCGCGCCGTAAAAGGCGAGCCAGAGACCTCGCTCGCAGGCTGGACGCCGCTGGGCAATTTCGAGATGCAACGCAAGCGCGACCGCGTGCCGCTCGCACGTCTCTTGCGGGGCCAGACGACGGAGGCGATATGAGCTGCCCAATCTGCGGCAAGGAGGCCGACCCGAAATACCGCCCCTTCTGTTCAAAGCGCTGTGCCGACGTCGATCTGGCGCGCTGGCTGAACGGCTCCTACGTCATTCCCGGCGATATCGCCGAGGAAGAAGAGCGCGCGCCGACCGGCCTCGCGGGCGATGATTTGCCCCCCGGCAAGCCGCACTGAAAACCTTTCGCAAGATCGCGGAAATTTCTGCGAAATCCCTCTGGACACCCCCCGCGCCCTCGTCTAGTAACCGCTCCACCAAGACCGAAAGGTCGAAGTGCCCGGATAGCTCAGTTGGTAGAGCAGCGGATTGAAAATCCGCGTGTCGGTGGTTCGAATCCGCCTCCGGGCACCACTTAAATACCTGATATTTAGCGAAGCTTTTGCCTTATCTTGCGTTGGGTCTGCTGGCATTTCGGTCGAAATTGGCCTGGGACCCCGCCGGGGCTCCTTTCCCCAAACTACCAGATATCCGACACGTCATGCGGGTCGGGCAGCGAATCTTCTGAGGAGTTCGCTTCCCTTGCGCGGCACGTCGAAAGCGAGATTGTCAGATAGCCGCCTGCTTCATTCGGCACGCATTCTTTCCGCCGGACCAAAGTTGCCCGGTTCCACCGTAAGACAGGAAATCAGCGCGCAGTTCGACTGCTCGGTCGCACGAAGATGGACGGCACTCGATAGTCTGGTTTCGAACTCGAAGAAGACCTCGCGATTTCCGAGGCTATAGCGATCTGATTATTTGGGCCGCCGTTCATAGCGCCCACAGCTGCCATGCGCCGAAGACTTCTAGGTTTCTATGGGCTGAACTTTCTGCGGCTTGTGGCTACTGCCGGATCAGGCGCACCGTGAACCCACCGGCACTCATGGCGAATGTGGCGAGCTTGCGGGCGGTATAAGCAAGCTGCACATCGAACGACTTGAAGTAAAACGGAAAGACATACCCAGGCCCCATCGCAACTTTGTAGGACATGTCGCAGATCACCGTGTCATCGTTTTGCTTCTTCGCCGTCGTGGCCATCTGAATCACGCGTCGGCCATCATACATGGCCATCGGCGAAGGACAGGTTTTACTGTTTGCCAGCTTTGCGAAGAATTCGGTCGGGGAGATCACACCGGGGGGGACTTTTCTGGCGTCCGTCATCTCGGTCATTTCAGAGTGTGGGGTAATCGTCACGGCCGTCACGGTGTCCGCTTTACGGACGATCGCGATATCGCGTGTTTCGCTGCCCCGACTCGTCCCAAGGTAATCGACCTCATTACCTTTGGCCTGCGTCACCGCCTCGAAGGTTCCGTCGTCCAAGCCGAACGGCGTGTTGTCGAGCGATAGCCGCAGCGTCGCATTGCTGCCTTGTCCTTCGAATTGCAGCGAGCCCAAGGGGCGGCGGCCCAGCGTCACATTGTAGATTTGCTTTTCGGCCGCAGCCGGTCCGGCCAGCAGGCCGGACAAAGCCGCAGCAAGAAGGAGAATACGTGTCATGAAATATCCGTAGTGTGCCGACATTCGCCGCGAAAGGTAAATCTTGCCGATAAATGCGCTTCCGAAAAAAGGAATGCCAGCCTTGAATTTCTGACCGTTTGGCGCATGAGATATAGTGTGCGGGAAAACTTGCAGGAAATTGCATAGTCTTCTGGCCGCAGCAATTGGGAGGAATGCATGCTGCAAGCGCCCGAGGACGGGAGCGATCCGCTCAGGGCGGCGCGTATTCTCATCGTCGATGACGAGCCGGGGATGCGACATTTCCTCGTCAACACTCTGAATCCCCTCGCACGCCATGTGGACAGCGCAGAAGACACCCGCGCCGCCGAAGCGATGCTCGCGGCGCGCCAATATGACATAATGGTTCTCGACAATATCATGCCGGGGCAGAAAGGTCTCGACTGGCTTCAGGCGCAGCGCTCCAAGGGCGGCTTTACCGATACGATCCTGATAACGGCCTATGCCGATTTGCAGACGGCGATCGAAGCCATGCGTGCGGGTGCCTCTGACTTCCTGATCAAACCTTTCCGCTCGAACCAGATCCTGAACGCGCTGCGCAAGTGTCTGGAACTGGCGAAGTTGAGACGCGAAAATGCACTTTTGCGGCGGGAACTGGAGACGGCCGCCAGCGGCAATCGCCGCAAGGAACTGATCGGGGCCTCGCCTGTAATTGCTGAGGTCCGGGCGCTGTTGGAGCGCGTGGCACCCTTGTCGACGCCGGTGCTCATCACCGGCTCGTCCGGGTCGGGCAAAGAAGTCGCCGCGCGCCATCTGCATGGCCGGTCCGGGCGCGGCGCGTCCCCATTCGTCGCGATCCAGTGCGGCGCCATCCCGGCGGACATGATCGAATACGAATTGTTCGGTCACGGCGCCGGAGCCTTTAACGGCGCACAGGCCGGACGCGAAGGATTGCTTGCTCAGGCCTCGGGAGGGACCGTTTTCCTCGACGATGTCAGCGAGTTGAGCGCAAACGCGCAGATGGCGCTTCTGCGCGTGCTCGAAGACGGCGTGATCCGACCCATCGGCACCGGCCGCGACGTGCAACTGGACCTGCGCTTTGTCATCGCGTCCAGCAAGTCGCTGCAAAAGGCTGTTCAAGAGGGTCATTTCCGCGAGGACCTGCTGTTTCGCATCAACGTCATCGAGGTGGCCATGCCCCCTCTCAAGGATCGCGGCACCGATGTTCTGGACCTCGCCGAGCTGTTCCAGACCGAAATCGCGGCAGCGCTCAACCTACCGATGGTCGAGATGACCTCCGCAGTCAGGTCGGCCATGCTGCGCCACGACTGGCCTGGAAATATTCGTGAGCTGCACAATTTCGTCGAGCGCGCGCTTATCTTTGGGCGGTTCCCGCTGGAAACGCTCGGGGACGCCATTGCGCCGGGCGAAATTGCGCCACTGGAGGACATGGAAAAGCGCGAAATTCTTCGCGCCCTCGAGGCGCTTGGCGGTAACAGGGCCGAGGCCGCGCGGCGTTTGGGTGTCTCGCGCAAGACGATTGACCGAAAATGCGCGGCCTGGGGCCTGTAGGTAATGCTGCGCGCGCCCAAAGCCTTGCGATCCGTCCGCGTGCGCTTGCTGGTGATCGCGCTGCTGCCGATGCTTGTGCTCTTGCCGGTCTTGCTGGGCGGCACCATCTGGCGCTGGTCGGGCAAGGTGGACGCGATCCTGCTCAATAAGGTCACCGGCGACCTGACCATCGCGGATCAATATCTCGGGCGGCTGGTTGAGACCTCTGGTGAGCATATCGATGCCGTCGCGCGGTCTGTGGCGCTGCAAACCGCGCTCGAGAACGGCACGACCGACGCCTTCCTGGAGCAGGAGCGTGCGCGGCTCGGGCTCGATTTCCTGCATATCACGCGGGATACGACGTGGCCCGTCGTAAAAGATGCGCTCGATGGGAAGTGGCAAAGCAAGATCGACGTGTTCGATGCAGATACCTTGGCAGCGATATCCCCCGATCTGGCTGCGCAAGCGGAAATTCCCTTGGTTCCCACCCGCGGCGCGGTGCCCACGGAGCGCACCGTCGAGACGCGCGGCATGGTCATTCATTCAGCCGCCCCGCTGACGCTTCCGGACGGGACGCGGGTGGCCTTGGCGGGGGGCGTCCTGCTGAACCGAAACCTCGGTTTCATCGACACGATCAACGCACTCGTCTACCGCGCCGAAAGCCTGCCCGAGGGCAGCCAAGGCACGGCGACGCTGTTTTTGGATGACGTGCGTATTTCCACTAATGTCCGCCTCTTTGAGAATGTGCGGGCGCTGGGAACGCGTGTCTCTGCCGCGGTTCGCGCACGGGTTCTGGGCGAAGGATACATCTGGCTGGATCGCGCCTTTGTCGTCAATGACTGGTATATCTCGGCCTATGAACCCATTCTCGACAGTTTCGGCACACCGGTCGGGATGCTTTATGTCGGCTTTCTCGAAGCGCCGTTCAGCGCGGCCAAGCGCAATTCGGTCATCACGCTGAGCCTTGCGTTCCTGTTCATCGCACTGGCGTCGGTTCCTGTTTTCCTGCGATGGGCCCGGCGTATCTTTCGCCCGCTCGAAGGAATGACCCGCACCATCGACCGGGTGGAAAGCGGCGATCTGGGGGCACGCAACGCTCCGGTCGAAACGGATGGCGAGATCGCACAGGTCGCGCGACATTTCGATAGCCTGCTAGACCGGCTCCAACAACGCGACCGCGAGTTGCGACAATGGGGTGAGACGCTGGAGCACCGCGTGGAGGAGCGCACCCGCGAGTTGCACGAGGCCAACCAGCGGCTGGAGCGAACTACCGAACGCCTGATCATCTCCGAGAAACTGGCCGCCGTGGGCGAGATCACGGCTTCTGTCGCGCATGAAATCAACAATCCGGTCGCGGTGATCCAAGGCAATTTGGACCTTGCGCGCAGCAACCTTGGCGAGGACGGCCGCCGGGCCGAAGAAGAGTTCCGCCTGATCGACGACCAAGTCTATCGCATCGGTGTCATCGTCTCGAAGCTGCTGCATTTCGCGCGCCCCGAGGAGTATTCCGGCGCAGACAGGCTGGTGGACCTCTCGCAAGTAGCCCGAGATTGCCTCGTCTTGACCCGGCACCAGATTCAGGCGGCGGGCATCACCAGTGTGGTTGAGACCGAGAGCAAGTCGCAAGTACATATGTCGCGGACGGAATTGCAGCAGGTCATCGTCAACCTGATTCTGAACGCAGTCCAAGCCATGCCCGGCGGCGGGACACTTCGCGTGGCCACGGCCGAGGAGGCCGGCGAGGTCATTCTGAGCGTAGAGGATACCGGCACCGGCATCGACCCGTCGGTCCTGCCGCGCATCTTCGACCCGTTCTTCACCACCAAGCAGGCGCAGGGCACGGGACTGGGCCTGTCGATCAGCCAGCAACTCGTGAGTCGCGCCGGCGGACGGATTTCCGTGCGCTCGATGCCCGGAGGTGGCAGCCGGTTTGAAATCGTCCTGCCCGCCGCTGTTGCCGATTGATCCGGACACAATGACCAGATTTCGCGGACCCGCGTCGCGTGGGTCGGGACAAAATGTCCAACTTATTCGAAAGCGAGAGAGCGCGGCAGGACATTGTGTCCTCATAAGTAACTGATAACAAATAATAATTTTCTTGACAACGCAAGGGCTGAATTGCCTGCTTATGTCCGCGCATGCCGTTGCATGCCGCCGGAGCGGCTCGGGGAGGAGACCGGGGCGTTCCGTCAAGAACATGGGAGGAAACTAAATGAGCAACGCTTCTGGCGGGGCGCTGGGCTTTTTGCACAAAAGCCACATCGTCGCCGAACCCGGTTTCAACCGCTGGCGGGTTCCGCCGGCATCCATCGCCATTCATCTGTGCATCGGCTCCGTCTACGCCTGGTCGGTGTTTAACCCGGCGCTGACCCGCGCGTTGGGCGTGGTCGCGCCCGCAGCCGAAGACTGGTCGCTGAGCTCGGTCGTCTGGATCTTCTCGGTCGCGATCGTGTTTCTGGGCCTCGCCGCGGCCTTCGCGGGCAAGTGGCTGGAAGACGTCGGGCCGCGCATGGTCGGCGTGGTGGCCGCGTTCCTTTGGGGCGGCGGTTTCATCATCGGCTCGTTCGGCATCGCCGCGCACCAGCTTTGGCTGATCTATCTGGGTTACGGCGTGCTGGGCGGTTGCGGGCTGGGGCTGGGCTATGTCTCGCCGGTGTCGACGCTGATCCGCTGGTTCCCCGACCGGCGGGGCATGGCGACGGGCATGGCGATCATGGGCTTCGGCGGCGGCGCGATGATCGCGGCTCCGGTGCAAGGCTGGCTGCTGGGCGTGTTCCAGAAGGCCCCCGACTTCCTCGGCGCGCGAGACGCTGTCGCGACCGTGGTCGAGAACGGTCGTGTCTTTGCCGAAACCGCCGCGGGCAAGGTCGAGGTCGTGGTGGCCAGTGCCGCGCAAGCAGCGGATTTCGGCGGTCAGGCGGGTGTCTATGTCGTGGGCACCGGCAATACGGGTGCGGCACAGACTTTCATGACGCTGGGCATCGTCTATTTCATCGTCATGATCCTGGCCTCGTTCCAGTATCGCGTGCCTGCCGAAGACTGGAAGCCCGCCGGATGGCAGCCCAAGCCCGTCGCCTCGGGCATGGTGTCTCAGAACAACGTCCATATCGATCAGTCGCTGAAGACGCCGCAGTTCTGGCAGATGTGGCTCATGCTGTGCTTCAATGTGACCGCCGGTATCGGCGTGATCGGCGTGGCCAAAACCATGATGTCGGAAATCTTCGGCACGGTGATGCCTTTGGTGGTCACGGCAGCGTTCGCCTCGACCTACGTGCTGATGATCTCGGTCTTCAATATGGTGGGGCGTTTCTTCTGGGCGTCGACCTCGGACTACATCGGGCGCAAGGCGACATACATGTGCTTCTTCGTCTTGGGCACGATCCTGTATCTGTCGATCCCCTATTTCGCCACAGCCGTGGCCACCAACCCGTCGATCGTCTACCTGATCGGCTTCTACGCCGCGACGATGATCATCTTCTCGATGTATGGCGGCGGGTTCGCGACGATCCCGGCATACCTCGCGGACATGTTCGGAACCATGCATGTGGGCGGTATCCACGGGCGGCTGCTGACGGCGTGGTCCACCGCAGGCGTGCTGGGGCCACTGGCCATCACCTCGCTGCGGCAGATGTCGGTGACGAACGCGATCCAGGATCTGGCCGCCAAGGTCGATCCGGCGGCCTTTGCCGAGAAATTCGGCGCCCCGTTGACGCAATTGGATCAGCTGGCCGCGGCCAAGACCGTGACTATCGCCAAGCTGATGGAAATCGCGCCCGCCGGCACGATTGACCCGACCCCGTCGCTCTACAACACCACCATGTATTGCATGGCGGCGCTGTTGGTCGTGGCGTTCTTTGCCAACCTGATGATGAAGCCCGTCAAGGAACACCACCACCACGACGAACCGGAACTGCAAGCCGTTCCGGGTGAATGATGAAATCGGGCCGGGGCGTGCGTTGCGCGCCCCGGCCTTCTATGTGAGCGCCGCAGGAAAGACCGCCGATGCTGGAAAAGCTGGAAATGTTCATCGCGCTGGCCAAAGAGGGGCATTTCGGGCGTGCGGCCGAGCGGATGAATATCGCGCAACCGACGCTGTCCGCCGGGATCAAGCAGCTGGAAGCGCAGCTGGGCGTGCAGCTGGTGCATCGTGGCTCGCGGTTTGGCGGGCTGACACCTGAAGGCCAGACCGCCTTGTCCTGGGCCAAGCGCATCGTCGAGGATGCGCGGCAATTGCAGGACGAGATGCGGAACAGTCGGCACGGCTTGACTGGCGAGGTGCGGCTGGCGGTGATCCCCACCGCGCAGACCTGGGCCGGGCGGCTTTGCACCACCTTCGCCAAGCGTCATCCGGGCGTGCGCTTCACCATACTGTCGCGCAACTCGCGCGAGATCCTGCAAATGCTCGACGATTTCGAGGCCGATGCCGGGATTTCCTACTTGGAAAACGAGCCTCTCGGCCGGGTCGATACCGCAGAACTCTATGACGAAAGCTATATACTCGTCTGTGCCCGCAATTCTCCATTTGCGGATAAGCCCAAGATGTCGTGGTCCGACCTGAAAGGGCAGACGCTGGCACTGCTGACACCTGACATGCAGAACCGGCGGATCATCAATCGGCTCTTTGCCGAAAGCGGCGTCACCCCGGCGACCTGTATCGAGGCGAATTCCATCATCGCGCTCGTTGCGAGCGTGGCGTCGGGCCACTGCATGACCGTGCTGCCCCAGGACGTGGCCGAGTTCGTCGCGGGCGGCAAGGACGTCGCGCTGGTGCCGCTCGAAGGCGCGTCGCGTCCACAGAAGGTCGCGCTGATCCTGCCGCAGCGTGACCCGCGAACCCCCGTTCTGTCGGCGCTTCTAGCCGAAGCCCGGCGCCTGCCCGCCGCTTGATCCAAAATCCCTATCGCCCCACGGAACGCCGTTATTGATCAGGGCTCCCCACCGTGTGCCAACGTATGCCAAATTGGAGGACGACAGCCATGGCCCAGCCTGCCACCGTTATCGACGGCGACGAGATCGCTCGGATCGTCGACGCCCACCGCGCCCTCGAAGGGCCGCTTCTGCCGATGCTGCATGCTTTGCAGGAGGCGTTCGGGTATATCCCGACGCAGGCTCACGGGCCGATCTGTGATGCCCTGAACATCACCCGCGCCGAATTGCATGGCGTGATCACTTTTTACCATGACTTCCGCGAAAAGCCCGCCGGGCGTCATGTTCTGAAAATCTGTCGCGCCGAGGCCTGCCAGTCGGTTGGCGGCGCGGCGGTGGCCGATGCGCTGCTGGCCAAGCTGGGGCTCGAATGGCACGACACCACCGCCAATGGCGCGGTGACGATCGAGCCGGTTTATTGCCTTGGGATGTGTGCCTGTGCGCCCGCCGCGATGGTGGATGACCGGGTGGTGGGGCGCGTCGATGCCGCGAAACTGGACAAGCTGCTGGCGGAGATGGACGCATGAAAATTTACGTTCCGATGGACAGCGCGGCCAAGGCACTGGGGGCCGAGGAAGTGGTTTCCGCCCTGCGCGCTGCGGCCCCCGAGGCACAGATCGTGCGGACCGGCTCACGCGGGATGATCTGGCTGGAACCGCTGGTCGAGGTCGAAGTGGATGGCGTGCGCCACGGTTTTGGTCCTGCCGAGCCGTCCGATGTGGCGGGGATTCTGGATGGTAGCGGCGCCAAGGCGCTTGGCCCGGTCGAAAACCTTGACTGGATGAAGCGCCAGACCCGCCTCACCTTTGCCCGTGTCGGCGTGATCGATCCGCTGTCGCTGGCCGATTATCGGGCGCATGGTGGCCTTGCCGGGCTGCGCCGCGCGCTGGCGATGACCGGGCAGGAGATCGTTGACGAAGTCAAGACGTCCGGCCTGCGCGGAAGGGGTGGCGCTGGCTTCCCGACCGGCATCAAGTGGCAGACCGTGCACGATGCTGACGCGCCGCAGAAATACATCGTCTGCAACGCTGACGAAGGCGACAGCGCGACCTTTGCCGACCGCATGCTGATGGAAGGCGACCCCTTTACCCTGATCGAGGGCATGACCATCGCCGGGATCGGCGTCGGTGCCACCAAGGGCTACGTCTACCTGCGCTCGGAATATCCTGACGCGATTGCCGTGATGACCCGTGCGGTGGAGGTCGCCCGGGCCGAGGGGCTGCTGGGCCCTGACGTTCTGGGCTCTGGCCGCGCCTTCGACATGGAAATCCGCAAAGGCGCGGGCGCCTATGTCTGCGGCGAGGAAACGTCATTGCTCAACTCGCTCGAAGGTAAGCGCGGCGTGGTCCGTGCCAAGCCGCCGCTGCCCGCGCTCGAGGGGTTCCTTGGACGCCCGACCGTGGTTAACAACGTCATCAGCCTCGCTACGGTGCCGGTAATCTTCGAAAAGGGCGCGCAGGCCTATGCCGATTTCGGCCTTGGCCGGTCGCGTGGGACCGTGACGCTGCAGATCGCAGGCAACGTGGCGCGCGGCGGGCTGTTCGAAACCGCCTTTGGCATCAGCCTCGGAGAGGTGGTCAACGATCTCGGGGGCGGCACTCTGTCGGGCCGTCCGGTCAAGGCGGTGCAGGTTGGCGGGCCGCTGGGGGCCTACATGCCGCTCAGCAAGTTCGACACACTGCTGGGCTACGAGGAGTTCGACGCGGCGGGCGGGTTGATCGGCCATGCGGGCCTGACCGTCTTTGACGACACCACCGACATGCTGGGCATGGCGCGCTTCGCGATGGAGTTCTGCGCCGTCGAAAGCTGTGGCAAATGCACCCCCTGCCGGATCGGCGCGGTGCGCGGTGTCGAAACCATCGACCGCATCGCACAGGGCGACGCCGACGCACTGCCGCTGCTGGCCGACCTGTGCGAGACGATGAAGGACGGTTCGCTCTGCGCACTGGGGGGCTTTACGCCGTTTCCGGTCATGTCCGCCGTCACCCATTTCCCCGACGATTTCGCTCGCCTGAAGGAGGCCGCCGAATGAAGGATTTCATCATTCCAGTCGACCGCGACATGGGCACACCCGCCAGGAAGGGCAAGCCGGTCACCCTGACCATCGACGGGTTCGAGGTCACGGTGCCCGAGGGCACGTCGGTGCTGCGCGCCGCTGCCGAAATCGGCATCCAAATCCCCAAGCTCTGTGCTTCGGACAATCTTGAGGCGTTCGGATCCTGCCGCCTTTGCGCTGTGGAAATCGAAGGCCGCCGGGGCACCCCGGCCTCCTGCACGACGCCGGTCGCGCCGGGCATGGTGGTGGACACCAACTCGACCAAGGTGCGCAAGATCCGCAAGGGCGTGATGGAGCTTTATATCTCCGACCATCCGCTGGACTGCCTGACCTGCTCGGCCAATGGCGACTGCGAGTTGCAGGACATGGCGGGCGCTGTCGGGCTGCGCGACGTGCGCTACAAGGCGCCGGAAAACGGCGGCTTGGCCAATCACTTCTCCGCCCGCAACACCAGCGGCGAAGCCAATCCCGAATGGCTGCCCAAGGACGACTCCAACCCCTATTTCAGCTACGATCCGTCCAAGTGCATCGTCTGCAACCGCTGCGTCCGCGCCTGCGAAGAGGTGCAGGGCACCTTTGCTCTGACCATCGCGGGGCGCGGGTTTGACAGCCGCGTGTCGGCGGGTGGCGCCGGCGATGACTTCCTGTCGTCGGATTGCGTGTCCTGCGGAGCCTGCGTGCAGGCCTGCCCGACCGCGACCTTGCAGGAAAAATCCATCATCGAGATGGGCACGCCGGATCGGTCCGTCGTGACCACCTGCGCCTATTGCGGCGTGGGCTGCTCGTTCAAGGCGGAAATGCAGGGCGACGATCTCGTCCGGATGGTCCCCTACAAGCACGGCAAGGCCAATCGTGGGCACAGCTGCGTCAAGGGCCGCTTTGCCTATGGCTATGCCAACCACCGCGACCGCATCCTCAACCCGATGATCCGCGACACCATCGACGAGCCGTGGCGCGAAGTCAGCTGGGACGAGGCGCTGACCTTTGCCGCGAACCGCCTGCGCGCGTTGCAGGACACCTATGGCAAGAAGTCCATCGGAGTGATCACCTCCAGCCGCTGCACCAACGAGGAAACCTTCCTCGTGCAGAAACTGACCCGCGCGGTGTTCGGCAACAACAACACCGACACCTGCGCCCGCGTCTGCCATTCGCCGACCGGCTACGGGCTGGGCCAGACCTTTGGCACCAGCGCTGGCACACAGGATTTCGACAGCGTCGAGCAAACCGATGTGGTGATCGTCATCGGCGCGAACCCGACCGACGGCCATCCGGTCTTCGCCAGCCGCCTGAAAAAGCGCCTGCGCGCCGGGGCCAAGCTGATCGTGATCGACCCACGCCGCATCGACCTTGTGAAATCGGCGCATATCGAGGCCTCTCATCATCTGGCCCTGACGCCGGGCACCAACGTCGCCGTCGTCACCGCCCTGGCACACGTGATCGTCACCGAAGGCCTGATGGACGAGGCGTTCATCCGCGAACGGTGTGACTGGGACGAATTCCAAGTCTATGCCGAGTTCGTCTCGGAGGCCCGACACAGCCCCGAGGCGACCCAGCTTCTGACCGGCGTTCCCGCCGAGGAACTGCGTGCTGCGGCCCGCACCTTTGCCCGTGGCGGCAACGGCGCGATCTATTACGGGCTGGGCGTGACCGAGCATTCGCAGGGCTCGACCACCGTTATGGGGATTGCCAACCTCGCAATGCTGACCGGCAATATCGGCCGTCCCGGTGTGGGCGTGAATCCGCTGCGCGGGCAGAACAACGTGCAGGGCTCGTGCGACATGGGGTCCTTTCCGCATGAGCTGCCGGGCTATCGCCACGTGAAACTGCCCGAGGTGCGCGAGATTTTCGAAACCACCTGGGGCGTTCAGATCGACCCGGAGCCCGGCCTGCGCATCCCCAACATGCTGGATGCGGCAGTCGAGGGCAGCTTCAAGGGGCTCTATTGTCAGGGCGAGGACATCCTGCAATCCGACCCCGACACCAAACATGTGGCGGCCGGGTTGGCGGCTATGGACTGCGTTATCGTGCATGACCTCTTCCTGAACGAGACGGCGAATTACGCGCATGTCTTCCTGCCGGGATCGACCTTCCTCGAGAAGGACGGAACCTTCACCAACGCCGAACGCCGCATCAATCGCGTGCGTCGGGTCATGGCACCCAAGAATGGCTACGCTGACTGGGAAGTCACGCAACTCCTGGCGAATGCCATGGGGGCAGGGTGGTCTTATACCCATCCCAGCCAAATCATGGACGAGATCGCTGCGACGACGCCCTCTTTTGCGGGTGTGGACTACGCCCTTCTGGAGGAAAAGGGCTCCGTCCAATGGCCCTGCAACGAAGACCACCCGGAGGGCACACCGTTGATGCATGTCGACGGCTTCGTGCGGGGTAAGGGGCGTTTCATCGTCACCGAATACGTGGCCACAGACGAGAAGACCGGCCCGCGCTTCCCGCTGCTGCTGACCACCGGGCGCATCCTGTCGCAATACAATGTGGGGGCCCAGACCCGGCGCACCGACAACGTGGTGTGGCATGACGGCGACGTGCTGGAGATCCACCCGCATGACGCCGAGAACCGTGGCCTGAACGATGGTGACTGGGTAAAGTTGGCCTCGCGGTCGGGCGAGACGACGTTGAAGGCAAAGGTGACTGATCGCGTCAGCCCTGGCGTTGTCTACACGACCTTCCACCACCCCGATACGCAGGCCAACGTCATCACCACCGACTATTCCGACTGGGCCACCAACTGCCCGGAATACAAGGTAACGGCAGTCCAGGTCTCGCCCTCGAACGGGCCGACGGACTGGCAGGAGGATTACGCGGCACAGGCCGAACGCTCGCGCCGCATCCTGCCCGCGGCGGGATGAGTTTGCGGACGCATGTCGGGGCGCCGGGCCGGGCGCCCGCGCAAAGTGGCGCTGATCCAGGCGGGCCACGGCGCGGTTGCAATGAGCTCCCAGCTCTCTGTCGAGCGGGCTGGGATCACACTTGCCGCGTTCACCCGCGGCCGGTGTCTGGCCTTTATTCCCATCCAATTCGTATCAATGAAGAGGCTGCAAATGTCGCCTGACAAGATGATCCGCATGGCGAACCAGATCGCCACCTTCTTCAAGACCCAGCCGGGCGACGATGCCCCCGCCAAAGTTGCCGCGCACATCACCGACTTCTGGGAGCCGCGCATGCGCGCGCAGTTGCGGGACTATGCAGCCGCCGGCGGCGAGGGGCTGGACGACATCGTCTTGAAAGCGGTCCCACTGGTCTGAAAGGTCATGAATGGCGTCTTCGTCGAAAGCCGGCCTGCACCGGCTCGGCGGACGCCGGACACACCTTTGATATCGCTCCGTCAATAGGCGCCCGAGGTCGGTGCTTGAATGCCAGCTTCCACCGTTGGAGGGATGTGTCCGAGAGGGTCAGACCGGAGTGAAGGCTCCATGGAAGCGTGATGCCAGCCGAAGCGTGGCTTTAATCGGTCGTGAGTGGCGCTCTCAAATGCGACTGCCGCGCAACGAAAGGACAGGCCATGCGCTCGACGCGCGGAAGCAGGGTCGATTTCGTCCGCAGCTGCCGGGCGCACCATCGTCCCATCTCGCCATGCGGAAGAAGCACCGTCGAGAGCGCGGGCGAGAGGTGCTGCGCAATCTCCTGGTCGTCGTAGCCGACCACGGCGATATCCGCTCCGACGCGCACGCCGTGTTCCTTCAGCGCTTCGTAACACCCGAGCGCGGTCAGGTCGTTGGCGCAGAAAATCGCCTCGGGGGGCGCATCGAGGGAGAGCAGCTCGCGGGTTTCGCGGTAGCCGCCGCTCGGCATGAAATTCCCCTGTCGGATCAACTCGGGTTCAGGCTCCAGACCGCTTTCGCGCATTGCGCGGATGAAACCCTCCTGACGCTGCTCGGACGCCTCCATCCAGGCTTCGCCCGCGATGAAGGCGATCCGTCGATAGCCCTCGCCGATCAGAGCCATGGTCGCGGCGTGGCCGCCGCGCCGCTCCGCAGGCACCACCGCGCGGAACAGGCCTTCCTTGTCATGGCAATTGAGCAGCACAGCGCGATGCTTGCGAAGCGCGAGATGTGGTGACACCTCGCGCGTCAGGATCGAGGCATAGACCACCCCGTCGATCCCATCGCGTTGCCATTTCTGCAGGACCTGCTGCTCGTAGCCCGGATCGCCACCGGTCATTGCGATCTCGACGAGCGCGCCGTCGGACCAGGCCTGCTCCTGGAACGCCTCGATGGAGATGGACGCGAAGGGGCTCGTCGCGATTTCGTCGATCATGAAGCCGTAAGTCGTCGGGCGGCTGCGCGACGGCGGGCGCCCGGCAGAACGGTATCGGTAATCCAATGTCTCGGCGGCCTTGAGAACCCGATCCCGAGTCTCCTTGCCGATCCGCATGTCTTCCTGCCCGTTCAGCACGAACGATACCGTCGATTGCGACACCCCGGCTGCGAGAGCCACGTCTTTCATCGTCACTTTCGCTTTTTTTTGCTTTTTCTTTTCAGGCTCTTGCATCGGGGAAATCCAGGGTCCGAGGAAAATTTGTTGACAGGCGACGGTCTCTATCTGACATTGCTAATATTATTAGCACAAGGGCTAATGCGAGCTTTGGGAGGAGGCGCATGGCACGGCAAACGCTCGGGAAACGCAAAAGGACGCTCTCGCAGCAGCAGGCGGCATGGGCGCTTCTGGCCCCATTTCTCGCCACCTATTGCGCCTTTCTCGTCTACCCTTTCTTCAAAGGCGTCTGGATCAGCCTGCATGACTGGAACCTCCTCGCAGTGGCGATGAACCCCGCGGCGGCGAAATGGGTCGGGCTGCACAATTACGTTCACATGCTGTGGGGACGAAACATCACCTGGGGGCCGGTCTCGCACCCCCTCATTCAGCTTCTCGCGCTTGCCGTTCTGGCCGGTGCGTTTGGACTTCACCGGGCGGGTCGTTTGAGTGGCCGCAGCGCGATCCCGGTCGCGATCGCGGCGCTACTCATCTTTCTCCTCCTCGGCTTCACGCCCGGTGAAGGCGGTCGCTGGTTCGATCGCAGGTTCTGGCCGACCGTTGGCAACACGGTGCTGTTCGTGGCGCTCGCAGCCCCCGGCACCACGATTGCGGCGCTTCTGCTGGCGGCAGCGCTCAATCGCGAGACCCGGATGATGGCCGTGTTCCGCACCTTGTTCTTCCTGAGCCAGGTTCTCTCGGTGACGGTCGTAACCCTGATCTGGCAGATCATGTTCTCGCCTACGCAGGGGCTGATCGACAACGTGATCCAGGTATTCGGCGGGTCTCCGGTCAGCTGGCTCACGGATCCGCATTTCGCGATGCTGGCGATCGTGGTCACGACGATCTGGTGGTCGCTCGGCATCGCCATGATCCTGTTCCTCGCCGGGATGCAGGACATCAACCGCGAAATCTACGAGGCGGCGGCCCTCGACAATGCGCGAGGATGGAAATCGTTCTGGTTCATCACCCTGCCGAACCTCAAACGGACCATCACGCTCGTCGTCGTCTTGCAGATCATCCTGCATTTCCAGGTCTTCGGGCAGTCGCACCTGATGACGCAGGGCGGCCCGGATGACCGCACGCAGGTGCTGGTGCGCTACATCTACCAGTCGGCTTTCCGCGACAGCGAGATCGGGCGCGCCTCGGCCATGGCGGTCTTTCTCTTCGCGATCATGAGCGTCTTCGCCGTGATCCAGTTCCTCATCGGTCGGGAGAAAAGCGAATGACGTCGAAACGTAGCTATTACTGGCTTTGCATAGCGCTCGCCGTTCCCGCCTTTATCTGGCTCGTGCCGACGCTGTGGATGGTATCGCTCTCGTTCCAGCCGAACGAGGTTCTGGCGCGAACCACCGCTTCGACCTGGCTGGGGATGATTCCGATCCCCTTCACGTGGGACAATTACGCGAAGCTCTTTTCCTTCGGGGATACGCCGCGTTGGTTTCTCAATTCGATCGTCGTGGCGGGGGGCATGACCTTCGCGGTGCTCGCCGTCTCGACGACTGCAGGTTATGCGCTCGCACGGCTCCAATTTCGGTTCAAGACGGCCATCACCATCTTCATCCTGCTCGGTCTGATGGTGCCGGAACAGGCGATCTTCATTCCGCTCTATACGATGTTTGCCAATTTCGGTTGGCACAACAGCTATGGCGCGCTGATCCTGCCGCGGGTGGCAGTGCCGATCGGCGTCTTTCTGATGATGCAGTTCTTCAAGGCCGCGCCGAAGGATATCGAGGATGCTGCGCGCATCGACGGGGTGGGACCGTTCCAGATCTTCTGGTTCGTGATGCTGCCCCTCGCCCGGCCCGCGATGATGACCCTCGCGATCCTGACGTTTCTCTACGCGTGGAACGACTATCTCTGGCCGCTGGTTTCGGCGAGCCACAAGGAGATGTTCACCATCACGCTAGGCCTTGCGAGCCTGCAATCGAACTTCGCGCAATCGGAAGGGCTGGGCCGCGTGATGGCCTCGGGTGTGATCGCCTCGCTTCCGGTCGTCGTCCTTTTCCTGATCTTCCAGCGCTACGTCGTGCAAGCGATGACCGTAGGCGGAAGCAAGGGATAACCGGGGCGCGCTTGCCCCATTCAAACGGGAGGAAATCATGAAACATCTTGCTCTGGGCCTGGCGCTTGCGGCGGGGCTGGCAAGCCCGGCTGCGGCCGAGCCCGTCACCGTCAATCTCGCGCGGTTCTTCGGCGCCTGCGAGGATGCGGGAACCGACACGCATACCAGCGTCGGCGAAGCCTGCATCATCCAGTCGATCATCAATGCGGCCAGCCAGGAAATTCCCGATGTGACGGTGAAGACTCTGCCGACCGATTGGGGAAATTACTACGACCACGTGAAGGCGATGTTCGCGGCGGGCGATCCGCCCGATATCTTCGTCATTCACCGCTCCTCGATCCCCGAATTCGCCTCGCTGGGCGCTCTGGCCGATATCGGGCCGGACCTCGAAGCCGCGGGCATCGACACGTCCGACTGGACCGAGGGTGCGAAAGAGGCCGTGACCTATGACGGCAAGATCGTCGCCGTGCCGATGGATTTCCACGCCAACCTCTGGCACGTGAACATGGACATCATGAAGAAGGCGGGCCTCGTGAAGGACGGCAAGCCGATCCTTCCCCACAGCCCCGAGGAACTGCTCGCCCAAGCCAAGAAGGTGAAGGAAGCGACCGGCAAGGACTATCTCGCCGCCGATTTCTCGCAATTCCCGATCGGTGTGCGGCTGGTCCTGTCTCTGATCTGGCAGCAGGGCTCGAACATTTTCGACGGCGATACTGCGACGATCGATACGCCCGAGGCCCTCAACGCGGTCAAGGCGATCACCCAGCTCTTCGATGGCGGCTATGCCAACCCCAAGCTGAACTATGCCGACAGCCAGCAGGAATTCCTCAATGGCAATGCGGCGGTGCTGGTCAACGGCACTTGGGTGGTCAACGAATATACCAAGCAGGCTGAGAACCCCGATACCGGGCTGAAGGACTACTACGTCTCCGATTTCCCGCAGCTCTTCGACCAGCCCGCCACCTGGGCTGACAACCACACCTGGGCGATCCCCTCGACGCTGAAGGATCGGAACCCCGAGAAATACAAGGCCGCGCTGAAGGTCGCAGCCTTCATCTACAATCACGACGCGGATTGGGCGCGCACGGGCCACATGGCGGTGCGTAAGTCGGTGCTCGAGAGTAAGGCCTATCGCGATTTGCCGCACCGTGCCGAATACGTGGGCACCGAGAAGATCGCGCGCGATACGCCGGCGTCGCCGGAATACAGCAAGATTCAGGACGCGCTGAACCGCAACCTGCAATCGATCTGGCTGACCGGAAAGGACCCGAAGAAGGCCCTCGCCGAAGCGCAGAACGAGGTGCAGGACATCCTCGACCAGTAACCGGCTGCGTTCGCAGTCACCCCCGGAGGCGTCCGACCGGCACGCCTCCGGACCTCCCAGCCCCATGAGGATATGATGAAAGACGACAGGCTTGAGCAGGCAGACCGGTGGAGCGTTGAACGCGCCTGGGCATGGCGCCGCGAGATCGGATGGCTTTGTGGCTTCAACTACCTGCCGAGCGTCGCGGTCAACTTCGTCGAGTTCTGGCGCGGCGCGGATTTCGCCCCCGAGGTCATCGAACGCGAACTGGGCTGGGCGCGCGAGATCGGGTTCAACGTCGTGCGCGTCAACCTGCCCTTCGTCGTCTGGCAGGCCGAGGGGACCGGGCTGCTCGACCGGGTGGACCGCTTTCTGGCCATCGCGGCTTCGCACGGTCTTGGCGTCATCCTCTGCCCGTTCGACGATTGCGAATTCTCTGGCGAGCCGGCCACGCCCGGACCACAGCCCGACCCCGTGCCCGCCGTCCATAACAGTCGCGCCGTGGGTAGCCCCGGCAGAGCGATCGTCGAGGATCCGTCCCGTCGGCCCGAGCTGGAAACCTATCTGCGCGCGATCGTCATGCGGTTCCGCGCAGATTCCCGCGTCATCTTGTGGGATCTCTATAACGAGCCGGGAAACCGGATGATTTTTCGCTCCGGTCGCTATGAGAGCTACTCAGAAAGGCTTGAGCAAGCGAGCCTGTCGCTGATGCGTGATTGCTTCGCCTGGGCGCGGGAGTGCGCCCCGAGCCAGCCGCTTACCGTGGCCGCGTGGTCGGTGCCTGGAGAGGGCACATCCTACGCGACGGAGATTGACCGAACCGCGCTCGCGCTCTCCGATGTCGTGACCTTCCACGCCTATGTGCCGCGCGCGAGAATGGAGGCGACGATCGCGGCGCTCAACGCGCTGAAGCGGCCCTTGATCTGCACTGAATGGATGGCACGCAGCCTCGACAGCACGATCGCCGAGCAGATCCCGCTGTTTCGCGAAACCGGCGTCGGAGCGCTGCAATGGGGCTTCGTGCGCGGGCGCAGTCAAACCTGGCTGCCTTGGCCCGACGGTGTGTCAGGCACGGCCAAGATTGGCGAGGACGGCGCTTGGTTCCACGACCTCGTGGACCAGACTGGACAGCCCTACTCGCCCGCGGAAATTCTGGAAATCAACGCCGCCACCCGATCAGGGTAATGTCAGAGGTGCCCGGGTGTCGGCAGGGGGTGATAGCAGGCGACCCTCTGATCGGCGCCCATTTCGGTCAGGGGCGGGGGAGCGCCGAGGCATTGCTCGCTCGCATAAGGACAGCGTTTTGCGAAGGCGCAGCCCTTCGGCGGATTGAGCGGGTTCGGCAGTTCCGCTTGGCCCTGCTCCGGGTCCGATAGCGCGCGACCGACTACGGGCGCACTTTCCGCCAGCAGCTTCGTGTAGGGGTGGCGCGGATGGGCGAAAATCTCCTCGGCCCGGCCTTCCTCGACCACCGAGCCAAAATAGAGAACCGCGATCCGGTCGCTGACCGCCTCGACCACTGCCAGATCGTGGCTGATGAACAGGTAGGTCAGTCCGAATTCGCGTTTCAGATCGGCCAGCAGGTTCAGCACCTGTGCCTGCACCGAGACATCGAGCGCGGAGACGGGTTCATCGAGGATCAGGATACGGGCCTGCGCCGCAAGCGCGCGTGCGATGCCGATGCGCTGCGCCTGACCGCCGGAGAACTCATGCGGATACCGATCGAGGAAATCGGCGCGCAGGTTCACGCTGTCGAAAATCTCGAGAATACGTTTCTCGCGCGCGGCGCGGTCCATTCCGTACAATAGCTTCAGCGGCGCATCCATGATCTGCCGGATCGTCTTGCGCGGGTTGAGACTGCTGATCGGGTCCTGAAATACATATTGGATGCGCTTGCCGAATTCGGCCGGGTCCGCGTTGTCGAGGGCCGAGCCCTCGATTTCGATCGTGCCTGTGGTGGGCGGCAGGAGGCCCACCAACATCCGCGCCAGCGTGGACTTGCCGCAGCCGGACTCGCCCACGATGCCGAGCGTCTCGCCTGTCTGCACGCTCAGCGTCATCGGGTGGACCGCTTTCACGGCTCCTTTCGTGCCGCCGAACAGCTTCTTGCCGACGGGGAAGGTCTTCGACAGGTCGGTGATCTGCAGGGCGATGCTCATGCGGTCTCCTCCGCGAAACGGGGCTCGGGATAGAGGCAGCGCACGGTGCGCGATCCGGTCCCCTCGAGCGGTATCTCGCCTTCTTTGCAGGCTGGTTGCGCCTTCAGACAGCGATCCGCAAAGGCACAGCCTGCCGGCAGATTGTCAACCGAAGGCGGCAGGCCCGGGATCGCCTCGAGCTTGCGTTTGCCCTCGCCCAGTTCGGGCACGCAGGCGATCAGGCGCGACGTGTAGGGGTGGGCGGGCGCGCGCAGGATCTCCATCGTCGGGCCTTCCTCGACGATCCGGCCCGCATACATCACCGCCACGCGGTCGCACAGCTGGGCCACGACGCCGAAATCATGGGTAATGAAAATGATCGCGAGCCCGCGTTCCCGCCGCAGATCGTCGAGCAGCGAAAGGATCTGCGCCTGCACCGTCACGTCGAGCGCGGTGGTGGGCTCGTCCGCGATGATCACGTCCGGGTCGTTGGCCAGCGCCATCGCGATGCCGACGCGCTGACGCATGCCGCCCGACATCTCATGCGGATAGCTGTCCACGCGGCTCTCCGCATTGGGGATGCGCACGGATTTCAGGAGTTCGATCGCCTTTTCGCGCCCTTCGGATTTCGAGATCGGGTGATGACACGAGATCGCTTCCACCAGTTGATCGCCAACTTTGTAGAGCGGGTGGAGCGTCGCCAGCGGGTCCTGGAAGATATAGGCGACGCGGCGACCGCGTAGACTTCGCAGATCGCCATAGCGCGCGCCGATCATGTCGCGGCCTTCAAGGCGTGCAGCGCCCCCGGTGATGACGCCGGGCGGTGACGCCACGAGCCCCATGATCGACAGTGCCGTCACCGATTTCCCCGAGCCGCTCTCGCCGATCACCCCGAGACATTCGCCAGGTTTGACCGAAAGCGAGACGCCCGAAACAGCCTTGTAGATGCGGTCCTTCACTTGGAACTGGGTGTGCAGGTCCTCGAGGCTCAGGATGCCGTCGGTCGGCTGTTCGGGCGCAGGACGGTCCTTGCGTTCAACGCGGGTCGCGGCCATCGGACGGCTCAGCGCGCCCGATTTCAGCCGCGGGTCGAGCGCGTCGCGCACGCCGTCGCCCAGCAGGTTGATGCTCATCACGATAATCAGGATCATGAGGCCGGGAAAGACCGAGGTATGCGGGTTGGTAATCAGCGCCGAGCGCGCCTCGCCCAGCATGCTCCCGAGATCGGCTTGCGGCGGCTGCGAGCCGAGGCCGAGGAAGCTCAGGCCGGCGGTCTCGAGGATCATCCAGCCGATCGTTGTGGACATCGCGATCACGATGACGGGCACCACGTTGGGCAGGACCTCCGAGGTGATGATGCGTGCATTGGACATGCCCGCGAGCTTCGCCGCATCGACGAATTCCTTATGTGCGAGGCCCACGGTGATGCCGCGGATGTTGCGCGCAAAGAAGGGGATATTGACCACCGCCACCGCGATCAACGCATTCACGAGGCCGGGGCCGAGAGCGGCCACGATCGCCAGCGCCAGCAGGATATACGGGAACGCCATCAGCATATCGACGGCGCGCATGATGATGTTGTCGGTCCGCCCGCCATAGAAGCCCGCGATGATGCCGACCGCAGCGCCCGCGACGGCCGCGAAAAGCGCGGCGGCAAAGCCCACGGCCAGCGACAACCGCGTGCCCCAGAGAAGCCGAGAGAGCAGATCGCGCCCCAATGCATCCGTGCCCAGAAACGCGCCCTCGGAAAACGGCGGCAGGAAGCGGTTCGCGGTGTTCGTCGCATCCGGATCGGCGAGCGGCAGCAGCGGCGTGATCAGCGCCATCAGAACCACCAGTCCCATCACGATCAGCCCCCCCAGCGCCAGACGGTTGCGCGCGAGAAGTTTGAAGAACGCGCTCATGTCTTGATCCTCGGGTCTAGAAGGCTCTGGGCGACATCGACGATGATGTTGAAGATGACATAGCAGCTGGCGACGAAGACGACGCCGCCTTGGACGAGCAGGATGTCGCGCTGCAAGATCGCATCGACCAGCATCCGCCCGATGCCGGGCCACTGGAAAACGATCTCGATATAGACCGCGCCCGACAGCACGAAGCCCGCCTGAATGCCCAGCACCGGAATGATCGAGACCATCGCCGCACGGAGCGCATGGCCCCAGATCACGCGGCCCTCTTTCACACCCTTGGCGCGCGCGGTGCGGATGAAATCCTGCCGCAGCACCTCCAGCATGGCCGAGCGCGACAGCCGCGCCACCACGCCGGTCGCCACTACCGCAAGTGCCAGCGCGGGCATCGTGAGATGATGGATCAGGTCGGGCAGGTCGCCGCCGCCATAGATCGCATACATCCCCGAGACCGGCAGCCATTGCAGGTCCACCGCAAAGATCAGGATCATCATCATTCCGAGGAAGAAGGACGGGATCGAGATGCCCAGAAGCACCACGAAGGTGATTGCCTTGTCGGCGAATCCATACTGACGCGCGGCCGAAATTACGCCTGCGAGAATGCCGAAAACCGTGCATAGAACGAAGGAGGTGCCCGCGAGGATCAGCGTGTTGTTGAACCGCTCCAGCACCTCGTCGATAACGGGACGGTTGAGCGAGAAGCTCTGCCCGAAATCGCCGTGGAGCATGTTCCCCAGCCAGATGAAATAGCGCGCCACCAAGGGCTGATCGAGGCCCAGATCGCGGTTCAGCCGCGCCACGTTCTCGGGGGTGGCATAGCTTCCAAGGATCGCGGTGGCCGGGTCGCCCGGGATCATCGCCATGATCAGGAAAACGATCACCGTGATCCCGAGGATCACCGGCACCGCCAGCAAGAGCCGTTTGAGGATATAGCTGCCCATTGGTCTCCCTTTGGGTGACGCGCAAAGGATGGAAAAAGGGGTGCGCGGGCCTGTCGTGGCCCGCGCACCCCGGAAAGATCAGGCCTTAGTCACGTCCTTGAGGAGCAGGAAGAACGAGGGCTGCAGCGTGAAGTCCGACACCTTGTCATTGGTCACCGCGTTCTGCTTCCAGTTCGCCACGAAGACCCAAGGCGCGTCGTCATGCACGATCTGCTGCATCTTCTTGTAGAGCTCGGCGCGCTTGGACTGATCGGTCGCGGTGCGCGCCTCTTCAAGCAGCTTGTCGACCTCGGGGTTCGAGTAATAGCCCGAGTTGAACCCGCCCTTGTCGGGCCAGGCATCGGTGCGCAGCGCAAGATAGGGCAGGGTGTCGGGGTCGTTCGTCATCCATGCCATCTCGGCCATGTCGACATGTTGCCCGTTCGAGTCGAGCCCCGGGTTCACCTTGCCTAGGAAGGTGTTCCACTCGAAGGTTTCGATCTTTGCGTTCAGCCCCACCGCCTTCAGGTCGGCCTGGATCGCGGTGCCCATCGCCACCGGGTCGAGCATCCCCGAGCCGCCATCGGTGACGTAGAAGGTCACCTCCGTGCCCTCGGCCACGCCAGCCTCTTTCAGAAGCGCCTTGGCTTTCTCCGGATCGTAGGGATAGGGGTCGAGGCTGTCGTCATGCGCCCAGGCGAAGGCCGCGGGCGTCGGGCCGTTGGCGACCGTCGCCGTGCCTTCGAGCACGTCGTTGACGATCGCTTCCTTGTTGATCGCGTAGTTCGCGGCCTGACGGGCCTTCTTGTCCTTGAACGGCCCCTTGGCGCAATCGAGGATCAGGAACCACAGATGCGGCCCCGCCTGCTCCACAAGGTGATACTTGTCGTTCTGGAACTCCTTGAGCGCCACGGGCGGCACCTCGACCATCAGGTCGATCCCGCCCGCCAGCATCTCGGCCACGCGGGTATTGGCATCCGTGATCGGGCGGAAGATGACCGCCTTTAGCGAGGTAGGCGTGTCCCAGTAGTCGGGGTTGCCCTCGACCACGACGGCCTCGTTGGGGCGCCATTCCTTGAAGGTGAAGGGTCCCGTGCCGACCGGGTTGCGGCCGAAATCCTTGTCGAATTTCTTCACCGCCGTCGGCGAGACGATCAGCCCCGTCGGATAGGCGAGGTTCGACAGGAAGGGCGCATAGGGCTCTTTCAGCGTGAACACCACGGTTTGGGGGTCTTTCGCGTCGATCGTGTCCACGCTCGAGAAGAAGAAAGCGAGCGGGAAGGGGCCGGTGTGGTAATAGGGGTGGTTCTCGTCGAGCATCCGCTCGAAGTTGAACTTCACCGCCTCGGCGTCGAAATCCGAGCCGTCATGGAATTTCACGCCCTGACGCAGATGGAACGTGTAGGTCTTGCCATCGTCGGAGATGTCCCAGCTCTCGGCGAGGGCCGGTTCGACTTCGAGCGTGCCGGATTTGTAGCGCACCAGCCCGTCATAGAGATTCATCAGGATGCGGAAGTCGTTCACAGCGGTGACGGCCGCCGGATCGAGCGCCTTGGGTTCCGCGATCTGGCCGACGACCAGAACGCCTGGCGGGGTCGCCGCCATCGAGGGCAGACCGGTTCCCATCAGGACGCCCGTCGCCACGCCCGAGATCAGAAGACCGCGCCGCGTAAGGGTGAGTTTCGTCATGTTACCTCTCCTGTTCAGCATGGCTGATTTTTATTGGTGATGATTGCATGAGGGCAAATTATCATGATAAATGCAAGAGCGCAGATCAACGGAGTTCCGCCGTGACGATATCAATTCTGGCATATGACGAAAAATCAGGCACCTTTGGCGGGGCGGCCATGACGGGCAGCCTGTGCGTCGGCGGCTGGGTGCTGCGCGGCGGGGCCGAATCGGGATTGTCGGCAAGCCAGGGCACCGCGCCATCGACACTCTGGGGCGAGGATGTGCTGGAGAAGATGAAGACAGGGATGTCCGCCGGCGACGCCGTGGCCCAGGTGACGGACCCGGATACCGGACGCGCCCACCGCCAACTGGCCGCGATCGATCTGCACGGGAACACGGGCCATTTTACCGGGGAAATGTCGGTTCCGGTCTGTGGTGCGCTGGAAGGGCCGGGCGTGGTGGTCTCGGGCAATATGCTCGCCGATTGGTCGGTAATCGCCGCGGTGCGCGATACCTACCTGTCAACGAAGGGCGCGATGCCCGACCGGTTGATGGCGGCCCTCGTCGCGGGCGCGCGGGCAGGGGGCGACAGTCGCGGCTTGCTCTCGGCAGCGTTGCTGGTTGCCTCGCGTGCAGTCACGCCGCTGACGCTGCGCATCGACCGCTCCGCCAAACCGCTCGAAGATCTGGCCGACCTGCTCGCCGCCGCCCGGGCCGAGCCCTATCACGGCTGGACGCGTGTCGTGCCGACCCTCGACGATCCCTATCGTGCACCCGATCTGGTCGAGCCCGAACCCCTCCCGCTGCCCGAGACCGGGACGGAATAGGTCGGAACTTGGCGCGGGGCGACCGGCCCCGAGCCGCGCCCAACCCTCCCCCCCCCCCCCGGAAGGGCGCATTGGCGGCGTTGGCGCAGGCATCACCGATTCTCGGATTTGCGAAAAAAGTCACTAAGCGACACGAGTTGCAAAGCGCCCACCCGAGGCTCGGGCGCGGCGCTCGGCGCGAAAACCCGCGTCACTCGGCGATGAACCGTTTCATCACCTCCGCCTCCTGCGCCTCCATGAAGCGCTGGGCGGTGGCCATGTGATCGGCCATGATCTTGCGGGCGTCCTCGGCGCGGCCCTCGCGCAGGGCGTCGATCAGGGCGATCTGGTGGTTGCGCCCGCTCTCCCAAAGCTCGCGATTGGGCGGGGCGTATAGTTTTTTGTAGACCGTCAGGTCCGACAGGATCTGCGCCATGAAGCGGATCAGGAAGGACAGGAGCGGATTGTCTGAATGCCTTGCCAGCGCTGCGTGGAACTGCAGAGATTGCACATGCTGCTCGCGTTCTTCCTCGGGCGTGGATGCAGGGACGGAGTAGCGCGCGACCAGCGCTTCCAGCTCGGCCAGATCGTCGGGGGCCAGCCTGCCGGCAAGACTAGCCGCCACCTCGGGCTCCAGCGCACGGCGGATCTGGTAGATATCCGCGACGGTGAGATCCTTGAAATAGAAGTAGTTGCCGAGAAGCGCTCTGGCGCGTTCTTCGCTGACTTCCCCCACGAATGAACCGCCGCCCGGCCCGGTGCGCGTGGTCACCAGTCCCTGGGCCTCCAGCAGTCGCATCGCCTCCCGGATCGTGCCCTTGGCCATGCCGAACCGTTCGATCATCTCCGTCTCGCCAGGCAGGCGATCGCCCTTCTTCAGGCGCTGCGCGACAACCCAGTCCTTGATCTGATCGGCGACGCGGGCGGGGCGAGAGCGTCTCGGTTCGGTGGCGGGCTTGCGGGGCATCGGATCTCTGTTGGGGAAACACACTGGCGTTTCTCCTAGACCAATTCACATCAAAAGAGTAGACAACTATTTATCATGATAAATAGAGGTGGTGCCATGCAGGATTGGGGTGCAGTAGCGCAAGAGCGGCTGGAGACGATCGCGAAAGTTTCCGAGCCCGGTCCCGGCGTGACCCGGCTGCCTTTCGGTCCCGAGCACGAGGCGGCGCTGGAGATCATCACGGATTGGATGCAGAAAGCGCGCTGCAAGGTCACGCTCGATGCGGCGGGCACGCTGATCGGGCGGAAGGAAGGGCCTGAGGGGGCACCCACGCTGCTGATCGGCTCTCATCAGGACAGCGTGCGTCACGGTGGTGCGTTCGACGGGATCATGGGGGTGGCGCTGGGATGCCTGGCGCTCGAGGCGATTGGCGATCGAGCGCTGCCGTTTTCCGTGGAAGTGCTGGCCTTCGCTGATGAGGAAGGCGTGCGTTTCCCGACCGCGCTGATCGGACCGCGCGCCTTGGCCGGCACGCTCGACCCGTCCGTTTTCGCGATGGTGGACAAGACGGGCGTAAGCCTCGGCGCGGCGCTCGAGGCCTTTGGCGGAGACCCGGAGGGCACGGCGGCGCTGGCGCGCGATCCGGTCAGTGTCGCGGGCTATGTGGAGTTGCATATCGAACAGGGCCCGGTGCTTGAGGGCGAAGACAAGCCGCTCGGCGTCGTCACCGCGATTTCCGGGATCGAGCGGCATCGCGTCACGATCACCGGCGAGGCGGGACATGCGGGCACCGTGCCGATGGAGATGCGCCACGACGCGCTGCTGGCAGCCTCGAATCTGGTGCGCGGCGTGCACGATATGGCGCGCGATCACGGTATCCGGGCGACGGTCGGGCAGCTCGATGTCTCGCCCAACGTGGTCAACGCGATTCCCGCGCGGGTTGATCTGACTATCGAGATCCGCGCCGCCGAAGACCCGGCCCGTGCCGCAATGGGCGCGGCGCTTGGCCCGCTCTGCGCGCAGATCGCGGAGGCGACGGCTACGCAGATCGAGATCGAGAAGACCTATGCGCAGCCCGCCCAAGCCTGCGATGCAGCGCTGCGAGAGGGGCTCGCCGCAGCTGTGCGCAACGTGACCGGAGAGGCCGCGCCGGAGCTGCCCTCGGGGGCCACGCATGACGCTTCCGCCATGGCCGATCTCTGTCCGATCGCGATGCTGTTTTTGCGCTGCAAGGGCGGGATCAGCCATAACCCGGCCGAATATGCGAGCGCCGGCGATATGGGGCAGGCGGTCTCCGCGCTGGCCGCTTTCCTGTCCGATTTTCGTCTCAAGGCCTGAAACGGAGTCCCGAACCACGCTAACTGCGTCGGATGAAAAGCCTTCGCGACAAGAGGCGCAGCCAATCTCCCTGCAAACCCCCATATCGAACCGATCCGTCCGTCAACAGACCAGCGCAATCCGGCCCGCCCCCGGCCTTGCCCCTTTTCCCCGCTCGAGGAGGCGGGTATTGCTGGCGGCCCGACTTTCAGGAGACAGCCTTGGCCCACACCGATTCCGCCCCCGTCCAAGCCCGCATCGCGCAGACCATTGCCACGGATATCGCGGCGCAGCCCGCGCAGGTGACCGCGGCGATCGGGCTTCTCGATGGCGGGGCGACCGTGCCCTTCGTGGCTCGCTACCGCAAGGAGGTCACGGGCGGGCTCGACGATACGCAGCTGCGGACGCTCTCGGAACGGCTGGGTTACCTGCGCGAGATGGAGGCGCGGCGCGAGACGATCCTCAACTCGATCCGCGCGCAGGGCAAGCTGACCGACGATCTGGCGCGCTCGATCGCGCGGGCCGAAAGCAAGGCGGCGCTCGAGGATATCTACCTGCCCTTCAAGCCCAAGCGCCGCACCAAGGCGATGATCGCGCGCGAGAACGGGTTGGAGCCGCTGTTGCGCGCCATTCAGGAAGACCGGCACGCCGCGCCTGAAGTGCTGGCGGAAGAATACGTGACCGAGGCGGTGCCGACGGTGAAGGACGCCCTGACCGGCGCGCGCGACATCCTGACCGAGGAACTGTCGGAAAACGCCGAGCTGCTTGGCAATTTGCGCGATTTCATGCGCGCCGAGGCCTTCATCGCCGCGCGCGTCGTGCCGGGCAAGGAAGAGGCGGGCGCGAAGTTTTCGGATTACTTCGACCATCGCGAGAAATGGGCCGACATTCCCGGCCACCGGGCACTCGCCATCCTGCGCGCCGCGAAGGAAGAGATCGTGACGATGGAGATCGCGCCCGATCCGGAGACCGGTGAAGACCGCGCGATCGGCAAGATCGCAGCGACCCTCGACACGCAGGCCGGACGCCCGGGCGATCTGTGGCTGCGCGACGTGGCGCGGTGGGCGTGGCGGGTGAAATTCTCGGTCTCACTCTATGTCGATCTGCTGGGCGAGCTGCGTCAGCGCGCCCATGACGAGGCGATCAAAGTCTTCGCGCGCAACCTGCATGACCTGCTGCTGGCTGCCCCGGCCGGTCCGCGCGCGACGCTCGGCCTCGATCCGGGCATCCGCACCGGGGTGAAGGCGGCGGTGGTCGATGCGACCGGCAAGCTTCTGGAGACCGCGACGCTCTACCCGTTCCAGCCGAAGATGGATCTGCGCGGCGCCGAGGCGAAGATCATCGACATGGTCAAGCGCCACGGGATCGAGCTGATCGCGATCGGCAACGGCACCGCCAGCCGCGAGACTGAACGGATGGTTGCGGATACCCTGAAGCTGCTGCCGCCGGGTGTGCGCGCACCGACGAAAGTGGTGGTCTCGGAAGCCGGGGCGTCGGTCTATTCGGCTTCGGAACTGGCCGCGCGCGAATTCCCCGATCTGGATGTCAGCTTGCGCGGCGCGGTCTCGATCGCGCGGCGCTTGCAGGACCCGCTCGCGGAACTCGTGAAGATCGAACCGCAGAGCATCGGCGTCGGGCAATATCAGCACGACGTGGATCAGCGCCGCCTGTCGCAGGCGCTGGAGGCGGTCGTCGAGGATGCGGTGAACGCGGTGGGCGTGGACCTGAACATGGCCTCCGCGCCGCTTCTGGCGCAGGTGGCGGGGCTTGGTCCCGCGCTGGCTCAGGCCATCGTCGCGCATCGCGACGCGCATGGCGCCTTCCCCTCGCGCCGCGCGCTGATGGAAGTGGCGGGGCTCGGCCCCAAAGCCTTCGAGCAATGCGCGGGCTTCCTGCGTATCCGCGATGGCGAAGAGCCGCTCGATGCCTCGTCCGTCCACCCCGAAGCCTACGCGGTCGCGCGCCAGATCGTGCAAAGCTGCGGCCGCGACATCCGCGAGATCATGGGCCAGCCGACGGCGTTGAAAGGCCTGCGTGCAGAGCAGTTCGTGACCGACGAGTTCGGCCTGCCCACCATTCGCGATATCTTCGCGGAACTGGAAAAACCCGGTCGCGATCCGCGCCCCACCTTCAAGACCGCGCAATTCACCGACGGGGTCGAGGACATCAAGGATCTCAAGCCGGGTATGAGCCTCGAGGGCACCGTGACCAACGTCGCAGCCTTTGGCGCTTTCGTGGATATCGGCGTGCATCAGGACGGTCTGGTGCATGTCAGCCAGCTCGCCGATCGCTTCGTGAAGGATCCCCATGAGGTGGTGAAGGCGGGCGACGTGGTGCGCGTGCGCGTGACCGAGGTCGACATCCCGCGCAAACGGATCGGCCTGTCGATGCGCAAGCAATCCGAGGGCGGCGCTCCTGCGCGGGGCAACGGCCCGGCGCGGCAAGACAAGGGGCAGGATCGGGGTAAACCCGGCCCGCAAGGCCCCCGTGGCAAAGGGGCCGGCAAGGGGCAAGGCAAGGCGCCAGCAAAAGACAGCGGCAATGGTGCCTTCGGCGCGGCGCTGCGCGATGCGATGAACCGGCGCTGAATCCGGGCAGGCGGGGCAGGGCGTGAGGCGCGGCTGTCTCGCGGGTCTATGCTATGCTCGCGGAAGGCTCCGCGGGACGAAATGACCACGGAGCCTCCGCCTGCAGCACGCCTTTCGCAAAGTGGCGTCATCGCGAGGCTTCGCTCGCCGTCTCCACCAGGCTATGCGAACCTTTGCCATGGCTCCGCGCCCGATGCGCCACGGGGCCGGACCCAGGCCAAGGAACCTTCGGCCCCTTCCGTCGTTGCCTCCACGAGCTCAGCAGCAACGCCGGAACACGCGCCGACATGGCACACGACCACAGTCACAGCCACGACCATGGACATGGCGGACCGGGGCATTCTCATGCGCCGGCGACATTCGGCAAGGCGTTTGCCATCGGCATTGCACTGAATACGCTCTACGTCTGTCTTGAGGCCGCCTTCGGTCTGATCTCGGGCTCGCTCGCGCTGCTGGCCGATGCCGGGCATAACCTGTCGGACGTGTTCGGCCTCGCCATCGCCTGGTTCGCGACCTGGCTGGAGCGCAAGCCGCCCTCGGGACGCAAGACCTATGGCTACAAACGCGCGCCGATCCTCGCCTCCCTGGCGAATGCGGTCATCCTTCTGGTCGCGGTCGGCGCCATCGTCTGGGAGGCCGTTCGCCGCCTGCTCGACCCGCAGCCCGTGGGCAGCGACACCATCCTCTGGGTCGCCGTGGTGGGGCTGATCGTCAACACCGGCACCGCCCTTCTGTTCATGCGCGGCCGCAACAGCGACCTCAACATCAAGGGCGCCTTCCTGCACATGGCCGCCGACGCCGCCGTCACCGCAGGTGTGATCGTCGCGGCGCTGCTGATCATGTGGTTCGGCTGGCAATGGCTGGACCCGGTTTTCAGCTTGGTGATCGCCGCGGTGATCCTGGTGGGCACATGGGGCCTGCTGCGCGACAGCGTGAAGCTGGCGATGGATACCGTGCCTCCGGGGATCGATCTGGAGGACGTGCGGGCCCGGCTGGAGAACCTGCCCGGTGTCGCCAGCCTGCACGATCTGCACGTCTGGGCGCTGAGCACGACGGACACGGCCCTTACCTGCCACCTGGTGATGCCGGAGGGTCGGCCCGATGACGCTTTCCTGCTGAACGCGGCCGATGAGCTGCACGAACATCACGGGATCGGACACGCTACCTTGCAAGTCGAGACAGACCCCACCAAGGCCTGTCGCCTTGCGCCCGAGGACGTGGTGTAGGCGGAGGCGGGGGAGGCCGGATCAAGCGATCCTTGGCCCGAACTGGTGCTGCGATTGCGGCTCAGAGCATCAGCCAGACGGCGCCGCCAGCGATCAGGAGCAATGCGTAACCGACGGCCACGATCACCCCGTCACGCGCCAGAATCCCAAGCGAGAACGCCGCGATCGGAAGCCCGACCAAGGGAACCGTTACCGGGATGGCCCCGAGGATAAGCAAGGATCCCCCGGTCACGATGAGGATCACCGCGATCGCGGAGATCGAGACGTTGCCGCGGGCGAGGGGCTCCCATCTGCGATGCATATGCCTGCGCAACCAGTCAGCGGCCGGACGCAGTCTTTCGGCCGCCTTGCGAACGCGGTCCGCCGGGATCTCGCGTTTGGCCAAGAAGCCCGGCAACCAGATGCCGTTTCGACCGAGGAGCGTGTAGAACCCGATAAGCGCGACCAGAGTCCCGAGCGCACCGCCAATGCCGGGGATCATGCCGACCGGGAGGATCATGAAGATCGCGGCGATCATCAGCAGCGGCGCATGGCCCTGCGAGCCGATTTCCCTGGTCAGTTCGCCGAGCGTAATGGTCTCTTGCCCCTCGGTGAGCCGCTGCAGCCGCTCGATCATTGTCGGGACAGCTTCGGGCCCCGCTTGAGCGTCATTCGAGGTCGCCGCGGACCTGTCCGCGTGGCTTGCCGATGGTTCGATCTTCTTGCTCATTCAGAAACAACAGGTCCGGAGGCCGCGTGTTCCCTAAGACAGGCCTCGTGCCGGTCGGTTTCGTGGCGATCGCGTTCATATCGCTTCATGCAAAGGCCCCGGCGCGACAGTTGCGCCGGGGCCAAATCATCCAAAACGGGTCGGTCGCTCAGACCTTGTCTTGGGTCTTCGTCTCGAAGTCGCGCGCGGAATGGCGTTCGTGGAGTTGGTCCGCCGGATCGCCGTTCGTGCGGTTGACCATTCGGCCCCGCTTCACCGCAGGACGTTCGAAAATCGTGTCGGCCCAACGTAGCACGTTCTTGTATTCATGCACCGACAGGAACTCCGCCGCGTCATAGAGCCATCCCTTCACCAGCCCGCCATACCACGGGAAGACCGCGATATCGGCGATGGTGTACTCGTCGCCCCCCAGATAGGCCGTTTCGGCGAGGCGGCGGTCGAGAACGTCGAGCTGGCGTTTGACCTCCATCGCGAAGCGGTTGATCGGGTATTCCATCTTGGTCGGCGCGTAGGCGTAGAAATGCCCGAAACCTCCGCCCAGATAGGGCCCGCTGCCCATCTGCCAGAACAGCCAGGACAGGCATTCGGCGCGCTTGGCCGGCTCGGTCGGCAGGAACGCCCCGAATTTCTCGGCCAGATAGGTCAGGATCGCACCGGATTCGAAGACCCGGATCGGCTCGGGGCCGGAGCGGTCCATCAGGGCCGGGATCTTGGAGTTCGGGTTGATCTCGACGAAGCCGGAGCTGAACTGGTCACCCTTGCTGATATCAATCAGCCAGGCGTCGTATTCCGCGTCCTCGTGACCAAGTTCGAGAAGCTCCTCGAACATGATCGTCACCTTCTGACCGTTGGGAGTCGCGAGGGAATAGAGCTGGAAGGGATGCTCGCCCACGGGCAGCGACTTGTCACGGGTCGGCCCCGCAATGGGGCGGTTGATGCTGGCGAAACGTCCGCCGCTTTCCTGAGACCAAGTCCATACCCGGGGAGGCACGTAATCGTCGCTATCACTCACCTTGAAATCTCCGTCTTGTTGGTGCGTCAGGCTCGGCAATGCACAGCCGGACGCCGCAATTCCATCGGCACGACGATCTTCCGACCGGCGCCCCGTTTCTGTCTCTCCGCCTTCGCATCGCCTCGAAGAGTCCTCGTAGACATAGCGGGACTTTGGCGCTGTCCAAGGAAAGAGCCGGGAAGATCCGTGTGATCCGCGCGCTATGACCTTCCTCGGGGCGGTGGCCCCGGTCTGCGGATGTCGCTCACTGGGGCGTGACGAACCTTTTGAGATGGAGGCGCGGACGCCTCAACGAAGGCTGGTATCTTCGGAACGATCGGCGAGGTCGTTCCCTGCTAGGCGGCGATTTCTTCCCAGTCGTCTTTCGACAGAACCTTGCAGAGATCCTCAATGGCCGCTTGTGTCATCTTTTCCGGTGCGAAGCTGCCGTCGATTTCGTAGCGGCTCAGGATCTCCCGTTTTATCCCGGACGTCTGGATCAGGTGCATGCTCCATCCCGCGAAGAGGCGATGTTCCGCGTCCCCTGCACATAAGATACGGATATCGTCGTGCCGAGGATCGCCCAGCAGGCGGAGCAGACATTTTGCGACCGCGTCCCGCTCACCCTCGAGAAGTTGCATGAAACTGCGATCACTGACGATCAGGGCGCCCGTGATGCCATCACGCAAATTATTGATGCGGGATTTCTCGAGGATATCGTCGACGGTTTCAGGCTGCAGATCGCGGTGCCTGGATGAATAGACAAGTCTGGTCAACTGCAAGATGCAAACCCTCCGGCATTTTCGTTTTTTTTAGACCGAATGCTCGCGCGCGCCGACGCTGTCAAGCGCCATGGCTGCGCACGTCCCCGCTGAACGCGCTGAATGTCGCGGGCTGCCGATCGTGGCGATCGGTGAACGTTGAGGGGGGCACCTGACAGGCAGATACTCCAGCGCGCTACCTCTTCAGGTGCGTCCCGTCTGACAAGAGCGCCTCGTCCATCGGCACGTCCCAGGGCATCGGATAGATCGTGGGTAGTTGGCAGCCCGCAAACCCGACGCCGATGGTCCGCGGCGACGTCTCGATCCGTGCCAGCGTCCGGTCGTAATAGCCACCGCCGTTGCCGAGGCGGTGAAGGGTCTCGTCGACACCCACGAGCGGCGCGATCACCACGTCCGGGCGTCTGGGTTCGCCAGAAGCCGGCACGAGGATGTTCCAGATGCCGCGCGCCATCCGGCAGTCCGGGCTCCAAGTGTGGAATTCCAGCGGCGCATCTTTCGCGGTGACGACGGGCAACAGGATCTGCGTCCCTGCCTCGTGGACCCTGCACATCCACGGTCGCAGGTCCGGCTCGCCCCGGATCGGCCAATAGACGGCGACGGTCCGGCCCGCTCGGGGGGCGACGATCCGGTCGAGACCTTCGATCAGGCAGGCGGTCGCGCGCTCTCGATCGTCCGCGCACAGGGTGCGCAACTTGAGCAGCCGCGCGCGCTCGGCCCGTCTGAACCGCGCCACGTCGCGGGCGGTCTCGGGATCGACGGGGTGACCGTCGACCAGCAGATGGGCGAAGCAGGCGGGGCTGCCTCCGGCGCTGTCCTCTTCCATCGTCAAGCCATCCCTGCGTGCTGCGCCCTCGATAGTCGGACCCGCGCGCCGGATTTTCAAGCACGCCTCGCGGCGACCGCGCCGGAAGGGCACCGTTCAGACCTGCTGACCACTGGCGACGGGCTTCAATTATTCGTGTTCGGCGTTTTTCCGACAGGCACCCTTTCGCGATTTCGGTCATAAGGCGTTCGCGAAGGCGATATCGGGACATTCGGCGAAGGATCGTCGGCACCTCGTTCGCCTCAAAGTGACCCCCCTTACGAGTTCTCGGTGGCGCGATAGATCGCCGTCAACAAATCCCGACGTGTTGGATTGGCACCGGAAACAGGCGCTGTCGACGCGCGTGGGGACGTACAGGAACGCAGCTCCCATGCCGGCAAAGATGACCGGAATATCCTCTCAACGGGCTGAATTTTCAGCGAAAGGGCTTTTGATGAAAGGCGGATATTTGCTGGCGGCGACGGCTTTGACGTCGCTTGTCGTGACCGCGGCCCATGCGCGGGACCTCAGCGAGCGCATCCGGCTGGCGGGCCGTGCGACGGTCTCCTACGGGCTGGTGCAGGACCGTCCCGCGGCGCCCGGCGCCTCTTCGCTGGGAATCGCCGCGAATTCCACTACGGTGACCGGCTCCAACAGCATGCTGCTTCTCTTGGGTCTCGGAGCGGTGGGGCTGGCCGCGGCTGCGGGGGCGGGCGGCGGAGGTTCCTCGGGTTCTTCGGGCGCGAGCGACACACAGCCGCCATCGCCGGGCATTGCGCCGCGTCTTGGGACCGGCGGCAGCGTCAGCAGCTTCGAGACCAAGGAATATTACGCGAGCGGCGGTCTCGCTCAGACCGAGGCGGCGTATCGTTATGCTGAAGGGGCCTACGGGTTCGGCACACTCGTGTCGGTCTACGACACCGGGGCGGATGTGACCCATCCCGATCTCGCCGACAATATCGATGGTGCCCTCTCCTACAGCTATTTCGACAACAGTTCCGATGTCGCCGACACGGACGGGCACGGCACGCACGTGGCCGGGATCATCGCCGGTGTGCAGAACGGGCAGGGGATCGAGGGGATCGCCTGGGGGTCCAACTTGATGATCCTGAAAGGCGTCGGAGGCTCGGTTCGCGCGGGCAGCTATGCGGATGCGATCACGCGGTCGGTCAAGGCCGGGGCCGCCTCGATGAACAACAGCTGGTCCTATGTGGACAGCACGGACAAGACGCTTACGATCGACCAGTTTTCGAGCGCCGACCAGATCCGTCTGCAGCTCGGGTCGGCCACGATCGACGCGCTCGATGCAGCCGCGAAAGCGGGCATGGTCAGCGTGTTCGCTGCGGGTAACGACGGCGGCGCCAATCCCAGCGTGATGGCCGGCCTGCCGGAATACTTCCCGGAAATGGACGGCTCGATCCTCGGCGTCGTGGCCGTCGACAGCAACCATCAGATCGCGAGCTTTTCCAACCGCTGCGGCGAGGCGATGAATTACTGCCTCGCGGCGCCGGGCGTGAACATCCTCTCGACCTATCCGAGCGATCTCGGCGGCGATTACGCCTACATGAGCGGGACTTCCATGGCGACGCCCTATGTCACCGGCGCGGTCGCGGTGCTCAAGAGCGAATTCCCCGAGCTGACAGGTCAGCAAATCGTGCAGATCCTCGAGACCAGCGCGACCGATCTCGGCGCGGTCGGAATCGACCCGGTTTATGGCTGGGGAGAGCTCAATCTGCGGCAGGCACAGGCACCTGCCGGGACGCTGAAGGTCGAGACGACCAGCTCTCTCGACGGCCCCTCCGTGCCCGCCGCCCTAAGCGCGATCAACGCAAGCCGCGGCGTGGCCGGGGCGCTGCGCGCGACGCTCTCCAACCAGCGAATGATCGTCACCGATGCCTTTGATCGGGGCTATCATGTGCCGACCAGCAGCTTCGTGGCGGATTACGCGGATGCCAGCGCCGCCCGAGCCGCGACGGAAGCCTTCGCGATGGGACGGACGGATGCGATCAATCTGAGCGCGGGCACCGGCACCTTGTCACTGTCGCGCGGCGACGGTTCCGCGATTGCCGGAACAGGCTGGGTCGACAGCGCCGCGATGGCCGCGCCATACCTGAAATCTTTCGATGCCACATCCGCGCTGCATTACGAAATCGGCCTCGGCGACGGGCTGTCGGCGTCGATTTCGCAGGCAGGCGGCGGGGCTGGAGATATCACCTCGCATTACATCGCCGGCTCGCTCAGTGCCCGGTTTGGCGTTGGCAAGCTCTCGATGACCGTCGGCAGCCTGCATGAAGACGGCGGCTTCCTGGGAACCTCGGTGGGCGGCGCGTTCGGTGGCGGCCTGTCCAGCGATACCCGCTTCGTTCAGCTCGGCATGAACGTCGCCCTCGGTGACGGCACCTCTCTCGCGTTCACCGCGGCCAATGGCAGTTCGAACTTCTCCGGAGACGGTTTGCTTCGCTCCGGCAGCGGGCTGCACTCGAACGCCTATGCCTTGGGCCTGACAAAGCGAGGGTTTCTGTCCGGCGATGATCGTGTCTCCATCGGGATTTCGACGCCGATCTCGCTTGCCTCGGGCAAGATGACGATGAGCGTGCCGACCGCCGTCGGGGCCGCCGTCGGAAACACGCGCTCCGACAAGGTGGTGATGACGGCCTCCTCGGTGAATATCGAAAGCGCAGCACCCGAGCCCGACCTTCAGTTCGGCTATTCGCGCACGGCCGGGATCGGTCGTCTCGGCGCGGGGCTTGTCTACGAACCCGGGCAGCGTTCCGCGATGGGGGTTTCGCTGGGATGGACGGCGCGCTTTTGAACCGCTGACGCCGGGCGCGCCGATCACGACCGCCGGAAGTCGCGCGGACGCGCCTTGCCAGGTTCGAACTTGGCTCCTACAACAGGATCACGCAGGGGAGTCCCGCTTAGGGGACTGAGAGGCTGACAGGGTGAAAACCCGGTGACGCGACCCTTTGAACCTGACCCAGTTGATACTGGCGTAGGAAGCTAGGCGCGCAGACCGGGAAGAGTCTTTCTATCGTTGCGGGCCATGACAAAAGGCCGTTCGGCCTTTGGTTTCCCAAGCGTCTCTCAATTGGTGTCCTCTGAGATCGAATGCTTGAGGAGCACCGAAACGATGAACATTCCCAACCCCACGATCACCACCGGTCCGCTGCCGGCGTCGCGCAAGATCTACGTCGAGGGCGCTTTGCATGAAGGTCTGCGCGTGCCGATGCGCGAGATCGCCATGCACCCCACTGCCGGGGAAGCACCGCTGCCGGTCTATGACAGTTCGGGCCCTTACACCGACCCCGAGGTCACGACCGATATCAATGCCGGTCTCGCGCCGCTGCGCCGGGCATGGATCGAGGCGCGCGGCGATGTCGAGAGATATACCGGGCGCGATGTCCGACCCGAGGATAACGGCTTTGCCGAAGGGGCGCGGCTGACGCCGGAATTCCCGGTCAGGCGGCAACCGATGCGGGCCAAGGGCGACCGCGCGGTGACGCAGCTGGCCTATGCCCGCGCAGGCATCATCACGCCCGAGATGGAGTTCGTCGCGATCCGCGAGAACCAGCTGCGCGAGGCCGTGGGACCGCGCGACGGGCAGGACTGGGGCGCGAACCTGCCCGATTACGTGACGCCGGATTTCGTGCGCGACGAGATCGCCGCAGGCCGCGCGATCATCCCGGCCAATATCAACCACCCGGAAGCCGAGCCGATGATCATCGGGCGCAATTTCCTCGTGAAGATCAACGCCAACATGGGCAACTCGGCCGTCACCTCCTCGATGGAGGAAGAGGTCGACAAGTTGGTCTGGGCGATCCGCTGGGGCGCCGACACCGTGATGGACCTCTCGACCGGGCGCAACATCCACAACACCCGCGAATGGATCATCCGAAACAGCCCCGTGCCGATCGGGACCGTGCCGATCTATCAGGCGCTGGAGAAGGTGAACGGGATCGCCGAGGACCTGACATGGGAGGTCTTCCGCGACACGCTGATCGAACAGGCCGAGCAGGGCGTCGACTACTTCACGATCCATGCAGGGGTGCGTCTGCACATGGTGCCAATGACGGTGGAGCGCGTGACCGGGATCGTCAGCCGGGGCGGCTCGATCATGGCGAAATGGTGCCTGCATCACCACAAGGAGAGCTTCCTCTACGAGCATTTCGAAGAGATCTGCGACATCTGCCGCCGCTACGACGTCTCGTTCAGCCTCGGCGACGGGCTGCGGCCGGGCTCGATCGCGGATGCCAATGACGCTGCGCAATTTGCTGAGCTGGAGACGCTGGGCGAACTGACGAAGATCGCCTGGGCGAAGGACTGTCAGGTGATGATCGAGGGGCCCGGTCATGTGGCCATGCACAAGATCAAGGAGAACATGGACAAGCAGCTGGAGTGCTGCCACGAAGCGCCGTTCTACACGCTCGGTCCGCTGACCACGGATATCGCGCCGGGTTACGACCACATCACCTCGGGGATCGGGGCGGCGATGATCGGTTGGTTCGGCTGCGCGATGCTGTGCTACGTCACGCCGAAGGAACATCTGGGCCTGCCCGACCGCGACGACGTGAAGACTGGCGTGATCACCTACAAGATCGCCGCCCATGCCGCCGATCTGGCCAAGGGGCTGCCCGGCGCGCAGCGGCGCGACGATGCGTTGAGCCGTGCGCGTTTCGAGTTCCGCTGGGAAGACCAGTTCAACCTCTCGCTCGACCCCGATACCGCCCGCGAATTCCACGACGAGACGATGCCGAAAGAGGCCCACAAGGTCGCGCATTTCTGCTCCATGTGCGGGCCCAAATTCTGCTCGATGCGGATTTCGCACGACATCCGCGCCGAGGCGCAGAAAGAGGGGATGGAGAGCATGGCCGCCAAGTTCCGCGAAGGCGGGGAGCTTTATGTGCCCCTCAAGGGGTCGGGCGAATGATCACCATCGCAGGCGGCGGCCTCGCGGGGCTGTCCTCGGCGCTCGAACTGGCGCGCGCCGGGGCTGCGGTGCGGGTCTTCGAGGCGGCAGAGGAGATCGGGGCGGGCAGCGTGTCACGCTATGCGGGCGGGATGCTGGCGCCGTGGTGCGAAGCCGAAAGCGCCGAAGAGGCAGTGGTCACGCTGGGCGCGCGCGCGGCAGACTGGTGGGCCGAGATCACGCCGGTCACGCGGCGCGGCACGCTGGTCCTCGCCCCTCCGCGCGACAGTGCGGAACTGACGCGCTTCGCCCGCCGCACCTCCGGCCATCGCACGCTCGATCAGGCGGCGATCACAGAGATGGAGCCGTCCCTCGCGGGGCGGTTCGCACGCGGGCTGTATTTCGCGGAGGAGGCGCATCTCGACCCGCGCCGCGCGCTGCGCGATCTGGCGCGGGCCGCGCGTGACGCCGGGGTCGAGATCGTGTTGGGAACCACGGCCCCCGCGCAGGTGGATCTCGATTGCACCGGCTTTGCCGCCGACCTGCCTGACCTGCGCCCGGTGCGCGGCGAGATGGCCATCCTGCACTGCCCGGAGGTCGAGATCACCCGCACCTTGCGCCTGCTGCACCCGCGCATCCCGCTCTATCTCGTGCCGGGCGGGCAGGGCGTCTACATGATCGGCGCGACGATGATCGAAAGCGCCGCGACGCGCCCGATCACGCTGCGCTCGCTGACCGAAATGCTCAGCGCCGCTTTCACGCTGCATCCCGGCTTTGCCGAGGCGAGCGTGATCGAGACCGGGGCAGGGCTGCGCCCGGCCTATCCCGACAACCTGCCCCGCCTCGAGAGGCACGGCGGGACGCTTCATCTCAACGGGCTTTATCGCCACGGCTTCCTGCTTGCGCCTGCGATGGCGGCCCGTGTCACGCAACATTTCTTTCCGGAGGGCTCCGATGCAGCTCATCGTCAACGCGAAACCGCATGAGATTGCCGCGCAGGACCTCGCAGCCGCGCTGGCAGAGCTGGGCTTTGCCAATCCCGCCATCGCCACCGCGCTGAACGGAGAGTTCGTGCCCCGGGCCAACCGCGCGGCGACGCGGCTCACCGAAGGCGACCGGCTCGAAGTGCTCGCACCGATGCAGGGGGGCTGAGATGAAACTCTATGACACCGAACTCACCTCGGCGCTGCTTCTGGGCACGGCGCAATATCCCTCGCCCGCGATCTTGTGCGAGGCGATCCGCGCCAGCGGCTGCGAGGTCATCACCGTAAGCCTGCGCCGCGAGGCCACGGACGGCGCGGGCACGCAGTTCTGGGACATGCTGCGCGAGACCGGGATGCGGGTGCTGCCCAACACCGCGGGTTGCCATTCCGCGCAGGAGGCCGTCACCACCGCGCGGATGGCGCGCGAGGTCTTCGGCACCGATTGGATCAAGCTGGAGGTGATCGGCCATGCCGACACGCTGCAACCCGATGTCTTCGCGCTCGTCGAGGCGGCGGGGGCCCTCGCGCGCGATGGCTTCAAGGTCTTTCCCTACACGACCGACGATCTGGTCGTCGGCGAGCGGTTGCTGGAGGCCGGGTGCGAGGTGCTGATGCCATGGGGCGCGCCGATCGGCTCGGGGCAGGGGCTGCGCAACCCCGATGCGCTGCGCGCGATGCGGGCGCATTTCCCGACCGTGCCGCTGATCGTCGATGCGGGGGTCGGGCGGCCCTCGGATGCGGCGCAGGCAATGGAGCAGGGGATGGACGGGGTGCTTTTGAACACCGCTGTGGCGAAAGCCGGCGACCCGGTCGGCATGGCACGCGCGATGGCGCTGGCGGTGCGGGCGGGTCGTGCGGGGCATCTTGCCGATCCGATGGAGCGGCGCGACATGGCCGTGCCCTCGACCCCGGTTCTGGGGCTGGCGGAGTTGATGTGATGGAGCGGTTCTACCTGATCACCTCGAATGTCGCGCAGCTGGAGCGTCTGGTGCCGCAGGGCGTCCGGCTGGTGCAGCTGCGGCTCAAGGACGTCCCGCCCGCCGAGACCCGCCGCCAGATTGTGCGGGCGCGGGATATCTGCGCCGTGCATGGTGCGCAGCTGGTGGTAAACGACTACTGGCAGGAGGCGCTCGACCTGCGCTGCAGCTTCGTCCATCTCGGGCAAGAGGACATGGACACGGCGGACTTGCCCGCGCTGCGCCGCGCCGGGATACGCTTTGGCCTGTCGACCCATGATGAGGCGGAGTTGGACCGGGCGCTAGGGCAGGACCCTGTCTATGTGGCGCTCGGACCAGTCTATCCGACGAAGCTGAAGAAGATGAAATGGGCGCCGCAGGGGCTGGAGCGCGTGGCCCGCTGGAAGGCGCTGACGGGCGGCGTGCCGCTGGTCGCGATCGGGGGGCTGACGCCAGAGCGCGTGCCCGGTGTGTTTGCGGCAGGCGCCGACAGCCTTGCAGTCGTCACCGATATCCAGCAGGCGCCCGACCCGGAGGCGCGCGTGCGCGCGTGGCTGAGGGTCTGCGCACCATGAGCCGCTATGCCCGCCAGATGATCCTGCCCGAGATCGGCGCGGCTGGGCAGGCGAAGCTAACTGCCGCGCATGTTGCCGTCATCGGGGCCGGGGGCTTGGGCTGTCCGGTGCTGCAATATCTCGCCGGGGCGGGCGTGGGACGGCTGACGATCTTCGATCCCGACATGGTCGAGGAAAGCAACCTGCACCGCCAGCCGCTCTATCGGATGGCCGATCTCGGACGCCCCAAGGTCGAAGCCGCGCGCGACGCGCTGCGCGCCCTCAACCCGCAGATCGCGGTCGAGGCGCGCGCTACCGCGCTCGGGCCGCAACGGGCGGAGAAGATCGCGGCGGAGGTAGATCTGGTGATAGATGCCGCCGACAGTTTCGCGGTGTCCTACATCCTTTCCGATGCTTGCCTGAGGTGGCAGACCCCGCTGATCTCCGCGAGCGTTCTGGGCCAGACCGGCTATGTCGGCGGCTTTTGCGGTGAGGCACCCTCGCTGCGCGCGGTCTTCCCGGACCTTCCCGCCTCCGGCGCGAGCTGCGCCACGGCGGGCGTGCTGGGCCCGGTGGTTGGTGTGATCGGCTCGCTGCAGGCGCAGATCGCGCTGCGCGTGCTCCTCGGGGCCGACCCGCCCGCCTTGGGCCGGATGCTCACCGCCGATCTGGCGGAGCTTTGCTTCGGCGGGTTCAGCTTTCTCGGCACGCCCGAGCCGGAAAGGCCGCTGCGGTTTGTGTCGGCCGACATGCTGTGTGAAGGCGATCTTGTGATCGACCTGCGCGGTGAAGACGAAGCGCGCTCGCCGATTTCCGCCGGGGCCGTCAGGCTGCCCGGTTCGGAACTGACGGCGCTGGAGCCCGCCTCCGGTCAGCGGGTCGTTCTGTGCTGCGCCTCGGGCCTTCGGGCGTGGCGGGCCGCGCGCGTTCTTCAAGAACGCGGTTTCGAGGCGCTCGCCTTGCTTGCCGCCAAGGCGGATGGGTGATGCAGCGCCGGAGGTTCCCGCGTCGAGGCCGCGTGCGGCGCGGCCGGTTCAGTTCAGCCGCTGCAGATGGCGCGTCAGAATTGCGGCGGCGGACTTGGCGTCCTGACGCCGGATCGCGCTCATGATGCCGTGGTGATCCTTGTCGATGCGGGGGCGCCAGCGCGCGCGGTAATGAACGAGGATGTAGCGGGCCGCGAGGTTCTGCATGTTCTCGACCGATTCCAGCAGGCGCGGCATCTCGCAGGCCTCGTAGATCTTGATGTGGAACGCGCGATTCTGCTCTTCCCAGTCGTAGATATTGGAGGCCTGATCGCAGGCCTGACGCAGCTCGTCTGCCTGTTGCACCTGTGCGGGCGTCAGGTTGGGCACCGAGTGCAGAAGCGTGAGCGGTTCGAGCGCCAGACGCATGAGTTTCAGCTCGCGCTGCGCCAGCGGATCCAGCGGCGCGACGTGAACCCCCTTGTTGGGCCGGGACACCACCAGCCCGCGCGCGGACAGCTTGAGCAGGGCTTCGCGGACCGGCACATGGCTCACGTTGAACTCTGCGGCGACATAATCCTGCCGGAGACGTTCGCCCGCGATCAATTCGCCGCGAATGATGCGGCGGGCCAGTTCGTCGGCGATCAGGTCGGGGGTGGGCGCGGCAGGAATGGTCTCGGACTTTCAAGGGGGCGTGTGGGCCGAAGGTCAGGGCATGCGGGCAATACAGCAGGACGGATGGTAGGTCAAAGTCAGAGCGCCGTCTCGGTCCATCCGCGTCATCAGGTGACGCAGGCGCGGCGCCGACAGTTGCCCGCCCATCAGCCCGTTGACCCCGGTCGCGCGAAGATGGCCGAACAGGGCCCGCGCATCGGGGAAATCCAGACGGATGGTTTCGTCCCACGCGGCGATCACCTCCATGTGCCGGGGCATGTCGTGGCACAGTCCGTCCGCGTCACGATAGGAGGGGGCACCCGCGGCAAGCCCCAGCCGTGCGAGTTCCGGGAAATTCCCGGGACCGAAACTGGTGACGGCGAGAAGCCCGCCGGGGACGAGGGTGTCGGACGCCTTGCGAAGGAGTTCATGCGGCGCGGCCAGCCATTGCAGCATCGACGTCGAGGCGACCAGATCGAGGCGATCCGGCAAATCGATTTCGGTCGCATCCCCCCCGAGGGCGTGGACGCGGGTCCGCTCTGGCCAGTGCAGATCGGGCAGCGGCGCTGCGAGGTCGTTGAGCCAGATCTCCCGTGGCTCCAGCTGCAGAAGGTGGCGCGTCAGAAGGCCGGTGCCATGGCCAAGCTCGATAACCCGCCCCCCGCGTTGCATCATCGGGGTCAGGCGTTCGCTCAACCGTGCCGCGATCCGGGCCTGAACCGAGGCTGCCCCGTCATAGCTTGCCAAATGGCGCGAGAAGGCTGCGGCGATACGCTCTTTCATCCGATGATCTCCTGCCAGTTCCGCCACTGGGCGAACGGGAAATGGCCCGTGTCGACCCAGTCGATCGGCTGGCCTGGCCAGGCAGCGGTCATCGCGTCGGCGGGGAAGATGCGATCCTTGCGCGCCGCGATGATCCGGTCGAACGCGCCGACCGGCGCCGGGGGCCGAGCCCTGAGCGCGCGCAGCTCGTCGCCCAATGCGGCAATGTCGGGCGCCTGCGGTTGCGGGAGCCCCGCGCGGCGCGCGAAGCGGGCAAGGCTCTGGCGGTCAAGGCCGGCGAGGGTGCCGTCATAAATGTCCGCGCCGATGGTGCGGCGTGGGTTGGTCGCGCCGCAGATCGCGATGGCACGCTCGGGGCGCAGACCACCCAGATGCCGCGCCGCCACTGCCACCCCCATCGAATAGGCGACGAGCATGATCCGGTCATGCCTCCCTATCCATGCGGGATCGAGGGTCTCGTCACGGTAATCGCTCAGGATCAACAGGTCATTGTCGCCTGCCAGAAGTTCGATCTCGGCGGTTTCGGTGGTCCAGCCCGAATAGAACAACACCAGTTGGGGGCGCCCCCGCTGCCTGATCCAACGCGCTCGCATCAAAGCCCCTTCGCAATGGTGAGCATGGCATGGGTGACGCGGCTCAGCTCGTCGGGTTCGATGCTCAGGGGCGGCATGGCGTAAAGAAGGCGCCCCAAGGGACGCAGCCAAACACCGCTTTCCATGCAGAACCGGTGCACGCGACCGACGGGCAGCGGAGCCTCCATCTCGATGACGCCGATCGCGCCGAGCGTGCGCAGGTCGCGAACACCCGTCATGGCTCGGGCTGGGGCCAGTTCGGTGGCGAGCTGTGTCTCGATGGCGCGGGCTCGGGCCGACCAGTCGCTGCCTTTCCACAGATCCATGGCCGCCGAGGCCACGGCGCAGGCCAGCGGATTGGCCATGAAGGTAGGGCCGTGCATCAGGGCGCCGACAGTCGCGGCCAGCTCCTTGGTCGTGATCGTGGCGGCGAGGGTCATCATGCCGCCGGTGAGCGCCTTGCCGAGGCAGAGGATGTCGGGGGTGACGCCTGCCGTCTCCATCGCGAAATCGGCCCCCGTGCGGCTGAACCCTGTGGCGATCTCGTCGAAGATCAGGTGTATGCCGAAGTGGTCGCACAGGGCGCGCAATCCGCGCAGGTAGCCGGGGTGATGGAAATGCATTCCGCCGGCTCCCTGAACGACGGGTTCGATGATGAAGGCCGCGATGCGGTCGCCGTGGGTGCGGAACAGCGTCTCCACTTCTGCCAGCCCGTTGCACACGGGATCCTCGCTCCACTGCGCGTCGAAGGGGATCGGCGGGCGCGAGACGAAGTGCTGCGCCGAGAGGGCGCGTCCGAACTGGGCGTGCATGCCGGTCTCGGGATCGCTCAGGCTCATCGCCTTCCAAGTGTCGCCATGATAGCCGCCCCGCGCGGTTGCGAGGTCCGTACGGTGGGGATGGCCCCGGTTCACCTGCGACTGGGCGGCCATTTTCACCGCCACTTCGACCGCGACCGACCCGCTGTCGGAATAGAAGATCTGATCGAGCCCGGCGGGCATCGCCGCGACGAGCTGTCTGGTGAGATCGATCACGGGCTGATGGGTGAGGCCTGCGAACATCACATGCGGGAGAACCTCGGCCTGATCCTTCAGCGCCTGAACGAGGGGCGCCGGCGCATGGCCAAAGGCCGCGGCCCACCACGAGGACATGGCGTCGATCATCCGTCCCCCGTCGTCGCGGGTCAGCCAGATTCCCTCCGCCGCAACGATCCTGTGCAGGCGCTGCGGGCGGGCGCGCTCGGTATAGGGGTGCCAGACATGCGCCTGTTCGAAAGCCATATCCTTCATCACAGTGTTCCCCGGATGCGATCGAGATCGAGCCGCCGGGCCGCATCGCGCAATCCTTGTGTCGTCAGATCGGACATGACGGGTAGGCGGCCCAGCGACGGCAGCTCGGCGATGCGGCAGATGGTGTCCTGACTGTCGGCCACCTCGTCGCCGACGAAGGCGATACCGACGAGCGGCACGCGCCGGGCGCGCAGGGCTTCGATTGTCAGCAGGCTGTGATTGATCGTGCCGAGCGTGGTCCGCGCGACGACGATCACGGGCGCGCCCCAGTCCGCCATCTGGTCGGCATAGAGACGGTTGCCGTTCAAGGGCACCAGCGCACCGCCTGCGCCTTCGATGACGAGCGGGCCTTTCACCTCGGGCAGCTCCAGAGAACCGATCTCAACCCGGTCCAGCCTCGCCGCGAGATGGGGAGAGGCCGGGGTGCGCAGGCGCCATGCCTCCGGCAGGGTGGGCCGCCCCGTGAGCCGCTCGACGGTTTCGCTGTCGGTTTCCTCGTCCAGCCCGGCCTGCACAGGCTTCCAGTAGCTCGCCTGAAGCGTGAGTGTCAGCGCCGCGCTGAAGACGGTCTTGCCGATGCCGGTATCGGTGCCGGTGACGACGATGGGTGAGGTCATGGGGTAAGCTCCGGTGCAAGGGTGGACAGGGTGCTGAACAGGGTGTCGATGTCGCGAGGCTGCAACCCGCCCGTCAGCGAGATACGCAGCCGTGCCGTGCCTCTGGGGACCGTCGGCGGGCGCACGGCCCGCAGGTCGAGCCCCGCCGCCCGCAGCCCTTGCGCGAGACGGATAGCGGCATGATCTTCGCCGACGATCAGCGGTATGATCTGACTGCCGTGATGGTGCAGGCCGATGCTTTCCGCCGCACGATGGGCGTGCTGGCGGAGCGCTGCGGCATGGTTTCCCCATCGCGGCTGGGTTTGCAGCATATGCAGCGAGTGCCGGACGGCCGCCGCCATCAGCGGCGAGGGCGCCGTGGCATAGATGAAGGGCCGCGCCCGGTTGATCAGGGTTCGGATGACCACTCTGTCGGCGCAGATCAGCGCCCCGCTCGCGCCGAGCGCCTTGCCGCAGGTGTGGATCACGATCATCGGCACGTCGCAGCCCATCGGGGCGAGCCCTCGGCCATCGACGCCGTAGAGACCCGTCGCATGGGCTTCGTCGAGGATCAGGGTGGCGTCATGGTCCCGGGCGATCGCGACGAAATCCGCCAGCGGCGCGAAGTCGCCATCCATCGAGTAGAGCGTCTCCAGGGCCAGCCAGACCCGGCCTTTGCCGCCACGCTCACGCCAGCTCCGGATCTGGGCGGCGGCGTCCTGGGCGTCGTTGTGGCGAAAGCTGCGCAGGTCCGCCGCGCCGAGCCGCATCCCCTCATGCATGCTGGCGTGGACCAACGCATCGTGCAGCACCAGATCGCCGCTCATCGGCAGACAGGTGAGGATCGCCTGATTGGCCTGAAAGCCACCGCCCATGTAGAGACAGGCGTCCGCCCCGAAGAACGCGGCGGCTTCGGTTTCGAGCCGCTCGAATTCCGCGTCATTGCCCCGCAGCAGCCGCGAGCCGCCCGATCCCACTGGGATACCTCGTGCCAGCGCGTCCGTGATGCTTTGGGCGAGTTCCGCAGAGTCGCGCAGTCCCAGATAGTCGTTCGACGCGAAATCGAGCCCTTTGCCGGGGATCAGCTCCCGAAGCCGCCCTCTCGCCTCGAGCTGCGCGAGGCGAGAGTCGTGACGAGGATAGGCGCTCATGGCTGATCCGCAGTCTCTGGTAGCGCCTCGGGGACCAGTCCGAGACGGGCGAAGAGCAACGCGTCCTTGCTGTCCTCGGGGTTGTCAGCCGTCAACAACGTGTCGCCCACGAAGATCGAGTTCGCCCCCGCGAAGAAGCACATCGCCTGCAGCTCATCGGACATCGCGCTGCGCCCCGCAGAGAGACGGACATAGGAGCTCGGCGCGAGTATCCGCGTCGTGGCGATGGCCCGCACGAGCTCGAACGGATCGAGCGGCGGCGTGTCGGCCATCGGGGTGCCGGGCATCGGGATCAGCAGGTTGATCGGGATGGATTTCGGCGGCTCCGGCAGATCGGCGAGGGTCTGGATCATGCTGATGCGATCTTCCGCCGTCTCGCCCATGCCCAGAATGCCGCCCGAGCAGACATTGATCCCGGCCTGCCGCACGCGCTCGAGCGTCTCGATCCTGTCGGCGAAGCTGCGCGTCGACACGATGGCGGAATAGAACTCCTCGGAGGTGTCGATGTTGTGGTTGTAGTAATCGAGCCCCGCCTGCCTGAGCTGTACCACCTGTTCGTCGTCCAGCATCCCGAGGGTCATGCAGGTCTCCAGCCCCATCGCCTTGACCCCCTCGACCATGGCGATGACCGCGGGCATGTCGCGTGGCTTTGGCGAGCGCCACGCCGCCCCCATGCAGTAGCGCGTGGCGCCTGCCGCCTTGGCCTTGCGCGCTTCTGCAAGAACCCTCTCCACTTCCATCAATTTCGATGCGCTGAGCTCGGAGCCGTTGCGCGCCGACTGTGCGCAATAGGCGCAATCCTCGGGGCAGCCTCCGGTCTTGATCGAAAGCAGCTTGGCGCATTGGATCCTGTTCGGATCGAAATTCGCCCTGTGCACGCCATGGGCGCGGGACAGCAAGTCCATCAGCGGAAGATTATAGATTTTATGTGCGCGATCTTTCATGACGCCCCATCTTTTGACTGTGGTCGTCAGAAGATGACGCGGCGAGGCATATCTCAATTTGCAAAGAAATCTATTGTCGGCGCGCTTAGGTAGGCATCTAAGCATCTGAAATAAAATAAAAATCAATGAAGCGCCTGAGCGGTCGAGGCGCAGGGAGGCGTAAACGCTAACTATTATCTATAATCAGACCGGCGGTGCCGCGATGTGCGGATGAGCACCACCTCGCGGCCTCTGGTGCGCGGCGCCTTTTGCTATCGCTCGGAAAAAAGCGGCCCTTCGCCGCGTGGTCGGGTGGTCAACGGAGCCCGGGCTTCAAGCGCGGGGCCGGGGAAAACGATACACGCTTCTCTCGATACCGTCGGGGAATCTCTCTCTGGCGACCTGTTCGCCACCGAGCTTTTCGGTCAGGCGCTGAGCGGCTTCGTTCTCGTCTCGCATATGCGTTTCCACCGCGTCCCAGCCATTACCCAACGCCCATGTGATCACCCCTCGCGACGCCTCGGCGGCGATTCCGCGGCGCCGGGCATCGCGCGCGATCCACCATGTCAGCTCGTGGCGGGGCCAGCCGTTGGCGTGAACGATGCCGCATGTTCCGACACAGCGCCGTTCTTCGACGAGGTCGATCGCCCAGACACCGTGCCCCCGAAGCACCCAGTGGCCGACATCCGCCGTCAGTCTCGCCCAAGCCGCAGCGGGCGACAGCGGCCCGCCATAGAAGCGGGAGGCCGCCGCGTCGCCGAAGAAATCGCAATAGACCGGGAAATCCTCTTCGACCGGAGCCCTCAGCAAGAGCCGATCCGTCTCAATTCGGGGAACCCAGTCAGGGAATGTGTCTGTGCGAGCGCGCATGAAGATAACGCTACCGCCTCCTTTTGAACGACGGAAGCGATTGCCTGGCCTCTTGCGAGCGCGCGCCAGAAGTTGATCCTGTGTGATCTCGAGGCGTCGAGACTGGGATGCGATCTTCGCCCGGATTCAGGAGGAACGCCTATCGCCTCCGCATCGCTCGCAGCCAAGAAAAATTGGGCTAAAGCGCCGGTTCCAATTGGCCCGGTTTGCGGGGCGCTGCCCTCTTTGTGCGCCCGGATTTCCATCTGACGGACCAACGCGCGCGCCCTTGCGGCGGAGAGATCCTTCCTTTAGATGCCCGCTCAACCGGTCGCAGCCTACCCGGTCATCAAAACAAGGGTTCAAAAATGAAGACTCTCGTCATCTGCTCGGGCGGACTCGACTCCGTTTCGCTCGCTCATATCGTCGCCGCTGAGGGCAATCTCACGCGGCTCGTTTCCTTCGACTACGGCCAACGGCACCGCAAGGAGCTTGATTACGCGGCCGCCGCCGCGCGCCGTCTGGGCGTGCCGCATCACCTTATCGACATGCGCCCAATCGGGGCCGCGCTGACAGGTTCGGCGCTGACCGACGATATCGACGTGCCCGACGGGCATTACGCCGAAGAGACGATGCGCATCACTGTCGTCCCGAACCGCAACGCGATCATGCTGGCAATCGGCTTCGGCGTGGCTGCCGCAAATCGCGACCAAGCCGTGGCGACCGCGGTCCATGGGGGCGATCACTTCATCTACCCCGATTGCCGCCCTGCCTTCACCGAAGCCTTCGATGCGATGCAGCGCATGGCGCTCGACGGTTATGCCGATGTGCGGCTGCATACGCCTTTCGTGCATCGCTCCAAGGCGGACATCGTGGCGGAGGGCGCCAGACACGGCACGCCCTTTGCCGAGACCTGGTCTTGCTACAAGGGCGGCGAGGTGCATTGCGGGCGCTGCGGCACCTGCGTCGAGCGGCGCGAGGCGTTCCATCTGGCGGGCGTCGAAGACCCGACCGTCTATGCCGATCCCGATTTCTGGGCCAAGGCCGTCGCCGACAAGGAGGCCCGCTGATGTTTCGCATCCGCAAGGAATTCCACTTCTCCGCCTCGCACCAGCTTGCCCATCTGCCCGACGATCACCAATGCGCAAGGCTGCATGGGCATAATTACATCGTCGTCGTCGAGCTGGCTGCCGCGACGCTCGATGCGAACGGGTTCGTGCGCGACTATCACGATCTGAAACCGCTCAAGACCTATATCGACGAGAGTTTCGATCATCGGCACCTCAACGATGTGATGGACGTGCCTTCGACCGCCGAGAACATGGCCAAGCATTTCTACGACTGGTGCAAGGCGCGGTGGCCCGAGACCAGCGCGGCGCTGGTCAGCGAGACGCCCAAGACCTGGGCGGAATACCGTCCATGACGACGCTGCGCATCGCCGAGATTTTCGGCCCGACCATTCAGGGCGAAGGCGCGCTGATTGGCGCGCCCACACTCTTCGTGCGCGCGGGGGGCTGCGACTACCGCTGTTCGTGGTGCGACAGTCTCCACGCGGTCGAGAGCGCCTATCGCCATACGTGGGCTCCGATGAGTTCCGAGGAAGTCTGGGCAGAGCTGCGCCGCCTGTCGGGCGACCGCCCGCTGACGATCTCGCTCAGCGGAGGCAACCCGGCCATTCAGGATTTCGGACCGCTGATCGCGCTTGGGCGAGCCGCCGGCTACCGCTTCGCCTGCGAGACGCAGGGCTCTGTCACGCGGTCGTGGCTCGGCGATCTGGATACGCTGGTGCTGTCGCCGAAGCCGCCCTCGAGCGGGGAGCAGGTCGATTGGGACGTCTTCGCCGATTGCGTGGCGGCCGGACGCTCTGCCGGCAGCACCGTAATGAAGATCGTGATCTTCGACCGTGCGGATTATGATTGGGCCAAGGACGCCCATGCCCGTCACCCCGATCTGCCGCTCTATCTTCAGCCGGGCAATCCCGAGGTCGATCCGGACGTTCCGGTCGATCCGCAGGCGCTTGCCGACCGGCTGGGCTGGCTGACGGAAACCGCCATGGCGGACCGCTGGTTCGCCCCCCGTATTTTGCCGCAGCTGCATGTCCTGATCTGGGGCAACAAGCGCGGCGTCTGATCAATCGGAGACCCAAATGACCAACTCGATCTACAGCGATCTCAAGCAACTCGGTGGCGCGACCCGCATCCCGGCAAGCCCCGAGGAGGCCGAACTCGAACGGGTGAGCAACCCGCAGGCCGATATTAGCTACAACGTCCGCTTCACGGCGCCGGAGTTCACCTCGCTCTGCCCGATGACGGGGCAGCCCGACTTCGCGCATCTGGTGATCGACTACGTGCCCGGACAGTGGCTGGTGGAGTCGAAATCGCTGAAGCTCTATCTGACGTCGTTCCGAAATCACGGCGCGTTCCACGAGGATTGCACGATCTCCATCGCGCGGCGGCTGGCGGATTTCCTCGAGCCGCAATGGCTGCGCATCGGTGGCTACTGGTATCCGCGCGGCGGTATCCCGATCGACGTATTCTGGCAAACCGGGGCGATGCCCGAGGGAGTCTGGATTCCCGATCAGGGTGTTCCGCCCTATCGCGGGCGCGGCTGACCTTCGCCGCGTCCCGGCCTCGGGGTTTATTCTTAGAGCCTCGCCCTGGGGCCGTGCCTTTGCATGACGCTCGCCGGACCTGTCGAAGTTATTCTACACGGACCAGCGTCCACATCCCCATGACGTAGTGGCCGGGGATGTTGCAGTAGAGGATGTATTCGCCCGGTTTCAGCGTCACCGTGAGCGAACCGCTCTGACCGGGATCGAGCTCGGAGACCTCGCCGAGATGGCCGGCCTTCTCTTCGTCGACCCGCATTTCGTCCTTGTTATAGGGCAGTTCCTCGGTCGCGCTCTTGACCGGGGCCACGATCATCTCGTGCACGGTGCCCTTAGAGTCGTTCTTGACCTGGAAGGTGACCTTGCCCGCAGGCACGACCGCCGGTGTCGCGGTGACGCCCATCGTCGCCTTCGAGACCCGCTCGCCGGCGCCAGCCATGTTGAAGCCCATGGGCGGCAATTGTCCCAGATCGTCCATCGCGTTGTCGCCCTTGTCCCAGAGCGAGACCTGCACGGTGGCGGGATCGGCGGCCATTGCGGGCGTGATCGTCAGCGTCGGCAGAGCCGCGAGGGCGAGTGCGAGGGTGGTGCGTCGTGTGAGTTTCATCTTCTATTCCCTTCTCGGTGTTGAGGTTTCGACCTTCGAAAAGAGGGATAACGTGTTTGGCGGAGGGTCCGTTTTGACCCAGATCACCTCTCACGCCACTGTGACGGCCGGGCCGAAAACGGCGGAGCGCTGTCGAGATGGCTTCGCTCAAGCGAGGGTGCGCCGCGCGCCCTTGGGCATGCCCGTGCAGGGCGACGCGGCTCAGGAGGCCAGTTTTCGCTCGGTCGCGAAGGGGCTGAGGCCCAGCCAGCTCTGCATCGAGGCCACAACGTCTCGAGACCCGTCGAGATCGAGTTTCCGGGCGGCTTTCGACACGGTGGTGAGGCCCATCCAGATCTCTGTCATCGTGCGCAGATCCGTCGTGACGAAAAGATCCACGTCGAAGCCCGGATCGACCTGACACAGATCGACATCGCCGCTCGCCTCCACGATCAGCCACCATGAGGATTTCGACGCCGCAAGCTCGGGGAACCGGAAATTGAGGACGGTGCGCCCCGGCGGAAGCGGCGCCGGATCGAGATTGCGGCGCATGTCCCACATCAGCAAAGACACGTCGAGCCGTTCCAGAGACGGCTCGGATTCCACCCATTTCTGGCCCCAGATCCCGAAGGCCTCGACAACCGGCAGAAGGTCCTTTCCTGCGTCGGTCAGGAGATAGTCGACAGCCTGAGAGCCTTCGACAGGATGCCGTTCGACGATCCCGGCTGCTTCCAGTTCCCGCAGGCGCTGTGCGAGCAGGGTGCGCGACATCCGCGGAACGCCGCGCCTGATATCGTTGAAGCGCGTCGATCCCGCCACGAGCTCGCGCACGAGGACGATCGTCCATCGGGTGCAGAGGATTTCGGCTGCCATCGCGACGGGGCAAAACTGGAAGTAGCTGGCGTTGGACATCGGAGATCTCCTCCATGGCTGTTTCCAGCATAGCACGAATTGCGATTCCTTTATTCGGCCTCGTGCCCATGCTCTCCGCTCGGGCGGGCCGGTCCAGTTTCGCCACTGGTTTGAGACTCGCCGCGCGCTCATCCTTTCAGAACCGCAAGCAATCGAAACGCGGCAGACGCGCAAGGGGTAGATCGCGTCGCCGTGCGCCATGGTCTCAGAGGGAGGAAGACATGTCGGATATCATTGAAATGAACGGGCTGGACGGCACGCGCAAGAAGATCACCGGCGCGGACCGGGAGGCCCTTGCCGCCGCCTTGCGTGGCGAAACCCTGATCGAGGGAGACGCAGGCTATGACGCCGCGCGGTCGATCTGGAACGGGATGATCGACCGCAAGCCGGGGTTGGTCGTGCATGCGATGGGGGCCAGCGACATCCAGAGCGCGGTCGCCTTTGCCAAGGAAAAGGGACTTCGGATGGCCGTGCGGTCCGGCGGCCACCAGATCGCCGGTCTCGCGGTCGAAGAGGGCTCGCTGATGCTGGACCTGTCGGGCATGCGCTCGGTGCACGTCGATCCCGAAGCCGGGACCGTCCGGGCCGAGCCGGGTGCGACACTGGGCGACGTCGATCGCGAGTCGCAGGTGCATGGGCTTGCCGTGCCCGTCGGCGTGAACTCGACAACCGGGATCGCGGGGCTGACGCTTGGCGGTGGCTTCGGCTGGATCACCCGGAAATACGGGATGACCGTGGACAATTTGTTGTCGGCTGATGTGGTGCTCGCCGACGGGCGCTGCATCCGGGCCTCGAAGACGGAGCATCCGGACCTCTTCTGGGCGCTGTGCGGCGGGGGCGGGAATTTCGGGGTGGTGTCCTCCTTCGAATTCCAGGGTCACGCCATCGGCACCGAGGTTCTGTCGGGCCTCGTGATCCATCCCTTCGCGGAGGCCGCCACTCTGCTGCCGAAGTTCCAGGAGATATGCGACAAGGCGCCGGACGAGCTGACGGTCTGGTCGGTCCTGCGCAAGGCGCCGCCGCTGCCGTTCCTGCCGGAGGACTGGCACGGGCGCGAGGTGCTGATCTTCGCGGCCTGTTACGTGGGTGATATGGCCAAGGGCGAAGAGGCGATGCGGGAGCTGCGCGCCCTCGGCACGCCCATCGTCGACGTGATCGGCCCGCATCCCTTTACCGGATGGCAGGCGGCCTTCGATCCGCTGCTGACGCCCGGCGCGCGCAATTACTGGAAGAGCCGGGACTTCCTGAAGCTCGGCCGCGGCACGATCGAGGCGATACTCGGCGCGGTCGACGAGCTTCCCGATCCGCAATGCGAGATCTTCATCGCCCATGTCGGCGGCGCAATGGCCCGCGTCCCGTCGGACGCGACCGCCTATCCGCAGCGCGACAGCCACTTCACCATGAACGTCCACACCCGCTGGGACGACCCGGCGAAGGATGCGGACTGCATCGGCTGGGCGCGCGACCTGTTCGACGCCACGGCGGCGGATGCGGCGCCGAGCGTCTATGTGAATTTCCTGCCCGCGGATGACGCGGGTCGCCTCGCCGAGGCCTATGGCGGAAACCTGAACCGGTTGCAGGAGATCAAGGCGCGCTACGACCCGACGAACCTCTTCCGGGTGAATCACAACATCCAGCCGCAGCAGGTGCGGCAGGCCGCGCAATGAGCCGTCGCGCCCCGGACGCGAATGCGCCCGGGGCCACGGCCTCCAGACAGCAAGGAGCTAGAACGATGGAACAGACTCTCTACGAACGGCTCGGTGGAAAGCCCGGGATCAAGGCGCTCGTCGACGATGTCCTCGAGGCGCATATGAAAAACCCCGCGATCAGCGCCCGCTTCCTGCCGTATCGCGAAAGGCCGGACGACCTGAACGACGCCAAGGCCCAACTCTGCGCTTTCTTCGGCGCAGGCAGCGGCGGCCCCGAGCAATATACCGGGCGAGACATGGTGGCGGCGCATCGCGGCATGAATATCAGCATGAGCGAATACATGGCCGCGATCGACGACATCATGTCGGTCCTTGCGGCGCATGAGGTCGACGAGACGACCCGCAAGGACGTGCTGATGATCGGCTATTCGCTCAAGGGCGATATTACCAACCAATGAACGTGTCGGACGGGCGGGGGGATTTCCGCCGCTCCCGCGCGATCGCGCGCTGCCTTTTCAGGCGCGCCTACGCCGCTGCGCGGTCGTCGGCCCCGTCCAGCAGCAGACGGATGATATCGGAGCGGGTGAGAATACCTGCGAGACTGCCCTCCCGCGTCACCGGCACGACCTCGGTTCCCTGCGCCGCGAGACGGTTGAGAAGGGTGCCGACGGGCAGGTCATGGGCGACCGCGCGGTCGGGCGAACGCATCACCTCCGAGACGGTGCGGGGCCGCGCCGGCCGCGGCAGGGCGCGCGGCCGGCCCTGCGCGGCGACCTCGTCGAGAAGATCCGCTTGAAGCACGAGGCCGCAGAGCCGGGTCTCGGCGTCGATGACAGGAAGGCTCTTGATGGCATGGGCGCGAAACAGGCGCGCGGCCTCCGGCAGCGGTGTGTCACGGCGCACCGTGATGAGATCGGTGGTCATGATGTCGGCGCACGTCGTGCCGTCGAAGCGATGCTGCGCCGCCTCGGCCTCGGCGGCGGCCAGCAGCCGCCCGAGATCCACCACCCCGAGATTGGCCGTCTGGTTGAACCGGTCGAGCAGTTCGCCCAACTGGGCGCTCGACAATCCCAGCCGCGGCGGCGCATCCGCCGCCCGCTCCGCCTCGGGCTGGCGGAACGGGTAGACCCGCCCGGTGGCCCGGTTATAGACGATCGCGGCAAGGACCAGCGTGGCGGTCGTCAGTCCGACCGGCACCAACGCAAAGAGCGGTCCGATCTCGAGCGCATGTGTCGGATCGAGCGCGGTCAGCAAGGCGACGGCACCGCCCGGCGGGTGCAGCGCGCGCACGAACATCATAGCGGTGATCGCGGCGCCGACGGCAATCCCCACCGACCATGAGCCGGGCAGGCTGCGGACCACGAGCAGCGCGACCAAGGCCGAGGTTACGTTGCCCACGATCGCCGACCACGGCTGCGCAAGGGGCGAGTTCGGAACGCCGAACACCAGCACCGCCGTCGCCCCGAGAGGCGCCACGAGATAGAGCGAGGAAAGCCCGAACCGTGCGCCGAGGCTCACCACGAGGGCGCAGAGGCTGATGCCGAGCAGCGCCCCGAGGCCAGCCCGGATCTGTTCGCGCCCGTGGAATGCCGGCAGCGCCGGAGCGAGATGATGCCATGCCCGCATGGGAAAGCCCTTCCAGCTGGCCGAAAATCAGTCGAATCGCGTTTGTATGCGTCAGAAATGGACGGGAAGGGAACGGGCGCGCCCGCGGAAAAGGACGCTGATCCGCGCGCCACGCAGAATTCGGGATGCCGGTTCCGCGTGGCGTCTGCGGCGGCAAACAATGTTTGCCCGGGGCCGCTCGTGCCGGCTCGCGGGTGGCCGCGTCATGCGATGGGGGGGTTACCGCGCCAACTGCCCGGGAGGCGCTTTCCGGAGCAAGGTATTCTGGTCGATCATGAATTCGGTCGAAATTGCGTAAGCAGCGGCGCCCATGGCGCGGATGACCGATCCGAAATGCCCTGCGTGGATTTCGGGGTGATAGACTCCTTGCAGATCGAGGCGCGAGAAATGCCGGTCGACCTCCGCCACCAGCCTGTCGCGGATATCTTGCGGAAACGCGCCGTCGATGATGACGGCTTCGAAGTCGATCACAGCCTGGGCGGAGACAATCGCATGGGCGAGGCTTCTGGCCGCGCGCGTGATCCAGAGCGAGAGCGCAGGCTCGAGGGGCGACCAGTCGGCACGGTCGTCCTGAATCCGTTCGGGGTCGCTCTGCCGTTCCGCCAGAAGGCGCTCGAGCACAGAGAGCGAGGCATGGTCGATCAGGCGGTGGCCGCCGGGCTCGTCGGGAATTCGCAGCGGCCCGAAGCCGCCTGAGTTTCCCGACCGCCCGGAAAACACGCTGCCATTGAGAACGACGCCGCCCCCGATGAAGGTGCCGACGAAGAAATAGATGTAGTCCTGCTTGTCGGTGGGCGGTCCGAAAACCAGCTCTCCACGACAGGCCGCGGTGCCGTCATTCTCGACGGAGATCGGCCCGGGAAGCAGCGATGCGAGCTCGGTGCGGGCGTCGAAACTGCGCCATTTCTCCAGCTCGTCGGTCGGCGCGTCGAAGTCCTCGGCCCAGTGCCACAGCTCGGAGGGAATCGCGATTCCGCTGGCATCCACGTCCTCGCGCTTCAGTTTCGCCGAGCGTAGCAGCGGGCGGAGATTGTCCTTGATGAAGGTGACCAACGCCGTCCGGGTCGGGAAGCCGTGGCGCGCCGAGCGGCGGGCCATGACGGCGCCGGTAAAGTCGACCACGACCATGTCGAAGCTGCTTCGGCCGATCTTCAGGCCGAGGTAGTGTTTCGCTTCTGGGTTGAGGCGCATCGGCACGGAGGGCTGGCCCACGCGGCCCCGGACCGGATCGCCGCGCAGCAACAGGTCGTCCTGCTCGAGCGCCTTGAATATCTCCGAGACCGCGTTGGCGGACAGCCCGGTTGCGCGGGTCGCCTCGGCTTTCGTCAGCGTGCCGTGGCGGCGGATCAGATGGAGCACGAGACGCTCGTTAAGGTCTCTTACCGTGAGTTGGTTGGTGCCCATGAGCGGCACGGCATTCAGGGTTTTGTCGGGGCGTGCTGTCGTCATCTCTCACCGGCGGGGAAGGCCACGCAGCTTAGTCCTGCGTGGTTCGTGGGTGATCGGATGCTACGCGGCGGCCCGGAGGGGCGCAAGCAACATCGAAAATTTGACCTAAATAAAAATTCATCTGGAAGTTTTTATTGACAGACGGAAGCTCCGGGCGCTAGCTCTTGGTGACTTCGAGGAAGGGAGGAGGCTTCGCCGGCGGTGCCGCGGCATCGTGAATGCGGGTGCGGCACGCATCCCGATCGGACGCGAGAAAACTTTTCCATGAAGTTTCAATGGATGCACTGAATGCATCTCAGCAAGGGAGGAGACCTGACATGAAGAAGACAACCGCGATTCTGGGAGCGACGGCGCTCGGTCTGATGGCGACCGGGGCCTGGGCGGAGACGACCGCCTGCCTGATCACGAAGACTGACACCAACCCGTTCTTCGTGAAGATGAAGGAGGGGGCGACGGCGAAAGCCGAGGAGATGGGCATCAAGCTCAACACCTATGCGGGCAAGCTCGACGGCGACGTGGAAAGCCAGGTCGCGGCGGTCGAGAGCTGCATCGCGGCGGGCGCCAAGGGCATCCTGATCACGCCGTCCGACAGCCGCGCGCTGGCGCCGGCGGTGACGAAAGCGCGCGACGCGGGGGCGCTGGTGATCGCGCTCGACACCCCGTTCGAGCCCGCCGACACCGCCGATGCGACCTTCGCCACCGACAACTTCAAGGCCGGCGAGCTGATCGGGCAATGGGCCAATGCGAAGATGGGTGACAAGGCCAAGGACGCGAAGATCGCCTTCCTCGACCTCAACCCGAGCCAGGTCTCGGTCGATTACCTGCGCGATCAGGGCTTCATGAAGGGCTTCGGCATCGACGTCAAAGACCCCAAGAAGATCGGCGACGAAGACGATCCGCGCATCGTCGGCCATGACGTGACCAACGGCAACGAAGAGGGTGGCCGCACGGCGATGGAGAACCTTCTGCAGAAGGATCCGGGCATCAACGTGGTCTACACGATCAACGAGCCCGCCGCCGCCGGCGCCTACGAGGCGTTGAAATCGGTCGGCATGCAGGATCAGGCGATCATCGTCTCGATCGATGGTGGCTGCCCGGGCGTGCAGAACGTCAAGGAAGGCATCATCGGCGCGACCTCGATGCAGTTCCCGCTGAAGATGGCCTCGATGGGCATCGAGGCGATCGCGGCTTTCGCCAAGGACGGCACCAAGCCGCAGAACTCCGAAGGTCTCGACTTCTACAATACCGGCGTGACGCTGATCACCGACCAGCCGGTCGACGGGGTCGACTCGATCTCGTCGGAGGAAGGCCTCAAGCAGTGCTGGGGCTGATCCCCGCCTGACAGATCGGAGGGGCCGCCCGCGCGGCGGCCCGTCCTCTTCGGGCCGGATCACGGCCCCTCACCCCATATTGCACAAAGAGGATGACGGACATGACCCAGACCGCTCCGCCTCGCGGCCAGTCCTTCGAGCACGATCTCGATAAGAGCGACAAGACCGTCGCGGCCTTCAAGGGAAAGAAGCGCGGGCTTCTCGGCACGATCCAGCACGGGCTGCACGGCAACCCGACGATGGTGCCGGTGATCGTGCTGCTGTTGTCCATCGCCGTGTTCGGCCTTGTGGCGGGGGGCAAGTTCTTCTCGGCCTTCAACCTGACGCTGATCATGCAGCAGGTCTCGATCATCGGTATTCTCGCCGCGGCGCAATCGCTGATCATCCTGACCGCGGGGATCGACCTGTCGGTCGCGGCGATCATGGTGCTGATGTCGGTCGTGGCGGGCAACCTCGCTGTCTACATGGGCGTGCCGGCACCGCTGGCGCTGCTGATCTCCTTCGCGGGCGGCACCGGGGCGGGGCTGATGAACGGCTTTCTGGTGACCAAGGTGAAGCTGCCGCCCTTCATCACCACGCTGGGCACCTGGTCGATCTTCTACGCGCTGAACCTGTGGCTGTCGGGGGCGCAGTCGATCCGCTCGCAGGATATCGACAAGTTCGCGCCGCTTCTGAAATTCTTCGGCAACACGATCGCGGTGGGCAATGCCCGGCTGACCTATGGCTCGATCCTGATGGTCGCCGTGTTCCTGGTGCTCTGGTATCTGCTGAACAAGACCGCCTGGGGCCGCCACGTCTACGCGGTGGGCGACGACAAGGAAGCGGCGGAGCTTGCGGGCATCCGCACCGACCGCACGCTGCTGTCGGTCTACGGCATGGCCGGGCTCGTCTGTGCGATCGCCGCCTGGGCCTCGATCGGCCGGGTCGGGTCGATCTCGCCGCAGGCCTTCTACGAGGCGAACCTGCATTCCATCACCGCCGTGGTGATCGGGGGGATCTCGCTCTTCGGCGGACGCGGTTCGATCCTCGGGGCGCTGTTCGGCGCGCTGATCGTGGGCGTGTTCCAGTCCGGTCTGCGGCTCGCGAATGTGGACGTGCTCTGGCAGGTCTTCGCGATCGGCTGGCTCATCATCATCGCGGTCGCCATCGACCAATGGATCAGAAAGGTATCGGCATGACGCAAGAGCCCATTCTCACCGCGCGCGGTCTGGTCAAACGCTATGGCCGCGTCACCGCCCTCGACGAATGCGACTTCGATCTCTATCCGGGCGAAATCCTCGCCGTGATCGGGGATAACGGGGCCGGGAAATCCTCGCTCATCAAGGCGATCTCCGGCGCGGTTTCCGCCGACGAGGGAGAGATCCGTCTCGAAGGCAAGCCGATCAGCTTCCGCAGCCCGCTCGAGGCGCAGGATGCCGGGATCGCGACGGTCTACCAGACGCTCGCGCTGTCGCCCGCGCTCTCGATCGTCGACAACATGTTCGTCGGGCGCGAGCTGCGCAAGCCGGGCGCGATGGGCAAATGGCTGCGGATGCTCGACAAGCCCGCGATGCGCGCCTTCGCCCGCCAGAAACTGAACGATCTGGGCCTGATGACCATTCAGGACATCGATCAGGCGGTGGAGACCCTCTCGGGCGGTCAGCGCCAGGGCGTGGCGGTCGCACGTGCGGCGGCCTTCGGCTCGAAGGTGATCATCATGGATGAGCCCACCGCGGCGCTCGGCGTCAAGGAGAGCCGCCAGGTGCTGAACCTGATCCTCGATCTCAAGGCGAAAGGGCTGCCGATCATCCTGATCTCGCACAACATGCCCCATGTCTTCGAGGTCGCCGACCGGATCCACGTCCACCGGCTGGGCAAACGGCTCTGCGTCATCGATCCGAAGCAACACTCGATGTCGGACGCCGTCGCCTTCATGACCGGCGCCAAAACCCCCGACGGCGCGACAGAGGCGGCCTGAGCGATGAGCACGACCGAGGC
>NZ_QFBB01000027.1:0-2786 GCF_003122275.1 Thioclava sp. NG1 | reverse complement strand
TGGGCGGGCGGGTGATGCTGTTCGATCAATGGATGGGCAGCAAGGGGATCGCCGACCCGTACCGCGAGCCGATCGAGGCTCATCGCAAGGCATTTACCGAGATTTCCGCCGCGAGCGAGGCATGGGTCTCGCGCCTCGCGCCGAAACGGTGAGCGGCGTAACTGGCGGCGCGCGTGGGTTTGGATAAGCATTTGAGAAATTGAGCGGGACAGATGAAGCAAATTTCCGAGATAACCCAGAGACATGCTGCGCAGCCCGAGGTCGAGGATGACGAAATCGACCTGATGGCGCTTGCCGGCGCGCTTTTGGGGGGCTGGAAATGGATCGCGCTGGCCTTTGCCCTGGCTGTGATCCTCGGCGCTTTCGTCGCGCTGCGCAAACCGGTGGTCTACGAGGCGAACGGCCTGTTGCAGCTCGAGCAGTCGCAAAACGGTCTGTCGGCGCTTCCGGAGTCGATGCAGACGCTTCTCGGCAGCGATGTTGGCGGCAAATCGCAGGCCGAGACCCAGATCGCGATCATGTCGTCGCGGCTGGTGCTGGGCGATGCGGCGAACAAGCTCGACCTGCAGAACTTCGTCATTCCGCGCCGGCTGCCGCTTATCGGCATGCTTCCCGCGAACCTGCACTTGCCCGATCCGGGCCTGTTCACCCAATACCAGTGGAACGCAGAGACGGTTCAGATCGGTAAGCTGAAAGTGCCCGCTCAATGGCAGGGAGAGCCGATGACGCTGACCGTGACCGGCGCGGACAGCTATCGCGTCACGCTGCTCGACGGCACCGAAGTCAGCGGTACGGTCGGCCACGAAGTTACCGCGCGCGATGGCGATTTCGCGCTTGCGCTATCCGAGATGGATGCCCCGGTCGGCCGCGAGTTCTACATCGGGCGCCGCTCTCTCAACGCGACGATTCAGGCGATGCGCGAAAACTTTTCGGTCTCCGAAAGCCCGCGCGGTTCGAACATCCTGCATACCGCGTATCAGGACACCGACCGCCAGCGCGCGGAAGAGATCCTCAACGCGATCGCGGCGTCTTTCGTGGACCAGAATATCGAGCGCAATTCGGCCTCCGCCGAGAACAGCCTCGAATTCATCCAGAAGCAATTGCCCGAGGCGCGCAAGAACGTGTCCGAGGCGGAGCAGGCGCTCAATGCCTATCGCCAGAAGCAGAAATCGGTCGACGTGAAATACGAGACCCAGGCCCTGTTGGAGCGCGTCACGAAGATCGAGGGGGAACTGTCCGCGCTCGATCTGAAAGAGGCCGAGCTGAAGAACCAGTACACGGTCAACCACCCCGCCTATCAGGCGCTGCTGCAAAACCGCAAGGAACTGCAAGCGCAGCTGGAACAGGCGAAGAAGGCGACCCAAGGGCTGCCGGAGACGCAGAAGGACATCTTCAACCTGCAGCGTAACCTCGAAGTGGCGCAGCAGGTCTACACCCAGCTTCTCAACCGATCGCAGGAATTGCAGGTCGTGCGCGCCTCGACTGTCGGTTCGGTGCGCGTGATCGACAAAGCCTATGCGAGCATCATCCCGGTCGCGCCGCGCAAATCTCGGATCGTCGCGCTGGCGGGGATACTGGGTCTCATCATCGGCGCAGCCTACGTTCTGATCCGTCGCGCGCTGCGTCACGGAATCAAGGGCGCCGAAGAGATCGAAGCGCTCGGTCTGCCAGTCTTCGCAACCGTTCCCTTCGCCAAGGAGGCGTCCGATCTACGTCACCGCAAGGGCGACCTGCCGATCTTCGCGCTTGAACATTCAGACGCCGTGACGACCGAAGCGCTGCGATCCCTGCGCACTTCGCTGCATTTCGGGCTACTGGATGCGCAGACCAACTCGATCCAGGTGACCTCGGCCGCGCCGGGGGTGGGCAAGACCTTCCTTTCGATCAACCTCGCCGTAGTCGCGGCGCAAGCGGGGCAGCGAGTTTGTCTGATCGATGCAGATATGCGCAAAGGCTATCTCGCGCGGTTCCTGCATCTGCCGAAGACGGTGGAGGGCCTTTCGGATTATCTCGGCCACGAGAAGGCGCTGGAAGAGGTAATGCGCGACGGGCCGGTCGAGGGGCTGAAGTTGATCACCTCGGGCCGCTACCCTCCGAACCCGTCGGAACTGCTGATGCGGGCCGAGTTCGGGACCATGCTTCGCCAGCTCGACAGCGAGTTCGATCTCATCATCGTCGATGCGCCGCCCGCGCTTGCGGTCACCGATCCGGTGGTGATCGGGCGCTCCGTAGGCGCGAGCATCGTGATCGCGCGCCATCTCGAGACGATGCAGGGCGCGGTGCGTGCCGTGCAGGCGAGCTTCGAGGCGGCGGGCACGTCGATCACGGGCGCGGTCCTCAACGGCTTCAAGGCCGAGGCGGCCGAGCGTTATGGCGGTCATTACCAATATCACTATAACTACCGCTACAGCTACAAATCCGACGATTGAGCAGGGCCCTCCCGGTCCGTGACCGGGGCGGGAGGCGCGACTGCTGCGAAAACTGCTGGGCCGGGCGAAAATCTAGAAGCTCGGGATCACCACGCCCGAACCGCGACCAGGCCGCCATGGCATCCCCGGGAGCGGGTGCCGCATTTGTTGAAACCGATCGCCACGCGCGGGAGGGAAGGCGGTTGCGCGGAAGCGGCGCGATCCGGCATGGCGACGTCGGGAGCAATGGAGCGGCCAAAACGTGGCCTCTCCTTACCCATCTTGCGCGGATTGTTTCGATCGCGCTTTGCGCGCGTTGGGAGGCCCCTTACATCCGCAGGCGGAAGTAGCTCATCTCGATATTGCTCTCCATGCCGG
>NZ_QFBB01000005.1:0-366467 GCF_003122275.1 Thioclava sp. NG1 | reverse complement strand
CTGAGGCGTTGGGCCGATGCGGTGCCTGCAACGGGAAACAAACCCACTCCGCCGGCACCACCTCACCGCGCCCGCGGGCGCGAATTGGAGGGCGCGATGGACGGCACCGCTCAGATTTCCGGGGGGCTTCCGGGGCGCATGTTCGATGCGCTCGTGCTGGGAGGTCCGGCGATGTGGGCGATTGCGGCTCTGTCCGTGATCTCGCTCGCGGTGATTATCTGGAAAATCTGGGATTTGCTGGCCGCCGGCGCGTGGTCGGGCGGGGCACATAGCCAGGCGGCGATCGCGGCCTGGGCGGCAGGCGATCCCGACGGCGCCCAGGCCGCTGTGGCCGGACGGCGATCGTTGCGCGCGCAGCTGGTCCGAGCGGCGATGGCGAGCCTGCGCGATCCGCAGCTCGATCGGGCCGGGGCCGAGGCCGAGACGGGCCGCGTCGCGCGCGATCTGCTGGCACGGGCGCGCTCGGGGCTTCGGGCACTGGAACTGGCCGTGGTGATCGGCCCGCTTCTGGGGCTTCTGGGCACGGTCGCGGGCATGATCGCGGCTTTCCGCGCGCTGCAGGAGGCAGGCGTTCAGGCCGATCCGGCGACGCTGGCGGGTGGCATCTGGGAGGCGCTACTGACGACGGCGGCGGGCATGGCTGTGGCGATCCCGGCGCAGATCGCGCTGTCGGGCTTCGACGCCGTGGTGGACCGCCTGCGCCACGATATGGAGGACGCCGCGACCCGCATTTTCGCCCGCGCGCCCGCCACGCTCTCCGAGCGGCCACGCGCCGCCGCCGAGTGAGGCGCGCAATGTTCGCTTTCGGTCAGCCGCGCCCGCGCCGTCGCCCGGCCCTGACGCCGATGATCGACGTGGTTTTCCTGCTTCTGGTGTTCTTCATGCTCGCCTCGCGTTTCGGGGTGGAGCGCATATTGGACCTGACCTTGGGCGGCGGCGCGGCGGGCGCTGAGTGGTCCGGGCCCCCGCGCCTGGTGGATGTGGGCGAAGGCGGCACGGTCAGTCTGAACGGGCAGAGGGTCGCGCTCTCCGATCTGGCAGGCGCGCTGCAGCCGCTGATGGATCAGCCCTCCGATCCGGTCGTGTTGCGTCCGAAAGAAGGCGATCTGAGCGCGCTGGCGCAGGTGATCGAGGCGTTGCGCGGCGCGGGGCTCGGCAATCTGGTGCTGGTGCCATGAGGCTCTTCACCGATCCGCCCCGGCGCAGTCTGCCCGAGCCGCTTTTGCCGATGATCAACGTGGTCTTCCTGCTGCTGATCTTCTTTCTGCTGGCGGCGACGCTGGCGCAGCCGACGCCCTTCGAAGTGACCCCGCCCGAGGCTGCGGGTGAGGGAAAGACCGATCCCGGCGCGCTGGTCCTTTTTGCGAACTCCGAAGGCGAGATCGCCTATGGAGAGGCGCGGGGCGATGCGGCGCTGGCCGCGCTGGGGGCGGCAGCGCAGAACGCGCGAGCGGAGTGCGGCGCCTGCGCCGACGGCCTGACCCTGCGTGCGGACGGGCAGCTTCCCGGCGACGCGCTGGCGCGGCTGATGCCACAGCTGGCGGAGCTTGGCTTCATCGATCTCAAACTCGTGGTGCGGGGCAAATGACCGCGCGGGGGCTCGCTTTCGCAGGTGCGCTCGGCGCGGCGCTCGCGGTCCATGCGGGCGTGCTGTTGGTCTGGGAGCCTGCGCCTGCGGGCGGGGCGCAATCGGCGGGCGACGGGGGCGACGCGCTCGTCTCGCTCGCGCCGTCTTCCCCGTCCATGGCCGCGCGCGTCGCGGAGTGGGAGCGCCCGCCAGAGGTCGAAACTGAGGTCGCGGCGACGCAGCCTGAGGCTCCGACTGCGCCCAATGCGCCGAAGGCTCCGACCGAGCCAATCGAACTCGCCCCACAAGTCGCCGCGCCTACGATGACCGCGCCGCCTGCGCCCGATGCGGCGTTGCCCGAACAGGCCGATCCCGCGCCGCTAGACACTCCGCGACCGAAGGCTAAACCGACGCCGCCTGCGCCGAAGCCAGCGCAGCCGAAAGCGCCCGCGAAGCAACAGGCCTCGCAACCCGCCCCGGCACAGCCCAAGCAGCAGGCGAAGGGGCAGGGCGACAGAGGGGCCGCAGGCGACCGCCGCACGGCCCCCGCGGCGACGCTGTCGGCTGGGCAGATCCGCTCGCTGATGGGATCGTGGGGCGGAGACATTCGCGCCCGGATCGAGCGTGCCAAGCAAACGCCCAGCGGGGCAGGTGCGGGTCGCGTTATCGTAGCGCTGAATATAGCGCGCGACGGGCGGCTCATCGGCGCGTCGGTTGCGCAAAGCTCGGGCAATACGACGCTCGACCGGGCGGCGCTCGAGGCGGTGCGGCGCGCGGGCCGCTTCCCCGCAGCGCCGCAAGGCTTGGGCAAACCGAGCTACAGCTTCTCCTTGCCGATGGCCTTCCGCTGAGCGCGGCTTGCACCCGTGCGCGCCGCGAGGCAGGGTAGCGCCAACCAAGGAGCGAGCATGCCGATCAAGAACCGTTTTGCCGAGATGCACGCGGAAGCCACCGCATGGCGGCACGATTTTCACCGCAATCCCGAACTGCTTTACGATCTGCCGCGGACATCGGGCCGCGTGGCCGACCTACTGCGGGAATTTGGCTGCGATGAGGTGGTCGAGGGGATTGGGCGCTCTGGCGTCGTCGGCGTGATCGAAGGGCAGGGCGCGCGCCAGGGCGGGCTGCGCTGCGTCGGTCTGCGCGCCGATATGGATGCGCTGCCGATCCGCGAGAAGACCGGGGCCGAGCATGCCTCAGAGGTCGAGGGCAAGATGCATGCCTGCGGCCATGACGGGCACACGTCGACCCTGCTCGCTGCGGCGAAATACCTCTGCGAGACACGAAATTTCGCAGGGCGTGCGGTGGTGATCTTCCAGCCCGCCGAGGAGGGCGGGGCCGGGGCCAAGGCGATGATCGAGGACGGCCTGATGGAGCGCTTCGGCATCGAAGAGGTCTATGCGCTGCACAACATGCCGGGGATGGAGCCGGGCAGCTTCGGCATCCGGCCAGATGCGATGATGGCGGCGGCGGATTTCTTCGACATCGTGGTGACCGGCAAGGGCGGCCATGCGGCGAAACCGCAGGAGGTGATCGATCCGGTGCCGATCTCCGCGCATCTGATCCTCGCGTTGCAAAGCATCGTGTCGCGCGCGACCGATCCGCTAGAGGAGATCGTACTCTCGGTCACGACGCTGGAGACCGAATCGAAGGCGCTCAACGTGATCGGCAATTCGGTGAGCCTCGGCGGGACGGTGCGCACGATGAGCGCCGAGACCCGCGATCTGGCCGAGCGTCGCCTGCGCGAGATCGCGCAGGGCGTGGCTGCGACCCATGAGGCGACGGCAGAGGTCGACTACCGGCGCGGCTATCCGGTCACGCGCAACGACCCGGCGGCGGCCGAGGTCGCAGCAAAGGTGGCCGAGGCTGTGGCGGGGACCTGCGACCGCAATGTCGATCCGATGATGGGGGCGGAGGATTTCGCCTATATGCTCGAGGTGCGCCCCGGGGCCTACGGCTTCATCGGCAACGGCCCCAGCGCGCCCCTTCATCACGCGGAATACGACTTCAACGACGCGATCCTTCCGGCTGGCGCAAGCTGGTTCGTCGGCATGATCGAGGCGCGGCTGCCTGCCGAGTGAGCGTCAGCGCATGACCATAACCGCGCATTTAGCATGGCGCACGACGCGCGAGGCGGTCGAGCCGATCAGGTAGTCGCCAAAGCCCGGACGGTGCGACGCGATCACGATGCAATCCGCCCCGATATGCTCGGCGTAGCTCAGGATTTCATGGCCAGGTTGGCCCTCGACGATCGCCCAGTCACCATTGTCGAACTCCGCTGCGCGCGTGGCGAGGTCGCGTTCCAGCGTCTTGCGCAGTTCCTCGGCATAGCCCTCCGGCATGTAATTGATCGCATAGGCGGGGACGTCTTCCATCACGTGCAGCAGGGTGACGCGCGCCCCGTCGCCAGCCAGCGCTCGCGCGACATTGAGCGCGGCGTCGGGGTTGTGATCTTCATCGAAGGCGACGGGCACGAGAATGTTGGAATACATTGGTTTGGCTCCCTTTCTTTGTAGGGAGCCTGCCAGAAGGAGTGCCGTCGCGCATTGATTTGAGTCACGCCGGAGTTGGCCCCGACACCAAATTCCCGTGAGTTGCCCGAGACCTGCGCTGCGTTTACGGCGAACGCAGGCCGGTAACTGTCAACCGCCGGTATGGCTCATGTGGCGCGACATCTGGCCCGAGACGGTCTGGCGCGAATAGTCGAAATCATGGCCCTTGGGTTTGCGCGAGATTGCCTCGCGGATCGCCGCTTCTAGTGCCGCGTCGTCCTCGCTTGCCCGCAGGGGCGCGCGCAGATCGGCGTTGTCCTCCTGGCCGAGGCACATGAACAGCTCGCCCGTGCAGGTCACCCGCACACGGTTGCAGTTCTCACAGAAGTTATGCGTCAGCGGCGTGATGAAGCCGATCTTCTGGCCGCTTTCTTCCAGCCGGACGTAGCGCGCAGGCCCGCCGGTCGATTCCGCCAGATCGGTCAGGGTGAAGCGTTCGGCCATCGCCTTGCGCACATCTGACAGCGGCCAGTATTGATCGAGCCGCAGGTCGTCACCCATCTCGCCCATCGGCATCACTTCGATGAAGGTCAGGTCGAAGCCTTCCGCCGCGCACCAGTCGATGAGGGTGAACAGCTCGTCCTCGTTGAAGCCCTTCAGCGCGACGGTGTTGATCTTGACCTTGAGGCCCGCGCGTTTCGCGGCTTCCAGCCCCTTCAGAACCTGTTCGAGCCGCCCCCAGCGGGTGATCTTCGCGAATTTGTCGGCATCCAGCGTGTCGAGCGAGACGTTGATCCGCTTCATCCCCAAAGCCGCGAGATCATCGGCGAATTTCGCAAGCTGCGAGCCATTGGTGGTCAGCGTAAGCTCGCGCAGGTCGCCGGTGTCGAGATGGCGCGCGATCGAGCGGAAGAAGGTCATGATGTCACGTCGTACCAGCGGCTCGCCCCCGGTGATGCGCAGCTTCTTCACGCCGAGGCGGATGAAGGTAGAGCAGAGCCGGTCCAGCTCCTCGAGGGTCAGCAGTTCCTTTTTCGGCAGGAACTGCATGTGTTCGGCCATGCAATAGGTGCAGCGAAAATCGCAGCGATCGGTGACCGAGACCCGCAAATAGTCGATCGGGCGGGCGAAGGGGTCGATGAGGGGCGTGTTTTCCATGCTGCGGAAGGTAAGGCGCGTGACGGGGGGCGGCAAGGGCCGTCGCGCGGATCGAAGCGGATCGGTCGCCGGACAGGCGATTGTGCGAGGGGGTGACACCGGGCGCGGACTGGGCATAGGCTCGGTGAGATTTCAAGGAGATTTCGAATGCGCAAACCCCTCGCTCGCCCGATCCTCGCGCTCGTATTGATGATGCCGATTGCGGGCTGCGCCACGCTGGGGCTCAACGGTCCCAACGCAGCCGCCCCGAATTCTGCGACAGCGCGCGGCCCCGCGACCGCGCGGGACGCGGCCCCGATCCCGAAGCCCAGTGCGAAATCTGCCGATTCCCTCGACACCACCACGGCGGAACAGCGTGCCGAGGCTGCGAAGAAACCCGTGGGCGGCGAGACCAAGCTCGGCACAACCATCGCGAGCCTCGGCGATCCCGCCGATCCGGGCTTCTGGGTAAAGACCGGGCTGGTGAAAAGCGAGACCCCCGGCCGGGTCGAGGATCCGAAGACCGGGAAGTCGGCGAAGGTCACGCTGATCCCGTCGGGCAAGGCGGCAGGCTCTGGTTCGGAAGTGTCGCTGCCTGCGCTGCGTCTGCTCGAGGTGCCGCTGACCGATCTGCCCGAACTCACCGTGTACAAGCTCTGAGCTGTTCGCGATGAACCCTCTGCGCGAGATCGATATCCCGCCGCTCTGGCTCGTGCTGTTCGCGGCGCTGGTCTGGGCGCTGGGGCGGGTCGTGCCGATGCCTTTTCGATATGACCGCGCGCTCGGGCTGATCGCGATCGCGCTCGGGCTCGCATTGATGCTGGTCGCGGTGGGTCAGATGCTGCTCCGCCGCACCACCTTCATTCCGCGCCGTGACCCGTCCGACCTTGTGACCTCCGGCGTCTTTGCGCTGTCGCGCAACCCGATCTACCTGGGCGATGCGCTGGTGCTGGCCGGGCTTGCGCTGATCTGGCACGCGCCTTTGGGGCTTCTGCTGGTGCCAGTTTTCATGTGGTTCATCACGCGGCGCTACATTCTTGGCGAAGAAGCAAGGATCGCGGCGCATTTCGGCGAAACCTACACTGCCTATCGTGCCCGGACCCGCCGCTGGCTCTGATCGGGCCGCGGCAAAGTGCTGCGGGCGCAAAAAAATCTGATGTTGCCGCAATCGCGCAGCAGCTGAAAAGGCGCGCCACAACACACTGATCTAAATAAATAAATTACCCCGAATTTCGGTATTCAATGGTATACACGAACCGGTGAGTGGCGCTGTGAGCGATTAAGAAGGTTTTACGAGCCATAGCTGCTTGTGAAACATTATTGCGCGATGCTAAGGAGTACGTCGCAAGATTCCGGGTGCGCAGGCCAGCGGCTAAACGCACCGCTATCCAAGGGGGAGTTAGAGTGAAAATCGGAGCTCCAAAGGAGATTTTCGAGGGCGAGGCGCGGGTCGCCATGACGCCCGACTCGGCTTTGCAGCTGCAAAAGCTGGGCCATGAGTGCTTTATCGAGACCGGAGCAGGCGTCCGTGCCGGCTTCACAGACGAGGCTTACGAGGCCGCGAATGTGACCGTCGTCAAAACCGCCGCCGCGCTGTTCAAGGACGTGGATTTCGTCATCAAGGTTCGGCCGCCGAGCGATACGGAGGTCAAGCGCCTCAAGCCCGGCCAGACCCTGATCTCGTTCTTCTACCCGGCCCAGAACGAAGAGCTTCTGAAAGCCGCCGAGAAGACCGGTGCGAACGTGATCGCGATGGACATGGTCCCGCGGATTTCGCGCGCGCAGAAGATGGATGCGCTGTCCTCCATGGCCAATATCGCAGGCTACCGTGCGGTGCTCGAGGCAGGCAACAATTTCGGTCGCTTCTTCACCGGGCAGGTGACGGCGGCAGGTAAGGTTCCGCCGGCGAAAGTGCTCGTTGTTGGTGCCGGTGTGGCCGGTCTTGCCGCGATCGGGGCTTCGACCTCGCTGGGTGCGATCACCTATGCGTTCGACGTGCGTCCCGAAGTGGCCGAGCAGATCGAGTCGATGGGCGCGGAATTCGTCTATCTCGATTTCGAGGAAAGCCAGACCGACGGCGCGGAGACGGGCGGCTACGCCAAGCCTTCCAGTCCGGAATTCCGCGAAGCGCAGCTCGCGAAATTCCGCGAACTGGCGCCCGATATCGACATCGTCATCACCACCGCGCTGATCCCGGGCCGCGATGCGCCCGTGCTTTGGACCAAGGACATGGTCGAGGCGATGAAGCCGGGCTCGGTGATCGTCGACCTCGCCGCCGAGCGTGGCGGCAACTGCGAACTGACCGTGCCGGACCAGAAGATCGTGAGCGACAATGGCGTGACCATCGTCGGCTACACCGATTTCCCGAGCCGCATGGCGACGCAGAGCTCGACGCTCTACGCGACCAATATCCGTCACATGATGACGGATCTGACGCCCGAGAAGGACGGTGTCGTCGTCCATGACATGGAAGACGACGTGATCCGCGGCGCGACCGTGGCCTATCAGGGCGAGATCACCTTCCCGCCGCCGAAACCCAAGGTGGCCGCGATTGCGGCGCAGAAGCCGAAGGAAAAGGCCAAGGAGCTGACGCCGGAGGAAAAGCGCGCCAATGAGGTCGCTGCGTTCAAGAAGCAGACCCGCAATCAGGTGACGCTGCTCGCCGTGGGCGCGATCGTGCTTCTGGGCGTGGGCCTCGTCGCACCGGCCAGCTTCATGCAGCACTTCATCGTCTTCGTGCTCAGCTGTTTCGTGGGCTTCCAGGTGATCTGGAACGTCTCGCACTCGCTGCACACGCCACTGATGGCTGTGACCAACGCGATCTCGTCGATCATCATCCTCGGCGCACTGTTGCAGATCGGTTCGGGCTCGTGGCTCGTGATCGTGCTCGCAGCGCTGTCGGTGTTCATGGCCGGGATCAACATCTTCGGTGGCTTCATGGTCACCCGGCGCATGCTCGCCATGTTCCAGAAGTCGTAAGAGGGGGAGAGCGTAATGGAAAACGGATTCTCGACCGCCGCCTATGTCGTCGCGGCAGTTCTCTTCATCCTCTCGCTGGGCGGCCTCTCGGGGCAGGAAAGCGCGAAACGGGCGGTGTGGTATGGCATCGTCGGCATGGGCCTTGCGGTTCTGGCGACGCTGATCGGCCCCGGCTCGGGTCTGTGGCTTCTCTCGGTCATTCTGATCGCGGCTGGTGGCATCATCGGCTGGTTCGTGGCGAACCGGGTGCAGATGACGGAAATGCCGCAGCTGGTTGCCGCGATGCACTCTCTGGTCGGTCTTGCCGCCGTCTTCGTGGGCTACAACGCCTATATCGAGATGGCGCGCGTCGGCGCGATGGGCGTGGAAGAGCAGCACGCGCTGAAGGGCTTCGCCGCTCTGATCGCGCACAAGACGCCGGTCGAACTGTCGATCCTGCGCGTCGAGCTGTTCCTCGGCGTGTTCATCGGGGCCGTGACCTTCACCGGGTCTGTGGTCGCGTTCGGCAAGCTCGCGGGCAAGGTGACCTCGAAGGCCACCAAGCTGCCGGGCGGGCATATCCTCAATGCGACCGCCGCGATCCTCTCGGTGATCCTGCTGATCGCGTTCATCAACGGGGCAGGGGCTTGGGCGCTGATCCTGATGACCCTTCTGGCGTTCTTCATCGGCTACCACCTGATCATGGGCATCGGCGGCGCCGATATGCCGGTCGTGGTGTCGATGCTGAACTCCTATTCGGGCTGGGCTGCGGCGGCGATCGGCTTCTCGCTGGGCAACGATCTTCTGATCGTGGTCGGCGCGCTGGTCGGCTCCTCTGGTGCGATCCTCTCCTACATCATGTGCAAGGCGATGAACCGCTCGTTCATCAGCGTTATCCTCGGCGGCTTCGGCGGTACCTCCGGTCCCGCGATGGAAGTCGAGGGCGAGCAGATCGCGATCGACGCGGACGGCGTGGCCTCCGCTCTGCGCGACGCGGACAGCGTGATCATCGTGCCGGGCTACGGCATGGCGGTGGCGCAGGCTCAGCAGGCGGTGTCGGAACTGACCCGCAAGCTGCGCAGCCAGGGCAAGGAAGTCCGCTTCGCGATCCACCCGGTCGCGGGTCGTCTGCCGGGGCACATGAACGTGCTGCTGGCCGAGGCGAAAGTGCCTTACGACATCGTTCTGGAAATGGACGAGATCAACGAGGACTTCCCCGATACCGACGTGGTGATCGTCATCGGCTCGAACGACATCGTGAACCCCGCCGCACAGGAAGATCCGAACTCGCCGATCGCTGGTATGCCGGTTCTGGAAGTCTGGAGGGCCAAGCAGGTCTTCGTCTCGAAGCGCGGTCAGGGTACCGGTTATTCGGGTATCGAGAACCCGCTGTTCTACAAGGAGAACACCCGGATGTTCTATGGCGACGCCAAGGACTCGGTGAACCAGCTGCTGCCGCTGATCGACTGATCAGCAGGGCAGGGAAATGGGAAACGGCCGGTCGCAGGACCGGCCGTTTTCGTTTGGGGTGACTGGCTCGGGGCGTCCAGCCCCGGGCGTCGTCTAACTTGGAAACCTAGGGCCTTACGCCCCCGCGGCCTCACCGGCCAGCTTGCGGATACGCTCCACCATCGCGCGCAACCCGTTCGAGCGCTGTGCCGATAGGTGGTCGTTGAGGCCCAGACGGCCCAGCTCGGCGGGAGCGTCGACCTCCAGCACCTCTTCGGCGGTCAGCCCCGAATAGAGCGCATGCAGGATCGCGATGAGGCCCTGCACGATCATCGCATCGCTCTCGCCCTGAAAGTCGAACACCGCATTCGGGCCGGTCCCCTCGATCCGGGGCAGCAGCCAGACCTGGCTCGCACAGCCCTCCACCTTGGTCGCAGGCACCTTCACTGCATCGTCGAGGGGCGGCAATTCGCGGCCCAGCTCGATCACGTGACGGTAGCGGTCCTCCCAGTCGTCGAGAAATTCGAAGGTCTCGGCAATCTCTTCAAAGGCTTCGCGCGCCATGGTCACTCGCTCCTTGGGACAGGGAATTGTCTCTTGGGTAACGGGTTCGCGCCCGAGGGTCCAGACGCGGCTTTTCAAAAGCGCCGCAATGGGCTACCACGAAATCGGGTCCAGACCCGGGACAGTATCGGAGCCATCATGAACAAAGCCCTGATCGCGGCACTTGCCCTGACGCTCACCACCGCAGGCTGCGGCACCATCCGTGACAGCAAGCTCAACCCGTTCAACTGGTTCGGGCGCGACACGGCCGCGCCGGTGCAGACACTCGCCCCGCGGGGCGGCTACCCCGTGAAGGTCGGCAAGCCGAACCAGCAGCAGGTCGCGCAGGTCTCCTCGCTCTCGGTCGAGAAGATCCCTTCGGGTGCGATCATCACCGCGATGGGGCTGCCGCCGACGCAAGGCTACTGGGACACCGATCTGGTTCCGCTGAACAGCGGCGCACCGGATGAGAACGGCACGGTGACCTATGTCTTCATGGTCTCGCCGCCGCCCGCCGACAGCCCCGATGCGCGCCGCGTGATGAACCCGCAATCGCGCGAGGTCTCGGCGGCAGCGTTTCTCAACAATTACAAGCTGCAGGGCGTGCGGAAGATCGTGGTGCAGGGTGTGTCCAACGCGCGGTCCGTGGCACGCTGATCGTCACTTCAGTTGATTTAGTTGAGGCTCGGGAGAACCCGGGCCTTTCTCTTGTCGCCTTGTCCGGATCAGCCGCTTCAGCGGCCCGGGCAGCGCCGGACCGCCCCCTCGGGCGGGCGCTTTGGTGGATTCAACGCGCGCATTGAACGCGTCCGAAACTTTCGAAGACGTGCCCCTTAAACGTCGACCAGCTTTACCGCGCCGCTATCGGCGGTCAGGGCCACTTCGCCTTTGGCCAGACGCAGCGCGTCATGCCCGAAGACCTCGGCGCGCCAGCCCTGCAGGGCGGCCACGTCGCGCTTGCCAGCGGCGATGCGGTCGAGATCGGACGAGGTCGCGATCAGCTTCGCGGCGACGCCCGCCTGCTGCGATTTCGCCTTCAGCAGCACGCGCAGCAGATCGCCAAGCGCGGTGTCGACTTGCAGTTGTTGGGCCTGATTGTCGGGGCGGGGCAGCTTCTCGTTGGGCATCTCGAGCCCTTCGCGCACCGCCGTAAGGATGCCCTCGGCGATCTCGCCCTTGCGGGCCTCGCGCAGCAACAACCGCGACTTGCCCAACTCGTCGATCGAGGTCGGCTTGGTCGAGGCCAGCTCCAGCAGCGCGTCATCCTTGAAGATACGGCTCCGCGGGATGTTGCGGTTCTGGGCATAACCTTCACGGAACTGCGCCAGCTCGCGCACGATGGCGAGGAAACGGCCCGAATTGGTCCGCGTCTTCACGCGCTTCCACGCCTCTGCGGGACGGTTGATATAGGTCTCGGGGTTCAGCAGAACCGCCTCTTCCTCTTCGACCCAGGCATCGCGTCCCGTTTTCTTCAGCTGTTCGTCGAGGAATTCGTAGATCACGCGCAGATGGGTCACATCGGCGATCGCGTATTTCTTCTGTGCCTCGGTCAGCGGACGGCGCGACCAGTCGGTGAAGCGCGAGGATTTGTCGAGCGACTGCTTGGCGATCTTGCGCACCAGCGTCTCGTAACCCACCTGCTCGCCAAAGCCGCAGACCATCGCGGCGATTTGCGTGTCGAACAGCGGATCGGGAAAGACCTGCGCGTCGGTGTAGAAAATCTCCAGATCCTGCCGGGCTGCGTGGAAGACCTTCACGGTCTCCTTGTGGCGGAAAAGATCGTAGAGCGGCTCGAGCGAGAGGTCGTCGGACAGCGGATCGACCAGAACGGCCTCGCCTTCGGTCTCGCCATGATCGGGGAGCGCCATCTGCACGAGGCAAAGCTTGGACCAGTAGGTCCGCTCGCGCAAAAATTCGGTGTCGACGGTGACGTAGGGCTCTTGCTTGGCCTTTTCGCAGAAGGCCGCGAGGGCCTCGGTCGTGGTGATGGTCTGCATATCGCGCTTTCAATTCGGTGCGGGCTCATCCCGCGCAGGTGCAAATTCCCTAGACCTTCATAGGACAAAAGGGAAGGGTCGGGCGCGTCGCGGCCCTGATAGCGTGGCAGAAGCGCAAGTTTCAGTGCTGCAGAAGGAACGCGGCCCAGGTCAGCCCGTAGAGGATGGGCTGGTGGATCAGATAGATCGGCAGGGTGTGGCGGCCCGCGAACAACGCGATTTTCATCACCCCGCGGGTCTGATCGGCCCGGTAGCGCGCGGCCCGTTTCCAGTACCCCAGACGGTCGAGCAGTTTCGCAGCCCCCATACCGACAAGGAACGGCCCGATCCACGGGAAGACCGGCTCGAAATCCATCGACGGGCGCCAGTGGGTCGAGAGACCCAGCCACCAGAGCCACGGCTGGTTGAACAACTCGAAGGCGTAGTTCAGATGCACCCAGACCGCGATCACGCCAAGCGCCGCGAGCAGGATCCACGGTAGGAACAGCAGCGTCGCGCCGATGAGCGAGCTGACCGCGATGGAATGCAGGATGCCGTAATAGATGAAATATTCCGGCATCATCACGTAGGTCGCCGCGCTCACCAGCGCCGCCGCAACCACCACCTTTCCCAGCCGCCGCCAGAACGGGGCCGCACGGAAACCGTGGCGATGGGCGAGGACGAGGCTGACGCCGGCCATGAAGATGAACGTACTGGCAACGACACGCGCGAAATCGAGAAAGGCCGGATGGAAGACCGTGCCGCGCGGCACGAAGCCGAAATTCTCGAGATCGTATGTCAGGTGGAAGATCGCCATCCCGATCAGTGCTATGGCCCGGATCAGGTCTGGGGCGATCATGCGCCCGCGCGGGGCCGTATCCGGGTTCGTTTCCATGTGCTTGTCATGCGCGAAGCGGCGGCTGCTCGCAAGCGGGTGCGGCGCATTTCGGCGTGAGCGTGCTTACCGGGAAACGCTTGGGACGCGTTCAGAGATAGACTGGGGTGCGGTCGCCCTCGGCGAAGCGACGCAGCACGGCCGGGTAGAGGCGATGTTCCTGCACCAGCACGCGGGCCGCGAGGTCGTCGGGGGTGTCGCCTGCCTCAATCGGAACGCGCGCCTGGCCGAGGATCGGCCCCTCGTCGAGCACCGGCGTCACCTCGTGCACCGTACAGCCCGCCACCGCATCGCCTGCCTCGATCGCGCGCTTATGGGTGTGCAGGCCGGGATATTTCGGCAAAAGCGAGGGGTGGATGTTCAGCATCCGACCCTCGAACCGCGCCACGAATTCCGGCGTCAGCACCCGCATGAAGCCCGCAAGGCAAAGCACATCGGGTTTCGCGGCGAGGATCGGCTTCAGCAGCTCGGCCTCGAAACCGGCGCGGTCCTTGCCATAGGGGCGGTGGTCGATGGCGGCGGTCGGCACGCCCATCCGCGCGGCCTTCTCCAGCCCCCCGGCTTTCGCATCGTTCGACGCGACCAGCACCGGGCGGGCAGGGTGGTCTTCTGCCATGCTCTCGACCAGACGGACCATGTTCGAGCCGCCGCCCGAGATCAGGATCGCGACACGGATCACAGCAGCGCGCCCTCGTAGGCGATGCCCTGTTCGGAGGTGACGGTGCCGATGCGGGTGACGGTTTCGCCTTCACTTGCCAGCAGGGTGGCGATCTCGTCGGCCTTGTCAGCTGCGACGACGACGATCATGCCGATGCCGCAATTGAAGGTCTTGAGCAGCTCACGCTCTTCCATCGAAGCGGTCTCGGCGAGCCAGCGGAACACGCCGGGCAGTTCCCAGGCATTGAGGTCGATCGTGGCGCCCATGCCCTCGGGCAGAACGCGGGGCAGGTTCTCGGTCAGACCACCGCCGGTGATATGGGCGAGCGCATGAACGCCACCTGCGCGCACCGCGGCCAGGCATTGTTTGACGTAGAGGCGGGTTGGCGCCAGCAGTGCCTCGCCAAGCGAGCCCTCACCGAAGGGGCAGTCAGCGTCCCAGCCAAGGCCGGATATCTCGACCACCTTGCGTACGAAGGAATAGCCGTTGGAATGCACGCCGTTCGAGCCGAGGCCCAGAAGCACGTCACCCTCGGCCACGCCAGCGGGCAGGTCCGAGCCGCGTTCCATCGCGCCGACCGCGAAGCCCGCGAGGTCGAAATCGCCCTTGGAATACATGCCCGGCATCTCCGCCGTCTCACCGCCGATCAGCGCGCAACCCGATTGTGCGCAGCCTTCCGCGATGCCTTCGATGATGCGCGCAGCCTGATCGATCTCGAGCTTGCCGGTCGCGAAATAATCCAGGAAGAACAAAGGCTCGGCGCCTTGGCAGACCAGATCGTTGACGCACATCGCCACGAGGTCGATGCCGATCGTGTCGACATTTCCGGTGTCGATCGCGATGCGCAGCTTGGTGCCCACGCCATCGGTCGCGCCGACGAGGATCGGATCGTTGTAGCCCGCCGCCTTCAGGTCGAAGAGCGCCCCGAAGCCGCCCAGACCCGACATCGTGCCCGAGCGCTGCGTGCGCTTGGCCGCGGGTTTGATCCGGTCCACCAACGCATTGCCCGCGTCGATATCGACGCCCGCATCGGCATAGGTCAGGCCCTGTGATTTCTCGGTCATCGCGGCGCACTCCGGCAAGTAAACTCTTGGCCGAAGCCCTAGCGTAACCGCACGCCCCCCGCAACGTCGAAGGGGCGGGGTGTTCGCGCTTTCTTGACGCCCGCGCGTCGTCTCACTAGAGGAAGATGCAATGGTGGGCCTGTAGCTCAATTGGTTAGAGCAGGGCGCTCATAACGCCTTGGTTGCGGGTTCAAGTCCTGCCGGGCCTACCAGTTTTCTCCCGAAGTTTCCGCGCCTTCACGGCCAGTGGCCGTGACTCTCCCTATACGTGTCGGCCTGCCCGGAAAGCCCTTGTTTCGCCCAATTTGCGCCCCGAGGCGTTCACGAACCCGCGCCAAATGAGGGCCGTGTCAGCGTACCAGTAACTATAAAAATCGAGCAGCCACGTCATAGGCCCCGATAGTTTTTGCACAGTCTTCGAGGGTTGGAGACCGGTCCCGCTTGGGCCCGGTTGACGGAAAACAAGGTAAAGCAGCGGCGACATGGCCACGACGTTCAACTGGATATATCTCGGGCAGGTTGTTGATCAAAATGGGACGCCCTTTGACCTCGATCCCGACGAGTCGAACTGGAAGGTCGAAAACTCGCGTGTCCTTGAAGGGATGACGATTGGGGATTCGACCGATCCTCTTTTCAGCAATATCACCGAAGCGACGCTAATAGATAATGGCGGGGCGTCCGGCGCTCTCGATACCCGAAACGCAACCTCGAACGATACGATCCGCACGGATATCGGTAACGGCGTTTCGAATTTCACCTTCGACAGTCTAGTCATCTACGAAACGACCCTCACCTATACGGACGGCACGACCGCGAGAGTCCAGTCGGTCCTCGTTCAGACCAACTCGGGCCACCTGTTCCTCGCACCCGAGATGTCCAACGATGCGACCACGACGGCCTACGAGGCCAAGCCGATCCAGTCCATGGCCATAGGGCGCGTGATCAGCGACGACGGCGCGAACCTCGCGCAGGATCGCTACGTCACCGGCTTCGACGACGGCTATGTCGACGGCACCTCTGGGGCGGATCGGATCGACGTGAACTATGTCGAGCCGATCGCGAATGGCTCAGACCGCGTGGACAATAACGATGCGGGCCTCGCGGGCAGCAGCGACAATGACGACTACATTCGCGCCTATGGCGGCAACGATACCGTGCTGGCCGGCCTCGGCAACGACACGGTCGATGGCGGCACGGGCGACGATCTGATCGACGGCGGGTCGGGCAACGACTCGCTGATCGGGGGCGCCGGCAATGACACGCTCCTCGGCGGTAGCGGAAACGACACGCTCACCGGGAACGACGGCAACGATTCCCTCGATGGCGGCGCGAATAACGACTGGCTCGACGGTGGTATCGGGAACGATACGCTGATTGGCGGGACGGGTAACGACCGACTGATCGGCGGCGCTGGCAGCGACTCGCTCGAGGGCGGGGCGGGGGCCGATACGCTCGAGGGCGGTACCGGGAATGACACGCTGCATGGCGGCGCGGGCGGCGACGTCCTGTCGGGCGGAACCGGCATGGACTATGTCGACTATTCCGACTCCGCGAGCGCTGTGAACATCAACCTCGGCGCCGGGACCGCTACGGGGGGCGATGCGACGGGCGACACGCTCAGCGGCGTCGACGGGATCTACGGCTCGGCGGGAAACGATACGCTGATCGGCTTCGACGGCGCCTCCTCGGACCCGACGGATGGCTACACCAACGTCTTCTATGGCAACGGCGGGGACGACTATATCGACGGCGCGGGCGCGGATGACATCCTCTACGGTGGCACGGGTAACGACACCATGCTGGGCGGGTCGGGCAATGACTCGCTCGATGGCGACGCAGGCAATGACAGCCTCAGCGGCGGCACCGGCAATGACACGCTGTCCGGTGGCGACGGGAACGACGTCTTGCAAGGCGGCGTCGGCAGCGACCAACTCGACGGCGGAGCGGGCAACGATACGCTCTCGGGTGGTGGCGGCGACACCCTCGTCGGCGGCGCGGATGCCGACAGGTTCATCGATCTCGTTCCCGGCGACACGATCGACGGCTCGGAGACGGGCGATGATTTCGACATCATCGATCTCAGCGACTGGGGTTGGAACAATGTCGCCGTGCATCGCGATGCGACGAACCCGGAGAACGGCACGATCGATTTCTTCGACGGCAATGGCGCGGTCTTCGGCACGGTCAGTTTCTCGAATATCGAAAAGGTCATCCCCTGCTTCACCCCGGGCACGCTGATCGCGACACATAGCGGCCCCCGCCCAGTCGAAAGCCTGCAGGTCGGTGATCGCATCCTGACTCGCGACAGCGGCTTCCAGCCCATCCGCTGGATCGGCATCCGCGCACTCAGCACTGCGGAACTGCTGGCCAAGCCGGAATTCCGCTCCATCAAGATCGCACCGGGCGCGCTGGGCGCGAACCAGCCCGAGCGCGAGATGCGCGTCTCGCCGCAGCACCGCATCCTGCTGACCGGGCCGCGCGCGCAGCTGATCGCAGGCGAGCCGGAGGTGCTGGCCGCGGCGCGCCATCTCGTCGGGCTGCCGGGGATCGAGATCGACGAAGAGGCCGAGGCGGTTACCTATATCCACGTGATGTTCGACAATCACGAGATCGTCTTCTCCGACGGACTCTGGACAGAAAGTTTTCAACCGGGGCAGGCGACGATGCAGGATATGGACCGCGCACAGCGGGACGAACTGCTCGCGCTGTTCCCGGAATTGAGCTGTGGAACCGAAAGCTACCTCGCCGCGCGCCCCAGCTTGAAGCGCCACGAAGCCCGGATCATCGCGGCCGCCTGACTTGGCGCGCCCTTGCGTTTGCCCGCTCTGGATCGCTACAGGGGTTGTTGACCCGTGGATCAATAAAAGGAGCGCGCCGCAATGTCTGACCTCGAAACCTCCCCCAAGGACGACAGCAGGCCGCGCCCGAACATCCTGATCCTGATGGTCGATCAGCTCAACGGGACGCTATTTCCCGATGGTCCGGCGGAATGGCTGCACACGCCCAACCTGCGCAAGCTGGCGGAACGTTCGGTGCGGTTCGAGAACGCCTATACCGGCTCGCCGCTCTGCGCGCCTGGACGCGCGGCCTTCATGTCGGGCCAGCTTCCCTCGCGCAACGGCGTCTATGACAACGCGGCCGAGTTCCGCTCGGACATTCCCACCTATGCCCACCACCTGCGCCGCGCGGGCTACCAGACCTGCCTCTCGGGCAAGATGCATTTCGTGGGCCCCGATCAGCTGCACGGCTTCGAGGAGCGACTGACCACGGATATCTACCCTGCCGATTTCGGATGGACGCCGGATTACCGCAAGCCCGGCGAGCGGATCGACTGGTGGTATCACAACATGGGCTCGGTCACCGGGGCAGGGGTGGCCGAGATTTCCAACCAGATGGAATATGACGACAACGTCGCCCATGAGGCGAAGATGAAGCTCTACGATCTAGCGCGGGGTAACGACGCGCGGCCGTGGATGCTGACCGTCAGCTTCACCCATCCGCACGACCCTTACGTCGCGCGGAGGAAATACTGGGACCTCTACGAGGATTGCGCGCATCTCGAACCCGAGGTCGGGACGATCCCCTACGAGGAGCAGGACAACCATTCGAAGCGGATCTTCGACGCGAATGACTGGCGCGAGTTCGACATCACGACCGAGGATATCCGCCGGTCGCGCCGCGCCTATTTCGCGAACCTGTCCTATCTCGACGACAAGATCGGCGAGCTGCTGCAGGTGCTCGAAGACACGCGCCAGGAGGTCACGATCCTATTCGTCTCCGATCACGGCGATATGCTGGGCGCGCGGGGGCTGTGGTTCAAGATGAGCTTCTACGAGGGCTCGGCCCGCGTGCCGCTGATGATCTCCGCGCCGGGCCTGGAGCCCGGGCTGGTCTCCGATCCGGTCTCGACGATCGACGTCACGCCGACGCTCTGCGATCTGGCTGGCATCTCGATGGACGAGATCGCGCCCTGGATCGACGGGCAGACCCTGCTGCCGCAAGCCCGCCGCGAACCCCGGAAAGAGGCGGTGGCGATGGAATACGCGGCCGAAGCGTCCTACGCGCCGCTCGTGAGCCTGCGCAAGGGACGCTACAAGCTGAATCTGTGCAATCTCGATCCCGATCAGCTTTTCGATGTCGAGGCCGATCCGCATGAGTTGACGAACCTCGCGGGCGACCCTGCCCATGCCGAGGCCTATGCCGCGCTGAAAGCCGAGGCGGCTCAGCGCTGGGATCTGGATCGCTTCGACGCAGAGGTCCGGGCAAGCCAGGCCCGCCGCTGGGTCGTCTACGAGGCGCTCAGTCAGGGCGGCCAGTACCCGTGGGACTATCAACCGCTGAAAAAAGCCTCCGAGGCCTATATGCGCAATCACATGAACCTCAACGTTCTGGAAGAAAACAAGCGCTTCCCGCGCGGCGAATAAGGTATCGAGTGACCCCCGGGGCGGCTCGGTCCCGGGGCGCGGCGCTGCACCTCACCGCGCCGTGACAGCCTTTCCGGAACGCGGCGCCGCCCTAACCTGTTGCCCAACCGAATAGGCAATCAGGAGATCGACCATGAGCGTTCCGACCCTTACCCTCAACGACGGCATCAAGATCCCGCAACTTGGCCTCGGCGTCTGGAAGATGGAGGATGCCGAGACACCGCGCATCATCCGTAATGCGCTGGATGCGGGCTATCGCCACATCGACACCGCCGCGGCCTATGGCAACGAGGCGGGCGTGGGCCGTGGTGTCGCGGACAGCGACGTCGCACGAGAAGACATCTTCGTGACCTCAAAGCTCTGGAATGACCGGCAGGGTTATGACGAAACCAAGCGCGCCTTCGACGAGACGTTGGACAAGCTGGGCTTCGACTATCTCGATCTCTACCTGATCCACTGGCCGATGCCCGCCAAGGACAAATATGTCGAGACGTGGCGGGCCATGATCGAGTTGCGCGACGCCGGCCGAATCCGCGCGATCGGCGTGTCGAACTTCTTGCCCGACCATCTCGAGCGGCTGATCGAGGAGACCGGCGAGGCACCCGCGATCAACCAGATCGAGCTGCATCCACGCTTCCAGCAGGCCGACCAGCGCGCGGCGCATGAAAAGCTCGGCATTACCACCGAATGCTGGTCGCCGCTGGGTCAGGGCGAGGCGCTCGCGAACCCGATCCTCACCGAGATCGCCGCCCGCCACGGCGTCTCCGCCGCACAAGTCACCTTGCGTTGGCAGATCCAGTTGGGCCTCGTGACGATCCCCAAATCCGCCAATCACGAGCGGATGCGCGAGAATATCGATGTGTTCGATTTCGAGCTGAGCGAGCATGAGATGGCGCAGATCAAGCAGATCGACACTGCTGCGGGCCGGATCGGGCCGAACCCGGCGACGGCGGATTTCTGAGGGTGACTTAAATGTCACCCTTGCGCTGACCGCGCCGCTCGGGACGGGCCGCGAGAGTTGATCTTCACACGGCACTCACGGTTTAGTGAGTTTGTTTTGTGGAGGAGAACTAAATGCGTAAAGCTTTATTGTTGCTGCCATTTCTTGCTGGATGCGTGCCTGCGACGCCGATCGTGAGCGACTACAACGGGGATAGCGTCACCATCCAGACATCAATGCTTGCCGATCAGGCTGAGGTGAAGGTGAACGCCCAGGCCGAGGCGGACCGTATCTGTGCCAAGAAAGGCAAGAGAGCAGAATACGCCTCGTCGCGCCAAGTCGCGGAATACACCAACGCGCACCTGTTTCTCTGTCTCTGAGGCGGTACGACACGAGGGGAGGCATAACGCCTCCCCTCAATGCCCCCCCACACCCTTGCGGATACGCCGGATCATCAGCCAGACCGCGAGGATCACGATCGGCGTCAGCCCTGCCATCATGATCTCTTTCGTCAGTCCGATCTTCTTCGAGAGCGGATAAGCCAGGTAGCCCGCGACCGAGATCGCGTAGTAGCTGATCGCGACCACCGACAGCCCTTCCACCGTGTGCTGCAGGCGCAGCTGCAGGTCCGACCGGCGATCCATGCTTTCCAGCACTTTCTGGTTTTGCGCCGAGCGCTCCACATCGACCCGCGTGCGCAGCAACTCGCCCGCCCGCGCCGCCCGCGTCACCATCTGCTGCAGCCGCGTCTCCGCCGATTTCACCGTGCGCACCGCCGGGTCGTAGCGCCGGGCGATGAACTCGCTGAGTTTCTGGCGCCCCTCGAAGCGGCTTTCGCGCAAGGACTCCACCCGCTCTCGGACGATCGCCTCATAGGCCCCGGTCGCCGAGAACCGGAAGGAATGCGCGACCGCGAGGCTCTCCAACTCGGCCGAGATTTCCAGCAGGTCGTGCAGCGTTTCTTCTGCGGAGTGCGCGTCGTCGCCCATCCCGTCCACGATCTCGGTCAGCCTCGGGTCGAGCGCATTGAGCCGCTGCGACAGGTCGCGCGCCCGCGCCAATCCGAGCATCGACATCGCCCGGTAGGTCTCCAGCTCGCAGAGCCGCTGCACCGTGCGCCCGATCCGTCCCGGCCCGGTCCCGGGCCGCGCGAAGATAGCGAAGCGCATCTGCCCGTTCGGATCGATCCGGAAATCGCCCGCGACCACCGCAGCCCCGTCGAGCACCCAGGTGCAGACGAGGCTCTCGGTGACGAACCATTGCTCCAGAAGCGGCGCGATGTCGTCGGGGTTCTCGGGCAGCTCCTCGATGCGGATCTGCACCGCGGCGATCCGCCCGCCGGGGCCCGCATCGATCCAGCTATCGGGGTAGATCTCGGTCTCCGCCGGGTCGAAGGCGCGCGACGACACGCCTTTGCCGAAAGCGAGATAAGTGGTGAATTCGGTATGGCTCTCCCACTTCACCTCGTGCCGCCCGATCTTGCCGGCGTAATGGGTGATCCCCGCCTGAGGCTGCGCCGCGCCGTTGCGCGTCAGAAGATCGACGAGGTGGTCGTGATCCTTGCTGCGGTCGCGATTGGCGGCGTCGCGCGGCTCCTTGAAGGCGACATAGACCGCGTGGCCCGGGACGCCGAGCTTCGGGTAAGGGCGGGCGTGCAATTCGTTCACAAGCGCATAGCGCTGCGGATGGTCGGGCAGATGGGGTTTGGGATCGGCGGTCATCTCATAGGTCTCGCTCACGCGGGTGTGACCTTCTAGCTGCGGCGAAATTTCCCGCCGATCAAGCGTTTGACGGCATGCATCGGAATACCGGGTAAATCTGCCACAGCGCCATGCGAGCCACGAGGGGGAGGGGGCGCTGCCCCCTCTTGGCTGCGCCAATTCACCCCCGGGATATTTCCGCCAAGAGGAAGGGGCGCGTGGGATTGAACTTCGCCTTGGTCGAAATATCCCGGGGGAGCGCGTCAGCCCGGGGGCGGAGCCCCCATCGCCGCGATTGCAAGGCGCGCGCGGGCAGGCTAAACGAGCGCGCATGATGAACCGTCCCGCGCTCCCGCCCGAAATCGCCCGTCGCCGCACCTTTGCGATCATCTCGCACCCGGATGCGGGCAAGACCACCTTGACCGAGAAGTTCCTGCTTTTCGGCGGCGCCATCCAGATGGCGGGGCAGGTGCGTGCCAAGGGCGAGGCGCGGCGGACTCGCTCGGACTTCATGAAGCTCGAACAGGATCGCGGGATTTCGGTCTCGGCCTCTGCCATGTCCTTCGAGTATCGCGAGTTCCGCTACAACCTCGTCGACACGCCCGGCCACTCGGATTTCTCGGAAGATACTTACCGAACGCTGACGGCGGTGGATGCGGCGATCATGGTGATCGACGGCGCGAAGGGCGTGGAGAGCCAGACCCGCAAGCTCTTCGAGGTCTGCCGCCTGCGCGATCTGCCGATCCTGACCTTCTGTAACAAGATGGACCGCGAGAGCCGCGACACGTTCGAGATCATCGACGAGATTCAGGAAAATCTCGCGATCGACGTGGCCCCGGCTTCTTGGCCGATCGGGATGGGCCGCGATTTCCTCGGTTGCTACGACATGCTGCACGACCGGCTGGAACTGATGGATCGCGCCGACCGCAACAAGGTGGCCGAGTCGATCAAGATCAGTGGTTTGGATGATCCCAAGCTGGCCGAACATGTTCCGGCCGATCTGCTCGAGAAACTGAAGGAAGAGGTCGAGATGGCGCGCGAACTGTTGCCCACCTTCGACCGCCAGAGTTTCCTCGAAGGTCACCTGACGCCGATCTGGTTCGGCTCGGCGATCAACAGCTTCGGCGTGAAGGAGTTGATGGACGGGATCGGGGAATTCGGACCCGAGCCGGAGGTCTTCAAATCCGCCGAGCGTGACGTGGCGCCCGAGGAGAAGAAGGTCGCGGGTTTCGTCTTCAAGGTGCAGGCGAACATGGACCCCAAGCACCGCGACCGCGTGGCCTTCGTGCGTCTCGTCTCGGGGCATTTCACGCGCGGGCAGAAGCTGCTGCATGTGCGCTCGAAGAAACAGATGGCGGTGTCGAACCCGGTTCTGTTCCTCGCAGCCGACCGCGAACTGGCGGAAGAGGCCTGGGGCGGCGATATCATCGGTATTCCGAACCACGGGCAATTGCGCATCGGCGACGCGCTGACCGAGGGCGAGGCGCTGCGCTTCACCGGCATCCCGAGCTTCGCGCCGGAACTGCTGCAATCCGTGCGTGCGACCGACCCGATGAAGGGCAAGCACCTCGAGAAGGCGTTGATGCAATTCGCCGAAGAGGGCGCGGCCAAGGTGTTCAAGCCCGCGATCGGCTCGGGCTTCATCGTGGGCGTCGTCGGCGCGCTGCAATTCGACGTGCTGGCGAGCCGGATCGAGCTGGAATACGGCATCCCCGTGCGCTTCGAGGCCTCGCAGTTCACCTCCGCTCGCTGGGTGTTGGGCGACAAGGCGGCGGTCGAGAAGCTGGTCAACGCCAACAAGCAGCACATCTCTTATGATCATGACGGCGACGTGGTGTTCCTCACGCGCCTGCAATGGGACATCGACCGGGTCGAGCGCGACTACGAGGGCGTGACGCTCTCGGCGACCAAGGAAATGATGCAATGACAACCCCACTGCCCCCCGAACTCGTCTCGATCCTGTGCAACGAAGCGAGTGCCCCGGAAGACGTGCGCACGGTCGAGGCGCTGGTCGATCTGTGGCTTGCCGACAATGCCGAGGAGCCCGAGGGCGAGGACTTCCCTTGGTCGGTGCTGTGTGTTTTCGAGCTGCGCGAATATCCCGAGGTGCTCTGGACCTTCATCCGCAAGGCGCTGACCGGGGCGACGACGATCTGGCAGGTGGTAATGCTCGCCGCCGGGCCGCTGGAAGATCTGGTCGCGGAGCATGGCGATGAGTTCATCGACCGGATCGAGCGCGAGGCGCGCCATTCCGCGCGGTTCCGCTTTGCGCTGACAGGCGTTTGGCCGCAGCAGGGAGAGGGCAATACCGCGCTCTGGTCGCGTATCGAGAAGGCACGCGCCCCGGCGATGGATACCGGGCTCGACATGGGTGGACCGCTACCGCCGAAATGAGCGCAGGCGCATCGCGCATCAGGTAACGAAAATCACATCTTTGCGCCTGGGCTGTGCATCTGTGCGCGCCACACCTACCTCTGAACAAGGAGGAGATCATGGCGCATGTCTCTCGTCTGCCCGGCAAGGCAATCGCGCGGTTTTTGCAAAAGCAGACCCGCTTCTACCAGCCTTTCGGGGTCATCCCGACCCCTGCCTTGCGCGCGACGCTTCGGCCGGGCGATGTGCTGTTGGTGGAGGGCGACCGGCGAATTTCGGCGGGGATCAAGTATCTTACCCATTCCACTTGGTCCCATGCAGCCTTCTATTCCGGCGGCCCGCCCGGGGGCGAGCTGATCGAGGCGGACCTGGAGGAAGGCGTCAGGATCACCGGGCTTTCGGCCTATGCGCATCTCAACACACGCATCTGTCGGCCCGTCGGGCTTGGCCACGATCAGCTTGAGCTCGTGATTAACTACATGCAAGGCGCGGTCGGGCGGCAGTATGACCTGAGAAACGTGGTCGATCTCGCGCGGTACCTGCTGCCGCGCCCGCCCGTGCCGCATCGGTTTCGGCGGCGGATGCTGGCGCTCGGATCGGGCGACCCGACGCGGGCGATCTGTTCGACCGTGATCGCCGAGGCGTTTCACGCGGTCCACTACCCGATCCTGCCGGATGTCGTGATGGGCAGCGCCGACAGCCAGGGGGAAATCCTGCATATCCGGCACTCGTCGCTGTTCACGCCGCGCGATTTCGATCTCTCGCCCTATTTCGCCGTGATCAAGCCGACGCTAGAAGGCGGGTTCGATTTTCGCCAATTGCCACTGGAGGAGTGAGGCCGGAGGAAGGGCGCCTCCGGCGGGGATATTTATATCAAGAAGAAGCGAGAATGCGCGTTTCAGATAAGGCGCATCGCCTGCGTCGTTACATCGCGAAGGAGACGCCGCAGCCGCAGGAGCTCGACGCGTTCGGGTTCTCGATCACGAAACGCGCGCCGATCAGTTCTTCGGTGAAGTCGATCGTGGCGTTCTCGAGGAAGGGCAGAGAAACCGGGTCGATCAGCACCTTCTGGCCCGCGCCTTCGAGCACGATGTCGTCGCCCGCAGGCGCCTCTTCGAGCTTGATATCATACTGGAAACCAGAACAGCCGCCGCCCTCGACGGCCACGCGCAGCGCCTGTGGCGCCTCGCGACCTTCATTGATTTCCGCGAGTCGCGCAAAGGCGCGTTCGGTCACTTTCGGAGGGAGTTGCATCGGATTGGCCTTCCTGACCCCTCGGGGCCTGTATTTCCGTCACATCCGAGATATAGGAGGGCCGAAGCGTGCCGACAAGACGAGGTTTTACCAGTGCTCAAGCCCTATGCCTGCCAGCCCGGCGAGAGCCGCGGGCGGCTTCACCCCGAAAGCATGTCCACTTTCCGCTCGCCGTTCCAGCGCGATCGGGACCGGATCATCCATTCTTCGGCCTTCCGACGGCTCAAGCACAAGACGCAGGTTTTCGTCGAACATGAGGGCGATTACTACCGCACGCGCCTGACCCACACGATCGAGGTGGCGCAGGTCGCGCGCACGATTGCAGGGACATTGGGGCTGAACACCGATCTGGCCGAGGCGGTGGCGCTGGCCCATGATCTGGGCCATCCGCCCTTCGGGCATACCGGCGAGGACGCGCTGGCCGAGCTGATGAAGCCCTATGGGGGCTTCGATCACAATGCGCAGGCGCTCCGGATCGTGACCAAGCTGGAGAAGCATTACGCGGGCTTCGACGGGCTGAACCTGACATGGGAGACGCTGGAAGGCATTGCCAAGCACAACGGGCCCGCGATTTCCGACAAGGGCGGTTCGCACAGCTTCCCGAGCCGCGAGGAACTGCCCTATGCGCTGGCCGAGGTCGATGCGGTCTGGGACCTGGAGCTGGAGACCAACGCCAGCGCCGAGGCGCAGGTGGCGGCCGTGGCAGATGACGTGGCTTATAATCACCACGATCTGCACGACGGGCTGCGCGCGGGGCTCTTCGACGAGGATGATCTGTGCGAATTGCCGGTGATCGGGGCCTGTTTCGCCGAGGTCGACAAACTGCATCCCGGTCTCGACCGCACGCGGCGCCAGCACGAGGCGCTGCGCCGGGTCTTCGGCGTGATGGTGGAGGACGTGATCGCGGTGGCCGAGAACCGGTTGACCTCGCTCGGGCCGCAATCGGTCGATGATATCCGGCAGATGGACGGGCCGATCATCCGCTTCTCGAAGCCGCTCTATCAAAGCCTCAAGGTACTCAAGCAGTTCCTGTTCGAGCGCATGTATCGCGCGCCCTCCGTCGTGGTGGAGCGCAAGCGCGTGACCGAGATGATCAACGCGCTCTTCCCCCTGTTCATGGAACGCCCGGAGCTTTTGCCCGAGGAATGGCAGGAAGAAGTCTCGCGGGCCCGTATCCTCGGCGGCGACTGCACGCGGCCGGAATCGAAGCAGGCTCTCGCGCGGGTCGTGCTCGATTACGTGGCGGGTATGACGGATCGTTTCGCCATCCAGGAATATGATAGGCTGGTCGGGCGCGGGCGCTGAGGCGGAACCACTGGCCCTCCGTCTCGTTGTGCTCGCGAATGCAACGCATAGGAGGGATTCATGATCCGCAAGCACGCATCGGCCCATTGGGAAGGCACCATCAAGGGCGGCAAAGGCACGATTTCGACCGAGAGTGGCGCGCTGAAGGCGCAGCCCTACGGCTTCAATACCCGGTTCGAGGGTGAGCCCGGATCGAACCCGGAAGAGCTGATCGGCGCGGCTCATGCGTCCTGTTTCTCGATGGCGCTGTCGCTTCAGCTCGAAGAGGCGGGCGTCTCGGACGTGGTGATCGACACCAAGGCGGAAATCTCGCTCGACAAGGAAGGCGACGGTTTCGCGGTTAAGAAATCCGCGCTGACCTCGACCGTGAAGGGAACCGGCGACGAGGAGGCGATCCGCAAGGCCGCCGAGGGCGCGAAAGAAGGCTGCCCAATCTCGAAGCTGTTGAATTGCGAGATCACGCTCGACCTGACGATCAACTGATCCGGTCCTGAGCGAACAAAGCAAAAGGGCGCCCGGTGAGGCGCCCTTTTCATGGTTCGGCGGACGTGCTCAGCGCTTGAAGAGGTGCTTCTGCGCGTCACGGCTCGAATTGTCGTTGCGCTTTTCGGCGGCCAGAGCGCGGCCCGCCTTGACGGCGGGGCGCTCGCCTAACTCATCGAGCCAGCGCTTGAGGTTCGGCTTGTCGTCTAGCGTCTGCTCCTGCCCTTCCCAGAGCGAGGCCCAACCCCAGGACGCCATATCCGCGATCGAGTAAAAATCGCCCGCGAGGTAGCGGTTCTCCGCCAGACGACGATCCATCACGCCATAGAGCCGTCCCGTCTCGGCGCGGTAACGGTCCTTGGCATAGGGTAGGTCCTGCGAGGGTTCGAGCTTGGGTGCATATTTCAGGAAGTGGTGCGCCTGACCGGCCATCGGGCCCAGCCCGCCGACTTGCCAAAACAGCCATTCGTCGACCGCGATCCGGTCGCGCTCGGTCTCGCCATAGAATTGGCCGGTCTTGCGGGCGAGATATTGCAGGATCGCGCCGCTCTCGAAGATCGAGACGGGTTCGCCATCCGGGCCGTCGCGGTCGATGATCGCGGGCATCCGGTTGTTGGGCGAGATCTTCAGGAACTCCGGCTGGAATTGCTCCCCCTTGCCGATATCGACCAAGTGGGTCTCGTAGGGCAGGCCCATCTCTTCGAGGGCGATGGAAATCTTCCAGCCGTTCGGCGTGGGCCAAAAATAGAGGTCGATCATGGGGTCTCCGTCGGGTTAGGCGGCAGGGTCCGCTCTACTTTGCCGTGCGCTGGAACGAGGGCAATGCGAAACCCGATGTGCGCGGGCGCGCAAACAGCCGCGACCAGCGGGGATCTTGCGCCTTGGGCAGCGCTTCGGCTAGGAACGGAAGCGGCAGCCGGTCGGGCTGACGCAGCACTTGACGGTAGAGGTCGAACAGCCCCTCGCGCATGTAGCAGGCGAAATGGCAGACGCGTTTTTCGGGCGGGGCGACGGGATAGCCCAGATCGTCGAGCACCTCGATCACCTCGGGCGCGTCGATCTGCAGATCGAGCCAGTTGCGCATGGGCTGCGACAGGCCATTTCCCAAAGACCGCTCGCGCCCGCGGGCTACACCCCACTCGAAGAGGAAGTCGAAAAGGTCGTTGTCGCGGCTCGTGACGTTGAGCACTTCGCAGGTCCGGCCCGCAGGGCTCGCCATCGCTTCCTCGGCGCGATTTTGAAATTCGGCGGCGGCCAGCAGAACCATCCGAGCTACTTGCCCGGCATGGGCGTGGCGGAGCGCCCGCAGGGCGACCCGCGCGCCCATCGAATGGCCGATGATCCCCACGGGACGCCCGGTCGCGGCATTCAGTGCGCCGATCAGGCGGGCAAGGCGCTGGGCGGCGATCTCGGCCATGTCGTAAATCCGGGTCAACCGTCCCGTCGATTGCCAACTGAACGCGATGCCGAGGCCCTCGCCGGGATTGGTCCCGTCGAAGCCAAGCGCACGCGGCCAGCTGATCGCGGTATGCAGATTGAAGGTCGGCTCCATCGCGAAGATGTGCTCGTAGGGATCGCGGCCCTCGACCCCTGCCGCGTAGCCGTAGCCGTGGATCATCACCACGATCGGGGCGCCCTCCGGCAGGGCGCGCGCCTGAGCGAGGACATCGGCGGGCAGCTCGGAGCTGGCATGGACCTTGAGAAGCGGCATTGGGGCCTCGGGGGAGGGGCGCAGGCGCGGGTTGATGTTCTAAATCGAACGCGGTTTTTCGCCCGAAAGTTCCCCTGCCTTGGCGTGAGCGCGCGCAGGCGGGGCATGGAACGCGACGCGCGCCGGGCCTCCTTTGGTGCGAACGGGACATCGCCGCTATGCGTTGACGCTACGCCCCCTGCGCGGTATCGCAGCCCCAAGTCGCGACAGACCGCCGCAGGAGGCACCGATGACCGAGCGCAAGACCCGCACCAAACTCGTCCATGACGGCATTCGCCGTAGCCAGTATGGCGAGATGGCCGAGGCGATGTTTCTGACGCAGGGCTTTGCCTACCCCTCGGCCGAAGCCGCAGAGGCACGGTTCCTCAACGCCTCCGACGACGAGTTCATCTATGCCCGTTACGGCAACCCCACGACGCGGATGTTCGAGGACCGGATGGCGTCGATCGAAGGCACCGAGGACGCCTTCGCCTGCGCCTCCGGCATGGCTGCGATCAACGGCGCGCTGACCTGCCTCGTGAAGGCGGGCGATCACATCGTGGCCGCGCGCCAGATGTTCGGATCCTGCCTGCATGTGCTGAAAGTGCTGCAGGGCTTCGGCGTGGATGTGACGCTGGTCGACGGGACCGATCTCGACGCCTGGCGCGCCGCGATGCGTCCCGAGACGAAGATCTGTTTCTTCGAGAGCGTCTCGAACCCCGGCCTCGAAGTGATGGATGTCGCGGGTATCGTGAAGATCGCTCATGAGGGCGGCGCGACGGTGGTGGTCGACAATGTCTTCGCCTCGCCGATCTTCTCGCGCGCGGTGGAGCTTGGCGCAGATGTGATCGTTTATTCCGCGACCAAGCATATCGACGGCGGCGGGCGCGTACTTGGCGGTGTCGTGCTGGGGTCGAAGGAGTATATCCGCGGCCCGCTGGAAACTTACGTCAAACACACCGGCGGCGCCATGAGCCCGTTCCACGCATGGGTTCTGCTGAGCGGGTTGCAGACGCTCGATCTGCGGGTGCGCGCGCAGGCCGCGAACGCCGCTGCGGTGGCGAGCGCCGTGGCCGGCCATGAGAAACTCGCCCGCACAGTCTATCCCGGTCTGATGGACCATCCACAACATGCATTGGCGATGGAGCAGATGGGCTCGGGCGGAACCATGCTCGCGCTCGACCTGAAGGGCGGCAAGGAGGCGGCGTTCCGCTTCCTCAACGCGCTGCAGATCGTGTCTATCTCGAACAACCTCGGCGACGCGAAATCCATCGCGACCCATCCGGCGACGACGACCCACAAGAATCTGTCTGAAGAGGAGCGGGCGGCGATCGCGATTACCCCCGGTCTGATCCGCGTTTCGATGGGGATCGAGGACGGGGGTGACCTGATCGCCGATATCAAGGAGGCGCTCGACGCCGCCTGATCGGGGTGAACCGATTTCCGCGAACCGGCGTATTGTCTTGGACATCAGCCCCAAAACCCCCATATCTGGCGGGACCGGGCATACCGGAGGACAGGATATGAACGTGCAAGGCAGGATCGAGACCCCCGACGATAAAGACGCCCGCGCCGCGCTCGAGGTGCTGCGCGCATGGGCCGCGAAGGCCGATCCGGTCGAGGTGGCGCAGCTTGACCCGGCCATCGCGCGGCTCCTGCCGGACCGCGAGCTCTCGAACTACCCCGATCTGAGCCGCGAATATGACGACAGCTTCGAAGTCGACGCGGCTTACAAGGCGACGCTGCCCGACTTGCAGAACGGTCCGTCCTCGCTGATCGTGGGTGCCCATACCCGGATCGAACATGTCGGTATCTCGAACTTCCGGCTGCCGGTGCGGTTTCATACCCGCGACAACGGCGATCTGACGCTGGAGGCGTCGGTCACGGGCACGGTGAGCCTCGAGGCGGAGAAGAAGGGCATCAACATGTCCCGCGTGATGCGCAGCTTCTACGCCCATGCGGAGAAGACCTTCTCCTTCGAAGTGATGGAATCCGCGCTCGACGACTACATGGACGATCTCGAAAGCTTCGACGCGCGCCTGATGATGCGCGTCTCCTTCCCGGTAAAGCGGCCGTCGCTGCGTTCGGGGCTGGAGGGCTGGCAGTATTACGACATCGCGCTGGAGCTGATCGAGACGGCTGGTGTGCGCACCAAAGTTATTCACCTCGATTACGTTTATTCCTCCACGTGCCCGTGCTCGCTGGAGCTGTCAGAGCATGCTCGTGCCAGCCGCGGCCAGCTGGCCACGCCGCATTCGCAGCGCTCCGTCGCGCGGATTTCGGCGGTGGTCGAGCCCGGCAACGTTCTCTGGTTCGAGGACATGATCGATCTCGCCCGTGCCGCTGTGCCGACCGAGACGCAGGTGATGGTCAAGCGTGAGGACGAACAGGCTTTCGCCGAATTGAACGCAGCCAATCCGATCTTCGTCGAGGATGCTGTGCGCGCCTTCGCCGAGCGCCTTCTGGCCGAACCGCGCGTCGGTGACTTCCGAATCGTGGCCAGTCATCAGGAAAGCCTGCACAGCCATGACGCCGTGGCCATGCTGACCGAGGGCGAGACCTTCGCATCGGCCAGCGTCGATCCGAAGCTCTTCGCCACACTGATCCATCAGGGCTGAAGACGGGTAGGGACGCTGCCCCAGGGGGCAGGGCGCATCGCTATTGGTGCAGGGGGGGGCGCTGTCCCCGCCCTTCGGGCTCCCGGTGAATATTTTCGCAAGAGCGACGCCGGGCGCAGGGGCGCACGTCAGGCGAACAGATGCTGAACATGCCCCTTTCCCTCAGGGGGCCGAACCGCTAGATTGCCTCCCATGAATTGGGCTGATGACGACGATCCGTATGAAGGGGCTGCGAGCCTGTCGCAACGTGCCATGGCGGGCGCCATGCAAGCGCGCGCGGCGCCGTATCTCGAGAAACTGAACCCCCAACAGCGGCAGGCCGTCGAGACGCTCGACGGGCCGGTGCTGATGCTGGCAGGCGCGGGCACGGGCAAGACCTCGGCGCTGACCGCGCGGATCGCGCATCTGATCCACACCGGCCGGGCACGCCCGAACGAGGTCTTGGCGGTGACCTTCACCAACAAGGCCGCGCGCGAGATGAAAGAGCGTGTGGGGCGCCACCTGGGCGGTGCGATCGAGGGGATGCCGTGGCTCGGCACCTTTCACTCGGTCTGCGTGAAGCTGTTGCGCCGCCATGCCGAGCTGGTGGGGCTGAAGTCGAATTTCACCATTCTTGACACGGACGACCAGATCCGGCTTCTCAAGCAGCTGATCGTCGCCGCGAATATGGACGAGAAACGCTGGCCGGCGCGGCAACTGGCGGGGTTGATCGACGGCTGGAAGAACAAGGCGCTGACGCCCGAGAAGGTCTCGGGCCGCGAGACCGCCGCCTTCGACAATCGCGGATCCGAGCTTTACGCCGCCTATCAGGCACGGCTGAAGACGCTCAACGCGGTCGATTTCGGCGATCTGCTGCTGCATATGGTCACGATTTTCCAGACCCAGCCGGACGTGTTGGCGCAATATCAACGCTGGTTCCGTTACATCCTCGTCGACGAGTATCAGGACACGAACGTCGCGCAATACCTGTGGCTGCGGCTTCTGGCGCAGGGGCATAAGAACATCTGCTGCGTGGGCGATGACGACCAGTCGATCTATGGCTGGCGCGGCGCCGAGGTCGGCAACATCCTGAAGTTCGAAAAGGATTTCCCGGGCGCGGCGGTGATCCGGCTGGAGCAAAATTACCGCTCGACCGAACATATCCTCTCCGCCGCGTCCGGGCTGATCACGGCCAATGAGGGCCGTCTGGGCAAGGAGCTCTGGACCGAAGCCGAGGGCGGCGAAAAGGTGCGCCTGATCGGCCATTGGGACGGCGAGGAAGAGGCGCGCTGGATCGGCGAGGAGGTCGAGGCGATTCAGCGCGGCACCCGTGGCAATCCGCCGATCAGTCTGAATTCGCAGGCGATTCTCGTGCGCGCCTCGCATCAGATGCGGGCCTTCGAGGACCGCTTCCTGACCATTGGTTTGCCCTATCGCGTCATCGGCGGCCCGCGCTTCTACGAGCGGCTCGAAATTCGCGACGCGATGGCCTATTTCCGCCTCGTGACCTCGCCCGATGACGATCTGGCTTTCGAGCGGATCATCAACACGCCCAAGCGCGGCCTTGGCGACAAGGCGCAGCAGCGCATTCAGGTGGCTGCGCGCGAGAACGGGCTGAGCCTGCTGGACGGCGCGCGGATGCTGGTGGCCGAGGGTGCGCTTTCGGGCAAGGCGGCCGGACAGCTGCGGCTCTTCGTCGAGAATGTCGCGCGCTGGCACGAGGAGGTCGTGCAGGCCTCGCCTGCGACCGCCGTGACACGGGCCGAGGATGACGAGCTGCTGATCGAGCCCGCCGAGGATGGTGTGGCGCCCGCAAATGACCTCAGCCATGTGCGTCTGGCCGAACGGATCCTCGAGGAATCCGGCTATGTCGAGATGTGGCAGAACGACAAGACGCCGGAAGCACCGGGGCGGCTCGAGAACCTCAAGGAACTCGTCAAGGCGTTGGAGCAGTTCGACAATCTGCAGGGCTTCCTCGAACACGTCGCGCTGATCATGGACAATGACAAGGCCGAGACCGAGGAGAAGGTCTCGATCATGACACTGCATGCGGCCAAAGGTCTGGAATTCCCCGTGGTCTTTCTGCCGGGCTGGGAAGACGGACTCTTCCCCTCGCAGCGCTCGATGGACGAGAGCGGGTTGAAGGGCCTCGAGGAAGAGCGCCGTTTGGCCTATGTCGGCATCACCCGCGCCGAGGAGCTGTGCACGATTTCCTTCGCTGGAAACCGGCGGGTCTACGGCCAATGGCAAAGCCAGATGCCCTCGCGCTTCATCGACGAACTACCGCCGGCCCATATCGACGTGCTGACCCCTCCGGGTCTCTATGGCGGCGGAATGAACGGGGGCGGCTTTGGTGGCTCCAGCGCGATGGAAGACCGCGTCTCGCGCGCCGATGTCTACAACTCGCCCGGCTGGCGGCGGCTGCAAAATGCGCAATCGCGCGGGGTCAGCCAGCCGCGCGAGGCCCGCCACATGGTGATCGACGCCAAGGGCGAGAGCGATTACGAGATCGGCGACCGGGTCTTCCACAAGAAATTCGGCTATGGCGAGGTAATGGGCTCGGAAGGCGACAAGCTCGTCGTCGAATTCGACAAGGCGGGCGAGAAACGTCTGCTGTCGAGCTTTGTCGTGCCCGCCGCGGATGCCGACGACGTGCCGTTTTAATCCCTCGCCGTGGCGCAAATATCCCGAGGGGGCAGCGCCCCCTCGCGCTTAGGCCTTAGCTCACCAGACCCGGCACCGGCAGCCCCGCCGATTGCCAGAGCAGCACGAAGTTCAGCCCCAGCACCATGAGCGCGCCCAGCACGGCGAGCCAGAGAAGCGGCCCGTGCAGGGCGAACTTGCCCATGAGGTCGCTCCGCCGCGCGAAGATCAGGAGTGCCACCATGGGGACGGGCAGGGCGATCGACAGAACGACCTGGCTCATCACCAGCGCATCGGTCGTGTTCACCCCGAGCCATACCACGACGAAGGCAGGCGCCATCGTGATGACCCGGCGCAGCCAGACCGGGATGCGCCGGCGGATGAAGCCCTGCATGATCATCTGCCCCGCCATCGTACCGACGACCGAAGAGGATACTCCCGAGGCGATCAACGAGGTCAGGAAAGCGGCGGCGGCGAAACCGCCCAAGAGCGGCGTCAGCGTATGATAGGCGCTCTCGATTTCGGCCACTTCGGAATGGCCGCTATGGAAGGCCGAGGCCGCCATGATCACCATCGCCATGTTGACCATCCCCGCAATCGCGAGCGCGATGATCACCTCAAGGTTGGAGAATTTCACTAGCCGTGCCTTCTGCACCGGGTCGGGGGTCAGCGCGCGGTTCTGCGTCAGACCGGAATGCAGGAAGATCGCATGCGGCATAACGGTCGCGCCGATGATGCCCACCGCGATCGTGAGCGCTTTGGCGTCGGGCATCGCGGGTGTGATCAACCCTTGCACGGCCCCGGACCAGTCGACCGGCGCTACGAACATCTCCGCGAGGTAGCACGCCCCGATCAGCGCCACGAGCGCGCCGATCACGATCTCCATCGGGCGGAAGCCGCCGCGCTCGAACAGCAAGATCGCATAGGTGACGACGGCGGTGACGCCCATTCCCCAGATCAGCGGCCAGCCGAACAGGAGCGAAAGCCCCAAGGCGCCGCCCAGAAACTCTGCCAGATCGGTGGCCATCGCCGCAATCTCCGAGACGATCCACATCGCGATCGTCACGGGTTTCGAGAAATTCTCGCGCGACAGTTCCGCGAGGTTCTTGCCGGTCACGATGCCGACGCGCGCCGAGATCGCCTGAAACAGCATCGCGATCAGGTTCGCGCCGAGAACGACCCACAAAAGCGCATAGCCGTAGCCCGCGCCCGCTTGGATGTTCGTTGCGTAGTTGCCCGGGTCCATATAGGCGACCGAGGCGATCACCGCCGGCCCGAAGAACAACAGAAACCCGCCGCGCCGGTTGCCCGACAGCACCGCTTCCATGGCCGTGCGGGTGCGGCTGGTCATGTTTTCCTTGCGGATAAGTTCGGTCATGGGGGTCCTCGTGGATACGTCTTCGGCGAAATGTAGCCTTGGCTACAAGATTCGCAAGTGGCTAATTTTCGTTGACAGCTCGACGCGCCTCGCGCGAAGCTTTGCTTGGCATATCGGGCGCGACAGGTTATCCGGTCCGCTCTGGAAATGGCGCCCGACTGGCCCCGACAGGCACTGAGACCGAGACCGTCAAGGCAGGCGAATGACTGACACCGATCCCTCCCAGATCAAGGGGTTCAACCGGGCCCGAGAGCGTGCGGCGCGCGCGCTCCTGGAAGACTATGTCGAGATGATCGCTGATCTGACGGCGGAATTCGGCGAGGCCCGTATCACCGAGATCGCCGCACGACTCGGGGTGGCCCATCCGACCGCGACCAAGGCGGTCGCGCGACTCAAGCGCGAAGGGCTCGCAGTGTCGCGGCCCTATCGCGGGGTGTTCCTGACGGAGGCGGGGGAGGCGCTGGCCGCCCAGGTGCGCGAACGCCATCGCACCGTTGTGGCCCTGTTGCGCGCCGTGGGCGTGCCGGAAGATGTCGCGGAGCTCGATGCCGAAGGGATCGAGCATCATGTCTCGTCCCGCACGCTGGAGGCGTTCGAGGCTTTCCTCGCTTCAAAGGCTGGCAAATAGCTCCGAGAGCCGCTCGGCCTCGCCGACGAGCCCCCAGGGCGGGTTCACGATGAACATGCCAGAGCCGATCATGCCGTGGCCTTCGCGGGCAGGCGGGAAACGTACCTCGTGGCTCAGCGCTTCGGGGAAATCGCGGCGCAGGGTGCGGACCATCGCCTCCTGCGCGCCCGAGGCCAGCATCGGATACCAAAGCCCGATGATGCCGACGTTCCATTTCTTCGCGATATGACCGATCAGCTTCGGCATCGCCGTGTAATCGGCTTTCTCCTCGAAGCTCGGATCGATCAGCATCATCCCGCGGCGCGGGGTGGGGGGCGTCAGCGCGAGCGCCATCTCGCGCCCGTCTGCCTTGTGCAGGACCGCTCCGCTGCGTCGTGTTGCGCTTCGCAGGGCGGAAAACTCCTGCGGGTGCAGTTCACATAGCTGCATCGTGTCCATCGGGCGCAACAGCGCCTCTGCCACCAATGGCGAGCCCGGATAGGCCTGCGCCCCGTGTTGCGCCCGCACCGCTGCCAGCGCGCGCATGTAGGGATGATCGGGGGCGAACCAGCCCAAGCCTTCCACCCGGGCGATCCCGGCTGCGGCCTCGCCCGTCTTCGCCGATTCCGCTCCGTCAAGCGCATAAAGCCCGCGCCCGGCATGGGTTTCGAGGTAGCTCAGCGGCTTGTCCTTGCGCGTGAGGTAATCGAGCGCAGACGCAAGCAGCGCATGCTTGTGCACATCGGCCAGATTTCCGGCGTGATAGGCGTGTTGGTAAGACAGCATCGGTTCGGTCTCCTTGGGCCCTTCCTGCCGGTCAGCGCGCGCGAGGGCAATGCTCTTCTTCTCGGGAGACGTATCCCCGGGGGTGCGCGAGGCGTGCGTGGCGGAGCCTCTCCGAAGGTTCATCTGGCAGGGGGATAAAAGAAAACGACGGCGCCCAGGGAGGAGGAGGGGCGCCGCCGTCTCTTTTCTGCCGTCAGGTCTCAGGGAGGAGGAGAGAGACCCTTCGGCACTGTCGACACCGCTTCAGGGAGGAGGAGGAAGCGGCGTCACACCCTCGGGTCCAGGGAGGAGGAGAGGACCCTCGGTATCTGGTTGGCGGCACCCTCAGGGAGGAGGAGGAGGGCGCCGCCGAAACGATTGGCCCAGGGAGGAGGAGAGGGCCTTTCGTATCAAATTGGACCTGCCGGTCCGGATATCAAGTGCTGCACTGCAGCATGCGACAGCCTGTCGCATATTTCCGCCGATGATAGGCGGCGACCTCAGGGAGGAGGAGAGAGGTCGCCGCCTGCTCGGCGCGGATCCCTCAGGGAGGAGGAGGAGAGATCCGGGCAGCTTTGGTCCGGCATCGCGGCGTCTCGCCGCTTGGGGCCGGTATGTCTTGGTGTGGCGGCGCTCTCAGGGAGGAGGAGAGAGAGCGCCGCCCAAGTTCCGAGCCCCAGGGAGGAGGAGAGGGGCTCAGGAAGAGAATTACTTGCCGTATGCGGCCTCATAGGCCACGCGGGTGATCATCGAGCTGTGCAGCCCGAGGTCGTTCAGTTCGCGGCTGCTGAGCGAGCGCAGCTCGTTGAGCGTCTGGCGATACACCTTGCGGCGGGCCAGGGCTTCGAACAGTTTCGATTTCAGTGCGGCGAAGCCGCTGTCGTTCAGTTGGATGTCTTGTGCGAGTGCCATCGTATCAGCCTCATCTATCTACTTGCGCGGGTCGCTGCTGGTTCCAGCTTGTCGACCCATTTCGTTACTTCGTGTTCCGTCGTCGTTGGAGCAAAGATGGCGCTAATGCTGCGGTTGCACAATGCCGGGAAGCCTCAATGCCGCCATGCAGAAAATGCATGAATGATTCTGACCTATTTTCGGGAGAGAGGCGCAAGATATTTGCGCTCCCCTTGCGGGGCATGGGGGATTCCTGACCGTATGGGCAGTTCTCGACTTGAACTGCGCGGCAAAAACGCCACAGTTCCGGCCAAATCACGAGTATGCGGGCGGATAATGGACCCGGGAATGGAGGAATCTGCATGGCTGTGAGCAAGGAAACGGTTCTTGCGACGTTGCAAACGGTGGAAGTGCCGGGCGGCGGGACCGCTGTGAGCCGCGATCTCGTGCGCGCGCTCGCGGTGCAAGACGGCGTGGTGCGCTTCGTGCTCGAAGGTGCGCCGCAACCCGAACTGGAGGCGATGCGCCCCACGCTGGAGGCGGCGATCAAGGCGCTCCCAGAGGTGACGAGCGTGACGGTCGTCGTGCCTTCGGGCCCTCCGCGCGGCCTCGGCGGTACGGCGCAACAGTCGCAACAGCGTGGGCCCGCGATCGGAGGGCATCCCAAGCCCCAGCAGGGGCCGCAAAAGGTGCCGGGCGTGAAGAAGATCATCGCCGTGGGGTCGGGCAAGGGGGGCGTGGGTAAATCTACCGTCGCTTCTAACCTCGCCGTGGCGCTGACGCGCGCGGGCAAGCGGGTTGGGCTGCTGGATGCCGATATCTATGGTCCCTCGCTGCCGCGCATGATGGGGGCGAGCAAGCGGCCGGCCTCGCCGGATGGCCAGACGATCCTGCCGTTGCAGGCGCATGGCGTCACGCTGATGTCGGTCGGCCTCATGCTGAAAGAGAGCGAAGCGGTGATCTGGCGCGGCCCGATGCTGATGGGTGCGATGCAGCAGATGCTGTTCCAGGTGAAATGGGACGAATACGGCCCGCTCGACGTGCTTTTGATCGATCTGCCGCCGGGGACGGGGGATGTGCAGCTCACGCTGTGTCAGAAAACCGAGCTGGACGGGGCGATCATCGTCTCGACCCCGCAGGACGTGGCACTCCTCGATGCGAAGAAGGCGATCGACATGTTCCAGCGGCTGAAGACGCCGATCCATGGGCTGGTCGAGAATATGTCCTCTTACGTCTGTCCGAATTGTGGCCACGAGGCGCATCTCTTTGGTCATGGCGGCGTCGCAGCGGAGGCGAAATCGCTGGGGTTGCCGTTCCTCGGTGCGCTGCCCGTTGACCTGGACGTGCGGCTCGCGGGTGACGCGGGCACCCCGGTCGCCGCGAGCGAGGGGCCGGCAGCCGAAGGCTACGCCACTCTTGCGCGTGGGCTGATCGACCGCGATCTGATCTGATCTGGCGGCGAAGGTTGCTCTGGGAAAGGCGTCCTCAACGGACGCCTTTTTCATGTTCGCGGGAAGGTCATGGGAAATCATGGCACCTTCCATGGAACTTCACGAGGGCGTAGAGAGCGCGTGAGCCGGGATTCGCAGAGATTCTTGGTGGAATCACGGCGTATTCACATCGGCTCGCGCAAAATCACGCCGCGGTGAGCGCGGAAAATGGTGCCTCAGGTGGCTTCAATTGCGGCTTAAAAATCACAGGTTCCATCTCGATTGAAATTTTTTGGGATTTCGTGGGAAAGCTTGGTCTGCGTTCGCAGCTACCAGATATGGTAAATTTTTCCTTCATGATGCCTAGGGATATGCGATAAGGCGCGCAGGGCCTTGGGGCGGGGTGCTGCTGCGGACAAGATCTACCCAATCTTCGGCAAATTTTTTCTTGCGTGCCATGAATTCCCGTGGCATCCCTAATTCATCGGAAGCGAATGCAAATAGAGGCACCAAGACCTCACGGCGAAAAGCAGGTTTCATACAGGCCATCGCTTCACGAAAACAAAGAGATCCGGCGCGCGAGCGAGCAGACATCCCATCCCCCCAGGTGGCGCGTGCAGTCGGACATACCCAGTGATGGGAACGAGGGCGGCGGATTGGGCAGTGGCAGCAGCCCAATCCGCCGTTTTCATTCCGGGCCCGGCCCGGCGGGACAGGTGATAGGAGCGCGCTTTGGCGGGCATGTTCATAGGCGAATACACCTTCAAGGTGGACAGTAAGGGTCGCGTGTCGATCCCCGCGCTGTTTCGTCGTGAGCTCGAAGAGGGTGACCCCGAGCGCCCGAACAAAGATCGCCCCCGAATGGTCATCGTCTACGGTGCCGATACTCAGAAAATGCTTCAGATCTACACGCAGGCCGCTTTCGAGGCGCTGGCTGCCGATATCGCGGCGCTGCCGCGCGGCTCGAAGCAGCGCACGATCCTCCAGCGGATGGTTCTGTCCAAATCGCACCCGACCGAAGTCGATCCCGACGGCCGCCTCGTTCTCCCGGCGGCCTTGCGTACGAAGATCGGTCTCGACAAGGAGGCCTATTTCTCCGGCGTGGGCGAGACCTTCGAAATCTGGAACCCCGAGACCTTCGCCGCTGCCGATGAAGCCAATATCGATCAGTGGATCGAAGAGCAGGGCGAAGATTTCGACCCTCTCAGCCTTTTGTCGCAGGGGTGAGCCATGACGGATCGGGACGCCCTGCCAGACGCCCCCCACGTCCCGGTTTTGCTGCGGCCGCTCCTTCGGGCGGTCGCGCCTGTCTCTGGGACCTGGCTTGACGGAACCTTCGGCGCGGGCGGCTATGCGCGCGGTTTGCTTGAGGCGGGTGCCGACAAGGTGATCGGCGTGGATCGCGATCCGGCGGTTTTCGAGATGGCCGAGGCGTGGCGCGGCGAATACGGCGACCGGCTGGAGTTGGTCGAAGGCACGTTCTCCGAACTCGATACCTATTCCGACGAATTGCTCGACGGGGTGGTGCTGGATCTCGGCGTCTCCTCGATGCAACTCGATCAGGCCGATCGTGGCTTTTCCTTCATGCGCGACGGGCCGCTCGACATGCGGATGTCGCAGGAAGGGCCGTCGGCTGCCGATCTGGTCAACGAGACGGATGAGGGCGAACTCGCTGATATCCTTTATCAATATGGCGAGGAGCGCGCCTCGCGCCGGATCGCCAAGGCCATCGTCGAGGCGCGCAAGGTTCAGCCATTCGAGACCACGCAACAGCTCGTCAAGGTGATCGAGCGCTGCCTGCCGCGCCCGAAACCGGGGCAAAGCCATCCCGCAACGCGCAGCTTTCAGGGCCTGCGCATCGCGGTGAACGACGAATTCGGCCAGTTGATCGAGGGGCTGGAGGCCGCGGAACGTGCGCTGAAACCCGGCGGGCTGCTGGCGGTGGTCAGCTTCCACTCGCTCGAAGACCGGGTGGTGAAGCGCTTCTTCGCTGCGCGCTCGTCGACGGGCGGGGGCGGTTCGCGCCACGCGCCGGTTCAGCAAGCCCTTGATCCCGCGTTTGAAATTACCGTGAAAGGCGACGGGCCCGACGAAGAGGAACTGGCGGAAAACCCGCGTGCACGCTCGGCTCGGTTGCGGGTGGGGCGGCGCACGAATGCGCCCGCCGGCAAGGCCGATCGCACGCAACTGGGGCTTCCGAAGCTTGTCACCGGGGAAAAGAAGGGGAAACGCCGTTGAGACTGCTTGCCTATCTTGCCGCCTCTGCCTGTGTGCTCGCGCTCGCCTTCTGGGCCTATCACGTCAATTACGACACCCAGGACCGGATCGACGAGCTGCGCGACCTCAATCGGGAAATCGCCTCGCTGAACGAGGGCCTGACCGTGCTCAACGCCGAATGGGCTTATCTCAACCGCCCGCAGCGCCTGCGCGAACTGGTCAATCTCAACTTCACCTCGTTGCATCTTCTGCCGATGACGCCAGAGCAATTCGGAACCGTCGCCCAGATTGCCTACCCGACACCGCAGGCCGATGATACTGGTGCGTCCGGCACCGATTTGGCCGGCCTTTCCGATCCTGTCGAGGTCAAGGCCGATCCCGAGGGAGGGAACTGATGCGTACGCCCCTTCGCCCGCTCGCCCGTATCCTCGACGCCCGCGAAAAAGGCGAGAACCCCGACGCGATCGAACGCGAGAACCGCCGTCTGCGCGGCGAGGCCACCCGTGACAAGGCGCGTCAGAGCGCCGAAGGCCGTCTGCTGGTCATGTCGGTGATCTTCCTCGCGGCCTTCCTGACGGTGGGACTGCGCATGGGCTCTTTCGCCGCCGCGCGCCCCGAAGAGCCGCAGACCGATTCCACGATCGAGCAGATTCACGCCCAACGCGCCGATATCGTCGACCGCAAGGGCAGGGTGCTCGCGACGAACCTGCTGACCCACTCGCTCTACGCGCAGCCGCCGATGATGATCGACCCGCTGGGCACGGTGGACAAGCTGGTGAAGATTTTTCCCGATCTCGACCGCGACCGGCTGAAGAAGGACTTCACCGGCCATCGCAAGTTCGTCTGGATCAAGCGCCGCATCAGCCCGGAGCAGATGCAGGCTGTTCACGATATCGGCGATCCCGGCCTTCTGTTCGGCCCGCGGGAGATGCGGCTTTATCCCAACGGCCATCTAGCCTCGCATATTCTTGGTGGCGCGCGCTACGGCACAGAAGGCGTGAACTCCGCCGAGATTCTCGGCGTGGCAGGGATCGAGAAGGAATATGACAGCTGGCTGCGCGATCCGGCCAATGGCGGGCAGCCGCTCAAGCTCTCGCTCGATCTGACCGTGCAATCGGCGCTCGAGGATGTGCTGTCGGGCGGCATGAAGCTGATGAACGCCAAGGGCGCGACCGCGGTGCTGATGAAGGTCCACACCGGCGAGATCGTCGCGATGGCGAGCCTGCCCGATTTCGACCCGAACGACCGCCCCGCGCCGCTTCTGAAGGGCGACCCCTCCGACAGCCCGCTGTTCAACCGCGCGGTTCAGGGGATGTACGAGCTCGGCTCCACCTTCAAGATTTTCGCGGTGTCGCAGGCGATGCAGGACGGTCTGGTCACGCCCGAGACGATGATCGACACCAAGGGCCCGCTGCGCTGGGGCAAGTTCCGCATCCACGATTTCCACAATTACGGCAAGCAGTTGTCGGTCACGGACGTGATCGTGCACAGCTCGAATATCGGCACCGCGCGGATCGTCCAGAAGATCGGCCCCGAGAAGCAGCGCGAGTTCCTCGGCAAGCTGGGCCTTCTGGAGCCTTCGCCGGTGGAACTGATCGAGGCGCCGACGGGCCGTCCGATCCTGCCGAAGAACTGGTCGGAGCTGTCCGCGATGACAATCGGCTACGGGCACGGTCTCTCCGACAGCCCGCTGCAGCTTGCGACGGCCTATGCGACGATCGCCAATGACGGGCGGCGCGTGCTGCCGACGCTGATCGCCAATGGCGGCCCGCGCAAGCCGCACAAGCAGGAATTCGGCGCCCCGGAAGGCGCGCAGGTCGTGTCCCCGGAGGTCGCCCACAAGGCGCTGGCGATGATGCGCGCCGTTGTGACGCGCGGCACCGCAAGCTACGGCAATGTCGAGGGCTATCAGGTCGCGGGGAAGACCGGCACCGCCGACAAGCCCGATCCGCAGGGCGGCTATTACGACAAGAAGGTGATCTCGACCTTCGCGGGCGTCTTCCCGGTGACCAATCCCGAATATGTGCTGGTTCTGACGCTGGACGAGCCGACAGATACCTCCGGCGACACGCCGCGCCGCACCGCAGGCTGGACCGCCGTGCCGGTTGCGGCCGAGACGATCCGCCGTGTCGCGCCGCTTCTGGGTCTGCGCCCCGAACCGACGACACCCGACACGCTCGACGGCATCAGTCTGGTCAAGAACGACTGACGTTTTCGGGGTCGGAAGGCGGGTGTCACGCCACGTGCATGAACCCGCGCATAGAGACAGGGGGCAGGGCCTGTCGCCTTGACCTCGCAGACGTGTCGCCGGATAAGTGCGGCGAGCTGAATAAAGGACGGATACGATGGCTGCGGGCACCAAAATGCTGAGCGAATTGGGGCTGACGCCGCTGCAGGGCGCAGACTGCGCGATCTCGGGACTGTCGGTCGACAGTCGGCAGGTCAAACCGGGCCATCTTTTTGCGGCGTTGCCGGGCACGCAGATCCACGGGGCCGAGTTCATTCCTTACGCATTGCGCATGGGCGCAGCCGCGGTGCTGACCGATCGCGCGGGCGAGCAAACCGCGCGCGAGGCGCTTGCGGGCACCGATACGGCCATTGTCGTCACGCAAGATCCGCGTCAGGCGCTCGCTTTCGCGGCAGCGCTGTGGTTCGAGCGCCAGCCCGAGACGATGATCGCGGTGACCGGCACCAACGGCAAGACTTCGGTCGCGACCTTTACCCGCCAGATCTGGCAGTTGCTGGGATTCGAGGCCGCGAATATCGGCACGACAGGCGTTGAGGGCAGCTATGCCGCACCTTCGCCGCATACGACGCCCGAGCCGATCACCCTGCATCGCTTGCTCTCGGATATGGCTGCCGTCGGCGTGACCCATGCCGCGATGGAGGCCTCGTCGCACGGGCTCGCGCAGCGTCGGTTGGATGGTGTGACGCTCTCGGCGGCCGCTTTCACCAACTTCTCGCAAGATCACCTCGATTACCACGCGAGCTTCGAGGAGTATTTCGCGGCCAAAGCTGGGCTCTTCACCCGGGTCCTGCCCGAAGACGGAGCGGCGGTGATCAATCTCGACGATCCCAAGGGGGAGGAACTCGCGCGCTATATCACTGCGCGCGGTCAGGAGCTGATCGGGATCGGCCATACCGAACGCTGCGAGATGCAGATTCTCGGGCAGCGGTTCGATGCAACCGGTCAGGATGTGCGCTTCGCCTGGGAAGGCTGGACCCAGATGACTCGCCTGCCGCTGATCGGCGGGTTCCAGGCGATGAATGTGCTTACCGGTGCGGCGCTCGCCATCGCGTGCGGCGCCGACCCCGAGGAGGTCTTCGCGACACTGCCGAAGCTCTCCACCGTGCGCGGGCGGATGCAACTGGCTGCCACCCGCGACAACGGCGCGACGGTCTTCGTCGATTACGCCCACACGCCGGATGCGGTGCAGACCGCGCTGAAGGCGCTGCGCCCGCATGTGATGGGCCGCCTGATCGCCATCGTCGGCGCAGGCGGGGATCGGGACGCGACGAAGCGCCCGCTGATGGGCAAGGCCGCCGCCGAGAATGCCGACATTGTCATCGTGACCGACGACAATCCGCGCTCGGAAGATCCCGCAACGATCCGCGCTGCCGTGCTGGAAGGCGCGCCAAAGGCGCTCGAAGTGGGCGACCGGGCCGAGGCGATCCTGCGCGGCGTCGATCTGCTGCAGCCCGGCGATGCGCTGCTGGTAATGGGCAAGGGCCATGAGAGCGGACAGATCATCGGCTCGGACACCTACCCGTTCGACGACGCCGAGCAGGCCTCGGTCGCTGTTGCCGCGCTGGACGGGAAAATCTGATGGCCGTTCTCTGGACCTCGAGCGACGCGGCTGCCGCCACCGATGGTGAGGCCACGCAGGCTTTCGCCGCGACCGGAATTTCCATCGACACCCGGACCATACATCCGGGCGATCTTTTCGTCGCGCTCAAAGATGTGCGAGACGGCCATGACTTCGTGCGACAGGCGCTCGACAAAGGCGCGGCGGCGGCGATGGTCAGTCGCATTCCCGAGGGCTGCTCGAAAGACGACCCGCTGCTGATCGTGGATGACGTCCTCGCGGGTCTAGAAGCATTGGGGCGGGCGGGGCGCGCAAGGGCGCGGGCCCGTGTGCTCGCCGTCACCGGCTCGGTCGGCAAAACGTCGAGCAAAGAGATGCTGCGCGCTGTCCTCTCCGCTCAAGGCAAGGTTCACGCGGCCGAGGCGAGCTTCAACAATCACTGGGGCGTCCCGATCACGCTGGCGCGCCTGCCGCAGGATGCCGATTTCGCCGTGATCGAGATCGGGATGAGCAATCCGGGCGAGATCGCGCCGCTGGCGAAACTGGCGCAGCCCCATGCCGCGATGATAACGACCGTCGCGCCCGCGCATCTCGCGGCCTTCGAGAGTATCGAAGGTATCGCGCATGAGAAGGCGTCGATTTTCCAGGGCCTCGTCGAGGGCGGCACCGCGATCGTGCCGACCGGGCTGGAGACCTCCGACATCCTGCGCGAGGCCGCCCAGCAGGCAGGAATAATGGTCACTTTCGGCCCCGAGCCGGGCTCGGACTACCGTCTTGTCGAGGCCCGCATCTCGGGCGACGCAACCGTCGTTCAGGCGGACCACCATGGCACGTCGATCCTGTTCAAGGTGATGACCCCGGGGCGGCATTTCGCGGCCAACGCGCTCGGCGTGCTGGCCTTGGCCGAAGCCGCGGGTTGCGATCCGACCATTGCCGCGATGGATCTGGGCAACTGGCAGCCCCCCGCCGGGCGCGGTCAGCGCGAGCGGGTCTATATGGATGTGGTGGACGAGGCCGAGAGCTTCGACCTCTTCGACGACGCGTTCAACGCGAACCCCGCCTCGATGGCCGCAGCGCTCGAAGTTCTGGCAGGCGCCAAGCCACGCGACGGTGTTGGGCGCACCGCGAAAGGGCGCCGCATCGCGATCCTTGGCGACATGCTGGAGTTGGGCGAGGACGAAACGGCGCTGCACGCGGCCATCGCCGATCACCCGGCCATGGCGAAGGTCGACCTCGTGCATCTCGCAGGACCGCGCATGGCGGCGCTTCGCGAAGCCCTGCCGCGCACCAAGCGGGGAGAATGGTATGAAACGGCGGACAAGCTGGCAGAGCGTGCCCGCCACCTGATCGACCCCGGCGACGTGGTGCTGGTCAAAGGCTCGAAGGGCTCCAAGGTGAGCCTCGTCGTGAGCGTATTGAGAAAACTCGGCCAGCCCGGAGCGGCCGAGGCCCATAAGGGAAAAGACTAATGTTGTATTGGCTGACCGACTTCTCCGATGGCGGGGGCGTCTTCAACCTGTTCCGCTACATCACCTTCCGTGCGGGGGCGGCGTTCTTCACGGCGCTGCTGGTGGGGTTCATTTTCGGACCCTGGCTGATCGGGATCCTGCGCCGCACTCAGGGCAAGGGGCAGCCGATCCGCGATGACGGGCCCGAGGGACATATCTCGAAGGCCGGAACGCCCACGATGGGCGGTATCCTGATCCTCACCGCGTTGTTGGTGTCGACGCTCCTCTGGGCGCGGCTCGACAACGGATATATTTGGGTCGTGCTGATGGTCACCTACGGCTACGCCGCAATCGGCTTCGCCGACGATTACGCCAAGGTTTCCAAGCAGAACACCAAAGGGGTCAGCAGCAAGGCGCGGCTCGCGCTCGGCTTCCTGCTCGCGCTTCTCGCGTCGCTCCTGACCTGGTATCTGCACCCGTCCGATCTGGAAGGGCGGCTGTCGATCCCGTTCTTCAAGGATCTGGTGCTGAACCTTGGCTATTTCTACATTCCCTTCGCGATGATCGTGATCGTGGGCGCGGCCAATGCGGTGAACCTGACCGACGGGCTCGACGGGCTCGCGATCATGCCGGTGATGATCGCCGCAGGTACGCTGGGCGCGATCGCCTATGTCGTGGGCCGCACCGACTTCACCGATTATCTCGGCGTGCAATTCGTGCCCGGCACCGGGGAACTGGTGATCTTCACCGCGGCGCTGATGGGGGGCGGTCTGGGCTTTCTGTGGTACAACGCGCCGCCGGCGGCGGTCTTCATGGGCGACACCGGCAGCCTCGCGCTTGGCGGCGCGATCGGCGCGATCGCGGTCTGCACCCAGCACGAGATCGTCCTTGGCATCGTCGGCGGGCTCTTCGTGGTCGAGGCGCTCTCGGTGATCATCCAGGTCGCCTATTTCAAACGCACCGGCAAACGGGTCTTCCTGATGGCCCCGATCCACCACCATTTCGAAAAGAAGGGGTGGTCGGAGCCGCAGATCGTCATCCGTTTCTGGATCATCTCGCTGATCCTCGCGCTGATCGGTCTGGCGACACTGAAGATCCGCTGACCCGCACATCTTTTTCTCCGATCGCGCCCCGCGCGCGATCTCTTCCGGCGCGCTTTGGTTCCTCGAGGCGCGCCGTGGTTTTTCTCAAAATTATTTGAGCGAACCAGAGCGAAATTCGTTGGTTGTCTCCCCGAACCGCGACGCGAGATGTCGCAAAAGTTTTTTTAGCGAGGAGACCCCGATGACCCGCAAGTTCAACATCATCCTTTCGACGACCGCTCTTGCCGCTACGCTCTCGCTCGGCGCCGTTGCCACCTACGCAAATGGCGTGACCCAGGGCAGCAACGCGGAGAACGGCCAGTACGGTCTCGTCGACTACAAGATGCAGGTCGTTCCGAACGATCAGACCTCCACGGGCAACCCGCCCGCCGTGAACGTCACCACGGGCAGCGACGTCAACAACACCGCCGGTGTCGCCGGCAAGAAGGTCGGCGCCGCGACGACCGAACAGACCTCGAACGGTGGTGAATCGATCCCGGCGCAGAACCAGCTGAAAAAGGACGCCGGCATCGTCGGTAACGAGGTTCAGGCAGGCGTTGACGACGCCGTCGTATCCTCGGACGGTGCTGCGGTCGGTACGATCACGAAGGTCATGAACATGGGCAAGACCGACCAGGTCTATGTCCGCACCGATGACACGCTCGACACGGCTGTCTCGATGTTCAAGATCACCGTTCCGGCGTCGGAAGTCGGCTCGGGCAAACTGACCCTCAACGCGAGCCTGTCGGATATCCTGACGGAGCTCGAAAAGCAGCAAGATCAGAAGTCGTAATCTAACGACCGGACCAAGAAGACCCTTTTCGGCGCGCACGGTTCCTCCCCCTCCGTGCGCGCCGTTTTTGCGTGTCTTACCCTCTCCGCGCCGTGTTCCCCCTTTCCCCTTCGTATCGGTTCAAATATCCCGGAGTTGCGGGGGCAGGCCCCTGCGGCGCTGAGCGCGACAGGTCTGAAGGGCGGGGCATTCCCGCGAGGCGACAGGAGACTTCCATGATCCCGGTGCAGGGCTTTGACGGACAGAAGGTGGCGGTGCTCGGGCTCGGGCGTTCGGGTCTGGCGACGGCGGCGGCGCTGCGCGCAGGCGGGGCCGAGCCGATCTGCTGGGATGACAGCCCCGAAGGCCGCGCGCGCGCCGAGGATGCAGGCTATAGCTGCCGCGACCTTACCCGCCACGGCGCTTTCGAGGGTGTCGCGGCGCTGATCGTCTCGCCAGGCATCCCGCATCTCTATCCCAAGCCGAACCAAGTGATCTCTGCGGCGATGGAGGCGGGCGTGCCCGTCGACAACGATATCGGCCTGTTCTTCGCCTCATGGGCCACCGACGATTTCATGCGCTACGATCAGGCACCGCGCACGATCTGCGTCACCGGCTCGAACGGGAAATCCACGACGACGGCGCTGATCCACCACATTCTGGAAGAGGCCGGGCGCCCGACTCAGATGGCGGGCAATATCGGGCGCGGCGTGCTCGATCTGGAACCGGCCGAAAATGGCGAGGTCGTGGTGCTGGAGCTGTCCTCCTATCAGACAGATCTGGCGCGGGCTCTGACGCCCGACATCGCGGTCTTTACCAATCTCTCTCCCGACCACCTCGACCGCCACGCCGGCATGGGCGGCTATTTCGCGGCCAAGCGTCGTCTTTTCGCCGAAGGCGGCCCGGATCGCGCGGTGATCGGCGTAGACGAGCCCGAAGGCATCTATCTTGCCAATCAGATCATGATGGGCCGCAACGATGACCGCCTGATCCGGGTCTCCGCGTCGCGCAAGCTGGGCGACTGGGGCTGGTCGGTCTTCGCCCGCAAGGGGTTCCTCAGCGAATGGCGCAAGGGCAAGCAGGTAGCATCGATCGATCTGCGCCAGGTGACCGGGCTGCCCGGCGCGCATAACCACCAGAACGCCTGCGCCGCCTATGCCGCCGTGCGCGCGCTCGGGATTTCGCCGCGCGTCATCGAAGAGGCGTTTCATTCCTTCGCCGGACTGCCGCATCGCAGCCAGACCGTCGCCGAAAAGGGCGGCGTGCGCTGGGTCAATGACTCCAAGGCCACCAATACCGACAGCGCTGCGAAAGCGTTGCAGGCCTTCCGGAATATCCGCTGGATTGCGGGTGGTCTGGGCAAGGAGGGCGGGGTGGCCTCGCTGTCCGAGCATCTCGGTGCGGTGAAGAAAGCTTATTTCATCGGCCACTCCGCGCGCGATTTCGCGCTGGAACTGGCGGTCGAGCATGAGATTTGCGAGACGATGGAAGCCGCCGTCGCCGCCTGCGCCCGCGATGCCGAGGCGGGCGACACGGTCCTGCTGGCGCCCGCCGCGGCGAGCTTCGACCAATATCCGAATTTCGAGAAACGCGGCGATCATTTCGCGCAGCTCGTGGACGCATTGCCCGGCTGAGGCCGACCTTCGCAGAGCGGACCGTCCGCCCATCTCGCGACGCCGGGTGTCCCGCTTCGGGGCAGCCGTCGATTTTGGCGCTTTTGTCACCGCATCGGCCCGCGGGCCGTAGCTCGAACGGCGCATTAGCCTGAACGGCCTCGTTCCGTGGCACGCGCCAAACCTCCGCAACAAGACGGGAATCGCGCCCGACCGACGAATCGCGGCTTGGGCGTTGCCGCGCATTCGCGGGGGCCATCGGCGTGTCCGGGGTCCAGATTTCGGCACCGCTGCCAAAAAATACAACTTTGAGTTGTTATATTGCGACGCCGCGCCGATGCCTCCGCGTCGAAACCCTCGCAATCTGAATCTTGGCTGCCCGGCTCAACAGGGGACACGGGGCCAGATTTAAACGCCGGGGTGGGCCGGCATCTCAAAAACGGAGAAAGACCATGAAACTGTTCAAACTCGCTTCGCTGCGCCGTCTGAAGAATGACGAAGAGGGCGTCACCGTCGTCGAATACGGGATCGCGCTGGCGATCGCTGTGGGCATCGGTTCGGCGATCTACACGACACTCGGCACAGGCGTTTACAAGAAAATGGCCGGCGCTGCCACGATTATGGGAGAAGAGCCCGCGGCGAAAGGCACCAACTAAATCAAAAATTGACCGCGGGCTTAAAAGAATGCCTGCGAATAAATTCGAATGGCTCAGGGCATAGCTGCGGCCCGACCAGCCCTGAGCCCTTTAACTCATTCGACGAAACGGAGAGCGCCATGCGTATCGCATCTTTGCTGACCTTCACCGCAGGACTCGCCGTGGCAGGTGGCTCGGCTTACCTGGCGCGCGATTTCTTCGAGGCGAAATACAAACGCGAAGTCGCCGCCGAGCGCGAAGGCCTCGTCGAGGTGCTCGCCGCCGCACAGAACATTCCTTTCGGTCAGACCATCGAGGCTCAGAAGCTGACCTCGATCTCCTGGCCGAAAGACGCGCTGCCGCCGGGTGTCTTCACGGATTACGCAGCCCTTCTGCCGAAATCGGGCGGAGAGCCGCGCCGGGCCCGCGCCGAGATCGCGCAGGGCGAATTGATCCTCGCCTCCAAGGTCTCGAATTACGGCGAAAAGGTTACAATCGTCCAGACCCTCGGCCCGAACAGCCGCGCCATGGCGATCGAGGTCAACGCCTCGAGCGGGGTGGGTGGTTTCGTGACACCGGGCGACCGCGTCGATGTGATGATGACGCGCGGCAGCAATGAGACGCTCAAGACCGTTACGATCTTGCAGGACGTCCGCGTCATCGGGGTCGATCAGGAAGCCGATGAGAAGGTGAAGACCCCCGGCGTGGCGCGTACAGTCACGGTCGAGGTTTCGCCCGAACAGGGCCAGCGCCTCGCACTCGCGCAGAAGGCGGGCACGCTGAGCCTGACGCTGCGCACGCTGGACGACGCCGAGAGCGATCCGCTGCCTTCGATCGGTCTCGCGGACATTCTCAGCGAGCGCCCGAAGAACAAGCTCGAACCGACGCGGATCCGCACCGTGATCGTCCGGCGCGGCACCGAAGTCACCGAAACCGCGATCAAGTGAGGCTCGGGGTCGATGGGGCGCATTCAGAACAGCATCCGGCGTTTCGCCAGAGAGGAAGACGGGACGATCCTCGTCTTCTTCGGGATGAGCCTCGTTGTGCTGCTGGGGCTCGTCGCGCTGTCCTTCGACCTGGGGCGGCTCGGCAGCACCCGCTCGGAGCTGCAATCCTTCGCGGACTCGGTGGCCTTGGCGGCGGCAGGCGAACTTGACGGCAACAATGACGCGATCACGCGGGCCGAAGCCGCGGCCCAACTCATCGTCGACAGCCAGAGCTTCGCAACTGGCTCGCGGGTGCTTGGGGCCGCGAATGACGTGACCCTGACCTATCTCAGCGCGCTCCCGGCAAACGACAATGACGCAACAGACGCGGTCACCACCGATCCGACAAAAGCCGCCTTCGTCCGAGTTGACGTCAACGAACGCGAAGTTCAGGGCGTCTTCGCCGCGGCCTTCACGACGATGGGCGGCTATGACGCTTTCGACGGCTCGGCCTCGGCGCAGGCGGTGGCGGGGCTCGAAATCCTGGCATGCGACGTCACACCCTTGATGTTCTGCGTCCCGCCCGGTTTCGACGCGGAGAAAGACATCGGACAGATGATCCTGCTGCGCTCTGGCGGGGGCGGCGACGCGGCCTGGGGGCCCGGTGATTTCGGGTTTCTCGATCCGAAACGCGCCAAGGTCGACGAGGACGGGCCCTGCGCGAATAAATCCGGAGCCCAGCTCGACGCCTGCCTGCTCGGTGCGGTCAGCAAGATCACCCAATGCTTCAACCAGCGCGGCGTCGACCTCGAGCCGGGCCAGAAGGAAGGGCGCAACGCGGCGATCTTCAATGTGCGCTTCGACATGTACCAGTCGATCATGAACGGCCTCAGCAAGGATCCCAATTACGCGCCCGCACCCAATGTCATCAAGGGGATCGTCGCCGCCAACCCGAGCGGGAAGGAAAACGCCAGCAAGAACGCCTGCATCAAGGAGAACGAGGAGGTCTCGCCCGATACGGTCGGTCTGCCGCGTGACGATTGCTTCATGCCGGGCGCGGCTGAGCCATGCGGTCGCTTCGGCGATGGCGACTGGTCGCAGGGTCGCATCACCTACATGCAGAAGAATTACGGCATCGACATCACGGCAGAGGGTGCGACGGATCCCTTTGCCGACGCTGTGACCCGTTACGATCTCTACCTTGCCGAGATCGCGGCGGCGAATGGCGGCGATATACTGTCGAACCGGGCCGAGACGGGCCTGCCGAGCTGCGCGCCGGCGGCCGCCCCTAACGCCGATCGCCGCGTGCTGATCGTCGCGGGGATCGATTGCAGCGCCGAGACGGGCACCGTGATCAAGGGTGCGGCCTCGAACGTGCCGGTCAAGGAATTCGTCAAGGTCTTCCTGACCGAGCCGGTGGGCGAGGACGGATCGAGCCCGCCGACGATGGATATCTGGGGCGAGGTTATCGGCTCTGCCAGCAATGGCGATCAAGAGGAACTGGGCACGGGCGGCATGGTCCGCGACGTTGTCCAGCTTTACCGGTGAGCGCGATGCGGTGGTTTCGTGCATATCGCCTCCGCAGCCCGCGCCGGATCTGGCGCGATGATGAGGGTGCGCAGCTGGTGGAATTTGCGCTGGTGCTGCCGCTGATGCTGATCCTGTTTGCCGCGATCATAGAGAGCGGGCGGATGTTCCTCGCCTACCAGACGGTGATCGGCGGGGTGCGCGATGCGAGCCGCTACCTCGCCCGCATCACTCCGCGCAGCATCTGCGAAACCGGTGGCAGCGTCGACGGTCAGGCGGCGACGCTCGCGAATATCGTCGGCAACGCGATCACCGGCGGCAGCGTTCTGGGTGGCGGCGTGACAGTCACCAGCGTCGAACCGAGCCTCGACTGCATCGCAGGAAGCTATCGCTTCGGCGATGCGCCAATCGTCGAAGTTGCGGCGAATGTCACGATCACTTTCCCCTTCGCCGGTCTCTTCACCCTCGTGACGCCCTCCACGCTCGGCACCGTGACCACGGTCGTCGCCGACCAGAACCGGGTCTTCGGCTCATGAGCGCGCGTTTCGCATATCGGGCACATGGCTTCCGCCGCTTCCTGCGTGACGAAGAGGGCGCGACCCTTGTCGAGTTCACGCTGGTCTTCGGCCTCTACCTGCTGGTGTTCTTCGGGCTGCTGGATTTCGGTCGTCTGGCCTATCACTACGTGAACATGCAGCGCGGGCTGCAGGTTGCGGCGCGGCTCGCCGCGGTGCGCCCGCCGGCCTGCGCCGGTGTGCCCGAGACGAATACGCGCGGCGTGACGCCGAAGGACCAGGCGGAGCCGCAATTCGGCACCAATTGCAGCGCCGAGAGCTGGGTCTGCTCCGCACCTGCGACGGTAAGCTGCTCGGGCGCGATGACGAATCCGACCGTGGCCGAGATCTGGCCGATCGTGGCCCCGGCGCTGCCCAATGGCTCGAGCGCGGCGAACCTGTCCTTCAGCTATTCCTACGATCCCGAACTCGGGTTCCTCGGCGGGCCCTATGTGCCGATGGTCACGGTCGAATTGCAGAATGTGAACTTCGAATTCGCGACGCCGCTGGGCGCGCTGGTGGGGCTCGTGACGGGCACCGCCGATGAAAATCTTGATGCAGATATCGCCTTCCCGAGCATGAGTACGTCGATGCCGGGCGAGGATCTCGCGCAGGGCGCGGGTAGCTAAAGCAAGGGGAGAGATGAAATGACTCGTAGAACCAATCCGATGGTCCTGGTGCCCGAGCCGAGCGCTCGCGACCTTGCCGCACCCGCCAAGCGCCGGCTAAGCTTTTCTGCCGAGACCGGGCGTATGGCGCAGACGGAGGCGCCTGACGATGAAGGCCAGGTGATCGCGGTTGCGCGCAGCCGTGGTGGCATCGGGGCGACGATGCTGGCGGTGAACCTCGCGCATCAGCTCTCGGCGCAGGGCGCCAAGAAAGGGCAGGCGCCACGCCGCGTCGGCTTGATTGACCTCGACCTGCAATTCGGCATGGTCGCGGGGTTCCTGGACCTCGAGCCGAGCCCGGCGCTCTACGACATGGCGCGTAGCGGCGCGATGCCCGATGAGACCTTCCTCGACCAGTCGCTCCAATATTCGAAAGACGGGTTGGAAGTGCTCTGCGCTCCTGCCGCCTTTGCGCCGCTCGGCGCGCTCGGGGCCGATCAGGTGACCGAGCTGATCACGCTGATGCAGGCGCGCTGCGATTACGTCATCGTCGATCTGCCGCATGCGCTGATCGACTGGGTCTCGCCGGTGCTGGCGCGCGCCTCCTTGCTGTATCTGGTGACCGATCTCGCGGTGCCGTCGCTGCAGCAGGCACGCCGCCTGATCGACGCCTATCGCGAGGAAAACCTCGCGCTGGAGATCGAGGTGGTCGTGAACCATCAAAGCCGTCCGCTGATGCGCTCACGGCTGCAGCAGGAAGCGGCGAAGGCGCTTGATCGCGACCTCAGCCACTGGCTTCCCGACGACCCGCGCGCCGCACGGGAGGCCGCCGATCGCGGAGTGCCGCTGGCGCGGATCGGACGGCGCTCCGCCTTGTCGAAAGCGATCGCCGGTCTTGCGAAAGGGCGGCTCGCACAGAGCGCGGCCCGGTCGAACTGAGGGGGAACACGAGATGTTTCGCAATTTCACGGATCGCGGGTCCAAACGTACCGAGACCGAGAAGGTGATCCCGCTCGGCAAGCCCTTCGCGGGAAGTCCGCCGAAAGAGGCGCGCGAGATGGTCGCGCAAAAGAACCCGCCGAAACCGGCGGCGCCTTCGATCGACGAAGAAAGCCAGCGCCGCGCGCTGGAGTTGAAAAGCCGGTTGCACGATGCGCTTCTTGATCGGCTGAACCTGTCGATGCTCGACAAGGTCGTGCCTGAGGAACTCCGCCGCGAAGTGGCCGCACTGGTCAGCGAAGAACTGCGCGACGCGAAAACCCCGCTGCGCGCGGAGGAGTTCAAGACGCTGGTCGACGAGCTTCTCAACGAGGTGCTGGGCCTTGGCCCGCTCGAGCCGTTGCTGGCCGATCCCTCGATCAACGATATTCTCGTCAACGGCTGCAACCGCGTCTTCGTCGAACGTCACGGCGTGCTGGAGCGCACCGCGGTGCGCTTTCGCGACGAGCGTCATCTGCTCCGGATCATCGACAAGATCGTCTCGCGGGTGGGCCGCCGGATCGACGAGAGCAACCCTTGGGTCGATGCGCGGCTCGATGACGGCAGCCGCGTGAACGCGATCATCCGGCCTTGCGCGATCGACGGGCCGAGCCTCTCGATCCGCAAGTTCTCGCGCCAGCCCTATACGCTGGAGCGGCTCGTCGAGACCGGGATGATGACCGGGGCGGCGGCGCGGTTCCTGCAGGGGCTGGTCCATGCCCGCAAGAACATCCTGATTTCCGGCGGCACCGGCTCGGGCAAGACGACGCTGCTGAACGCGATCTCTGCCGCCATCGACCCGCGCACGCGGATCGTGACGATCGAGGATGCAGCGGAACTGCAGCTGCAGCAGGAGCACGTCGTGCGGCTGGAAACCCGGGCGCCAAATCCGAACGGGCAGGGCGCGGTGCTCCAGCGCGATCTGGTGAAGAATGCGCTCCGGATGCGGCCCGACCGGATCATCGTGGGCGAGGTGCGCGGCTCGGAAGCCTTCGACATGTTGCAGGCGATGAACACCGGCCATGACGGCTCGATGACCACCGTCCACGCCAATTCCGCCCGTGATGCCCTGGGGCGGATCGAGCAGATGGTGACCATGATCGGCCTCGACATGCCGCTGACCGCGATCCGTTCGCAGATCGCCTCCGGACTCGACATCGTGGTGCAGATTGCGCGCCTCTCCGACGGCCGCCGCCGGGTACTGTCGATCTCGGAAATCACCGGGCAGGAGGGCAATATCGTGATGATACAGGACATCTTCACGTTCCGGAAGACCGGCACCACCGCAGATGGCGCGATCGAGGGCGAGTTCACCGCCACCGGCCTGCGCCCGCGCTGCCTCGAAGACCTGATCGCAGCGGGCGTCGCGGTCGATCCGACTGATTTCAAGATGCGGGGGCACTGAGCCATGTGGGAGATAATCGAAAAAGACCTTGCCGCCTATGTCGCCTATAGCGGCATCGCGCTTGGCGTGCTGCTGGCGCTGACCGGGGGGCTGCATCTGCTCAACCGGACGGAGACCAGCGGCGAGGCCAAGAGCCGCCGGATGAAGATGATCGCGAAGGGCCGCGACACCGAGGAGGTGCTTGCGCTGCTCAAGCCCGATCCGCGCAAGGGATGGATCGCGCGGCTCCCCAAGAGCTTCGACCTGCCGCGCCTGCTGCATCGTGCGGGCTTCCGGATCGGGCCGGACAAATTCCTGCTGCTCTGCGCCGCGCTTACGATCGGGAGTTTCGTACTCGCGCTTGCGCCGCTCGGCCCGTTGCGGGCGGCCCCGGCGGCACTGGTCATCGGGCTGGTTCTGCCTTTTCTGGTCCTGCGCTCGCGGGCGACGCAGCGGATGAAGGTGCTGACCGGCCAACTTCCCGACGCGCTCGACATGCTGGCGCGCGGTCTGAAGATCGGCCATCCGCTGAACATGTCGATCGGCGCCGTGGCCGAGGAAATGCCGGACCCGATCGGCACCGAGTTCGGCATCATCTTCGATCAGGTCACCTACGGTGAAGATCTTCCTGACGCGGTGCTGGAATTCGCCGAGAGGGTGGGGCTGGAAGACGCCGATTATCTCGCGGCCAGCATCGGCATCCAGCATGGCACGGGCGGCGATCTCGCCCGCGTCCTCGAAGTGCTGGCGGCGACGACGCGGGGCCGGATCTCGATGCGGCGCAAGATCCGCGCGATCTCGGCGGAGGGACGCGCCTCGGCGTGGTTCCTGACCGCTCTGCCCTTCATCATGTTCGGCTTCACCTCGCTGATTTCGCCCAATTACTATGGCGAGGTCGCCGATCAGCCGATGTTCCGCACGATGGCGATCATCGTCATCACGCTGATTGTCCTGAATGCCGTGGTGCTGCGCCGCTTGGTGCAGTTCCGGATCTGAGCCGGGGAGAGAGACCATGTTGATGACACGGATCGAGGATTTTGCGCTTCGGATGGGCATCGCGCCCGAGACGCTTCTGGCCGCCGGAATCGGCTTCGGCCTGCTGCTGCTGATCGTCGGCCTTCAGGCCGCCTTCCAGCGCGACCGCGCCGCCGAGCGCATTGCGGCCATTGGCGGGCCGAAAACGGGGGGACGTGCCGAGCATGGCTATCTCAAGGCGCCGGAAGCCCGTCCGGGTCAGATCCTGAAGGCCTTCGTGCCCGCAGACCGCCAGACCCGCTCCAAGCTCGAACGCAAACTCGCGCAGGCCGGGCTGTCCGGGGCGAGCGCCTTGCGCCGCTTCACAATGATCCGGATCGCGCTGGGGATCGGTCTGCCGGGGATTTTCATGGGGCTCCTGATCGCCGCGCGTAGCCCCGACATCGCGCTGCCGCTGGGGCTGGATGCCCGCCTCGGCAGCCTGAGCGGTATCGCGACCTACCAGATACTCACCGGCCTTGTCGCTGGCGGTTACCTGCTGCCGCTGATGTGGCTCAACGGCCGGATGCGTGAGCGGCGGTTGCGCATCGAGGAAAGCTTTCCGAACGCGCTCGACCTGATGCAGGTCGCCATCGAGAGCGGCATGGGGTTCGATGCGGCGATGACTCGCGTCGGCAACGAACTGGCCGAGACCTCGCCGGAGATCTCCTTCGAGTTCCTCTCGGTGCAGCGACAGGTCCAGGCCGGTCGCGAGCGCGAGGCGGCCCTGCGGGACATGGCCGACCGCACCGGGGTCGAGACCGTGCGCGCTTTCGCCAATGTCGCGAGCCAGTCGCTGCGCTTCGGGGCGTCCATGGCACAGGCCCTGACAACCTATGCCGCCGATCTGCGTGGCATCCGCGAGATGCGCGCGCAGGAAAAGGCCAATCGCCTGCCGGTGCAGATGTCCGGGGTTCTCGCTTCGCTGATGCTGCCGGCGCTGATCCTGATCGCGGTCGGCCCCGTGGTGATTCGATATTTTATGAACTACGCCCAGTAAATCGAATCGTTTCCAAATCGGCGCTTTTCCCAAGGCATTGTTTACGGGCAATTTTTACGGACGAAATTTCGACCTAAATGCCGAAATTGCAACCTATGGGTGTATCGGTTGCCTGTGGATACATTCCTGGGTTCTGTGGATATAGTCCAAATGGCTAGCTTAGGAATTAAACCATTTAGGAGTTACGCTTAGAGATGGCCCACGCGCTGTCACGCTAAGAAAAGGGGCCACATATAATAGTTTCTGGGGATGGTGGGGACCATGCGAGACTATGGAACAGCCGGGGCACCGCCCGGGCAGGAGCGCGCTATCGAAGCGGGCATGATTGGGGCCGTTGCACAGTGGTGTGAGTGTCTGCACGGGACGAACCCGCTCCGCATGGCATTGAGATATCTGACCGACAGTATCGGGGCCGAGGCCATCATATTGGCGCGCTATCCGCGAGATGCGGGCGCACCGGCGCGGGCGCTGGTTCACGACAGGGCGAGATCGGGTTGCCGGATCCCCTTGGAGCAAAGCTTCGCGGGCGATCTGCTGGGCGATTACCTGGACAAGGCGAAGAAGGGCTCGACCTGGTATCGCTCGATGCAGGACGAGGACGTGCCGCCTGCGGTCGCCTCGGCGCTCGCCCGTCGCAACCTGATCGAGATGGTGGTCATCCCGCTCGAGATCAGCGATCGCTGGGTCGATACGCTGGAGCTGCATTTCACCGAGAAGTTGCGCCAGTATCAGCAGGCTGTGCTGACGACGCTCGGCGATACGCTTAGCCGCACCTGGCACAACCGCGCGCGAGGCATGTTCACCGAGAGCTTGCTGAAATCGGCCGCCAAGCAGGCCGCGCCGCTCATCGGCTCGCCGATTCTGAGCGCGGATAACCCGGCGCGCCTGAGCCGTTCGGAATATCGCGTCTGCCTGCTGCTGCGCCATGGCCAGTCGCCCGATCAGATGCTTGCGGAGCTGGGGATCAAGGAATCCACCCTGCGCACCCATCTAAGCAATCTCTATTCCAAGACCGGCGCGCGCAACCTGGCGGAATTGACCTTCCAGCTTGTCTCCGGACTGCCGTTCGAACTCGGCGGCGCGAAATCCGGACGGGTCGCATGACTGCGCAACTCCTGCCGCTGGCGGCGCTGGCCCCGGTGTTGATCTGGGTCGCGCTCAGCGATCTGCGCGAGATGCGCATCCCGAACAGGATCGTGCTGATTACGCTGGGCTTCTTTGCGCTCTGCGCGCCGTTCCTGGCTCTGCACGAACTGAGCCTGCGGCTGGCCGCGGCAGCGATCACTTTCGCGGTTGGCTACGTCTTCTTCGTGCTGCGCGCCTTCGGAGGCGGGGACGTGAAATTCCTCGCGGCCCTGATGCTGTTCGTGCCCTCTGCGGCGATGGGGGAGTTTTTGATCGCCTTTTCCGTCGCGCTTTTCGCAGGCTCGGCGCTGACGATGGGGCTGCAAAGCGCGCCAGTTGCGGCGCGCCTCGGGCCTCGCTTGGGTTGGAAGAGCTGTTACGCACGGGGAAAGCTCCCGATGGGCGTCTCGATCGCGCTTGCCGGTCTGGCTTTGCCTTATCTGGTCGGCGGGTAGGCCCCGCCAAGGGAGGACCTATGTCACGCAAGATTTGGACCGACACGTTGGGGGCGTTCGCCCTCGTGCTCTGCGTCGCAGGTGGCGCGGTGCAGGCAGAGGAGACGCAGCCCGATACGACGGCGCGTGCTCATGATTTGATCTGGGGGACACCGAAGGTTCCCGCCGATCCCGAGACGGGGCTCGCGATGCTGGAACGCGCGGCGTCGGAGGGTAATGCCCAGGCCGCGCGGATGGCCGGAGAGTTGCTCCTCTGGGGTGGTCCGGTCCCGACGGATCGCGCCCGCGCGACGGAGCTCCTGTCGCAAGCCGCGGATGCCGGCGATGCTGGCGCCGCGCGCGTGCTGGGCGAGCAATTGCTGGGCGGCTGGGTGCTGCCGCGCGACACCGACCGTGGCCGGGCCCTTCTCGAGGCGCAGGTGAAATCGGGAAACCGGGATGCGGCGATCAAGCTGGGCGAAGCCTATCTCTATGGCATCGGCGTGCCCCGGAACCGCGAAAAGGCGCGCGACCTGTTCGAGACTGCGGCGGAGGCGGGCGACGCGACCGGCTTGTGGAAATTTGGCGAGGAGATGATGTGGTCGCAGCGCGATCCGGCCGCGGCTGAGACGATGTTGCAGCGCGCAGGGGCCGCGGGCATCGGCAGCGCTTATGCGACGCTGGCCGAGGGCGCGATGTATGGCTATCTCGGCAGCGGCAAGGTCTCGCGGGCCAAGTTCGACGGCTACGCCAAGGCCGCCCGTGCGGCCGGAAACGAGCGGATCGAAGTGCTCGACGCCACACGCCGCATCTGGGGCATCTCGATGCGCGGTGATGGCAAAATGGCGGTGGCGCAACTGCGTGAGGCCGCCGAAGCAGGCAACCGCACGGCGGCGCGCTATCTCGTCGGTCTCTTGCGCGATGGCAACGCCTACAACGTGCGGCGCGATCCCAAGGGGGCGTCGACGTTCCTAGAAGCGCATGCCGATCTGTTCACGCCGGAAGAGCGGGCGAATTACGAGATGACCATCCGCGCAGCGATGCATCGGCACGACGCAGATTTCGCGCCGCTCGCCGGAGAGATCGCGCCGGCCATGGCCAAGATGTCCGCCGCAGAGGCACGCGACCTTTTCAAGGCCAATCCGAGGCTCGCGGTCTATCTGATCCAGAAACATCTCGCCAAGCAGGGGCTGTACCGTGGCCCGCTCGACGGCTTCGCCGGGCGCGGAACGCTGCGCGCGATGGAGCGCGCCTGCGGCAAGATGCCGGGCGATATGGCCTGCCGTGACGGGGTTCTCGCGCCCGAGATCGTGGGGGCGATGCTGCGCGACGGGTGGGGCGCCTAAGTGACGTCGAAGGTTCTGGTCACCGGGGGCGCGGGCTTCATCGGGTCGCATTGCTGCAAGGCGCTCGCCGAGGCGGGGCACACCCCTGTGGTCTTTGACAATCTGTCGCGCGGCCATGCCGATGCGGTGCGCTGGGGGCCTCTGGTCGAGGGCGATCTGCGCGACCGGCATCTGGTCGAGGCAGCGCTCGAGGACCACCGGATCGACGCCGTGATCCATTTCGCGGCGCTGGCCTATGTCGGTGAGAGCGTGGCCGAGCCCACCCGATATTACGACGTCAATCTGGGTGGGATGACCGCCCTTCTGGGCGCGATGCAGGCGGTGGGGCTCGACAAGATCGTCTTCTCGTCGAGCTGCGCCACCTATGGCACGCCCGAGACGCTGCCGATTTCCGAGGACACGCCGCAAAACCCGATCAACCCCTATGGCCGCAGCAAGCTGATCTGCGAATGGATGCTGGAGGATGCCGCCGCCGCGACCGGGTTGCGGTTCGCGGCCCTGCGCTACTTCAACGCGAGCGGCGCCGATCCGAGCGGCGAGATCGGCGAGCGCCACGACCCGGAAACCCATCTGATCCCGCTGGTGCTGCGTGCGGCCTCGGGGCAGGGCCCGGCGGTGAAGGTCTTCGGCACGGATTATCCGACGCCCGACGGCACCTGCATCCGCGACTATATCCATGTCGACGATCTGGCCCGCGCGCATCTTCTGGCGCTCGATCACCTGGAGGGCGGCGGAGATAGCTTGAAACTGAACCTAGGGACCGGACGGGGCGCGTCGATCCGCGAGGTGATCGCCTCGGTCGAGCGGGTGACGGGGCGCAAGGTGCCCTTCGAGGACGCTCTGCGCCGCCCCGGCGATCCGGCGGAACTGGTGGCCGATCCGTCGCGGGCGCGCGACGCTCTGGGCTTTACCGCGCGCTACCGTGAACTTGACGAGATCGTGTCCCATGCCGCCCCGTGGTTCGGTCTCTGACCTCGGGTTCGCCCATCGCCGGGGTTGAGCCTGCCGCCCAGCCATCTATCTTGCGGCTCAACGCAACTCAGGAGGCTCTCATGGCAAGCGACGCAATCGATCCGCAACTTCTCGACCGGCTGGCCGAGGTTGCCGTGCAGGTGGGGCTGAACCTGCAAGACGGTCAGGATCTGGTGTTGACCGCGCCCGTCGAAGCGCTGCCGCTGGTGCGCCGGATCGCCGCCGAAGCCTATCGCGCGGGCGCTGGCACGTTCACCCCGATCCTCAGCGATGGCGAGATCACCTTGGCCCGGTTCGAGAACGCCAAGGATGCCAGCTTCGACCGTGCGCCCGATTGGCTCTATCAGGGCATGGCGAAAGCTTACGAAGGCGGCGCGGCCCGCATGGCGATCGTCGGCGAAGACCCGATGCTGCTGTCGGAACAGGACCCGGAAAAAGTCTCGCGCGCGGGCAAGGCCAACTCCATCGCCTACAAGCCGGCGCTGGAGAAAATCTCGAATTTCGAGATCAACTGGTCGATCGTGAGCTACCCGACCGTGGCCTGGGCCAAGCGCGTCTTCCCCGACCTGCCCGAAGAGGAGGCCGTGGGCAAACTGGCCGACGCGATCTTCGCGGCCTCGCGCGCCGACCAGCCCGATCCCGTCGCCGCTTGGGAGGCGCATAACGCCGCCCTGCGCAAGCGCCGCGACTGGCTGAACGAGCAGCGCTTCTCGGCGCTGCACTTCACCGGTGGTGGCACCGATCTGACCGTGGGTCTCGCCGACGATCACGAATGGAGCGGTGGTGCGTCGGAGGCCAATAACGGCGTCGTCTGCAACCCGAACATCCCGACCGAAGAGGTCTTCACCACGCCCCATGCCGAGCGCGTCGACGGGATTGTTCGCGCGACCAAACCGCTGTCGCATCAAGGCAGCCTGATCGAGAATATCGAGATGCGTTTCGAGGGCGGCAAAGTGGTCGAGGCGAAGGCCAGCCGCGGCGAGGCGGTGCTGCAAAAGCTGATCGACACCGACGAGGGCGCGCGCCGTCTGGGCGAGGTCGCGCTGGTGCCGCATGGCTCGCCGATCTCGGCCTCGGGGCTGTTGTTCTTCAACACGCTCTATGACGAGAACGCGGCCTGCCATATCGCGATGGGGCAGTGCTATTCGAAATGTTTCATCAACGGCGGCGAGCTGAGCGAGGACGAGGTCGCGGCGAAGGGCGGCAACAGCTCGATGATCCATGTCGACTGGATGATCGGCGGTCCCGAGACCGATATCGACGGCATCAAGCCCGACGGCACCCGCGTCCCGGTCTTCCGCAAGGGCGAATGGGCCTGATCGCCCGCGGAACCTGACAAAGTATAGCGCCCGACACGCCGATTGGTGTGTCGGGCGCTTATTTTTTGTGCGGATGCAGGGAATTTCGCCCCGTTCTGCGCAGTTCGAAACGGCCGGGGTAGCAGGGCACCGCGCTACGCGGGTGCCGCTTGACGAAAACGGAAACTAGGCGAAATCTGAAAGCAAGGGTCGGGCTTGGCTGACCCTCTTGGGCAACCCGCGCATCTTGCGCCGTGTGAAGGGCCGCCCGGCCGACGCGGATTTTCGATCCTCCTCCCCGAAAACGCGTTCAGGCCGGGCGGTGCCCAGCCTGAGCGGAAAGAGCCCGAATTCCCGTATTGCTCACTGACCGGTATCGAGGCTCTTGGTAATGAGCGCCTCGCGGTTCTGCGCGAGCGAGGGATGCAGCAATGCGTTCTCGATCGCCGCGACTTGCGTGAAGCCGATATCTTCGAGCGACTTGCCTTTTGCGAATTTCGCGGCGCGCGTCTGATCGAGCATGCTGAGATGCGGATTGGCGGGCATGAAATAGGCCGGGTCGGGGCCGCTCGAGCTCTGCGGTTTGGGAGCTTGCGGACCGAGGCCGCCGGGCGGTTGCGACGCGGCGCCCGCTTGCGCAATGCCGGTGCCGAGGCCAAGAGCGACTGCCAGGCTGCAACCAAGCGCGGAAGCGGTAAGTCGAATGGTCATAAGCAGGTTCCTCATTTCTTCTTCAGCGCCATGCGGATCAGCGTCTCTTTCGCGGTGCGATCGACATTCTGAACCAGCGCGTCCTTGATCTGCACGATCTGGCGGTCGGTGAGGTTGGACAGGTCGACATTTCCGACCAGAGCGTGAACGCGCTGAATCTCAATCGGATTGAGCGGCTGCTGCTGCGCGGCGGCCAGCGACGGCATCGCGGCGCAGGCGAGGGCTGCGATCAGGGCAATAGCTTTCATCGTGAGTCTCCTCAGGCTGCTCTTCCCGACGGAAGATGCAGTTGCGCGGGCGCGTGGCAAGCTCGGGCGCGCGCAAGTTTCGGTGAATGCGGCTTGCCCCAAGCGTCAAGATGGGGATTCACATCGGAAATTCATCATGATACCGTGACACTCAATAAGCAGGGGGCAGACATAAGTCCTCGCAAAAATACGGGCAGGATCAGAGCAATGAAGGCGGGCTATCAGGGCACCTTCGTCATTTCATGGGCGCAGACAGAGGTCGACGGCACGCCGGTGCCGCCGCTGGATGTCGTGACCGTTGGCGCGTGCTGGCGCTGGACGGGGCAGGCGATCTGCGTCGACGGGCCAAACGATCGGCTCATCCTGCATAATGCGCGCGGCGAGGCGGAGCGGCGCACGAAAGCCGCCCGCGCGGTGCGCCGCCTTTTGGGCGAGGCGGTGGGAAGCCCCCGCACGCTCGACGAGCCCGATGAGATCGAGACGCCCAATCAAAGCTTTACCGTGACTGATGGCTATCACGCCTATGTCGTCACCCTGATCGAACTGCCCGAAAGCGGCACCCGCATCTTGATGTTCGCCGGTCGGATGCCGCCGGTGGACAGCGATCTGTGGGTGGTTGATCGCGCCCTCGATCTGCGACCGAAAGCGGCGCGGCAGGGACCTGCGGGCGTCATCTGTTTCACGCCCGGCACGCTGATCGAAACCGACCGGGGCCGCCGCCCGGTCGAAGCTTTGCGCGAGGGCGACCGCGTGATGACCCGCGATGACGGGGCGCAGCCGATCTGCTGGATCGGGAAGCGCGACATCTCCGGCGCGCGGCTCCATGCGATGCCGCATCTGCGCCCGGTGCGCATCTCGGCCGGAGCGTTCGGCATCGCGCGGCCCGACCGCGATCTGATCGTGTCGCCGCAGCACCGGATGCTGGTGCGGGGCCGCGCCGCACAGGCGCTGTTCGCCGAGGACGAGGTTCTGGTGCGCGCATGCGATCTGGTGAATGGCCACGAGATCCGCTTCGAGGGCATGGTAAAAGGCCTGAGCTACATCCACCTGATGTTCGAGCGCCATCAGGTGCTGACCGCGAACGGGCTCGAGACGGAGAGTTTCCACCCCGCCTCGACCCGGCTCGAGATGATCGCTCGCGACCAGCGCGCCGGACTCGAGGCGCTCCTGCCCGAGGTCGAGGAAAATCCGCTTAGCTACGGCGCCTTCGCCCGTCGCGCGCTCAAGCCCTCCGAGGCCGCGATCCTGCGCCATGATCTGGCCGCGTGAACGGGCAAATCCGCGCGAGATCGCTGCAAGCTTGGGCTGTGCGTCAGATGCACGGCTTCGTGCGCATTTTGCGCCTTTTCTCCGCCCGAACGCCGCCTTAGCTTCGGGACAAAGGAGAATTCAATGACCAGACCCGTCGTCGGCATCATCGGCAATAGAGGCCTAGTAGGTGACCGCTACCCCGTCCATGAAGGCGGGCAGCTCAACTCGGAAGCGGTGAGCAAGGTCTCCGATTGCATCCCGCTGCTGATCCCCGCCGATCCCGAATATGTGTCCGTTCAGGAGTTGATGGAGGTCTGCGACGGCTTCCTGCTGACCGGCGGGCGGCCGAACGTCCATCCGCATGAATATGGCGAAGAGCCGACCGAAAAGCACGGCACCTTCGACCGTGCCCGCGACGCGATCACCCTGCCGCTGGTGCGGGCCTGCGTTGAAAACGGGCAGCCCTTCCTTGGCATCTGTCGGGGGTTTCAGGAGGTAAACGTCGCGATGGGCGGCACGCTCCACCCCGAGATCCGCGAGCTTCCCGGGCGATTGAACCACCGGATGCCCCCCGAGGGGACGCTCGAGGAAGGGTTCTCGAACCGTCACATGGTCACGCTTACACCCGGCGGCAGGTTTGCGCGTCTCTTCGGCGCGGATGAGGTCGAGACCAACACGCTGCACGGGCAGGGCGTTTGCACCGCTGGTACGCGGATCGTGATCGAGGGGCGCGCCCCCGATGGTACTCCCGAAGCGATCTATGTTAAGGACGCCCCCGGGTTTACCCTATCGGTGCAATGGCATCCCGAATGGCGTGCGGCGGAAGATCCGGTCTCGCGGCCTCTGTTCGAGGCATTCGGCGATGCGGTACGCGCTTGGGCGCGCGGCGAACGGCCCGCCGCCTGCGTTGCCTGAGCCGCGAAGACAAAACGGAGAGACAGATGAAACGCTCGCGCGTGAACGAAATCATGGCCGCGGCCGAGGATATGATCCAGGAATTCGGCTTCCGCCTGCCGCCCTTCGCGTGGTGGAGCCCGGCCGAGTTCAAGGCGCGCCTTCCGCAGGCGCAGCGCATCGTGGAAGCCGCGATGGGCTGGGACATCACCGACTACGGTCAGGGCGATTTCGACAAGCTGGGCCTGTTCCTCTTCACCCTGCGCAACGGCGATCTGCGCGATCTTCAGGCGGGCCATGGCATGGCCTATGCCGAAAAGCTGCTGATCTCACGCAAGGACCAGATCAGCCCGATGCATACCCATATCATCAAGGCCGAGGACATCATCAACCGTGGCGGTGCGAACCTCGCGATCGAGCTCTACGGCTCTGATGTAGATGGCAAATTTGACGACACTGCGGGCGGGCAGGTGATGTGCGACGGTGTCCCGCGCCGCTACGAGCCCGGCGAGGTTCTGATCCTGCGTCCGGGCGAGAGCGTGACCCTGCGCCCCGGCGACTGGCATGCCTTCTGGGGTGAGGGCGGCGACGTTCTGATCGGCGAGGTCTCGACCGTCAATGACGACAACACCGACAACATTTTCCGCGAAGATATCGGGCGGTTCTCCGAGATCGAGGAAGACGAAGCTCCCCGCCACCTGCTGGTCAGCGACTACGACAAGTTCCTGACTTCATAAGTATTTACTGGCTTCTTTGCGGGCGAAGGGCTTCAGCCTTTCGCCGTGCTCGGCCAGCCAGGCCTGTGCCCGCGCCGGGTCTTTCTTGCTCAGCTCGCGTAGCCACCATGCGATGGCCTTCTGGATGAACCAATCGCGATCCTCTGCCAGTTGCGCGGCCCAGCCCAGAACTTCGTCGCGGACCGCCTCGTCCTCGGGCCTGGGATTGCGTTGCTTGGTCCAGGGCAGGGTGAAGACGAAGGCCGCGCGCCGCGTCCACATGTGATCCGAGCGCACCCAATCCGCCACTTCGTCAAGCCGCGCGGGCTCGGCCTGAAGCCGTTTCGAGCCCGCCTTGGCCGCGTGATCGGCAATCGCCCAAGCGTCGAATTGCGGCACCCAGCTTGCGATCAAGTCCCATGCGGCGTCGTCAGGGCGCAGCCGCGCTTGCGTCAGCAGCTTGGCCGCCGCGATCCGCGCCTCGTGAATGTCGCTGTCCCAAAGTCCGCGGGCGAGTTCGACCCGCCCCGGCACGTCGAGCTGGCCACGCCATAGTGCGACCATGTCCTCGATCGCGGGCACGGCCACGCCCAAATAGCGCCGCTCCGCCTTGTGATAGGCGGCCATTTCGGCGGCTTTCTCGGCATCCGCCCAGCTTTCCAGCGCGAAAAGCGCATCTTCCAGCGTGGGCGGCGGGCCGAGCGGCTCGTCGGCGTCTTCTTCCTCGGCGAAGCTCTCATATTCCGCATCTGAGGCCGCGTAGGCTTCGGCCTCGGCGCGCAGCTTTGCGTCCTCCGCCGGGTCGAGCGGAGCGTAATCCGCCGCGCTCGGCCGCGCGACGCGCTTCTTGCCCCTCTTGCGGCTCATTCGACCGTCACCGACTTGGCGAGGTTGCGCGGCTGATCGACGTCGGTGCCTTTCGCGACCGCCGTGTGATAGGCGAGCAGCTGCGCCGGGACCGCGTAAAGGATCGGCGCGAAAGGTTCAGCGATATCAGGAAGTTGCAGCGTGCCCCAAGTCCCGTCCTGCGCCGCGCTGATGCCTTTGCTGTCGGAGATCAACAGCACCATCCCGTGGCGCGCCATCACCTCCTGCATGTTCGACACGGTCTTGTCGAAGAGCTTGTCATGTGGCGCCATCACGATCACCGGCACGGTGCGGTCGATCAGCGCGATCGGCCCGTGCTTCAGCTCGCCCGAGGCATAGCCTTCGGCATGGATGTAGCTGATTTCCTTGAGTTTCAGCGCGCCTTCCAGCGCCAGCGGATACATTGCGCCGCGTCCGAGGAAGAGAATGTCCTGCGCCTCTGCGAGTTGCTCGGCCAGATGCGAGATCGGTTCGGAAATCGCCAGCGCCTGATTGAGCAGGCCTGGCAGGGCGCGTAGCGTCTCGGCATGGGCGGCAAGCATTGCCGCGTCCGTTTCGCCGCGGTCGCGACCCGCCTTCAGCGCCATGACTGCGAGAACCAGAAGCTGCGCGGTGAAGGCCTTGGTCGAGGCCACGCCGACCTCAACGCCGGCGAAGATCGGCAACATGATGTCGGCTTCGCGCGCGATGGAAGAAGTGGGGACGTTCACGACGGCCACGGTCTTCGCGACGCGCTCGGAGCAATAGCGCAGCGCGGCCAACGTATCGGCTGTCTCCCCGGACTGGCTGACGAAGATGGCGAGGCTGCGCTTCGACAAGGGCGGTTCGCGGTAGCGGAATTCCGAGGCCACGTCGATTTCGACCGGGATACGCGCGAATTCCTCGAACCAGTATTTCGCCACCGCACAGGCGTAATGCGCCGTGCCGCAGGCGATCAGGACAATCCGGTCGATGTTGGAAAAGTCCAAGTCATCCGGCAGGTTCAGCCCGGTTTCGGGCAGATAATGTCGCAAAGCGTCAGCAAGCACGACGGGCTGCTCGGCGATTTCCTTCGCCATGAAATGCTTGTAGCCACCCTTCTCGACCTGCGCCTGGCCTAGGTCGATGCGGCTCTCGTCGCGGTTCGCGCGGCGGCCCTCGGCGTCGAAAATCTCGGCACCCGCGCGGGTGACGAAGGCGTAATCGCCCTCTTCGAGATAGGTGATCCGGTCGGTCATCGGCGCGAGCGCAATCGCGTCCGAGCCCACGAACATCTCGCCGTCGCCATGCCCGATCGCGAGCGGAGAGCCCTTGCGCGCCGCGATCAACAGATCGTCCTCGCCGTCGAACAGCCACAGCAGGGCGAATGCCCCTTCGAGCTTGCCAAGCGTCGCGACTGCCGCCTCGCGCGCGTCCATGCCGCGATCCATGAACATCCGCGTCAGAAGCGCGACGGTTTCGGTATCCGTCTGCGTCTCCGGGGTAATCCCGGCCTCGGCCAGCTCGGCCCGCAACTCGCGGAAATTCTCGATAATGCCGTTATGCACGACCGCGACGGGCCCCGAGCGATGCGGATGCGCATTGCCCTGGGTCGCAGCGCCATGGGTCGCCCAGCGGGTATGGCCGATGCCCGACTTGCCCGGAAGCGGCTCATGCACCAGCAGATCGGACAGGTTCCACAGCTTGCCCACCGCCCGGCGGCGGTCCAGCTTGCCCTCGTTCACCGTCGCGATCCCGGCACTGTCATAGCCGCGATATTCCAACCGCTTGAGGCTCTCAACGAGCCAGGGGGAAACCTCGTGCTTCCCGAGAACGCCAATAATTCCGCACATTTATCAATCTTTCTTCATGCGCCGCGCTTTCTCCGCGCGCAGCTTCGCAAAGAGTTTCGTGGCGAGGCCCGGGCGGTTTACCTGCTCGGAGCGCTCGATCGCGATCGCCTCGGCCGGGACGTCCTTCGAGATTACCGATCCCGAGCCCGTCAGCGCGCCGTCGCCCACCGTCACCGGGGCCACCAACATCGTGTCGGAGCCGATGAAGGCGTTCGCGCCGATAGTCGTGCGATGCTTCATCACCCCGTCGTAATTGCAGGTCACCGTGCCCGCGCCGATATTCGTATGTTCACCGATATCGGCATCGCCCAGATAGGTCAGATGGCCGACTTTCACACCTTCGGCGAGGATCGCGTTCTTCACCTCGACGAAGTTCCCGATGTGCACGTCCTCGGCGAGCTCCGCGCCGGGGCGCAGGCGGGCGAAGGGACCGACGGTGGCGCCACGCGAGATGTGGCAGCCTTCGAGATGGCAGAAGGCCTCGATCACCGCGCCGGATTCGATGGTGACATCGGGGCCGAACACGACATTCGGTCCCAGCACGACATCGCGGCTGATATAGGTGTCGAGCGCGAACCAGACGCTGGCGGGCTCCACCATGGTCACGCCGTTTTCCATCGCCTCGGCGCGCATCCGTTCCTGGAAGAGGGCCTCGGCGCGGGCGAGTTCGGCGCGGGTGTTGATGCCCAGCGTCTCGGCTTCATCACAGGTCACGACCTTGGCCGAGAGACCTTTCTTGCGTGCGGCTTCGACGATGTCGGTGAGGTAGTATTCCCCCGAAGCGTTCTCGTTCGACAGCCCCGCGACGAGCTCGGTCAGAAGCACCGCGTCACAGGCGATAACGCCAGAGTTGCAGAGGGATATGGCGCGTTCTTCATCCGTGGCATCCTTGAATTCCACGATCCGGTCCAGCGTGTCGCCTTGCGCCACCAAGCGCCCGTATCGGCCCGGATCGGCGGCCTCGAAGCCCAGCACGGTCACCGCCGCCTCGGACGCCGCGAGCCGCTCCAGCGTCTCGGGGCGGATGAAGGGCGTGTCGCCGTAAAGCACGATTACGCGGCCGTCGAACCCGTCGAGCGCAGGCAGGGCCTGCGCCACTGCATGGCCGGTGCCGAGCTGCTCTTCCTGCAGCACGATCTGTGCCTCGGGATCAATCTTTGCGACGGCTTTCTTCACCTTCTCGGCACCGTGACCTGCGACGACGATCACGGTCTCGGGTTCGAGTGCCCGTCCGGCGGCCAGCGCATGGGCCACAAGCGGCGCGCGGCCCACCTGATGCAGCACCTTCGGCAGGTCGGAGTTCATTCGGGTGCCCTGGCCCGCCGCGAGGGTGATCAATGCAATCGCCATGAGATACCTTTTCTTCTGCTCGGCCCCGTTTTAACCATTGGCTTGCTTGCCGCAAGTGGTGCGTCTTCACGCTTCCTTTCGCGGTGTTACGGAAGGAGCAATGGGCAATGCGCACGGTGGTTTTCGACCTCGACGGGACTTTGGCCGACACCTCCGCCGATCTGATCGCGGCGGCCAACGCCTGCTTCACGGCGCGCGGACACGCGCCGCTTCTCGATCCCGCGGGCGACGCGCTGATCGCCTTCCACGGTGGCCGCGCGATGCTCAAGGCGGGCTATGGCCGACTGGGCTTGGCGGAGAGCGAGATCGCAGCCTTGGTCGAGGCCGATTATTACCCGCTACTCGCGCATTACGGTGAGAATATCGACCGGCATACGCAGCTTTATCCCGGGGCTGAAGCGGCCGTGAAAACGCTGCGTGATCAGGGTTTTGCCACGGCTGTCTGCACCAACAAGCCCGAAGGTCTCGCACGTGTTCTGCTCGAGCGGCTCGGCGTCACCGGTCTCTTCGATGCGCTGATCGGTGCCGATACGCTGCCGCTGCGCAAACCTTCACCCGACCCATATCTCGCCGCCGTCGAGGGTGCGGGTGGTAAGGTCGAGACCTCTCTGCTGGTGGGCGACACCAATACCGATCGCGAGACCGCTCGTGCCGTCGGTGTGCCCTGCGTTCTGGTGACCTTCGGGCCCGAGGGGCGTGGCATCGAGCGTCTCGCGCCCGAGGCGATGCTCGACCATTTCGACGATCTGCCCGCGCTCGTGGCGCGGATGCTCGAATGAGGGGCGCGGCGGGGCTGTGCCGCCCCGGATGGCCCCTTCAACAGCCATGACCGCAGCGCCCATCGGTCCTTCGCGCTTTCACGCCACCGCCTTCGTTCTGATCGCGGTGTTTCTCGACATGGTGGGGTTCGGCCTGATCATTCCCGTGCTGCCCTCGCTGATCGCGGATGTGGGCCACGTCGATCTGGCGCAGGCGAGCCGGATCGGGGGCTGGATGTTCGCGGCCTTCAGCCTCGCGCAATTCCTGTTCGCGCCGCTGATGGGCAACCTTTCGGATCGCTTCGGGCGGCGTCCGCTCCTCTTGCTTGCGATCGGCGGACTGGGTGTCGATTACCTGTTTCACGCCTTCGCGCCGACGCTGCTCTGGCTCTTCGTGGGCCGGATCGTAGCTGGCATCTGCGGCGCGTCCTACGTCATCGCGAACGCCTATCTCGCCGATATCACCCCGCCGGCCGAGCGTGCCCGCGCCTTCGGACTGATCGGCGCGGCCTTCGGCTTCGGCTTCATCGCGGGGCCCGCGCTTGGCGGATTTCTGGGCGAGCTTGGCCCGCGCATTCCCTTCTTCGTCGCCGCCGCGCTCTCGGGGCTGAACCTGATCTACGGGCTGATCGTGCTGCCTGAAAGTCTGCCGCAGGGCTTGCGCCGTCCGGTGAACTGGCGCGCCTGCAATCCGCTGGGCACGCTGAAAGTCTTCGCGCGGTATCCGGGCGTGCTGCCTATGGGCACTGCCCTTGGCGTCTATCTGTTCGCCTCGGCGGTCTATCCCGCGATCTGGCCCTATTGGGGGATGGCGAAATTCGGTTGGTCCGAGGGAATGGTGGGGCTGACACTCGCAGGCTATGGGGTCGTCGCGGCGATTTTTCAGGGCGGGCTCGCTGGGCCACTTGCGTCCCGACTGGGCGAGGCGCGGGTGGCGGCGATCGGGCTGATCGTCGGGATCGGCATGACCATTGCGCTGGGGCTGTCGACCTCGCTGGCGATGGTTTTAATCGTCCTGCTGATCACCGGGATCGAGGGGCTGGTGCATCCGATGATCGCCTCGCTGATGTCCAACGCGGTGCCCGAGGATGCGCAGGGCGCGCTGCAGGGTGGCATTTCCGCGCTGATGAACCTCGCGATGCTGGCGGGCACCTTGTTCTTCACCCAAGTGTTCGGGATATTCCTCGCCGAGAACGCCCCGATCCGCACGCCGGACATGGCCTTTTACGTGGCCTCCGTAATCCTGCTGGCGGCGTTGGCGCTGTTCGTGCGTGCAAGAAAGGTCGAGTGATGTCCGAGGTCTTCAACGGCAATTTCACCCAGCAGGAGCCGATCCCGGAGGAGGCGATCGAACGTGTCGTCGAGGTGATGCGCTCGGGACGTCTGCATCGCTACAATACGGTGCCGGGTGAACCGGGCGAGGTGGCGTTGCTGGAGGAGGAATTCGCGGGGCTGACCGGTGCGCCCTATTGCCTCGCGGTGGCCTCGGGCGGCTATGCCTTGGGTTGTGCACTGCGCGCCGTGGGCGTCGGTCCGGGTGATCCGGTGCTGACCAATGCCTTCACGCTTGCGCCCGTGCCCGGCGCCATCGCGGCGGTCGGCGGCAAGCCCGTGCTGGTCGAGGTCACCGACCAGCTGACCATCGATCTTGAGGATCTCGCGGCGAAAGCCCCGCAGGCCCGAGTGCTGATGCTTTCCCATATGCGCGGCCATATCTGCGACATGGATGCGCTGATGGAGATCGCGCGCACCCATGATGTGACGGTGATCGAGGATTGCGCCCATACGATGGGGGCGGCTTGGGGCGGTGTCCCCTCGGGGCGGCATGGCGCGATCGGGTGCTATTCGACCCAGACCTACAAGCACATGAATTCGGGTGAGGGCGGTCTGATCGTAACCGACGACGCGGAACTGGCGGCGCGGATGATCCTGCTGTCGGGCAGCTACATGCTCTATGAGCGGCACCGCGCCGCGCCGCGGCCGGAGGTGTTCGAGGGGCTCAAATACGACACGCCCAATGTCTCGGGCCGAATGGACAATCTGCGCGCCGCGATCCTGCGCCCGCAGCTGCCGACGTTGGCGGATCGGGTGGCGCGCTGGAACGCGCTGTACCGAGAGATCGAGGCCGGGCTTGCCGGGGCAGAGGGTATCGCGCTGATCGAACGCCCCGAGGCCGAGAGCTATGTCGGCTCGTCCTTCCAGTTCCGCCTGCCGGGGCGCTCCGCCCCCGAGATGCTGGATTTCGTCGCCCGGGCTGCGGCCCGCGGGGTTGAGCTGAAATGGTTCGGCGCGGATGAGCCTGCGGGCTTCACCTCGCGCCATGACAGCTGGCGCTACGCCGAAGCGCAGAACCTGCCGCGCACCGATGCGGTGCTGGCGACGCTGCTTGACCTGCGCCTGCCGCTGACTTTTTCGACGGACGATGCCGCCCAGATCGCGCGCATCCTGCGCGAAGAGGCCGAGGTTTGAAGAGGTGGAGCGCTGACACTCAGCCTGCGCGCGAGATCCAGTCGGCGATCATCAGGTCGAGATGCGCGCCACCGCCGTTCTTGTAGAGCGTGATCTCCTCGGCGCTTTCCCGCCCGCGTGCGCCGTCGATCAGGTCGTAGAGATCGGCCTTCACCGCCTCGGGCGTGATCACCCCTTCGCGGATCGGGATCAGCAGTTCGCCAATATGGCCCAATGTGGTGTCGCGACTGTCGACAAAGAGACTCGCCGTCGAGATCAGCGCATCGTCGGCCTCGCGCATATCGGCCTTGTAGGCCCCGATCAGATCGACATGGGTGCCGGGTTTTACCCATTCGCCCTTCAGGACCGGCGCGCGCGCCATCGTGGCGCTGCTGACGATATCGGCCTCGGCCACAGCGTCGGCCAGATCGCTCACCGCACGCAGCGTGACGCCCTCGGGGGCAGGCCCAGCAGCCAGCTCCTGCGCCTGCTCGGGGCGGCGCGTCCAGAGCGTGATCTCCGTCAGCCCCGGAAAGCCCGCCGCATAGGCCGCGATCAGCGAGCGCGCGACCCGGCCCCCGCCCACGATCAGCAGTCGGCGGCTGTCCGGGCGGGCCAGAAGTTGCGCGCCCAGAACGGAATCGGCAGCCGTCTTGAACTCGGTCACCAGCGGGCAATCGACGATCGCGGTGGGCTGGCCATGCTCGGGCTCGAACACCACCATCGCGCCTTGCACCGTGGGAAGCCCCGCCTTCGCGTTGCCATCGCACACGGTGAAGGATTTCACCCCGTAACCGAGCCCCGGAATGTAAGCCGCGCGGCTGAGCAGCACCGCATCCGAGGGTCCGAGAAACGTATCGCCCAACTCCGCCTTCGGGCGCGTATGGCCCGCGCGCAATGCAGCTATCGCGCCGGGCCAGTCGAGCTTTTCCGCGATGTCATAGGGGATGATCTTCGGGCTCATGTCGTCTCCTTCATTGTCTCGGGCGTCACAGAGGCACCAGCCAGCGCGCCGGGGCCGACACCTCGCGCGGGCCGTTGGCGGCACCGGTGATCGCATCGGCCAGAAGCGCGCCGCAGCCCGCCGAAAGCGTCCAGCCCAACTGCCCGTGGCCCGCATTGACCCACAGGTTGTCGTAAGCCTTCACCCGGCCAAGGAAGGGCGGGCCATGCGGGGTCGAGGGCCGCAGCCCGGTCCAGAGAACGGGCGGCGCATCGCTCACCGCATCGCCGAAGCGTGCGGCGACGTAATCGGTCAGCACCTTGGTGCGATCCTCGCGCAGCGTCCGGTCGCGCCCGGCGAATTCGGCGATCGCGGTAACCCGCAACACCCCGCCATAAGACGCCACGGCCAGCATCGCGGCCTCGTCGATATAGGGGTGGCGGGGCAGGCGGCTCTGGTCGCGCACATCCCATGTCCCAGAATACCCCTTAACCGGGTAGATATCCGGCGCAAAGCCCAGAGGCCGGGCCAGATCGGGCGTCTCTACCCCGGCGGCGAGGATCACTTGCGCCGCAGGCAGCGTCTCGTCGGCGAGGTTGACCCCGGTGATCTTGCCGTGGGCATGGCTGAACCCGGTCACCGCGCTGTTGTAGCGAAACTGCACACCGTGCTTGGCGGAAAGCGCTTTGGCGGCGGCGCGGGTCACCTCGTAGCAATTGCCCGCGGCATCCATCGGCGAGAGGAACCCGCCCGCAAAACCCGCCTTGGCGAGCAGCGGATCGTTCTCGGCCAGCCAGTCCGGGTCGATCCGCGTCAACCGCCCGTCGTCATGGGCGTCGATCTCATTCGTCGCATTATAAAGATAAAGTCCGCCTTCGAAGCGGATAAGTGCGTCCAGCTCCAACTCCTGCGCCATCTCGGGCAGGGCGGCGCGCGCGGTCTCGGCCAGCCGCATCATCCGCGCGGTGTTCCGGGCCTGCGCGGCGCCTGTGCAGTTGAGCAGGAAGCGCGTCCCCCAACGCCATAGCGCCGGATCGAACGGCGCGGTCAGCTTCACACCGGGATTGCGCCCGGCCATCGCGCGCAGCAGCTGCGGCAAGGCATCCGGCCCCGCCCATGCGCTCGAATGGCCGATCGAGACGATCCCGGCATTCGCGCGCGAACACAGCTCCGCGGGGCCGGGCAGGCGGTCGACCACCGACACCGGCAGCCCGCGCCGCGCCAGCGCCCATGCGGTCATCATGCCGACGATGCCCGCTCCGATCACGATATGACGTGGCTGCCCCATCTCCGCTCCCGTGTTTCCATGTCCCAAGCCTCTTTGTGGCGGCAATCGCCGCGCCTTACCAGCCCCTGCGCCGCGGGTTCGTGCCGCTACGTCGTTTGCACGGGGCCGGGGCCACGGCTCTTGACCCGACTCGACAATTGCGCATAAATGAACGTGCGTTCAATAAACCGGGGGAGGAGATCCGATGTTCGCAGGTTCGATGGAGTTCGATCTGGGCGAGGATATCGCCGCACTGCGCGATATGGTGCGCCGTTGGGCGTCCGAGCGTGTGGCCCCGATCGCGGCCAAAACCGATCTGGACAATGAGTTTCCGAACGAGCTTTGGACCGAGATGGGCGAGCTTGGCCTCCTCGGGATCACCGTGTCTGAAGAATTCGGCGGGGCCGGGATGGGCTATCTCGCTCATGTCGTGGCCACCGAGGAAATCGCGCGGGCCTCGGCCTCGATCGCGCTCAGCTACGGCGCGCATTCCAATCTCTGCGTGAACCAGATCAAGCTGAACGGTTCGGACGAGCAGAAGAAGAAATATCTGCCCGGACTGATCTCGGGACAGTCGGTCGGCGCGCTCGCGATGTCGGAATCCGGCGCGGGCTCGGACGTGGTGGGCATGAAGCTAAAGGCCGAGAAGCGCAACGGCTATTACGTCCTGAATGGCCATAAATACTGGATCACCAACGGGCCCGATGCCGACACGCTCGTGGTCTATGCCAAGACCGACCCGGAAGCTGGCTCCAAGGGCATCACCGCCTTCATCGTCGAGAAGGATTTCAAGGGCTTCTCCACCTCCAAGCATTTTGACAAGCTCGGCATGCGCGGCTCGAACACGGCACAGCTGTTCTTCGAGGATTGCGAAGTGCCCTTCGAGAATGTGCTGGGCGAAGAGGGGCGTGGGGTGCGCGTTCTGATGTCGGGTCTCGATTACGAGCGCGTGGTGCTTTCCGGCATCGGCACCGGCATCATGATGGCCTGCCTCGACGAGGTCGTGCCCTATTGCAAGGAGCGCGAGCAGTTCGGCCAGCCGATCGGGAATTTCCAGCTCATGCAGGGCAAGATCGCCGATATGTATGTCGCTATGAACACCGCGCGCGCCTACACCTACGAGGTCGCGAAGGCCTGCGATCGGGGCGCCGTGACCCGTCAGGATGCTGCGGCGACCGTGCTTTACGCCTCCGAGCAGGCGATGGTGCAGGCGCATCAGGCGGTGCAAGCGCTTGGCGGCGCCGGGTTCCTCAACGACTCCAACGTCTCGCGCCTGTTCCGGGACGCGAAGTTGATGGAGATCGGCGCGGGCACCTCGGAAATCCGCCGGATGCTCATCGGTCGCGAGATCATGGGAGCCGCGTGATGCGCGCCGGCGCTCTCCTCCTGATCGGGCTTGCGGCGCCTTTGGCGGCGCAGGCCCAAGGGGCAGGGGCGGATTTCGATCCGGCCGCTTTGGAGAGCTGCCTTTCGGGCGCTGACGACCCTGCGTCCTGCATCGGCAAAGCGGCGGAGCAATGCATCGGTGACGCTGCGAGCGTCCAGGACCGCCGCGCCTGCTATGACACCGAGCGCGCCCTCTGGTCCGACCGGGCGGCGACGGCCCTCGACAGCTTGCGGCGGGCGGCAGCGGCCAGCGATGCGGCAAAGATCGCGGCGGGCAAGTCTCCGTCCGGATTGCAAGGCGCGCAGCTGGGTGAGGCGGAAGCTGCCTGGGCGCGCTACCGCGATGGCGCCTGCGCCTATGGGGCCGCGCTGCAGAGCGAGGGCACAGAGGCGGAGGAGGCGGGCTGCCTGATGCGCAAGACGGCCGAACATGCGCTCGAATTGCAGAGTTGGGCCGGGCTGCTGGCTGGCGAGGCGCGCCCATGACACGGACACTCCGCCTTCACGGGCGCTCTGAAAAAAGGAAACGCGCGATGAAATTGGCATGGTTGCTCGGCGGCCTGATGCTCGCGTCCCCTGCCTTGGCGCAGGAACCGAGCGTTGACCCGAATGCGGTGCGCGCCTGTTTCGACGGGGCGAAGGACACCCATCCCGCCTGTATCGGCGAGGCGGCTGCAGCCTGTCAGGATGAGCCGGGCGGCGATACGACTCTGGGTATTTCGGCGTGTCTTCAGGGCGAGGCGCAGGTCTGGGACGATATCGCGAAGTCGCAATACAAGGCGGCGCGCGCCCGTCTGCTGGAGCAGGGGGGCACCGACCTCGCCAACATGCTGCTCGATGCGCAAAGCGCGTGGGGGCAGTATCGCGACGCCGATTGCGGGCTGCTCTACGAGATCTGGAAGGACGGCACGATCCGCACGGTCGTGGCGTCGCAATGCTACCTCGAGCGTACGGCGCAACGCGCGCTGGAACTGCGCGATTTGGGGAGGATGGAATGAAACTGGTATCGCAGGCCCTGACCTCGTCGGAGGACTTTCAGGCCAATCGCAAGGCGCATCTCGACGCGCTGTCGCAGATCGAAGAGGCCGCCGCACAGGCGGCGGCAGGCGGTGGTCCCGCCGCGCTGGAGCGGCACCTCTCGCGCGGCAAGATGGCGCCGCGCGAACGGGTGGCGGGGCTCTTGGATCCCGGCTCGCCGTTTCTGGAAATCGGCGCGACGGCGGCGCATGACATGTATGGCAATGCCGCGCCTTGCGCGGGCGTGATCGCCGGGATCGGCCGGGTGCAGGGCCAGGAAGTCATGGTGGTCGCCAACGACGCCACCGTGAAGGGCGGCACCTATTACCCGCTGACGGTGAAGAAACACCTGCGCGCACAGGAGATCGCCGAGGAAAACCATCTCCCCTGCATCTACCTCGTCGACTCGGGCGGCGCGAACCTGCCCAATCAGGACGAGGTCTTCCCCGATCGCGACCATTTCGGGCGCATCTTCTACAATCAGGCGCGGATGTCCGCGAAGGGCATTGCTCAGATCGCCGTGGTGATGGGGTCCTGCACGGCAGGCGGTGCCTATGTGCCCGCGATGTCTGATGTGACGATCATCGTGAAGGAGCAGGGCACGATCTTCCTCGCCGGGCCGCCTCTGGTGAAAGCGGCGACGGGGGAGGTGGTCACCGCCGAAGACCTCGGCGGCGGCGATGTGCATACGCGGCTCTCGGGCGTGGCCGATTATCTCGCCGAAGACGACGCCCATGCGCTAGCGCTGGCGCGCCGCGCGGTCGGCAATCTCAACTACACGAAACCTTCGACGGTGAATTGGCAATCGCCCGAGGAGCCTGTCTACGATCCCGAGGAAATCCTCGGCGTGGTCCCGGCAGACCTGCGCACCCCCTATGATATCCGCGAAGTCATCGCGCGCCTCGTGGACGGTTCGCGCTTCGACGAGTTCAAACCGCGCTTCGGCGAGACGATCGTCACCGGCTTCGCTCATGTCAAAGGCTGCCCCGTCGGCATCGTCGCGAATAACGGCGTGCTGTTCTCGGAAGCCGCCCAGAAGGCCGCGCATTTCATCGAACTGTGCTCGCAACGCTCGATCCCGCTCGTCTTCCTGCAAAACATCACCGGTTTCATGGTCGGACGGAAATATGAAAACGAAGGCATCGCGCGTCACGGCGCGAAGATGGTCACCGCCGTCGCCACCACCTCGGTGCCGAAAATCACCATGCTGGTCGGCGGCTCCTTCGGGGCGGGCAATTACGGTATGGCGGGGCGCGCCTATTCCCCGCGCTTCCTCTGGACCTGGCCCAACTCGCGGATTTCCGTGATGGGCGGCGAACAGGCGGCGGGCGTGCTCGCCACCGTCAAACGCGACGGGATCGAGCGCAAGGGTGGCCAGTGGTCGGCCGAAGAAGAGGCCGAGTTCAAGCGCCCCACCATCGAGATGTTCGAGCGCCAGTCGCACCCGCTCTACGCCTCGGCGCGGCTTTGGGACGACGGCATCATCGACCCGCGCAAATCGCGCGACGTGCTGGCGCTCTCGCTCTCCGCCGCGCTGAACGCCCCGATCGAGCCGACCCGCTTCGGCCTGTTCCGGATGTAACTTTCATGCCTCCGGCGGGGATATTTTGGCCAAGAGGAAGTGCAAATCTTCGACTTGGCCGAAATATCCCGGGGGGCTCCGCAGGAGCGGGGGCAGCGCCCCCTCCGACGCTCTCAAAGGGGAGACCGACATGTTTTCCAAGATCCTGATCGCCAATCGCGGGGAGATCGCCTGTCGCGTGATCGAGACTGCACGCAAACTGGGCGTGGCGACCGTAGCCGTCTATTCCGAGGCCGACAGCGAGGCGCGCCATGTGGCGATGGCCGATGAGGCGGTGGCCATTGGCGGCCCCGCGCCCAAAGACAGCTATCTGCGCGGTGATGCGATCATCGAGGCCGCCAAACAGACCGGCGCGCAGGCGATCCATCCGGGCTACGGGTTCCTCTCGGAGAACCCAGATTTCGTCGACGCCGTCGAGGCGGCGGGGCTGGTTTTCATCGGCCCCTCGGCCAAGGCGATCCGCGCGATGGGGCTCAAGGACGCGGCCAAGGCGCTGATGGAAAAGGCGGGCGTGCCTGTCGTGCCGGGCTATCACGGCGACAATCAGGACCCCGAGCATCTCGCGGGCGCGGCTGATACGATCGGCTACCCGGTGCTGATCAAGGCGGTCGCGGGCGGCGGCGGCAAGGGGATGCGGCTGGTCGAGGCGCCGTCCGACTTCGCGGATGCACTGGCTTCCGCGCAGGGAGAGGCGCAGACCGCCTTCGGCAATCCCGCCGTGCTGATCGAGAAATTCATCGGCTCGCCGCGCCATATCGAGGTGCAGGTATTCGGCGATGGTGATAAAGCGGTGCATTTGTTCGAGCGCGACTGCTCGCTCCAGCGCCGCCACCAGAAGGTGATCGAGGAAGCCCCCGCGCCGGGCATGACGCCCGAGATGCGCGAGGCGATGGGGCAGGCGGCCACCCGCGCCGCCGAGGCCATCGGCTACAAGGGCGCGGGCACGGTGGAGTTCATCGTGGACGGCTCGGACGGTCTGCGCCCGGATCGGTTCTGGTTCATGGAGATGAACACTCGTCTGCAGGTCGAGCATCCCGTGACCGAGGCGATCACCGGCGTCGATCTGGTCGAATGGCAATTGCGCGTGGCCTCGGGCGAGCCGCTGCCCTGCGCGCAAGGCGATCTGACGATCACCGGCCATGCGTTCGAGGCGCGTCTTTATGCCGAAGACGTGCCTGCAGGCTTCCTGCCCGCGACGGGGACGCTATCGCATCTGCGTTTCGCCGATGGATGTCGCGCTGATACCGGGGTGCGTACGGGCGACACGATCAGCCCGTGGTACGACCCGATGATCGCGAAGGTCATCACCCATGGGCCGACGCGGGCGACCGCGCTGGGGCAACTCGCGCGAGCGCTGGAAGAGACGGAAGTCGCGGGCACGGTGACGAACCTCGCCTTCCTCGCGCGGCTCGCGCGGCACGAAGGTTTCGCTCGGGGCGAGGTCGATACTGGGCTGATCGGGCGCGAGATCGACGCGCTCGCCGCCCCGACCGAGACGCCGGTTGCCGCGAAGGCGCTGGCCGTGATCGCCGCTGCCGGGCTTTGGGACGGCGAGGCGAGCGGCTTCAGCCTCTGGCAGTCGCCGCGCCGCACCGTGCCTTTCGAGGAAGAGGCCGCGATCCGAGTGCACGGGCCGGGCCAAGTCACGGTCGAGTTGGGTGAGGAGGCCCATGCGTGCGAGCTGGCCGAGGATGGCTGGCGGGTGAACGGCGCGAAGACCGGCGCGCGGATGGCGCAGTCGGATGGCGCGATCACCATCTTCCTGCATGGCGCGCATCGCTTCGATATCCCCGACCCGCTGGCGCGCGGCGCTGATGCCGACGCCTCCGATCTGACGCTGGCGCCGATGCCGGGGCTGGTGAAGGCGGTTTTCGTCTCGGCCGGCGACACGGTGGCGGCGGGCGACCGGCTCGCCATCATGGAAGCGATGAAGATGGAACACACGATGCGCGCAGCCCGCGACGGTGTCGTGGCCGAGGTTCTGGTCGCCGAAGGCGCACAGGTCGAAGCGGGCGCTGCGCTGATCCGGCTGGAGGACGAGGCATGATCCGACTGCATCACATCCCCGGCGCGCGTTCGATGCGGGTGCTGTGGCTGCTGGAAGAGATGGGGCTCGACTACGAGCTTCAAACATGGTCGCTCACGGATGGTTCGCTGCGCAGTCCCGAGTTTCGCGAACTCTCGCCTGCGGGGCGCATCCCGGCGCTGGAGGTCGACGGGCGCTCGATCTTCGAGAGCGGAGCGATCGTCGAATACCTTACCGAGACGCGGCCCGAGGCTGGGCTTGCGCCGGTCACGGGCGAACCCACTCGCGCGGATTTCCTCGAATGGGTGCATTTCGCGGAGACGCAGGGCAACATCCTGCAAAGCCTTAACATTCAACACATCTTCCTGCGCCCGCCCGAGGCGCGCTCGCCCGCGATGATGGCGCTCGAGACGAAGCGGCTTGGCGTCACGATGAAGGCGCTGGAGGCGCATCTGGTCGGGCGCGATTGGATGATCGGGACGTTCTCGGCGGCCGATTGCATGATGGGGTTCAATATCGACGCGATGTTCCGCTTCGTGCCGCGCGAGGGCTTCCCGAACATCTCCGCCTATCGCGACCGGATCGAGGCGCGGCCTGCCTATCAGCGCGCGGTCGAGAAGGGCGGTGCGAGCATGTATGCGCAGGATTTCTACGAGCTGCCCCCGATGGAGCAAACCCATGGCTGAGAGTGTCGAAATCTTCGAGATGGCCCCGCGTGACGGGCTGCAGAACGAAAAGCGCCAGATCGCGCTTTCCGACAAGATCGCGCTGGTCGATTGCCTGAGCCGGGCCGGGTTCCGTCGGATCGAGGTAGGGTCTTTCGTCAGCCCGAAATGGGTGCCGCAAATGGCCGACTCGGCAGAGGTCTTCGCCGGGATCGCGCGCCGACCGGGCGTTTCCTACGCCGCGCTGACGCCGAACATGAAAGGTTATGAGGCAGCGAAAGCGGCCAGGGCCGATGAGGTGGCGATCTTCGCCTCTGCCTCCGAGGGCTTCTCGCGCGCGAACCTCAATTGTTCGATCAGTGAAAGTCTGGAGCGGTTCTTGCCGATCATGGAGGCCGCAAAAGCCGATAATGTGAAAGTCCGTGGCTACATCTCCGTCGTCACCGATTGTCCCTTCGACGGAAAGACGCCGCCGGAGAATGTCGCCCGCGTCGCAGCGCAGCTGCGCGACATGGGCTGCTACGAGATCAGCCTCGGCGACACGATCGGGCAGGGCACACCCGAAAGCGTGACGGCCATGCTGCGCGCGGTGCTGAACGAAGTTCCGGCGGAAAAGCTCGCCGGGCATTTTCACGACACTTCCGGGCGGGCGCTGGAGAATATCGAAGCCTCGCTGGAGATGGGCCTGCGGGTGTTCGATGCCTGCGTCGGCGGTTTGGGCGGATGCCCCTATGCGCCCGGCGCGGCGGGCAATGTCGCGACGGAGGCGGTGCAGGCGCGAGTCGGGGCTTTAGGCTACGAGACCGGGCTGGATTCGGCCGTTCTGGCTGAGGCCGCCGCAATGGCGAAGAAAATGAAAGGGCAGGGCGATGTTTGACACGATCAAGACCGAGACCGATGCGCGTGGCATCGCGCGGCTCACGCTGGCGCGTTCGGAGAAGCATAACGCGCTCTCCGAGCAGATGATGGAAGAGATCACCGCGGCCATCGGCCAGCTTGGCACCGATGACGCCGTGCGCGTGGTAATCCTCGCCGCTGAAGGCCGCAGCTTTTGCGCGGGCGGGGATCTGAAATGGATGCAGAGTCAGATCGCGGCGGGCGCGAAAGAGCGCGCGGCGGCAGCGCGCAAGCTCGCGGGGATGCTGCAGGCGCTCAACACGTGCCCGAAACCGGTGATCGGCGCGGTGCAGGGCAATGCGTTCGGCGGCGGGATCGGCATGATGTCGGTCTGTGACGTGGCCATCGGCGTCGAGGGTGCGAAATTCGGCCTGACCGAGACGCGGTTGGGTCTGACGCCCGCGACGATCTCTCCTTACGTGGTCGCGCGCATGGGCGAGGCGCGGGCGCGCCGCGTTTTCATGTCCGCGCGACTCTTCGAGGCCGCCGAGGCGCGTGATCTGGGGTTGCTGGCCAAGGTTGTCCTGCCCGAGATGCTGGAGCGGGCCGTGATGGCCGAGGCCGAGCCCTATCTCGCCTGCGCACCGGGCGCGGTGGCAGAGGCGAAGGCGCTCGTCCGGTCGCTGGGGCCGCGGATCGACGAGAGCGCGATCGACATGACGATCGAGGCGCTGGTGACTCGCTGGGAATCCGCCGAGTCGGATGAAGGAATCACCGCGTTTTTCGAGAAACGCGATCCGGCATGGAAAGCTTAAGGCGGCCTTAAGAAGCGCCCCACCACGCGCAAGGCAAATATTCCGAAAATTCAAACTCTGATTAAGTTTGTCAAAAGACTGCGTCGCGACAAAAGCGGCGCAGTCCAACGCGGGCAGGCTCTGAGCGGCTCTGCAAGCTCGCAGATTTCGCATACCTTCGTATGCAAAAAGCACCCGCGGCCCGCATTTGCATGATTTTCCGGCCTGCTCTCGGTTGACCCCAATGGGGCGCAAGGCTATTGCTCGCCTAGCCAGAACCTGCGCGACAAGTCGTCGCGATGTTAGGGAGCCAAGCCCATGCATGACATGCTGCGCGAATATCTTCCCATCCTCATCTTTCTCGCCATGGCGATCGTGTTGGGCCTTGTGCTCATGCTCGCAGCGGCGGTGGTGGCGGTCCGCAATCCCGACCCCGAGAAGGTGTCGGCCTATGAATGCGGTTTCAACGCCTTCGACGATGCCCGGATGAAGTTCGACGTTCGTTTCTATCTCGTTTCCATCCTCTTCATCATCTTCGACCTCGAAGTGGCCTTCCTGTTCCCCTGGGCGGTGGCCTTCGGCCAGATTTCCATGGTCGGTTTCTGGTCAATGATGGTCTTCCTCGCGGTTCTCACCGTAGGATTCGCATATGAGTGGAAGAAAGGGGCGCTGGAATGGGCGTGATGACCTCTGCCAATACCGCAGGTGCGGATCGCGAAGTTGCGACGCAGACGCTGAACAAGGAGCTGCAGGACAAAGGCTTCCTGCTGACCTCCACGGAAGACATCATCAACTGGGCGCGCAACGGCTCGCTGCATTGGATGACCTTCGGCCTTGCCTGCTGCGCCGTCGAGATGATGCAGGTCTCGATGCCGCGCTACGACCTCGAGCGGTTCGGCACCGCGCCGCGCGCCTCGCCGCGCCAGTCCGACCTGATGATTGTCGCCGGCACCCTGACCAACAAGATGGCGCCCGCTCTGCGCAAGGTCTACGACCAGATGCCCGAGCCGCGCTACGTGATCTCGATGGGCTCCTGCGCGAATGGCGGTGGGTATTATCACTACAGCTATTCGGTGGTGCGCGGCTGCGATCGCGTCGTGCCGGTCGATATCTACGTTCCGGGCTGCCCGCCCACGGCGGAGGCGCTGCTTTACGGCATCCTTCAGCTGCAACGCAAAATCCGCCGCACCGGCACGCTGGTGCGCTGAGGAGAGCGAGAGATGGACGATACTGCCCTTCGCGAACTGGCCGGCCATATCGAGCTGAAGCGCCCCGATGACGTGGTCTCGACCGAGATCGCCTTCGACGAGCTGACGGTTACGATCACCACCCAGTCGGTTCCCGCCTTCACCGAGTTCCTGCGCGACGATCCGAATTGCCGCTTCACGAACCTCGTGGACATCACGGCTATCGACTGGCCCGAGCGTCCGCAGCGTTTCGATGTCGTCTGGCATTACCTTTCGATGTATCGCAACCAGCGCATCCGTGTGAAAACGGCGATCCGCGAAGAGGACATGGTGCCCTCGATCACCAAGCTGCACCCCTGTGCCGATTGGTTCGAGCGCGAGGTCTTCGACATGTTCGGCATCCTGTTCTCGGGCCACCCGGACCTGCGCCGTCTGCTGACCGATTACGGGTTCCGCGGCCATCCGCTGCGCAAGGATTTCCCGACGACGGGCTATGTCGAAGTTCGTTACGACGAAGTGCTCAAGCGCGTCGTCTATGAGCCGGTGAAACTGACGCAGGAATACCGGCAGTTCGATTTCCTCTCGCCATGGGAAGGGGCCAAATACATCCTTCCCGGTGACGAGAAGGGCGAGGAGGCGAAATGATGGACGGCGATATCCGCAACAATGTCTATGATGACGGCTCGAAGGACACGCTGACCGACGAGCAGCGCATCCGCAACTTCAACATCAACTTCGGTCCCCAACACCCGGCCGCCCACGGTGTGCTGCGCATGGTGCTGGAGCTGGACGGCGAGGTGGTGGAACGCGCCGACCCGCATATCGGCTTGCTGCACCGTGGCACCGAGAAGCTGATGGAAAGCCGCACCTACCTGCAGAACCTGCCTTACTTCAACCGGCTCGACTACGTTGCGCCGATGAACCAAGAACATGCGTGGTGCTTGGCGATCGAGAAGCTGACCGGCGTGGAAGTGCCGCGTCGCGGCTCGCTGATCCGCGTGCTCTATTCCGAAATCGGGCGCATCCTGAACCACCTGCTGAACGTGACGACGCAGGCGATGGATGTCGGCGCGCTGACGCCGCCGCTCTGGGGCTTCGAAGAGCGCGAGAAGCTGATGGTCTTCTACGAGCGGGCATGCGGCGCGCGTCTGCACTCGGCCTATTTCCGGCCCGGCGGCGTGCACCAGGATCTGCCGCCGAAGCTGCTCGACGATATCGAGGAATGGGCGCATCACTTCCCGAAAGTGCTCGACGACATCGAGGGGCTGCTGACCGAGAACCGCATCTTCAAGCAGCGCAACGTCGATATCTGCGTTATCTCCGAGGAAGAAATCCAGCAATGGGGCTATTCCGGCGTGATGGTGCGCGGCTCCGGCCTTGCATGGGATCTGCGTCGTGCGCAGCCCTACGAATGCTATGACGAGTTCGACTTCCAGATTCCGATCGGCAAGAACGGCGACTGCTACGACCGCTACCTCTGCCGGATGGCCGAGATGCGCGAGTCGACCAAGATTGTCCTGCAGGCGATCGAGAAACTGCGGATGCCGGAAAATCAGGGCGACGTGCTTGCTCGCGGCAAGGTGACGCCGCCGAAGCGGTCGGAGATGAAGCGTTCGATGGAAGCGCTGATCCACCACTTCAAGCTTTATACCGAAGGCTTCCACGTCCCCGCGGGCGAGGTTTATGCCGCCGTCGAAGCGCCGAAGGGCGAGTTCGGCGTCTATCTGGTGGCCGACGGCACGAACAAGCCGTATCGCGCGAAGATCCGCGCTCCGGGTTACCTGCACCTGCAATCCATGGATCACGTCGCCAAGGGGCACATGCTCGCCGACGTGTCTGCAATCATCGGCACGATGGATATCGTGTTCGGGGAGGTTGACCGCTAATGCTTCGCCGTCTTTACCCGGAACAACCCGATAGTTTCGAGTTCACGCCCGAGAACCTCGCATGGGCCAAGGCTCAGATGACCAAGTTCCCGGTCGGTCGTCAGGCCTCGGCGATCATCCCGCTGCTGTTCCGCGCGCAGGAACAGGAAGGCTGGCTGAGCCGTCCGGCAATCGAATACGTGGCCGAGATGCTCGACATGCCCTATATGCGGGCGCTCGAGGTCGCGACCTTCTACTTCATGTTCCAGCTGGCCCCGGTCGGCTCGGTCGCACACCTGCAGATTTGCGGCACCACGTCGTGCATGATCTGCGGCGCGGAAGACCTGATGAAGGTCTGCAAGGAGAAGATCGCCCCCGAGCCGTTCCAGCTCTCGGAAGACGGCAAGTTCTCGTGGGAAGAGGTCGAATGCCTCGGCGCCTGCGCGAACGCCCCGATGATGCAGGTCGGCAAGGATTACTACGAAGATCTGACCGAGGAGAGCCTCGCGAAGCTGATCGACGAGATGGGCAACGGCACCGTGCCGAAGCCCGGCTCGCAGACCGGTCGCTTCTCGTCGGAGCCCGCTTCGGGTCTGACCGCGCTCACCGAGACCAAGGGTGACAAGGAAGACTACAACTATTCCGTCGCCCGTGCGCTCGCGATCGGCGACACCATCAAGCGCATCGACGGCACCGAGGTGCCGCTGGAAGCGCCGTGGCAAAGCTCCGGCCAGCGCGGTCCGATCGGCACGATGGGGCAGGAGCGTCCGCGCTCCGCCGCGCAACAGGACGAGGCCCGCAAGGCGGCCAAGAAGACCGAGGCCAAGCCTGCCAAGGGCACGCCCGCGGACAAGACCGGCGTGACCGAGGCCGAGGCGCCCGCCACCTCGAAGTCCGTTCCGCGCTCGAAGCGCGAGCCCGTGGGCACCGAAGCCGATGCGAAGGCCGACACCGCCGTGTCCGAGGGTAAACAACCCAAGCTTCTCGATGCGCCGCGCGACGGCGGGGCAGATGATCTGAAGATGATCAAGGGCGTCGGGCCGAAGCTGGAGACGCTTCTGCATTCGATGGGTATCTATCACTTCGACCAGATCGCGGCCTGGTCCGATGCGGAACTCGCATGGGTCGACGCAAATATCGAAGGGTTCAAGGGTCGCGCGAGCCGCGACGACTGGAAAGGTCAGGCAGAGAAACTGGCCAGCGGGGCAGAGACCGAATTCTCGTCCCGCGCAAAGAAAGATGGCATTTACGAGTAAGCGCAACAGGGTAGAGACCGCCGTTAGGCGGCGTGAATGGAGAGACGGGAATGGGTGATCAGACACAGGGGTGCCGCGGCAAGGCAGGTATCTGGGCAGGCATTACGGGGATCGTGGTCACCGTTTTCCTGATGGTTGTGGCGCATGAGCCCTTCTTCGTGGCGCTCTTCCTTGGCCTGATGACCTTCCTGCTGTTCGGGGCCTTCCTGATCTGGGCGTTCTGCTCCGAGCATGGGGTTCAAGGCGAGGCGGACGGCACCGGGGCCTCGGACGAGGGCTCCGAGATCCCCGAAAGCCCCGTTGAGAGCTTCAACGCGTCGTCTCCCGAAGGCGTTGCCGCACAGGCGCAGGCGGCGGCGGCGTCTCCGACGCCCGTAGCCGAGCGCGAGGTGGAACGCGCCGACGCGGTCGCGCCGAAAGACGAGGCGGCCACGCCCGAGGCCGACAGGCCCGAGCCCGGCCCGACAACCAAGCCCGCGACGGACGAAGCCGAGGCGGAAGAGCCGAAAGCTGAGCCTGCAGCGGAAGAGGCTGCGGCAGAGGCCGAAGCTGAGCCGAAAGCGGACGCGCCGGAGCCCGAGAGCGAGGATGCGACCCCGCTCTCCGCGATGTCGGCGCAGGTCGCGGACACGTCCTCTGCCGGTGCCGGGGGCCAACCCGAGGCCGCCGAAGGCGCCGGCAAGAAGCCGCGCGGGCTCAAGCAGCCGCGCAAGGCTGGGGCCGACGATCTCAAGAAGATCGAAGGCGTCGGGCCGAAGCTTGAAGAGACGCTGAACGGCTGGGGCATTTACCATTTTGACCAAATCGCAAAATGGGGCCCCGAAGAGATTGCCTATGCGGACCAGAACGTGCCGCGTTTCAAGGGCCGCTGCACCCGCGACAAGTGGGTCAGCCAGGCGAAAATCATCGTCGAGGAAGGCATGGATGCGTTCCTCGAACGGGCGAAGACGAACGATTACTGAGCGGGGGTGAATGAGCCAGATCGACGAGCACGACAGGGCGTTGGGGCGTAGGGCCGCCCTTATCATCGCCGTCGCCACGATCCTCTGGCTCCTCCTGCAATGGATCGGAAAACAACAGGGCTGGTCGGCGCAGGTCGCGCTGATCGGCGATCTCGCGGCAATAGCCGCCTATATCTACGCGCTGGCACTCGTCTGGCGCATCTGGCGCCGGAAAGCCGGCAAGTGAGGGAAGCGATATGCTGAAGGATCAAGACCGGATCTTCACCAATCTCTACGGGATGCATGACCGCTCTCTGCAGGGCGCGAAGATGCGCGGGCATTGGGACGGCACTGGCGAGATCCTGTCGAAAGGCAAGGATTGGATCATCGAGCAAGTGAAGGCCTCCGGCCTGCGCGGGCGCGGTGGGGCAGGCTTCCCGACAGGTCTCAAGTGGTCCTTCATGCCGAAGGAAAGCGACGGGCGTCCCGCCTTCCTCGCGATCAATGCCGACGAATCCGAGCCCGCGACCTGCAAGGACCGCGAAATCATGCGCCACGATCCGCATACGCTGGTCGAAGGCGCGCTGATCGCCGGTTTCGCGATGGGCGCCGCGGCGGCGTATATCTACATCCGCGGCGAATATGTCCGCGAGAAAGAGGCGCTGCAGCGCGCGATCGACGAGGCCTATGAAGACGGGCTCATCGGCAAGAACGCCTGCGGCTCCGGCTATGATTACGACGTCTACCTGTCGCACGGCGCGGGCGCTTATATCTGCGGCGAGGAAACGGCGCTGCTGGAGAGCCTCGAAGGCAAGAAGGGTATGCCCCGGATGAAGCCGCCTTTCCCGGCAGGCGCGGGCCTCTACGGTTGCCCGACCACGGTGAACAACGTGGAATCCATCGCCGTTGTCCCGACAATCCTGCGTCGCGGCGCGGAGTGGTATGCCTCCTTCGGTCGTCCGAACAACACCGGCGTGAAGCTGTTTGCGATGTCGGGCCACGTCAACACGCCCTGCGTCATCGAAGAGACCATGTCGATCTCGATGAAGGAACTGATCGAGAAGCATGGCGGCGGCGTCCGTGGCGGCTGGAAGAACCTCAAGGCGGTGATCCCGGGCGGCGCGTCCTGTCCGATCCTGCCCGCCGAGCAATGCGAAGACGCGATTATGGACTATGACGGCATGCGCGAGCTGAAATCCAGCTTCGGCACCGCCTGCATGATCGTCATGGATCAGAACACCGACGTGATCAAAGCGGTCTGGCGCCTGTCCAAGTTCTTCAAGCACGAGAGCTGCGGCCAGTGTACGCCCTGCCGCGAAGGCACCGGCTGGATGATGCGCGTGATGGACCGTCTGGTGCGCGGCGAAGCCGAGATCGAAGAGATCGACATGCTGTTCGATGTGACGAAACAGGTCGAAGGCCACACGATCTGCGCGCTCGGCGACGCGGCCGCCTGGCCGATCCAGGGCCTGATCCGTCACTTCCGCGAAGAGATCGAAGACCGCATCAAGGCCCGCAAGACGGGCCGCATGGGCGCGATGGCTGCGGAGTGAGTATCGTGAAACGCCTGTCCCTTGCCAGTTTGACCCTTCTTTCGCTCGCCGGCGGTGCCGCCGCCGAGCCGGCGAAGCTGACGGTCGATTTCGGGTTCTTCCCGAAGGGGACGGCGTGCCAGGTGTTCAACACCACCGGCAAGGTCTCGCTGCGGACCGGGCGCGAGATCGAATACACGATCAAGGGCGATACCGGAAACGTGGTGTTCCGCTGCGCCCAGCCGGACGGCCGCTCTTTCGAAGTCGCGACCGGGGCGCTGCTTCCGCCGGGTAATCCCTCGCTCGTTGCGATCCAGATCAATCAGGACGATCACGCGCATATCTTGTGGGATCAGGGCGGATTGCGGCGCAGCACCGTCGCGGAGGTGCTCAGATGGAACTGAACCCTACCACGGCACAGGGCGGCATGATGCGGGCTGTGATCATATCGGGCTGCGCGCTGGCGCTTGGCGGCTGCATGGGCACGACGGGCGGCAACGAGGCCTCGAAAGGGCCGCGCCGTCTGGCGGCACTCGAGGGCTACACGGCGGCTTATGACGCGAACGGCGCGCTGGTCGTGATGCGACAGGCCGCGCCCTTTGCGAACTACGAGGGCGCCGAGGCCAAGCGGGCCGCGAACGCCATCTGCGGCGGGGCTGTGGCCTCGTCGATCAATGATACTTACCGGGATGGCGCTTGGGTCTTCCCGATGGGCTGCGGCAACGCGGCGTGAAATAAACCCGCGCGGGGGCAACCTCGCGCCCGAAGAGACGAGACGGATAGCCATGGCTGACCTGAGAAAGATCATCATCGACGGGAACGAGGTCGAGGTCGATCCGAACCTCACGCTGATCCAGGCGTGCGAGCAGGCGGGGATCGAGATCCCGCGGTTCTGCTACCACGAACGTCTGTCCATCGCAGGCAACTGCCGGATGTGTCTGGTGGAAGTCGTGGGCGGCCCGCCGAAGCCCGCCGCCTCCTGCGCGATGCAGGTGCGCGACATGCGCCCGGGGCCGGAAGGGGCGCCGCCGGTGATCAAGACAAATTCGCCGATGGTCAAGAAGGCCCGCGAGGGGGTGATGGAGTTTCTGCTCATCAACCACCCGCTCGACTGCCCGATCTGCGACCAGGGCGGCGAATGCGATTTGCAAGACCAGGCAATGGCTTACGGGGTGGACTTCAGCCGTTACCGTGAGCCCAAGCGCGCCGCGACCGAGCTGAACCTCGGCCCGCTGGTCGAGACGCACATGACGCGCTGCATCTCCTGCACCCGCTGCGTGCGCTTCACCACCGAAGTCGCGGGCATCACCCAGATGGGCCAGACCGGCCGGGGCGAGGACGCGGAGATCGCGAACTACCTGAACATGACGCTCGACTCGAACATGCAGGGCAACATCATCGACCTGTGCCCGGTGGGCGCGCTGGTCTCGAAGCCCTACGCCTTCACCGCGCGTCCGTGGGAACTGACCAAGACCGAGACCGTGGACGTGATGGACGCCGTGGGCTCCAACATCCGCGTCGATACCAAGGGACGCGAAGTGATGCGCATCCTGCCGCGCAACAATGACGACGTGAACGAGGAGTGGATCTCCGACAAGACCCGCTTCGTCTGGGACGGCCTGCGCCGCCAGCGTCTCGACCGGCCTTACGTCCGCGTCGACGGCAAGCTGAAGCCCGCAAGCTGGGGCGAGGCGCTGAGCGCCGCCGCCGAAGCGATGAAGGGCAAGAAAGTCGCTGGTCTCGTCGGCGATCTCGTCTCGACCGAGGCAGCCTTCTCTCTCAAGCAGCTGATCGAAGGTCTGGGCGGCAAAGTCGAATGCCGCACCGATGGCGCGCGCCTGCCGATCGGCAACCGCTACGGCTATGTGGGCAACGCGACAATCGCGGATCTCGACAACGCCGAGATGGTGCAGATCATCGGCGCGAACCCGGCCGTGGAAGCACCCGTTCTGAACGCCCGCATCCGCAAGGCCTGGGCCAAGGGCGCGAACGTCGGTCTCGTCGGTGAAGCCTGCGACCTGACCTATGACTATGAGCATGTCGGCACCGACCGCGCCGCGCTGGCCGAGCTGTCCTCCAAGACGATCTCGGATGAGACGAAGGCCAAGAACACGGTCGTCATCATCGGGCAGGGCGCTCTGAATGAAGCCGATGGCGAGGCGGTTCTGGCCCATGCGATGAAGCTGGCCGAGAATTCCAACGCCAAGTTCATGGTGCTGCATACCGCTGCGGCCCGTGTCGGCGCGATGGATGTGGGCGCAGTGACCGAGGGCGGTCTGCTCGCGGCCATCGACGGCGCAGAAGTCATCTACAACATGGGCGCCGACGAGGTGGAGATCACCCCGCGCGCCGAGGGCGGTCCCTTCGTGATCTATCAGGGCAGCCACGGCGACCGCGGAGCCAACCGCGCCGACGTTATCTTGCCGGGCGCGGCCTACACGGAAGAAAACGGCCTCTTCGTGAACACCGAAGGCCGTCCGCAGCTTGCCTTCCGCGCGGCCTTCCCGCCGGGCGAGGCGAAAGAGAACTGGGCGATCCTGCGCGCGCTTTCGGCTGAGCTGGACGCCAAGCAGCCCTGGGACACGCTTGCAGGTCTGCGCCGCGCAATGGTCGAGGCGGTGCCGCATCTGGCGCAGGTCGATCAGGTCGTGGAGAACGAAGTGCAGGCGATCGAGCCGCGCGACATGGGCAAAGCCACCTTCCGCCTGCCGATCCGCGAATTCTACCTGACCAATCCGATAGCACGGGCCTCCGTGGTGATGGGCGAATGCGCCAGCCTCGCGAAAGCGCGGGCCGAAGCGCCGGTGGCCGCCGAGTGAGATTGAGACGGATGATGCAGACCCTGCCCAATATCGCACCGCTCGCTCCCGGCCTTCTGGCCGGGCTGGCGGCGTGCACGCCGACCGGCGGGGCGCAGGGGGATAGCGCGGTCAAGCCGGTCTATCGGGGCACCGAAACGCGGCTCCTCGACAGCGATCTGGTGGAGATCCGCGCGCGTGTCTCGGGCGAGGGCGCCAGCGAGAAAGCGGCGACCGATTATGCCCAATGCGCAGCTGCGCAATACGCGCTGGTGCGTGGCTATGGATTTGCGCGCCATGTGCGCACGAATGTGACTGAAGAGGGTGGCATCTGGCGGGCAGATGCGGTCTACACCATCTCGCCCGCCTTGCCGCAGGGACTCAAGACGATCGACGCGGAAGTGACCGTCGCCGATTGCAAGGATCGCGGCATTCCGACCGTATGAAGAGAGTGGGACATCATGGCTGAATTCTTCACGACACCTTTCGGGATCTTCCTGCTGATCGTTCTGCAGAGCTTGGCGGTTATCGCCTTCGTGATGCTTTCGATGATCTGGCTGGTCTATGGCGACCGCAAGATCTGGGCTGCCGTGCAGATGCGGCGCGGGCCGAACGTCGTCGGGCCGTGGGGCCTGATGCAGACCTTCGCGGATGCGCTGAAATACGTGGTCAAGGAAATCGTCGTGCCGGCGGGCGCCGACAAGTTCGTCTATTTCCTCGCCCCGATCCTGAGCTTCGTGCTGGCGCTGCTGACCTTCACGGTGATCCCGTTTGCCGACGGTTGGGTGCTCGCCGATATCAACGTCGCACTTCTGTTCGTCTTCGCGGCTTCCTCGCTCGAGGTGTATGGCGTGATCATGGGCGGCTGGGCGTCGAACTCGAAATACCCGTTCCTCGGTTCGCTGCGTTCCGCGGCGCAGATGATCTCCTACGAAGTCTCGATCGGCCTGATCATCATCGGCGTCGTGATCTCGACCGGCTCGCTCAACCTGTCGAACATCGTGCGCGCGCAGGATACCGGCTGGGGCCTGTTGGGCTGGTACTGGCTGCCGCACCTGCCGATGGTGGCGCTGTTCTTCATTTCGGCGCTGGCCGAAACCAATCGCCCGCCCTTCGACCTTCCGGAAGCGGAATCCGAACTCGTCGCGGGCTTCATGGTTGAATACAGCTCGACCCCGTATCTGCTGTTCATGGCCGGCGAATATATCGCGATCTGGCTGATGTGCGCGCTGATGTCGATCCTGTTCTTCGGCGGCTGGCTGTCCCCGATCCCGGGGCTGCCCGACGGGGTGCTGTGGATGTTCGCCAAGATGGTGTTCTTCTTCTTCATGTTCGCGATGGTGAAGGCGATCGTGCCGCGCTACCGCTACGACCAGCTTATGCGGATTGGCTGGAAAGTCTTCCTGCCGCTGTCGCTGGCCTGGGTGGTGATCATCGCCTTCCTCGCGAAATTCGAAATCTTCGGGCACTTCTGGGCCCGCTGGGCGATGGGGAGCTGATAGATGGCTTTCGACTATAACCGCGCTGCCAAGTATTTCCTGCTGGTGGACTTCATCAAAGGCTTCGGTCTGGGGATGCGCTATTTCTTCGCGCCGAAACCCACGCTGAACTACCCCCACGAGAAGGGTCCGCTTTCGCCGCGCTTCCGCGGCGAGCACGCCCTGCGCCGCTACCCCAACGGGGAAGAGCGCTGCATCGCGTGCAAACTGTGCGAGGCGATCTGCCCGGCGCAGGCGATCACGATCGACGCGGAACCCCGCGCCGACGGTTCGCGCCGCACGACGCGCTATGATATCGACATGACGAAATGCATCTATTGCGGCTTCTGTCAGGAAGCCTGCCCGGTCGATGCGATCGTCGAAGGTCCGAATTTCGAATTCTCGACCGAGACCCGCGAGGAGCTGTTCTACGACAAGCAGAAGCTCCTCGAGAACGGGGCCCGTTGGGAAGCCGAGATCGCACGCAACCTCGAACTGGATGCGCCTTACAGATGACCGACGATTTTTCGAAACTCTTCAGCACGATGATGGAGCAGTCGGCCGAGATGGCCCGGCTGTTCAATCCGGCGCTGGAAAGTTTCAACCCGGCTGCGATGGAGAAGCTCTTCCCCACCATGTCCAAGGACATGATGGAGATGTGGTTCGGCAAGACCTTCAACCGTGAAGGGCTCGACAGCCGGACCCGGCTTCTGGTGACGATTGCGGCGCTCACGGTGCTGGGCGCGCAGGCGGACTCGCAGCTGCGCCTGACGATCCGCCACGCGCTCGAGGCCGGGGCCACGCAACGCGAGATCGCCGAGGTGATCTTTCAGATGAGCATGTTCGGCGGGGTGCCCGCCATGACCCGCGCGCTCGAGATCGCGCAATCGGTCTTCGACGAGAATTCGGGAGAGAACGAATGACGGTGTTTGCTTTCGCCTTCTACCTTTTCGCCATTACGGCGTTGGTCGCGGGCTTCATGGTGGTGATTTCCAAGAACCCGGTCCACTCGGTGCTCTGGCTGATCCTGACCTTCCTGTCGGCGGCGGGGCTTTTCGTGCTTCTGGGCTCGGAATTCGTCGCAATGCTGCTGATCATCGTCTATGTCGGCGCGGTCGCGGTGCTCTTCCTCTTCGTGGTGATGATGCTCGACATCGATTTCGCCGCGCTCAAGGGGGAGTTGGCGCGCTACATGCCGCTGGGTCTTCTGATCGCGGTCATCATGCTGGTGCAGCTGGGCATCGCCTTCGGGGCGTGGCAGACCTCCGGCATGGCGGAAAACCTCCGTGCCGATCCGGTGCCCGAGGGCATGACCAACGCGCAGGCGATCGGTCTGCTCGTCTATGACAAATACCTCTACCTCTTCCAAACGGCGGGCCTGATCCTGCTGGTGGCGATGATCGGGGCGATCCTGCTGACGCTGCGCCATCGCACCAACGTCAAGCGCCAGAACGTCATCGCGCAGATGCATCGCGATCCGTCCAAGACGATGGAAATGGTGGACGTCAAACCGGGGCAGGGGCTGTGAGCGAACAAAAGCAAGCGAAAAACGCGAGTTCGGAAACGAGGGTGAACGCATGATCGGATTGGAACATTACCTTGGCGTGGCTGCCGCGCTGTTCGTGATCGGCATTTTCGGGATCTTCGTGAACCGCAAGAACGTGATCGTCATCATGATGTCGATCGAACTCATGCTGTTGGCGGTGAATATCAACCTGGTGGCCTTCGCGGCCTATCTGGATGACCTCGTCGGACAGATCTTCACTCTCTTCGTGCTGACCGTTGCGGCAGCCGAGGCCGCGATCGGCCTTGCGATCCTCGTGGTCTTCTTCCGCAACCGCGGCTCGATCGAGGTCGAAGACGTCAACGTGATGAAGGGATAAGGGACGATGGAAACGATCATTCTCTTTGCGCCGCTGGTCGGTGCGATCCTTGGTGGCTTCGGCTGGCGGGTGATCGGCGAAAAGGGCGCGATGGTCCTGACCACGGGCCTTCTGTTCCTCGCCGCCGCGCTCAGCTGGATCGTCTTTCTCACGCTGGGCGATCAGACGCAGCACATCCATGTCATGAACTGGATCACCTCGGGCGACCTCGACGTCGCATGGGCGATCCGGATGGACCGGCTGACCGCGATCATGCTGATCGTGGTGACGACGGTCTCCTCGCTCGTGCATCTCTACTCGTGGGGCTACATGGCCCATGACGAGAATTTCGACGAAGGGAAGGGCGAGAATTACAAGGCGCGCTTCTTCGCCTACCTGTCCTTCTTCACCTTCACCATGTTGATGCTGGTGACCTCGGACAACCTGCTGCAGATGTTCTTCGGCTGGGAAGGCGTGGGTCTCGCCTCGTATCTGCTGATCGGCTTCTACTACAAGAAGCCTTCGGCCAATGCGGCGGCGATGAAAGCCTTCATCATGAACCGTATCGGCGATTTCGGCTTCCTGCTCGGGCTGTTCGGTCTGTTCTACATGACCGGTTCGCTGAAGATGGACGACGTCTTCTCTGCGGCCCCGGCCTTGTCCGAAACGAGCCTGGACTTCCTCTGGGGGAACTGGAACGCGGTCGAGCTCTGTGCCTTCCTTCTGTTCATCGGTGCGATGGGCAAATCGGCGCAGCTCTTCCTGCACACATGGTTGCCGGACGCGATGGAAGGCCCGACGCCGGTGTCGGCGCTGATCCACGCCGCGACCATGGTGACCGCGGGTGTGTTCCTCGTCTGCCGGATGTCGCCGGTCTACGAATACGCGCCGCATACGCAGACCTTCATCGTCGTCATCGGCGCCTCGACCGCCTTCTTCGCAGCGACCGTGGGTCTGGTGCAGAACGACATCAAGCGCGTTATCGCCTATTCGACCTGTTCGCAGCTGGGCTACATGTTCGCGGCCGCGGGCGTCGGCGTCTATTCGGTGGCGATGTTCCACCTGCTGACCCACGCCTTCTTCAAGGCGCTGCTGTTCCTTTCGGCAGGCTCGGTGATCACCGCGATGCACCACGAGCAGGACATGCGCAACTACGGTGGCCTTCGCAAAAAGGTGCCGCTGACCTTCTGGGCGATGATCTTCGGCACGCTGGCGATCACCGGTGTCGGCGTTCCCTTCACCCATATCGGTTTCGCAGGCTTCCTGTCGAAAGACGCGATCATTGAGAGCGTCTGGGGCGGCTCGGGTGCTGGCTATGCCTTCTGGCTTCTGGTCATCGCGGCGGCCTTCACGTCCTTCTATTCGTGGCGCCTGATCTTCATGACCTTCTTCGGCAAGCCGCGCGGCGATCATCATGCGCATGATCACGCCAAGGAGAGCCCGTGGGTCATGACGGTGCCGCTGGTCGTACTGTCCTTCGGCGCGATCTTCGCCGGCATGATCTGGTACAACGTCTTCTTCGGCGATCACGCGAAGCTGGTGAAGTTCTTCGGGCTTCCCGCGCATGCCGAGCAGACGGCGGATGCCGGGCACGCGACGAGTGGCGAAGCCGCGCAGTCGGGCGAGGCAAGCCATGCCGCAGGGCAGGGTGAAACGCCGCCGGTGCCGGATCCGAACATGTCCGAACAGCAGGCCGAGGCCGAGCTGATGGACGAGGCCAAGACCTCGCCGAGCGTCGGCGCCTCGACCGCGGTCATCGAGTATCCGGGTGTCGCACCTCAGGGCTCCATCTACATGGGGCAGGAGAACGAGGTGATCGACAAGGCGCACCACGCGCCGGCCTGGGTCAAGGTATCGCCCTTCGTGGCGATGCTGGCCGGGCTGCTTGTCGCCTGGATGTTCTACATCAAGGATGTGAGCCTGCCGCGGCGGATGGCTGAAGCCCAACCCGGGCTCTACAGCTTCCTGCTTAACAAGTGGTATTTCGACGAGCTGTACGAGCGTGTCTTCATGCGCCCGGCGCTCTGGTTCGGCTATCAATTCTGGAAGAAAGGGGACGAGGGCTCGATTGACCGGGTCATCGACGGTATGGCCGTTGGCATCGTCCCGACATTCACGAGGTTCCTTAACAGGATGCAATCGGGCTATCTGTTCCACTACGCCTTCGCCATGGTGATCGGGATCGTCGGTCTCATGCTCTGGGTCGTCCTCAACGGGGGGGCGAACTGATGCAACACCTTCTTTCCATCGTCATCTTCACGCCCGCCGTGGCGGCGCTGATCCTCGCGCTGGTTCTGCGTGGCGGCTCGCCCGAGGCGGACCGCAACGCGAAATGGGTGGCGCTGACCGCGACTTCGGTCACTTTCCTGATCTCGCTGTTCCTGCTGGCCGGGTTCGACCCGTCCAACACCGGCTTCCAGTTCATGGAGAAATACTCCTGGATCATGGGCTTCCAGTACCGCGTGGGTGTCGACGGGCTGTCGATCCTCTTCGTGATGCTGACCACGTTCATGATGCCGCTGGTGATCATCGGCAGCTGGAACGTCACCGACCGCGTGAAGGAATATATGATCGCCTTCCTCGTCCTCGAGACGCTGATGGTGGGCACCTTCGTCACGCTCGATCTGGTGCTGTTCTACCTGTTCTTCGAAGCAGGCCTGATCCCGATGTTCCTGATCATCGGCATCTGGGGGGGCAAGCAGCGCGTCTACGCCGCGTTCAAGTTCTTCCTCTATACCTTCTTCGGCTCGGTCTTCATGCTGGTGTCGATCATCTACATCTACTTCCACACCGGAACGACGGACATGCCGGGGCTACTCGTCTACGAGTTCCCATACACACCGGTGGATGTTCTGGGGATATCGATCCCCGGCGGGGTGCAAACGCTGCTGTGGATCGGCTTCTTCATCTCCTTCGCGATCAAGATGCCGCTCTGGCCGGTGCATACCTGGCTTCCCGCAGCGCACGTTCAGGCCCCGACCGCCGGTTCGGTCGTGCTGGCCGCGATCCTGCTGAAACTGGCTGATTACGGCTTCCTGCGCTTCTCGCTGCCGATGTTCCCGGTGGGCAACATCGTGGTGGGCCCCTGGGCGATGTGGCTCGCGGTGATCGCGATCATCTGGACCTCGCTGGTGGCGCTGGTGCAGACCGATATCAAACGCGTCATCGCGTATAGCTCGGTCGCGCACATGGCCTATGTGCTGCTCGGGATCTTCTCGGGGACGCAGCAGGGCATCGAGGGCGGGATCTTCCTCGTCGTCTCGCACGGCTTCGTCTCGGGCGCGCTGTTCCTTCTGGTCGGCGTCATCTACGAACGAATGCACACCCGCGAGATCGACGCCTATGGCGGCCTCGTCAAGCGGATGCCGGCCTATGCGACGATCTTCATGTTCTTCACCATGGCCAATGTGGGGCTGCCGGGTACCGGTAACTTCGTCGGGGAATTCCTGACGCTCGCCGGGACGTTCCAGGTCAACACCTGGGCCGCGATGTTCGCGACCTCCGGCGTGATCCTCTCGGCCGCCTACGCGCTCTGGCTCTATCGCCGGGTCGTCTTCGGCGACCTGATCAAGGAGAGCCTGCGCTCGATCACCGATCTCACCACGCGCGAGAAGTGGATCTTCGCGCCGCTGGTGGCGATGACTCTGATCCTTGGCGTCTACCCCGATCTGGTGACCAACATCATCGGGCCGTCGGTGACGCAACTCGTCCAGAACTATCATGATGCCTTGCCGGACACGTATCTGTCCGACCTGGTCGAACACTGAGGAGCTGAGGGATGACTTCTGCGGATTTCTCGATCGTCCTTCCGGAGTTTTTGCTCGCCGTCTACGCGATGGTGGCCCTGCTCGCGGGTGTGTGGTTCGGCAAGGACAAGCTTGCGCCGACGCTGCTGTGGATCACCTCCGGCGTCATGCTGGTGATCGCGGCCTGGATCGGCCTGGCCGAGGTGGGCTCGCATGAGGCCTTCGGCGGCCTCTTCATCGACGACGCGTTCTCGCGCTTCACCAAGGTGATGATCCTGATCGCGGCCGCGCTGGTGCTCGCGATGGGCACCGATTACATGCAGCGCCGCGGCCTGCTGCGCTTCGAATACCCGATCCTCGCGACGCTGGCCGTCATCGGCATGATGATGATGGTTTCGGCGGGCAACCTCATGTCGCTCTACATGGGGCTCGAGCTGCAATCGCTCGCGCTCTACATCGTGGCCGCGCTGCGCCGCGAGAGCGAGAAGAGCTCGGAAGCGGGTCTGAAGTATTTCGTCCTTGGCGCGCTGTCCTCGGGCATCCTGCTCTACGGCGCTTCGCTGACCTACGGCTTCGCGGGCACCACGCAATTCGCGGGCATCATCGGGGTCGTGCAAGCCGGTCACCTGCCGATCGGCCTACTGTTCGGCATGGTCTTCCTGATCGCCGGTCTCGCCTTCAAGGTCTCGGCAGTGCCGTTCCACATGTGGACGCCCGACGTCTACGAGGGCTCGCCCACGCCGGTCACCGCCTTCTTCGCAACGGCGCCGAAGATCGCCGCGATGGCGCTGATCGCCCGTCTCGTCTTCGACGCCTTCGGCCAGGTGCCGGCGGAGTGGGGCCAGATCCTCGCGCTGCTCGCGGGCCTGTCGATGGTCTGGGGCTCGGTCGCGGCGATCGGTCAGTCGAACATCAAGCGCCTGATGGCCTATTCCTCGATCACCCATATGGGCTACGTGTTGCTGGGCCTCTCGGCGGGCACGGTCGAGGGTGTGCAATCGATGCTGACCTACATGGCGATCTACGTGACGATGAATGTCGGCGTCTTCGCCTTCATGCTTTCGATGGAGCGTGACGGCCAGCCGGTGACCGAACTCAAGGCGCTCAATCAATACGCCCGTCAGGCCCCGGTCAAGGCGTTGGCGATGCTGGTGCTGCTGTTCTCCCTCGCCGGTGTGCCGCCGATGCTGGGCTTTTTCGCCAAGTTTGCGGTGCTCGAAGCGGCGCTGCATGCGGGCTATATCTGGCTCGTGCTGCTGGGCGTGATCGCGTCGGTTGTGGCGGCCTTCTACTACCTGCGGATCGTGTTCTACATGTATTTCGGCAAGGAGACGGATCCGCTCGACAATCGGATGCCCGCGATCCAGTGGGGCCTTCTGGTGGTTTCGGCGCTGGCGATGCTGATCGGCATCTTCAACCTCTTCGGCATCGAGGGCGCGGCCCAGGCTGCGGCGGCGGCTCTTGTCAACTGAGCGCGATGACTGGCCCGAGGGCGTGGCGCGACACGTCCTGCCCTCGGTCGATAGCACCATGGATGAAGCGGCCCGGCTAGCGCCGGGCCTCTCCGGTTCAGCCTGGATCTTCGCGCATGAGCAGACCGCCGCGCGCGGCAGGCGCGGGCGGGCGTGGCGCGCGCCATCCGGCAATTTCTCGGCGACTCTGGTGATGCGGCCCGAAGGCGGGCTGGCTCATGCCGCGCTCTATTCCTTCGTCGCGGCACTCGCGTTGGAGGCCGCGCTCGCGCATGTCGCGGGACCGCATGCGCGGCTGACCATCAAATGGCCCAATGACGTGCTGCTGAACGGCGGCAAAGTCGCGGGCATCCTGCTCGAGAGCCTGCAGGGCGCAGAGACAATCGCGGTTGGCATCGGCGTGAACCTCGCAGTGGCCCCCGAGCGGTCCGAGATCGAGCCCGAGGCGATGGCGCCGGTCAGCCTGCTGGGCGAGACCGGGATGCAGATCGCTCCGGTCGACTTCCTGCCGATGCTGGCGCAGGCCTTCGATCATTATGATCGACAGTTCCGCGATTACGGCTTCGACGCGATCCGCAATGCGTGGCTCGCGCGGGCGGCGCGTCTGGGCGAAGAAATCACCGCACGCGTCGGCGGCGAAACCTATCGCGGCACCTTCGAGACGATTGACCAGACCGGCGCGCTGATCCTGACGACGCCCGAGGGCCGCCGTGCCATCTCGGCGGCGGATATCTTTTTCTGAGCGGAAGGGGGGAGCCATGCTTCTCTGCATCGACTGCGGCAACACCAACACCGTCTTCTCGGTCTGGAACGGGACGGATTTCATCGCCACTTGGCGGATGGAAACCAATCACCAGCGAACTGCGGACGAATATTTCCTCTGGCTGTCGGGCATGATGCGCGTGCAGGAGATCGCAGGCGCGATCACCGAGGTCATCATCTCCTCGACTGTGCCGCGGGTGGTCTTCAACCTGCGGGTTCTGTCTAACCGTTACTTCAACTGCCGCCCGTTGGTCGTCGGCAAGCCCGAATGCCGCCTGCCGGTGGAGCCCCGCGTCGATCCGGGCACGACCGTCGGGCCGGATCGCCTCGTGAACACGGTTGCGGGCTATGACCGGCATGGCGGCGATATCGTCGTCGTCGATTTCGGTACTGCGACCACTTTCGACGTGGTCGCCTCCGACGGGGCCTATATCGGCGGGGTGATCGCACCCGGCGTCAACCTGTCGCTCGAGGCGTTGCACGCCTCCGCGGCCGCCCTACCTCATGTCGATGTGACGATGCCCGAGAAGGCGATCGGCACCAACACCGTCGCCTGTATCCAATCGGGCGTTTTCTGGGGCTATATCGGCCTCGTCGAAGGCGTCGTGCGCCAAATCCGGCTCGAGCGGGACCGACCGATGAAAGTCATCGCGACCGGCGGTCTGGCAGAGCTGTTCAGTCAGGGGTTCGACCTGTTTGACAGTGTGGAATACGACCTTACCATGCACGGCCTTCGCCTCCTCAACGACTATAACAAGGACCTTCCCGCGTGAGTGACAGACTGATCTACCTCCCCCTCGGCGGTGCCGGCGAAATCGGCATGAACGCCTATGTCTACGGCTACGGCCCAGAGGGGAAAGAGCGGCTGATCGTTGTCGATCTGGGCGTGACTTTCCCGGATATGGACGGCACGCCCGGCGTCGACCTGATCTTCGCCGATCTCGAATGGCTGGAAGCGAATGCCGACCGCATCGACGCGATCTTCATCACCCACGCGCATGAGGACCACATCGGCGCGCTGCCGCATGTCTGGAACAAGCTGCGCAAGCCGGTCTACGCGCGCGCTTTCACCGGTCGGATCGGCCAGCTGAAGCTGGAAGAGGCGGGCATCCCGCCCGAGACGATCCAGATCGTCGAGCCGCGCCCGAAGGTGATCGAGGCCGGCCCGTTCAAGGTGCAATTCGTTCCGATCTCGCATTCGATCCCCGAAAGCTCCGGCCTCATCATCGACACACCTGCGGGCCGCGTCGTGCATACGGGCGACTTCAAGCTCGACGGCAACCCGATCGTCGGCGAGCCCTTCGACCCCGAAATGTGGCATGCCATTGCCAAGGAAGGCGAAGGCGTGAAGGTTCTGGTGAGCGATTCCACAAACGTCTTCTCCCCGCTGCCGGGCCGCTCGGAGGCCACTTTGGCCGAGCCGATCTCGGAACTCATCCGCGCGCAGACCGGCATGGTCGTCGCGACCACCTTCGCCTCGAACGTGGCGCGCCTGAAGACGCTTGCCGAAGCGGGCAAAGCCGCGGGTCGGTCAGTCTGCCTGCTGGGGCGTGCGATGAAGCGCATGGTCTCGGTCGCCGAGGAAACCGGCGTGCTGAAAGGCATGCCCGGCACGATCTCGGCGGAAGAGGCGACTGACGTGCCGCGCCAGAACCTGATGCTGATCGTGACCGGCTCCCAGGGCGAACGACGCGCTGCCTCGGCCCAGCTGAGCCGCGGCAAGTACCTGGGGCTCGAGATGAAGGAGGGGGACACGTTCCTGTTCTCCTCGAAGACGATCCCGGGCAACGAGCGCGGCGTGATCCGGATCATGAACGCCTTCTCCGAGATGGGAGTCGACGTGGTAGACGATCACGGCGGGCTCTATCACGTCTCGGGCCACGCCAACCGCCCCGATCTTGAAGCGGTGCACGAACTGATCGCGCCGAAGATGCTGATCCCGATGCATGGCGAGCATCGCCACCTGCGCGAACATGCGAAGCTGGCCGCGGACAAGGGCATCGCGTCGGAAGTCGCGACGAACGGCACGATGATCGACCTGACCGGCGAGGTGCCGAAAGTCGTCGAATATATCGAAGCGGGCCGCACCTATCTCGACGGTTCGGTGCAGATCGGCGCGTTGGACGGCGTGGTGCGCGACCGGATGCGCATGGCGCTGAACGGCTTGTGCCTCGTGACGGTGATCCTCGACGAGCAGGACCAGCCGCTGGGCGAGCCCTGGGTCGAGCTGAACGGCTTGCCGAAACTGGGCCGCTCCGGCGCGCCGCTGGCCGAGACGATCGAGGACGAGATGACCGAATATCTTGAGCGCGCGCCGGTCAAGATCCTGAGCAATGACGACAAGCTGGACGAGGGCCTGCGCCGTATCGCCCGTCAGGTCGCGATGGAAGAGATTGGCAAGAAGCCCGAAGTGATCGTCGTCACGAGCCGTCTGACCGAGTGAGCGCGAGTCCGCGCCGTCAATGGCGCGGACTCGCGAACGGGTAGGGCATCGCTCCATCCTCAGAGACAAAGAAAAACCCCGCCGGAGGACGCCTCCGGCGGGGATACTTTTACCAATACGAAAGCGTCAGCTGTCCGCGCTGTCCTCGGCGGTCTCTTCGATCGCGCCGGGGCGGAAGGAAACGGTGAGGAAGTCCGGGACGTGGTCGCCCATGCCCACCACTTCGTTCTCACGCTCGCGACGGTTGCGGCCCCCGCGGGAGCGGCGTGCGTTGCCTTCGTCATTACCCTGATCGCGGGGCTGCGATTTCGGCGCGCTCGCGGTCTCCTGGGGCTCGCTGCGAGCCTCTTCGGGTTGAGCCTCGGTCTTGGGAACTTCTTTTTGCTCTTGCGGCGCGGCGATCTGCGGTTGCTGCGTCTCTTCGCTGCGCTCGCGTTTCGAGCCACGCCCGCCGCGATCGCGGCTGCGCCCGCCACGCGAACGACCGCCCTTGGAGTCCTCGCGCTTGCGCGCGGGCTGCTTCGCACCTTCGGACAGCTCGAACCCTTCCGGCGGCTCGGCGCGCGGGATTTCCTGCTCGACGAGGCTTTCGATCTGGCCGAGGAATTTCTCGTCCGAGGGGACCGCGATCGAGATCGCCGTGCCCTTGCGGCCCGCGCGACCGGTGCGGCCGATCCGGTGGACATAGTCCTCGGCATGCATCGGCAGGTCGTAGTTGAACACGTGGCTCACCGAAGGCACGTCGAGGCCGCGCGCGGCGACGTCAGAGGCAATCAGCAGCTTCAGCTTGCCATCGCGGAAACTCTCGAGCGTGCGCGTGCGCTGGCTCTGGTCGAGATCGCCATGGATCGGGGCCGCGTCGAAGCCGTATTTCTGCAGGCTTTTCGCAACGATATCCACGTCGACCTTGCGGTTGCAGAAGACGATCGCATTGGTGCAGGCCTCGCCCTCGGCCTCGATCACCGCGCGCAGCAATTCGCGTTTGGCTTTCGCGGTCTGGTCGCGGCGCGCCGGTTCGATCTCGATCAGCTTCTGGGTGATATTCGCGCCCGTCGTCGCCTGACGCGCCACTTCGATGCGCACCGGCGCATGCAGGAAGGTGTTGGTGATCCGCTCGATCTCGGGCGCCATCGTGGCCGAGAAGAACAGAGTTTGGCGCGTGAAGGGCGTCAGCTGGAAGATGCGTTCGATATCGGGGATGAACCCCATGTCGAGCATCCGGTCGGCCTCGTCCACGACCATGACCTTCACGTCGGTCAGGATCAGCTTGCCGCGCTCGAAATGGTCGAGCAGGCGGCCCGGCGTCGCGATCAGCACGTCGACGCCCTTGTCGATCAGCTTGTCCTGCTCTCCGAACGATACGCCGCCGATCAGCAGCGCGCGGGTGAGCTTGGTGTTCTTGGCGTAGAGGTCGAAGTTCTCGGCGACCTGCGCTGCCAATTCGCGCGTCGGGCACAGCACGAGCGAGCGCGGCATCCGGGCGCGGGCGCGGCCCCGACGCAGCAGCGTCAGCATCGGCAGGGTGAAGCTGGCGGTCTTGCCGGTGCCGGTCTGCGCGATGCCGAGCACGTCCTTGCCCTCAAGTGCGGGCGGAATGGCGCCAGCCTGAATGGGCGTCGGCTCTTCGTAGCCAGCGTCGACAACGGCGGAAAGGACCTTCGGGTCCAGCTTCAGATCGGTGAATTTCGTCATGGGTATCCTTGGTTTACCTTTAATCGCGTCCTGTCGCGACCCGCATCGGGCGGGGCCGCTATCGGGCGCTTGAGGAACCGGGCGCCCAGGAAGAGCCCCGCCGGATTACGGAGCTTGGCTGCGGCGTACCGGATTGCGACGCAAAGGTCAATCTTTTCAGGGTAGGGCCACTAACCGGCGGGCGGGACGCTCCTATGGCAAGGGGCTCTTGCAAAGGGGCACGGAACCTGACCTTCTGAACGGGGTTTGATCCCGAAGTGTGACGAGGGACAGATATGGCAGTCGCGGAATCGGCGGGTCTCGGCCCGGTATTGGCCTTTGCGCTGGTAGGTGTTTGCGGTGTCGGCGCGCAATGGCTGGCATGGCGGATGCGCCTTCCGGCCATCGTGATCATGCTGGTCGCAGGGCTTATTGCGGGTCCAGCGACCGGGCTTTTGAACCCGAGCCGCGACTTCGGTGAGCTGCTGAGCCCGTTGATCGCGCTCGCGGTGGCGGTGATCCTGTTCGAGGGCGGGTTCTCGCTGGATTTTCACCGTCTGGGCGACGCGAAAACCGGGGTCAGGCGGCTTGTCTTCATCGGCGCGCCGCTTGGCTGGTTTCTCTCGGCACTCGCGCTCGTCTGGGGCGCGGGGCTGAGTTGGGAAAGCGCGGCGGTCTTCGGCGGCATCATGGTCGTTACCGGCCCGACGGTGATCGCGCCGCTTCTGCGCACGGCGAAACTCGCCCGCCGCCCCGCACGGCTGCTGCAATGGGAAGCCATCGTGAACGACCCGATCGGCGCGCTGGCGGCGGTTCTGGCCTTCGAGGTGGTTTTCACGCTGCGCTCCAACCTGCCGATGGGCGAGGCGGTCTGGCATCTCGCGCTCGGGATCGGCTTTGCCGCGGCGATCGGCGGCGCGGTCGGCTGGGGCATCGCGCGCAGCTTCTCGCGCGGATGGGTGCCGGAATTCATGAAAGTCCCGGTGCTGTTCGCGACCCTTTTGGCGACCTTCGCGGTGACCGATTACGTGCTGCATGAAAGCGGGCTGCTCGCAGTGACGGTGATGGGGCTGGTGATCGGAAATGCCGATTTGCCCTCCTACGAGGAGCTGCGCCGGTTCAAGGAGCATGCGACGGTGCTTCTGGTCTCGGGCGTGTTCATCCTGCTCGCCGCGAATATCGAGATCGACCAGCTGGCCGCCCTCGACTGGCACGCGCTGTTGTTCGTCGTCCTGGTGGTGCTGGTGGCCCGCCCGATGACGGTGCTGATTTCGCTGATAGGGACGGGCCTGCCGCGCAACGAGCGCCTGCTGATCGCCTTCACCGGCCCGCGCGGGGTGGTGCTCGTGGCGGTTGCGGGCCTTTTCGGTCAGCGTCTGGCCGAGATCGGGGTGGCCGACGGGCTGCGCATCGGGCCGCTGGCCTTCGTACTGGTGCTGGTGACTGTGATCGTGCACGGCTTCACCTTGGCGCCGCTGGCGCGGAAGCTGGGACTGGCCAATGCCGACAAGCCGGGGCTGCTGATCGTGGGCGGCTCGCGCTTCACGTCGGCGCTGGCCGAGACGCTGAACAAGGCCGAGGTGCCGGTGCTGATCACCGATCCGAACCATGCGCATCTGATCCGGCCCCGCGCCAATGGGCTCAAGACTTTCTACGGCGACATTCTGGGCGAGGCGGCGGAGGACAAGGTCGAGCTGATGGCTTATTCGACCCTGCTCGCCGCGACCGACAACGACGCCTATAACACGCTTGTCGCGACCGATCTCGCGCCCGAGCTGGGCCGCGACAAGGTCTGGCAGGTGCCGCGCCAGAAGGACGATCGCGAACGCCACGCGCTGCCGACGCAGCTCGGTGGGCGCCGCTTTGGTGAGGGGCGCACGCTCGAGGGGTGGGAGACACTGCTCGCCGAGGGCTGGCGCTTCCGCGTGACCCGGATCACCGAGGAATACACGCTGGCCCGGTGGCGCGAGAAGCGACCCAAGGCGAAGCCCGTGATGGTCGTGGCGAAGAGCGGTGACCTTCGCTTCGTGATCGACCCGGCCGAAATGAAGGTCGAGCCGGGCGGGCGGATCATCTCGCTGCTGCCGCCCGAGGCCTTCGAGGAAGAGACCGCGCAGAAGGCCAAGGCCGGGGAGAAACCCTCGGGCCAGCCGGGCCCCGCCGCGCGGATCCCTTGAGGTTCATTCGATCCGGGCGGTGGCTGATCGACGGGCGATCACCGCGCCGTCGCGGCGCAGCGCGATCTGGCCCGCGTAGGGACCTTTGGGCCAGCCGTAAGGCGGGGTCTTTTTGCCGACATAGCGGAAGAACCGGGCCTTGGGTGCGTCGACCTCGCTGGTCGTACTGATGCTGATCCCATCCGGGCCGGTGATCTCGAAACTGATCGTGTCTCCCGCACGCAGTCCGAAGCCGTAGCCCCAGAAGATGAGGGCGGGTCCGGTTTCGCGGGGCGGCGGCAGGGGGTCGCCGGCGAGGATCGCGTTGAAGCGCGGCGGTGCGGCGGTGAACCCGGTCGCGAGCCAGCCGCTTGGTGTGTAGGGGAAAGGATCGGACCAGAGACTCTGCGATGCGGCAGCCGCGCAGGTGTCCTGCATCTCAGGGTCGAAGGGATCAACGACCGTGCCCTCATGGCGCAGCGACAGATGCAGATGCGGGAATTCCGCCTGACCCGATTGGCCGACGAGGCCGAGCGGGGTGCCCGCCTCGACCCGCGCGCCACGTGCAACGGAAATCGAGCCTTCGCGCAGATGGCAATACTGAGTCTGCCAGCCGCGTCCTAGATCGATGACGATCCCGTTGCCGCATTCCTTGCCCGCGACCGTTCGTCCGCTGACATAAGCCCCGTCGGGCTCTCCGTCGCGGGTGGCGACGACCCGGCCCGGCGCGGCGGCGATCACCTTCACGCCCTCCTGCATCTGCGCTTCGGTCAGGAGCGCGAAATCGGTGCCCTTGTGGCCGTCATAGGTCAGCCCGCCGCAACCCGCATCGCGCGCGCCGGGACCGGGGTCGCGGTCGACGTAATTCTGGATGTAGCAATCCTGGCCAAGGGTGCAGTCGACCGGCATTTGCAGCGTCGGCGCGTCAAATAGAAAAGTCCCGGCCATGCAGGGCATGGCCGGGACGAGAAGGCTTATCACTACCGCGCGGAGCACGGCCTAGATCATTCGGCGGTCAGCAGGCGCGGCTTGGAGCCGGAGATCCGCTTTTTGCCCGGTTCCTCGACCTTGATGACGATCTTGTCGTCCTTGATCGAGACCTTGGCGACACCGCCCTTCGTGAGCTTGCCGAAGAGCAGCTCTTCGGCGAGCGGCTTCTTGATATGCTCCTGAATGACCCGGCCCAGCGGACGCGCGCCCATCTTGTCATCGTAGCCCTTCTCGGCGAGCCAATTAGCGGCGGCCGGGGTGAGCTCGATATGGACGTTGCGGTCGATGAGCTGCGCTTCGAGTTGCAGCACGAACTTGTCGACCACCTGCAAGATCACCTCGCGCGGTAGCGGCGCGAAGCTGACCACCGCGTCCAGACGGTTGCGGAACTCGGGCGTGAAGGTCCGCTCGATCGCGGCCATATCCTCGCCTTCGCGCCGATCGCGCCCAAAGCCGATTGCGGTCTTCGCCTGTTCGGCGGCGCCCGCATTCGAGGTCATGATCAGGATCACGTTGCGGAAGTCGACGGTCCGGCCATTATGGTCGGTGAGCTTCCCGTGATCCATCACCTGCAGCAGGATGTTGTAGACATCCGGGTGGGCCTTTTCGATCTCGTCGAGCAGCAGCACGCAATGCGGGTGCTGGTCGACGCTGTCGGTCAGCATGCCCCCCTGATCGAAGCCGACATAGCCCGGAGGCGCACCGATCAGGCGCGAGACCGCGTGCTTCTCCATGTATTCCGACATGTCGAAGCGCATCAGTTCCACGCCGAGCGTATCGGCGAGCTGCTTGGCGACCTCGGTCTTGCCGACACCGGTCGGACCCGCGAAGAGGTAGTTGCCGATCGGCTTCTCCGGCTCGCGCAGACCCGCACGGGCCAACTTGATCGCGGAGGACAGCGTCTCGATCGCCTTGTCCTGGCCGAACACGACGCGCTTGAGGGACTTCTCGAGATCCTTGAGCACTTCGGCATCGTCTTTCGAGACCGATTTCGGCGGGATCCGCGCGATCTTGGCGACGACCGCCTCGATCTCTTTCGGACCGATGGTCTTGCGCCGCTTGCTTTCGGCCACGAGATGTTGGGCCGCGCCCGCCTCGTCGATCACGTCGATCGCCTTGTCGGGCAGCTTGCGGTCATGGACATAGCGCGCCGACAGTTCCACCGCCGTCTTGATGGCGTCGTTGGTGTAGCGGATGTCGTGGTGCTTCTCGAAATAGGGCTTCAGACCCATCAGGATCTTGATGGAGTCCGGCACCGAGGGCTCGTTCACGTCGATCTTCTGGAACCGGCGGCTCAGCGCGCGGTCCTTTTCGAAGTGCTGGCGGAACTCCTTGTAGGTGGTAGAGCCCATGGTGCGCAGCTTGCCGCCCTGAAGCGCGGGCTTCAGGAGGTTCGAGGCATCCATGGCACCACCCGAGGTCGCGCCCGCACCGATCACGGTGTGGATCTCATCGATGAAGAGGATCGCGTCGGGATGCTCTTCAAGCTCCTTCACCACGGCCTTCAGGCGCTCTTCGAAGTCACCGCGATAGCGGGTGCCGGCGAGCAGTGCGCCCATATCCAGCGAGTAGATCGTCGAATTGGCGAGAATTTCCGGGGTCTCCCCGCGGGTGATCTTCAGCGCGAGGCCTTCCGCGATCGCGGTCTTGCCCACGCCGGGATCGCCCACCAGAAGCGGGTTGTTCTTGCGGCGGCGGCAGAGGACCTGAATGCAGCGCTCGACCTCATGCTCGCGCCCGATCAGCGGGTCGACATCGCCTTTCTCGGACTTCGCATTGAGGTTCACGCAGTATTTCTCGAGCGCGGAATCCTTGGCTTCGGCCTGGGTCGCCCCTTCGGCCTTGGCCTCTTCCTCGGCACCCGACACCGGGCGCGTTTCGCCAAACTCCGGATCCTTCGCCACGCCATGCGCGATGAAGTTCACCGCGTCGTAGCGGGTCATGTCCTGCTCTTGCAGGAAGTAGGCGGCGTTGCTTTCGCGCTCGGCGAAGATCGCGACGAGCACATTCGCCCCGGTCACTTCCGAGCGGCCCGAGCTTTGGACATGGATGGCCGCGCGCTGGATCACGCGCTGGAAGGCGGCGGTCGGCACGGCTTCCGAGCCTTCGATTTCGGTCACGAGGGTGGACAGTTCATCATCGATGAACTCCACCAGGGTCTGGCGCAATTCGTCGGTATCGACGGCGCAGGCCTTCATCACCCGCGCGGCGTCCGGCTCGTCGATCAAGGCGAGGAGCAGGTGTTCTAGCGTCGCGAGTTCATGCTTTCGGGCATTGGCGAGCGCCAGCGCCCCGTGGATTGCCTGTTCGAGCGTATTGGAAAACGACGGCATTATCTGCTCCTTTCCTCGAAGGGCGGCGCGGGAGGATACCCAGCCTAGTGTTGCCCTATAAGATTAAAGTTCGGTGGAATTCGTCGCGCTTCAAGTCTTTTCATGCCCAAAAACCGATCGGACTCCGATTCGTACGGAAAAAACGATCATTTAGCGGGCGCGACGGTGCAGGGATACCGATGAGGCGCGCAATATCTAGGGGAGTTGCGTTTGACCTCTCCCATATGGGGAGGGTTTTCGCGGGTTCAAGCGCCCTGACGGTTACTTGGGCGACTCGGCGCGGCTTTGCGCGGTGTCGTGCTGCGTGTCCTCGTGGACTGGCGGGCGGCGCGCAGCACTTTGGTGCAGTTCCGCCGCCAGTTCGGCGTCTTCGGGGTCGGTTTTGCCCTTGGATGCGGGCGCCTCGCCGGGGCGCTTGGTGGCTCTCGTTCCCGAGGAAGCATCCTCTCTTTTCTTGGGGGCGTCCTCCTCGTCCTCGTCGCCTTCCTCCTCGAGCTCCGCCTCGGAATGGGCGGCTGGCGAATGTTCCAGCAGCAGCGCGATGATGTCGGTCCGGGTCAGGATGCCGACGAGCCGCCCGCTTTCGGTCACGGGCACGACCCGCGCCTCGCGTCGGGCCAGCCGTTCGAGCAATTGGCCCACCGGCGTGTCGCCCTCGACGGTCTCGATATCGGTATGGAAGATCGCGCGCACCTCGGCCTCGGGCGGGGCGGCGCGGAACCGCAGGGGGCGGCGCAGGATGTCGAACTCCTTGAACAGCTCTTCGAGCGCGTCATGCTGATCGACCACGCCCAGATAGTATCCCGAATTGTCGACCACCGGCAGGGTGTGGACGTTGAGCGCGGTCATCTTGCGCACGATCTCGGACAGCGGCGCTTCGGGGCTGACGGTCACCGGGTTCTGCGTCATCAGATCGCGCACATGCGTGTCGGCCAGAAGCGACTCGGCGGCGCGGTGTTCGGCCACCGCCATGAGCCGCGCCAGATCGGCGGGGTCCATGTTGGCCGACTGGTTGAACTCGACCAGCAGGTTCGACAGGTCGCGCTGACTGAGCGAGCGGGCCGGGCCGCGCGCACGTCCGACATGGGCCGGGGAATAGGCGAGAGGGCGCGTCGGGTAGGAAATGCCGAAGAGCCGGTTCCAGACCATTGCGAACCCGATCATCAGCACCGTCATCACCGCGATCGGGAAGATCGCGAAATCGAAGCCGAGACGCCGCCCCGCCTCGTGTTCCAAGATCACGAGCAGCGCGATCCCGGCGGCTGGCGGATGCAGCGCGCGCGCGGCCATCATCGCCGCGATCGACCCGCCCACTGCGAGCCCGTCCGCATAGGGTGGAGGGGTCACCATCAGCACCGCGACCGGCACCACGGCGGAGATCATCATCCCCATCATCGCGGACCACGGCTGCGCCAGCGGCGAGTTCGGCAGAACGAACAGGAGAACCGCCATCGAGGCGAAGCTGGACACGAGATAGATCCCGGCCTGTCGTGAATGGGGCAGGGTGGCCACGATGAAGGTCACGACGAGGATCGCCACTCCAGCGCCCACCGCGCCGCGCAGGATGTCGACCGCGGGCCTACGCCCCATGGAGGGGCCGAAGCGGCGCAGCTGGCGGCGGACATTCTTGGGCAGGCGTGAGATCGGCATCGGTTCGCTGGGTTTGAATTCGCGACAGGTATCGCGCCTGCCACGCGCGGATGCAAGCGCGGGGGCGGCGAGAGGCCGGGCGGCGGGAACGCCATCTCAGGGCTGAACGCTCCCCGAAGCCCGTCTGGCATCTTGCCATCAGGCGCGGCGCGTCTATGGTCGGGCGCGAATTCTCAGGCAGGACGAAAAACGGGGAGAGCGCGATGGCCGGACCGATAGACAAGACGCTGCGCGCGGCGAAGACCCATGCAAAAAGCGGAGCTTTCGCGGAGGCCGAGGCGCTCTATCGCGAGGTTCTCGCGCGATTTCCCGGCAACAAGCGCGCGCAGGCCGGGCTGGCCGAGATCGCGCAATCGCGCGCGAGCCGCCCGGTGAACCCGCCGCGCCCGGTGATCGACCAGCTCTTCGGCTTGAAGAAAGCGGGCCGCGATCGCGAGGCCGCCGAAGCCGCCGCCCGTGTCCTCAAGCAATTCCCGCGCGCCCCTGCCGCGATGGAAGTGCGGGCCGCGGCGCTCTCGACCCTGGGCGATCACGAGGGGGCCGCGGCGCTCTTTCGCGAACTGGTAGGTATGTTTCCCGACGCGCCCGATGCTCACGGCAGCTACGGCAACGAGTTGATGGCGCTGAATCGTGACGACGAAGCCGTGGTCGAATTCGAGCGCGTTCTGGAATTGCGCCCAGGCGACCCGGTTGCGCTCAACAATATCGGTAACGCCAAGCGCCGCGCGGGTGAGCAAAGCGAGGCGCTCGAGATGTATCGCGCCGCCCATGAGGCCGCGCCCGATTTTGTCGAGGCACAGCTGAACCTCGCCAACGTGCTCGTCCTGAGCCATAAAGCGCAAGAGGCCGAGCCTCATCTGTTGGAAGTTCTTGCGAAGTTGCCCGACAATTTCCGCGCCTTGACGACGATGGGCGACGTGCGACGCGATCTCGGCGACAAGCCGGGTGCGATCGACTATTACAAGCGTGCGCTCGCAATCAATCCCGACCATACCGAAGCGCTGGCGTCGCTGATTATGGCGACGCGTATTTCCGAAGGCGATCCTCTCGTCGCACGCCTTGAAGGTCTGCTTGAGGCACCGCATCACACGGAGAGGGAACGGGTCCGATACGAATTCGCCCTGGGCAAAGCCTATGAGGATATCGGCGACATCGACAAATCCTTCGCTTTCTATGCACGCGGCAATGCGCGTCGCAAAGAGCTGCTGGGCTACACGATCGAACAGGACGAGACGCTGTTCGCGCAGATCGAGCAGGCCTTCCCGGCCGTGCCTGCAGCCATTCCCGACGTCGCGCAAGATGGCCCGGACCCGATCTTCATCGTCGGCCTGCCGCGCTCCGGCACGACGCTGAGCGAACAGATCGTGAGCGCCCATCCGATGGTCGCGCCGGGCGGCGAGTTGATCGAACTCGGCAGCCCATTGTCCCAGATCGACTGGTCGAATCCAGAGGACTTCCGCGCGAAGGCCGAGGAGATCCGTGCCGAATATCGCGAGGTTCTGCGCGCGCACGCCAAAGGCGCGCCTTTCGTGACTGACAAGATGCCGCTCAACTTCCGCTGGGTCGGGGCGATCCGGGCGCTGTTCCCCAAAGCAAAGATCATCCATCTTCAGCGCGATCCGCGCGCGGTGATCTGGTCGATCTATCGGTTGAATTTCGGCTCCGATGGCAACGCCTACGCGCATAGCCTCGATGATCTGGTGGCTTATCGGGCGTTGCATCAGGACCTGATGGCGCATTGGAAATCGCTCTTCGCCGAGACGATTTACGACCTGAACTACGAGCGTCTGGTGGAAGATCCGGAGGCCGAAATTCGCGCGCTGCTCGACTATCTCGAATTGCCCTTCGACGAGGCTTGCCTTCGCCCGCAGGACAACAAGCGCATCGCCCGCACCGCATCGCGCGATCAGGTGGTCAAACCGATCTACAAGGGCAGCTCGCAGGCGTGGGAGAAATACGCCCCGTATCTGGAGGCGGCATTCGCGAAGCTCGACTGATGTTCGGTCTTCGGCCTAACTGCGCCCGCTCCTCTGCGGGCGCATTTCGCTGAGCGTTCCGTTCGGACGGTCTTCGTTCCCGTTTGTCGGCGCCCCTCCCGGTGGCGCTGCTGCCGTGCTTGTCATCGCGCGGCGGCTCGCTATGGTCGGGTCGATTTCGCGAAGGAGAGCCGATGGCCGGGTCCGTTGACAAGATGCTGCTCGCCGCACGTGGCCATGCCAAGCGCGGGGAATACCGGCAGGCCGAGGCGCTTTACCGTGACGTGCTCGGCCGTTTTCCGGGCAACAAGCGCGCCAAGGCGGGGCTAGAAGCGCTCGCGCAGGTCAGCAAGGCGATACCGGCCGCGGGGTCGCCGCGCGCGCTGCTGCAGCAGTTGATGGGGTTGATGCAGACGGGGCGCAACCGCGAGCTCGTCCAGCAGACGAAACGGGCGCTGACAGAGTTTCCGGAGGCCATCCTCTTGCTCGAATTAAAAGCTGCGGGGGAGGGGGCCCTGGGCGATCACGACGCTGCAGCCGAGACCTATCGCCACCTGATCTCCCTGCGGCGCGATCACGCCGACACCCACGGCAACCTGGGCAATGAACTGATGGAACTGGGGCGCTTCGAAGACGCGATCGCGTCGTTCGACCGCGTATTGGCGCTGCGCCCGGGTGACCCCGTGGCGCTGAACAATCAGGGCAATGCCTTCCTCGCGCTCGGCCGCGAGATCGAGGCGCGCAAACGGTTCGAGGCGGCGCTGGAGGCCGTAGCGGACGATAAGCTCACTGGCGATGCGATGTCTGGGGCCGCACAAGCGCGGTCGCCCGACCCGCGCCATGTCTTCGCGTTGAACAACCTTGGCAACATTCTACTCGCCGAAGGCGACATCGCCGGGGCACGGACGCGGTTCGAGGCGGCGCTCGCAGCCGATCCGAGCTATGCCGAGGCGTGGTGGAATTTCTCTCGCCTGCATGGCTTCGCGCCGGACGATCCACTGCTTTCGCAACTCGAGGCGCAGGTCGCGGCGGAGGCGCATTCCGAGCATGACCTGATGCTGCTCGAATTCGCGCTCGCCAAGGCGATGCACGACGTGGGCGGGACGGAGCGGGCCTTCGCGCTCTGGCAGTCGGCCAATGCGCGGCGCAAGGCTGAACTGGGCTATGACATCGCGCAGGATCGCAAGCTCTTTGCGCAGCTGCGCGAGCGTTTTGCCGCGCCCCATCCGCCAATCCCTGAGACAGAGACCGACAAGGCCGCACCGGTGCCGATCTTCCTGCTGGGCCTTCCGCGCTCGGGCACGACGCTGGTCGAGCAGATCGTCACCCAGCACAGTCAGGTCGCGCCCGGAGATGAGATCGCCACGCTCGATCGCGAGATGAGTGCGCTCGACTGGAGCGACCCGGAGGCGCTTAGCCGGGAGGCGGGGCGGATACGTTCCGCCTATTACGAGACGCTCACCAGGCTGGCCGGTGGCAAGCCGTTCGTGACCGACAAGATGCCGCTCAATTTCCGCTGGATCGGAGCGATCCGGGCGCTGTTTCCGCGCGCATTAATCGTGCATGTCCATCGCGATCCGCGCGCGACGCTCTGGTCGATCTATCGCAACTTCTTTTCCAGCACGGGCAATGGCTACGCACATGATCTGGACGATCTCGTGGCCTATCACGGGCTCTATCGCGATCTGATGGCGCATTGGGCGGTGCAGCCCGGGGCGGTCGTCGATTGCGACTACGAGGCGCTGACGGAAGCCCCCGAGGCGCGCAGCCGCGCGCTGATCGATGCGCTCGGGCTGCGCTGGGAAGACGCCTGCCTGCGCCCGCAGGACAACGCCCGCACGGTCGCGACGACATCGGACACGCAGGTGCGCAAGCCCATCTACAAGGGCAGTTCGCAGGCATGGGAGAAATATGCGCCCTATCTGGAGGCCGCTTTCGCGAAGCTAGACTAAGCGCGGGCTTGTGGCGTGAGGAAGGCTCGCTAAGCTGACCGCACCCAACGGAAAGTTCCGCCATGCCCGAACTCTCACATATGCTCGCTTTCGGTGCCGTGGCGCTTGCGATGGTGCTGAGCCCCGGTCCGAACATGATCTATCTCGTCTCACGCACGATCTGCCAAGGGCGGCGCGCGGGGCTGATCTCGCTGGGCGGGGTGGCATTGGGCTTCGTCTTTTACATGCTCTGTGCCGCCTTCGGGATCACCGCAGTCGTTCTTGCCGTGCCTTATGCCTTTGACGCGCTGCGGATTGCCGGGGCGCTCTATCTGTTCTGGCTGGCATGGCAGGCCGTGCGACCGGGCGGGCGCTCTGCCTTCGAGACGCGCGAGTTGCTGGTCGACGGGCCGCGCAAGCTGTTCTTGATGGGGTTCGTCACGAACCTGCTCAATCCCAAGATCGCGGTGATGTATCTGTCGCTGCTGCCGCAATTCATCGACCCCGCAGCCGGATCGGTGCTGGCGCAATCTCTGGCGCTTGGCGCGGTGCAGATCGTGATCTCGGTGAGCGTGAATGTCGCCATCGTGATCGGCGCAGGCGCAATGGCCCGGTTCCTCGCGACGCGCCCGCTCTGGATGCGGGTGCAATGCTGGGCGATGGGGACGGTGCTCGCCGCGTTGGCGCTGAGCGTGTTGCGCGATGCGCGGCGGTGAGGTTCAGAACCGGTCCTTGCGGGCGCGGGCTTCGGTGAAAACCTCGACGGGTGACGCGCTCTCGGGCAGGCCGAGCGCGTCGCGCAGTTGCGGATCGGTGCCGCGCAGGAACGGGTTGGTGGTCTTCTCGAGTGCCAGTTCGACCGGAACGGTGGGCCGGGACTGGGCGCGGGTGGCGCGAACATCTTCCATCCGCGCAAGAAGGTTCGGATTCTCCGGCTCGATCGAGAGCGCAAAGCGACCGTTCGCCTCGGTATATTCGTGCCCCGAACAGACCAGTGTATCGTCGGGCAGTTCGCAGAACCGGCTCAGCGTGTCGAACATCTGTTGCGCCGAGCCTTCGAAGAGCCTTCCGCAGCCCCAGCTCATCAGGCTGTCGCCGGAGAACAGCAGGCCGCCTTCGGGGAAGTAATATGCGATATGGCCGACCGTGTGGCCGTCAGCGGCAAGAATTTCGACATGCTCCATCCCGATCGCGAGTTTCTCGCCCGGCGAGACCTCCTGATCGAGCTTGGGCAGGCGATGCGCATCCGCCTTGGCACCGACGATTTTCGCCCCCGTCGCCGCCGACAACGCCTGAACGCCGTCGATGTGATCGGCGTGGTGATGTGTCAGCAGGATGAGATTCGCTTTCCAGCCCCGTTCGTTCAGCGCCTTCAGGATCGGAGGCGCTTCTGGAACGTCGATCACGGTGGTTGTGTCCGTCGCCGCCTCATGCACGACATAGGCATAGTTGTCGGAGAGGCAGGGAATGATGAGAAGCTCAACGGCCATGGTGTTTTCTACCGCTTTGATTATCTTGGAACATAGCTAAGCCGAAGGAAGCGAAAGGCGCAATGCATCTCGACGTACTCGACCTGCGGAATTTCTACTACCGGACGCAGCTAGGCCGCGCGGCGCAGCGGGCAATCCGGGACCGGGTTGTTTCGATGTGGCCCGCGACGGGGCCGCAGATGGCGGGGCTCACGGTGGCGGGCTACGGCTTCGCGGTGCCGCTGCTGCGTCCTTACCTGGAGCCCGCGCGCCGGGTGATCGGCTTGATGCCGGCAGAGCAGGGCGTGATGCCGTGGCCAGCGGGCATGCCCAATGTTTCTGTCCTGTGCGACGAGGCGCGCTGGCCGCTGGAGACGGGCCGGGTGGATCGGCTGATCGTGATGCATGGGCTGGAGACCTCGGACAATTCCGAGGCCCTGATGCAGGAATGCTGGCGGGTGCTGGGCCCGGGGGGCAGGGCGATGTTCATCGTTCCGAACCGGGCCGGGCTCTGGGCGCCGCGCGAAGCCACGCCCTTCGGCTTCGGCAAGCCCTACACTCTGGGGCAGCTCGACCAGCTCGCGCGCCGTTCCGGCTTCGTGCCCGAACGTCATACCGGTGCGCTCTATATCCCGCCGAGCCATCGCCGCTTCTGGCTGCGCTCGGCCGCTATGTGGGAACGCGTGGGCACCAAGGCCGCCGGCGTGCTGGCCGCCGGGGTGGTGATGCTCGAGGTCTCCAAGCAAGTCCATGCGCGCCGCGATTCAGGTCTGGGCGCGCGCGTGCGCAAGCCGCTTTCGATTCTCGAAGGGGCGGTGAAGCCGGCGACGGACCCGGTTTGAGCGAGAGTTAACGCCTCGCGCGCGGCAGAACGTCGCCGCGCAACACTCAGGTTCGAGTACCGCCCCGGGGCGCAACTCTCGGTCCCCCGACGCAGGTGCGGAATAATTATCCGACAACCAACGCGCATTGAGGTGAATCACTTCCGCACAGCGATCCGTGACCGAGCGCTCCAAATTCCTGTTAGCGCCCACAAAATCCTCCTCTTCCTGTCACCTTCCCGCGACGAAGGGCATATTGGGGGGCTTCTGCTCACATTCTCGTGCTCAAGACGGTTGCGAGGGGGGGATTGCTCTGCTAGTGACCTCCCCGATAAGCGGCGCGGAGGGCATGTCTCAAGCGCGCCGGGGGAGCGCCCCAAGGCCTGTTCCGGGTCGGGGCAAAAAAGCATCGGAAGGGTGGACGTGTCCGAACCAGCTTCGATTTCCGCAAGCATCGCCGGCCGCTATGCGCTGGCCATTTTTGAACTCTCGCGCGAAGAAAATGCCCTCGCCGCGCTCGAAGCCGATGTCTCCGCGCTGTCGGAGGCGCTGGCGGGCTCTGCCGAGCTGCGTGAGGTGATCGCATCGCCGGTCTACACGCGCGACCAGCAGGCAGCCGCGATTGGCGCTCTGGCGGGGAAAATGGGTCTGTCGGACCCGATGTCTAATGGCCTGCAGCTGATGGGTGCCAAGCGTCGCCTCTTCGTGCTGCCGCAGCTTCTCAAGGCGCTGTCGGACCTGATCGCGGACGAGAAGGGCGAAGTTACCGCCGATGTCACCTCGGCCAACGAGCTCAGCGCCGCACAGGCCAAGAAGCTCGCCGAAGTGCTGAAGAACCAGACGGGCAAGACCGTCAAGCTGAACACCGCCGTCGATGAAAGCCTCATCGGTGGCATGATCGTAAAGCTGGGCTCGCGCATGGTCGACACGTCGATCCGTTCGAAGCTCGCTTCTCTCAAGAACGCCATGAAAGAGGTCGGATAAATGGGCATCCAAGCAGCTGAGATTTCTGCGATCCTCAAGGAGCAGATCAAGAATTTCGGGCAGGACGCCCAAGTGGCCGAAGTCGGTCGCGTGCTGTCGGTTGGCGACGGTATCGCGCGCGTCTACGGGCTCGACAACGTCCAGGCCGGCGAGATGGTTGAATTCCCCGGTGGTATCCGCGGGATGGCACTGAACCTCGAAACCGACAACGTCGGCGTCGTGATCTTCGGTTCGGACCAGGACATCAAAGAAGGCGACACCGTCAAGCGCACGAACTCCATCGTGGACGTGCCGGTCGGTGAAGCGCTGCTCGGCCGCGTGGTCGACGGTCTCGGCAACGCTCTCGACGGCAAAGGCGCCATCGAAGCGAAAGAGCGTCGCGTCGCCGACGTGAAAGCTCCGGGCATCATCCCGCGTAAATCGGTTCACGAGCCGATGGCGACCGGCCTCAAGTCGGTTGACGCGATGATCCCGATCGGCCGTGGCCAGCGCGAGCTGATCATCGGCGACCGTCAGACCGGCAAGACCGCAATCGCGCTCGACACCATTCTGAACCAGAAGTCGTATAACGACGCCGATCCCAGCAACAAGCTGCACTGCTTCTACGTCGCGATCGGCCAGAAGCGCTCGACCGTGGCGCAGCTGGTGAAGAAGCTCGAAGAGACCGGTGCGATCGAATACACCACCGTGATCGCCGCGACCGCGTCGGACCCCGCGCCGATGCAGTACCTCGCGCCTTACACCGCGACTGCGATGGCGGAATACTTCCGCGACAACGGTATGCACGCGCTGATCATCTATGATGACCTCTCGAAGCAGGCTGTCGCTTATCGTCAGATGTCGCTGCTGCTGCGTCGTCCGCCGGGCCGCGAAGCTTACCCGGGCGACGTGTTCTACCTGCACTCCCGCCTGCTGGAGCGTTCGGCGAAGCTGAACGAAGACTTCGGCGCCGGTTCGCTGACTGCTCTGCCGGTCATCGAAACCCAGGGCGGCGACGTGTCGGCCTTCATCCCGACCAACGTGATCTCGATCACCGACGGTCAGATCTTCCTCGAGACGGAACTGTTCTACCAAGGTATCCGTCCCGCCGTGAACACCGGTCTGTCGGTGTCGCGCGTCGGCTCGTCGGCTCAGACGAACTCGATGAAGACCGTTGCAGGCCCGGTTAAGCTGGAACTCGCACAGTATCGCGAAATGGCGGCCTTCGCTCAGTTCGGCTCGGATCTCGACGCCGCAACCCAGAAGCTGCTGAACCGTGGTGCGCGCCTGACCGAGCTGATGAAGCAGCCGCAGTATTCGCCGCTCACCAACGCGGAAATCGTTGCGGTCATCTTCGCGGGGACCAACGGCTATCTCGATAACATCCCGGTGTCCGAGGTTGGTAAGTTCGAACAGGGTCTGCTGGATTACCTGCGCAACTCGCGCAAGGACATCCTCGACTGGCTGACGAACGAGGATCCGAAGATCAAGGGTGACGCGGCCGACAAGCTGAAAGCCGCTATCGACGAATTCGCCAAGACCTACGCGTGATTGGCCTGAAAGGACAGGGACATGCCCAGCCTTAAGGACCTCAAAAACCGGATCGGAAGCGTCAAGAACACGCGGAAGATCACCAAGGCGATGCAAATGGTCGCCGCCGCGAAACTCCGCCGCGCCCAAGAGGCGGCGGAGGCTGCGCGCCCCTATGCCGAGCGGATGCACTCCGTGATGGCCGGGCTCGCGGCCTCGGTGCAGGGATCGGACAATGCGCCGCGCCTGCTCTCGGGGACCGGTTCGGACCGGGTGCAGCTTCTGGTGGTCATGACCGCCGAACGCGGCCTGTGCGGTGGCTTCAACGCCAATATTGCGAAGCTCGCGCGCCAGACGGCTGACAAGCTGCTGGCCGAGGGCAAAGAGGTGAAGATCATCACCGTCGGCAAGAAAGGCCGCGATGCGCTGCGCCGTGAATACGGTCAGTACTTCATCGGCCATGTCGATCTGAGCGACGTCAAGCGCCTGAGCTATGACGACGCGCAGAAGATCGCCCGCGACCTGATCGGCCGCTTCGACAAGGGCGAGTTCGACGTTGCGACGATCTTCTTCTCGCTCTTCGAGAGCGTGATCGCGCAACGCCCGACCGCGAAGCAGATCATCCCCGCTTCCTACGAACCGGAAGAGGGCGAAGAAACGCCGAGCGTGAATTACGACTACGAACCCAGCGAGACGCAGATCCTCACCGACCTGCTGCCGCGTGGGGTCGCGACGCAGATCTTCACGGCTCTGCTGGAGAACGGTGCCTCGGAACAAGGTGCGCGGATGTCCGCGATGGACGCTGCGACGCGGAATGCGGGCGAAATGATCGACAAGCTGACGATCGAATACAACCGCACGCGCCAGGCCGCGATCACCAAGGAACTCATCGAAATCATTTCGGGCGCCGAGGCGCTCTGACGGAACCGGAGAAAAACAGACATGGCAAGCAATGGTAAAGTGACCCAGGTCATCGGCGCCGTCGTCGACGTGCAGTTCGACGGCGAGCTGCCTGCGATCCTCAACGCGCTGGAAACCGAGAACAACGGCAAGCGCCTCGTTCTCGAAGTGGCTCAGCACCTCGGCGAAAACTCGGTGCGCACCATCGCGATGGACGCGACCGAAGGTCTCGTGCGCGGCGCCGAAGTGAAGAACACCGGCAAGCCGATCTCGGTGCCGGTCGGCAACGCCACGCTCGGCCGCATCCTGAACGTGATCGGTGAGCCCGTGGACGAGAAGGGTCCCGTGGAAGCGGAAGAAACCCGTGCCATCCACCAGCCCGCGCCGAACTTCGAAGCTCAGGCGACGTCCTCGGAAATCCTCGTGACCGGCATCAAGGTCATCGACCTGCTCGCGCCCTACTCCAAGGGCGGGAAGATCGGCCTGTTCGGCGGCGCTGGCGTCGGCAAGACCGTTCTGATCATGGAGCTGATCAACAACATCGCGAAGGTGCACTCGGGTTACTCCGTGTTCGCTGGTGTGGGCGAGCGGACCCGTGAAGGAAACGACCTCTATCACGAGATGATCGAATCCAACGTCATCAAGCCCGACGATCTGTCGAGCTCGCAGGTGGCACTGGTCTACGGCCAGATGAACGAGCCTCCGGGTGCGCGTGCGCGCGTCGCTCTGACCGGTCTGACCCTGGCAGAGCAGTTCCGCGACCAGTCGGGTACCGACGTTCTGTTCTTCGTGGACAACATCTTCCGCTTCACGCAGGCGGGTTCCGAGGTGTCGGCACTTCTGGGCCGCATCCCCTCGGCAGTGGGCTACCAGCCGACGCTGGCCACCGACATGGGCGCGATGCAGGAACGCATCACCTCGACCAAAGCCGGCTCGATCACCTCGATCCAGGCCGTCTACGTTCCGGCTGACGACCTTACCGACCCGGCTCCGGCGACCACCTTCGCCCACCTTGACGCCACGACCGTTCTGTCGCGTGCGATTTCGGAACTCGGCATCTACCCGGCCGTGGACCCGCTGGACTCGTCCTCGCGTATCCTCGATCCGGGCATCGTCGGCGAAGAGCACTACAAGGTTGCCCGTCAGGTGCAGGAGATCCTCCAGCGCTACAAGGCTCTGCAGGACATCATCGCCATCCTCGGCATGGACGAACTGTCCGAAGAGGATAAGCTGACCGTGGCACGTGCCCGTAAGATCCAGCGTTTCCTCTCGCAGCCCTTCGACGTTGCGAAAGTGTTCACCGGTTCGGACGGCGTTCAGGTTCCGCTCGAAGACACCATCGCGTCGTTCAAGGCGGTTGTTGCAGGCGAATACGATCACCTGCCCGAAGCGGCCTTCTACATGGTTGGCGGCATCGAGGACGTGAAAGCGAAAGCCGAGAAACTCGCCGCTGCGGCGTAAGGAGGCATTATGGCCGACACGATGCAATTCGATCTCGTTGCGCCTGAGCGCAAGCTGGCCTCGGAAGAGGCGGCGGTCGAGGTCATGGTGCCCGGCGCGGATGGTGACCTCACGGTCATGCCGGGTCACGCCCCGATGCTGACCACGCTGCGTCCGGGAAAGCTGACCATGGTGACGCGGTCGGCAACCCAGAGCTACGCGGTGACGGGTGGCTTCGCCGAGATCACCCCCGAGGGGATCACGGTTCTGGCCGAACGTTCGCTGCCTGCGGAAGAGTTCACCAAGGAAGTGCACGAGCGCCTCATCGAGGAAGCCCGGCGCGTCCATGACGAGGCGCATCCCTCGGTGGCCGACATGACCGCGAAGCTTCTGGCCGACATGGAGGCCCTCGGCTCGCATATGCTGGGCTGAGAGCTTTCGCGATAAGATTTAGGAAGCCCCGGATTTTCCGGGGCTTTTTATTGCCTGCAGTTCGAGTAAGCTCTGCCTCAGGTTGAAAGGGAAAGGCCCTCTCGCGATGATCACGATCGAAAGCCACCGTCTGGGAATGCAACGCGGCTCGCTCGTGCTGTTCTCCGATTTTCAGGATGGCGGCGCCATGTGGACGGGCGAGGGCCCGCGCGAGTTGCGCAAGAAGGTCGCTTTTCCCCAGCCGTTCCGCGCGACCCCGATGGTGCAGGTCTCCCTGTCGATGTGGGACGTGGACAGCAAGCACAATTCGCGGATGGATATCTCGAGCGACGGCGTCACGCCCGAGGGCTTCGTGATCGTCTTTCGCACCTGGGGGGACAGCCGCGTGGCACGTGTGCGTGCCGACTGGCTGGCCTTGGGCGGGGTCTCGCATGAGGATGATTGGGATATCGACTGAGCCGCGTCGATAAGGCCGATGAAAAACGCCCCGCCGATCGGCGGGGCGTTTTCCTATGTGTGGGGGAGGGCGGTTCGCAAACCGCCCGTCTCAAGATCAGTCGAGCGCTTTGAAGTTGAGCGCTGCGCCTTCGTCCTTGATGCCCGAGAACCAGCGCGCCGTGACGGTCTTGGTCTTGGTGTAGAAGCGGAAGGCGTCCGGGCCGTACTGGTTGAGGTCGCCGAAAGCCGACTTCTTCCAGCCGCCGAAGGTGTAGTAGCTCAGCGGAACCGGGATCGGGAAGTTGATGCCGACCATGCCGACATTGACGTTCGCCGCGAAGTCGCGAGCCACGTCGCCATCGGCGGTGTAGATCGCGGTGCCGTTGCCATAGGGGTTGTCGACCACCAGATCGAGCGCCTCGTCATAGGACTTCGTGCGCACCATCGACAGGACCGGGCCGAAGATTTCCTCTTTGTAAATGTCCATGTCGGGGGTGACGTTGTCGAAGAGCGACGGGCCGACGAAGAAGCCGTCCTCATAACCCTGCAGCGAGAAGTCGCGGCCATCGACCACGAGGTTCGCACCCTGCTCGACACCCGAATTGATGAGCGACTTGATCCGCTCCTGCGCCTGCTTGGTGATGACCGGACCGTAGTCCACGTCGTCGCCGCCGGTATAGGGGCCGACTTTCAGCTTCTCGATTTTCGGCACGAGACGCTCGACCAGCGCATCCGCCGTGCCGTCACCCACCGGAACCGCAACCGAAATCGCCATGCAGCGCTCGCCAGCGGCGCCGTAGCCCGCGCCGATCAGCGCGTCGGCGGCCTTGTCCATGTCCGCATCGGGCATGATGATCATGTGGTTCTTCGCGCCGCCGAAGCACTGCGCGCGCTTGCCGTTGGTGGCGGCGCGACCGTAGATGTATTGCGCGATCGGGGTCGAGCCCACGAAGCCAACGCCCTGGATCGTCTCGTGATCGAGGATCGTGTCCACGGCTTCCTTGTCGCCGTTGACGACCTGCAGCACGCCATCGGGAAGACCGGCTTCCTGCGCCAGTTCGGCGAGCATGATCGCCGTGGTCGGCACGCGCTCGGACGGCTTGAGGATCATCGCGTTACCGGCCGACAGCGCCGGGCCCATCTTCCAGAGCGGGATCATGGCGGGGAAGTTGAACGGCGTGATACCGGCCACGACGCCCAGCGGCTGACGCATCGAGTAGAGGTCGATACCGGGGCCTGCGTCGCCCGTGTATTCGCCCTTGAGCATCGCCGGCGCGCCCATGCAGACCTCGATCACTTCGAGGCCACGCTGCACGTCGCCCTTCGCGTCGGGGATGGTCTTGCCGTGCTCTTTCGACAGAGCCTCGGCGAGCTTGTCCATGTCGCGTTCGATCAGCTGACCGAATTTCATCATCACGCGGGCGCGGCGCTGCGGGTTGACCTTCTGCCACTCCAGCTGCGCTTTCGCGGCGTCCGCGATCGCTGCGTCGAGCTCGGCCGGGGTGGCCAGTGCGACCTTGGCGATCTGCTCGCCGGTAGCGGGGTTGAAGACTTCGCCGAAGCGGCCCGATGTGCCCGCAACGCGCTTGCCGTTGATCCAGTGACCGATTTCTTCCATGAGACGCTCCTCCTACAGATAATCTTGGCTTGAGCGCACTCTAGCCTTGCGAAAATGAGCATAAAAGAGGAAGTAGCTCAAAAGCGTTTTGCGTTTTTGCAAAGAGGGGCGTGGTATGGATTGGGACGATCTGCGGATTTTCCTTGCCGTCGCGCGGGCCGAGAGCCTGTCGGGTGCGGGGCGGCGATTGAAGCTGGACGCGGCCACCGTGGGGCGTCGGATCGCGCGGCTCGAAGAGGGGATGGGCGCGAAGCTTTTCGTGAAGTCGCCGCAGGGCTATGCGCTTTCCGAGTCCGGGGATCGGCTCCTGCCGCATGCCGAAGCGGCGGAGCAGGTCTTTGCGGGCGCGGACGAGGAAATGTCCGGGATCGCGGGCCAGTTGACCGGCCAGCTGAGGATCGGCGCGCCCGATGGCTGCGCGAATTACCTTCTGCCGCAGGTCTGCGCGAAGATCGCCGAAGAAAATCCGGGGCTGGAGATTCAGGTCGTCGCCCTGCCGCGCGTCTTCAACCTCTCGAAGCGTGAGGCGGATATGGCGATCGCGGTGTCGCGCCCGACGGCGGGCCGTCTGACCGTGCAAAAATTGAGCGATTATCATCTCAGCCTCGCCGCCCATCGCGACTATCTCGCGAAAGCGCCGCCAATTACCTGCAAGGAGGATCTCCGTCATCACCGGATGATCGGCTACATCCCCGACATGATCTTCGACAAGGAACTCGACTATTTCGCCGAGACCGAGGCAGAGGTGATGGGGCTCGCCTCGAATTCGGCGGCGGTGCAGACGCGGATGATCGAGGCAGGTGCGGGTGTGGGGATCGTGCATGATTTCGCGCTTCCCTTCGCCCCCGGGGTGCAGCGGGTGCTGGGTGGCGAGATCCGGCTCAACCGCGCCTTTTGGTTGATCCGCCACGCGGACGATCGCCGTTCCGAGCGATTGACGCGCTTCGCGGAGGCGCTGGGACAGGGGCTTCGCGACGAGGTCGCACGGCTCGAACACGCTGCGGTTGAAATATAACTATTGGCCCCGTGAACCGCAAAGCCGTTGACAAATCTATGAAAGCAGTGGGACGCTCGAGTCTACACGACCTTTTCAGGGAGACGTCGATGCAGGTGATGCAGATTCTCAAGAACAAGGGCGAGATGGAAATTTTTACCGTCGCCCCGGACATGAAGCTGAGCGAGGTAATCGCCAAGCTGGCCTCGAAACGCATCGGTGCGGTGATCGTCTCGCAGGATGGCGAAACCGTGGACGGGATCGTCTCTGAGCGCGATGTCGTGCGCGAGATCGCCAAGCGCGGTGCGGAGTGTCTGGTGATGACGGCCGCGGATGTCATGACCCGTGACGTCAAGCACTGCGCCCCGATGGACAGCACCGAAGAGGTGATGAGCCTAATGACCGAGGGCCGTTTCCGCCACATGCCGGTGCGCGAAAATGGCAAGATGGTCGGTGTGATCTCGATCGGCGACGTGGTCAAGGCGCGCCTGAACGAGCTTCACATGGAGAAAGAGTCGCTTCAGGGCATGATCATGGGCAACTGATGCCGCATTGCAGCACCTTCCCGCTTGCATTTGATCGCGCAATATAGTTGCGTGCGCTGAGCTTTTTGGCGGGCGACGAGGGAGGATGCCATGCGGATCGGTCTTTACCCCGGAACTTTCGATCCGGTCACGCTGGGTCACCTCGATATTATCGAGCGCGCGATGGCTCTGGTGGATCGGCTCGTGATCGGGGTCGCGATCAACCGTGACAAGGGGCCGCTTTTCCCGCTCGAGGAACGCGTCGCCATGCTTCAGGAAGAATGCGCCAAGATCACCGACCGCCGCGGCGGCGAGATCGTCGTGCATCCTTTCGAAAACCTGCTGATCGATTGCGCCAAGGATGTCGGTGCGACCGTGATCGTGCGCGGGCTGCGTGCGGTGGCCGATTTCGAATACGAGTTCCAGATGGTCGGAATGAACCGCGCGCTCGATTCCTCGGTCGAGACGGTGTTCCTGATGGCCGATGCGCGGCGGCAGGCGATTGCTTCGAAACTGGTGAAAGAAATTGCGCGGCTCGACGGGGATGTTTCGAAATTCGTCACCCCCGCCGTGCGCGATGCCTTGATCAAGGCTTACGCGAACCGCTGATCAGCCTTTCGAGGCTGACTTGCCGGATTGCTGCGATTTCTGCTGCATCTGGGTGCTGCCGCTCGCATTCGCGGAGGCTTTGGCGGCGTTGCCCGCCTGCTGCGGCAGGTTGTCGAGCCCCCATTGATCGATCACGACGGAATCCTCGACGCCTTTCAGCGCGAGGTTCGCCTCGTAGTAATTGCCCGATTTGATCAGCTTGGACGCATCCTGCAGATGGGTGAGCGAAGACTTCGCGGGCACCAACGCCGCCGAGATCGACACATCGATATCGTTATCCTTCAGCGTCTTGGCCGCCGCCTTCGCATTGCCTTTCGCCATCTGCTGATTGGCCTTGCCAACTGCCTTCTGGTTCTCCGGCGTCACGGTGAAGCTCTCGCCAAGCGCGATGGAGCTGTCGAAGGGCAGGTAGGTCACGCCTTTCGTGCCAGCCTTCGAGGGCACGCCCCATTGGCTCTCGGCTTTCTCGGCGGCCTCCATTTTCGCCGTGGCGTCCTTGGTCATCTTCGTCGCCATGTCGGTATTGCCGTCGAAGATCGCCAGCCGGGCGGCGCGTACTTCGCGCATCGCGGTGTAGGCGTCGTCGACCGTGGTCAGCAACTCCTTGTCGGTAGAACTCGCCGTGGTCTGCGAGACCGCGTCATTGCTTTGGCTCTGGCTGCTCTGGATCGCGCTCCCCCCGGAATTGCTGTTGGAATTCGTCGTGGCCGCGGAGGCCATCTCGAAGCCCGCGGGGCCCGCGATCAGCGCGGAGGAGAGGGCGAGGGCGAGGAATTTCTTGCTGCGTTCCATGGGATATTCCCTTTCGTGATGGGGTTCAGCTAAGGCGGAGCCGCCGGGCGGCGCGCTCCATGACCCTGAAACGTCCCCGATTTCAAAGGGTTCTATCACCACACATCAAGGCTCACGGCGCGCCCGAGAGGGGCCGTGCGCCCTCCGTGAGCCGTGTGTGAGAAGTGAACGCGAAAAGGGCGGCCCAACTTGGACCGCCCTTCGTCATCTTCGCCTTGCCGGGGCAGCGCCCCGATCACGTCAGATCAGCTTGCCCATCGCGACGGCGGTATCCGCCATGCGGTTGGAGAAGCCCCATTCGTTGTCGTACCAGCTCAGGATGCGGACCATGCGGCCCTCCATCACCTTGGTCTGATCCATGTGGAAGATCGACGAATGCGGGTCGTGGTTGAAGTCGCTGGAGACGTTGGGCTTGTCGGTATAGCCGAGGATTCCCTTCAGCGGGCCGTCCGCTGCTGCCTTGATCGCGGCATTGATCTCTTCGACGCTGGTGTCTTTTGCGGCCTCGAAGACCAGATCGACGACCGAGACATTCGGCGTCGGCACGCGGATCGCGACGCCGTCGAGCTTGCCGTTGAGTTCCGGCAGCACGAGGCCCACGGCCTTCGCGGCCCCGGTCGAGGTCGGGATCATCGACAGTGCCGCGGCACGAGCGCGGTAGAGATCCTTGTGCATCGTGTCCAGCGTCGGCTGGTCGCCGGTGTAGCTGTGGATCGTGGTCATGAAGCCCTTCTCGATCCCGATCGCATCGTTCAGAACCTTGGCGACCGGCGAGAGGCAGTTCGTGGTGCAGGACGCGTTCGAGACCACGAGGTCGTCCGCGGTCAGTGCGCCGTCGTTGACACCGAACACGATCGTCTTGTCAGCGCCGCTGGCCGGGGCCGAGACCAGAACCCGCTTCGAGCCGTTCTCGAGGTGGAAGGCTGCCTTTTCGCGCGCGGTGAAGATACCGGTGCATTCCAGCGCGACATCGACATCGCCCCAGGGCAGTTCTTTCGGGTCGCGGATCGCGGTGACCTTGATCTTGCCGCGGCCGGCATCGATCCAGTCTTCGCCGGTCGTGACTTCCTGCGGGAATTTGCCGTGCACGGAGTCGAATTGCAGCAGATGCGCGTTCGTCTCGACCGGGCCGAGATCGTTGATCGCGATCACCTCGATATCGGTGCGACCCGACTCGATGATCCCGCGCAGCACGTTGCGGCCGATGCGACCGAACCCGTTGATGGCAACTTTAACCGTCATATCCGTCTCCTCTGGCTGGCTGCCCGGCAGGGAGTTGCACGGGCAGGTCTTCCGTTAACGCTAACAAGCGCGTTCAGCGCCAAAGGTCAACGGGGTTACACCCTGAAGCTAGCGCCAGAACGCGACATATTGAACGAGATCGACGATTTTTTTCGCCAGAAAGAGCAGGATCCGGCCGTCATCGGCCAATACATCCGCCAGAATGAGAAATATGAGGAGGCCTCCAAGCCAGAGCGCGATCCGATTGGTCATCTATTCCCTTCGCGCGCCCTTGCCCGGCGCGTCAATGCACAAGTCGCCCCATCGCCCCGGCCACATCGGCCATCCGGCAGGAGAACCCCCATTCGTTATCGTACCAGGCAAGGACGCGGACAAGCTTGCCCACGACCTTGGTCTGGTCCGGCGCGAAGATAGAGGAATGCTGGGTGTGGTTGAAGTCGATCGAGACTTTCGGCTCGGGGTCGTAGCCCAGCACCATGCCCATGTAGCCGGCGGCGGCTTCGCGGACGATCTCGTTCACCTCCTCGCGGGTCACGGACTTGCTGGCCTCGAAGGTCAGATCGACTGCGGAAACATTGGGGGTCGGAACGCGCAGCGCGGTGCCGTCGAGTCGGCCCTTCAGCTCGGGCAGCACTTCTCCCAAGGCTTTGGCAGCGCCGGTCGAGGTCGGGATCATCGCCATCGCGGCGGCGCGGGCGCGGTAGAGATCCTTGTGGCGGCGGTCGAGCGTGGGTTGATCGCCGGTATAGGAGTGGATCGTCGTCATCACGCCCGATTCGATGCCGATCGCGTCGTTGAGCACCTTGGCGAGCGGGGCGAGGCAGTTCGTGGTGCACGACCCGTTCGAAACGACGTGATGCGCCTGAGTCAGTTCGCGATGGTTGACGCCGTAGACGACGGTCTTGTCGGCATCGGTCGCGGGCGCGGAGACCAGCACCCGCTTCGCGCCGCGACCCAGGTGGACTGCGGCCTTGTCGCGGGCGTTGAACTTGCCGGTACATTCGAGGACGACATCGACGCCGTCCCAGTCGAGTTCTTCCGGATCATAGGTCGACATCACGTCGATCGGGCCGCGCCCGAGGTCGAGCGTGTTGCCCGCGACTTTCACCTGTCCGCCGAACCGGCCGTGGACGGAGTCGTATTTCAGGAGATGCGCGTTGGTCTCGATCGGGCCGGTGGCGTTGATCTTGACGACCTGCACGTCGTTGCGTGCGGCTTCCGCGATATGCGCGAGCGTGCAGCGCCCGATGCGGCCGAAGCCGTTGATGCCGATGGTGACGGTCATGATGATCTCTCCGAAGCGCGTGATTTCGGCGCTGGATACCATTGCATGCAGAGTGAGAAAAGGTTTTGAAACAGTATGTTAGCGTAAACACGCGGTGTTTGCGATAACATTGCGGGGCAGGGCAGGACTTTGAGGTGAAGAGCTTCGCCAGACGGGACTCTGCGACAGAATCTTTCGTTCAATCCTCATCCTCCGCGACGAGGAATATCTCGCCCGCCGCTTCCATCTCCCGAATGGCGGCGACGACCGCGCTCATCGCCTCTTCGGCGTCTTTCTCCTTCACCTTGCCGAGATTCGCCATTTCGTCGCGCAGCGATTGCGCCATGCGTTGGGACATGTTCGTGAGAATGAACTCTGCCGAGGGTTTAAGCGACCCGGTCGCCCCGGCAAGTGCGACGGTCAGCTGCGCCTGATCGACAACTCGAAGCACTTTCGGGATATCGCGCGCGTCGATGCGGGCGGGGATGTTGGCAAAGGTGAAGATTGCCTTCTTCACCTCGTCGGCGAATGTCTTGTCCTCCTCCTCGAGCCCCTTGAGCACCGCGTCGCGGGTCGCAGATGCGGAGTAATTCAGGATCGCGCCGACCCTTTCCACAGGACCGGAATCGAAGGCTTTCGGTGGGGCGGCATCGAGTTGCGCGGCAAGCGCCTGCCCGATGCGCAGCACCGTTTCCGGCGCGACATTCCCGGTCAGCGAGACGGCATAGGCGATCCGGCGCGCCTTCTCTCCCGGCAGGAGACCAAGCAGCTCCGCCGATTTCGCGACCGAGAGCTTCGACAGCATCACGGCGCCCACCTCGACGCTTTCGCCTTCCAGCACGGGTAGAAGTACCTCTGCCGAGAGGCCCGCGATCCGCTGCCACGGGTCGCCCCGGGAGGAGCCGAGGGCCAGTCGGCGCAGTCGGTTCGAGGCCGAGGGCGAAAGCTGCCCATCGAGCAGCGACAGCGCCCCTTCCAGCCCACCGGGGAAGGCGAGGCCGACCGCCTCCAGTTCTTCGTAGAACTCCTCGACCACGCTGACGACGGTGTCGCGATCGACGAGGCGCAACTGCGCCACGGTCTCGGTCAATTCGGTCTGTTGATCGTCGCTCAACTCCGTAAGCGGAAGTTTCAGCCCTTCGGAGGCGAGCAGCCGCACGATGATCGCAGCTTTCTGGCGCCGCGACAGCGGCCCGGGGCGGGCAGCTTTGTCGCCAGCCGAGTCGGACCCGGGCATATGGCCGAGCGCCATGGGCGCGATCGCATTCACCGCGAGAACCTCCGTGCTGGGCATCGGCCGCGCGGGCGGCCAATGCGATTTCGCGGTCAGCTTTGCACGGAGGACGTTAAGACGGACTTACCGTCTCAGCGGTCAGCTGGATTGCAGGACGCAGGCATTCGCGTCCTTATCCCAGACCTTGCCCTGCGGGCAGGACATGGAGGCCTGATGATCGCCGTAGCATTCGGCGGAAGCCACGAGCGGGGCGAAGATCAGCACGGTGGCTGCAAGGATGGTTCGGATCATCTGCAATCTCCCTTTGCCAGATGCCCTAGGGTAAGCCCGAATCACGCGCGCCGCCTATAGTCTGTCGACATAGGCGGCGCGAAACGGGCTTGGGTCTCGATTATTCGCCGAAAACGCGGGCAAAAATCGTGTCGACATGCTTGGTATGGTAGCCCATGTCGAATTTTTCGTTGATGCCGTCCACGCCGAGCGCGGCCACGACGTCCTTGTCGGCCAGCAGCTGCTCGCGGAAATCGACGCGGTCTTCCCAGACCTTCAGCGCATTGCGCTGCACCATCGCATAGGCGTCTTCGCGCGATACGCCAGCCTGGGTCAGCGCCAGCAGGACGCGCTGGCTCATCACGAGGCCGGGGAACTTGTTCATGTTCTCCAGCATGTTCTCGGGGTAGATAATCATCTTGTCGACGACACCGGCGAGACGGTTCAGCGCGAAGTCCAGCGTCACGGTGGCGTCGGGGGCGATCCCGCGCTCGACCGAGCTGTGCGAGATGTCACGCTCGTGCCAAAGCGCCACGTTCTCCATCGCCGGGATCACGGTCATCCGCACGAGGCGGGCGAGGCCGGTGAGGTTCTCGGTCAGGACCGGGTTCTTCTTGTGCGGCATCGCCGAAGAGCCCTTCTGGCCCATCGAGAAGAATTCCGCGCCTTCGAGCACTTCGGTGCGCTGCATGTGGCGGATTTCGATCGCGACGTTCTCGATCGACGAGGCGATGACGCCCAGCGTCGCGAAGAACATCGCGTGACGGTCGCGCGGGATCACCTGCGTCGAGATCGGCTCGGGGCGCAGACCCAGCATCTTGCAGACATGTTCTTCGACGCGCGGGTCGATATTGGCGAAGGTGCCGACAGCGCCCGAGATCGCGCCGGTGGCGACTTCTTCGCGGGCGGCCGCGAGGCGCGCCTTGTTGCGGTCCATCTCGGCGTAGAAGCGCGCGAAGGTCAGGCCCATCGTGGTGGGCTCTGCATGGATGCCGTGCGAGCGGCCCACGCGCACCGTGTCCTTGTGCTCGTAGGCGCGCTTCTTCAGCGCGGCCAGAACCTTGTCGAGATCGGCCAGCAGGATATCGGCGGCGCGTACCAGTTGCACGTTGAGGCAGGTGTCGAGCACATCCGACGAGGTCATGCCCTGATGGACGAAGCGCGCTTCGTCGCTGCCCACGTGCTCGGCCAGATGGGTGAGGAAAGCGATCACGTCATGCTTGGTGACGGCTTCGATCTCGTCGATGCGGTCGACGTCGAATTCGACATCCTTGGCCTTCCAGACGGCCTCGGCATTCTCTTTCGGGATCACGCCCAGCTCGGCCTGAGCGTCGCAGGCATGCGCCTCGATCTCGTACCAGATCTTGAACTTGGTGGCGGGTTCCCAGATGTCGACCATCTCTTTGCGGGCATAACGCGGGATCATCGGCGGCCTCTTGATTGCGTGTGGTTGCGCGCTTGTTAGACTGCACCTGCCTTTGGGGCAAGGGAGAGCCAATGCCGCAGCTGTCGGATTTCGAGGGGGACTGGGTGCTGATGCGCCGTATTCTGCATGCGGATGGCACCGAGGCCCGGTTCGAGGGCCGCGCCAGTTTCACGCCCGAAGGGGTCGGGCTGCATTATCGCGAGAGCGGCGAGTTGATGATGCCGGGCGGCCAGAGCTTTCATGCCGAGCGCAGCTATTTCTGGCGGCTGGAGGCGGGGCAGATCGCGGTCGCGTTCGAGGATGGGCGGCCTTTCCACAGCTTCGATCCGCTGAAGCCCACCGCAAGCCATTGGTGCGATCCCGATGACTACCGCGTCAGCTACGATTTCGAGGCCTGGCCCGCATGGCGGGCGATCTGGCGGGTGCAGGGGCCGCGCAAGGATTACCAGATGATCTCGGACTATGTGCGCGGCGCCGGGCCGCCCTGACGAGGGCCTCTTGTCGTGGGCCGCGGCGCGCGGCAATCTGCGGGGATGAAAGACCTTGTCGCCACACCGATCCTGCAAAACCGCCTGAGCTTCGCGCCTTGGGCCGATCCGCGCACGCGGCGGCTGCCAGGTGTGATCCCGGTGACATATGAGGACTGGCTGGAGGTCGATGATGCCTATGCCGCCCAGATGGGCCTGCGCGACCGGCTGATCGGGGAGGCGCGCGATCTGGTGCTGGGCCTGTCGGATCACGGGCGGCCTGCGGCGGAAGAGCTCTACGATCTGGTGCTGCCGATGCTTCCGGCGCTGGGGTTTGCCTGCAGTGCGGAGACGGTCACGCGGCCCGATGGGGCGGTGGTTGCGCTCGATCGCACGGACCCGCTGGCCACGCTCGGGCGGCTGCTGCAATGCGATCTGTGCCTGATGGAAGCCGATCCCGACGCGTTCGGCCATACCGAGCATGTGCTGACCGGCGGTGTGCTGTGTTTCCCGTCGGGCTGGACGCTGCGCGAGAAATTCATGCGCCCGATGATGCGCATTCATGAGCCGATCGAGATCTATACCGACGATCTCGGCAAGCGGGTGCAGCGATTGCTGGATGGCGTGCGTGAGGGCAGGGGGCTGATGCGTGGGACTGCCTCGCGCTCGGCGGCACATCTGCATGATCCACGCTCGGAATACGAATTCGCCCACGCGCCCGCCGACGCCCCTTATATTAGGGTGGAGCGGCAATGCCTGTTCCGGCTGCCGCGCACGAATGCCGTGATCTTCTCGATCCACACGCAGGTCGTGCGACCGGAAAGCCTGAGCCCGGATCAGGCGCAGGCGTTGGCCGAACACCCGATCCGGCAGGCGGATTAAGCTTCCTGCATCAGCCGCCAGCGCGTCTCTGCCATATCCTGCGAGACCATGCCGGGGATCAGCAGCGCGTCGATCAGCCACCACAGGCCTGCAAGGCCGAGCGGGATGAAGCCGATCAGGATGGGCGACAGAAGCGTGCCGATCCCGGTCAGCGCCAGCATCACCACGCCGGAGAAGACGCGCCCCATATACATCCGGTGCACGCCAAGCATGGGCAGCATGAACCACAGCACATAGCCTAGCAGGGCCGACTTCTTCTCATTCGCGACGCGCTGCTCGATATAGAGCGCGCGGGCATCGTCTCGGGTCATGTTAATCTCCATAACATCTTCCCAGCCGATATGGGCAGTTGTGCCGCGCGATCAAGAGGGGGGCGGAAATTCCGCCATGGCGGCGGGGCGACGCAGGCGTCCGGTTTTATAAGTCTTTAACCAAAGGTTACCTAAGGGCAGCGTAGCGCTATTCGCCTTATGCGCGAGTGCAGAGAGGCTGCGGATTACCGCAGTTAGGAAGAAATGTAACATATAAAACAACAAGATAAAAAACGGTGATCAACGACTTGTGATTTTTTGTCGAGATCCGTTTATGGGCCGGAGCCGCAACAATTGGCGGCTTTCGTCACAATTATGGACGAATCAAAGGTAAAAACCGGGTTAAAGAAAAGCGGACTCGAAGGTTCGCACTTTGAGGCAGTCAATAGGGAAGAAAATGTCGGATCTCTCGACCAATTTCGAACTGGCAAATGCGACGGGCGCGACCCGGACAGGAGCGCGTATTCTGCGCTACGAAGGCATGGGAAAGCGCCTGTTCGACATTCTCGCCGTGGTCGCGATCCTTCCGGTTCTGCTGCCGCTGATCGCGCTTCTGGCGCTGGCGGTGCGCGCCGATGGCGGTCCCGCCTTCTATTCGCAGATACGCGTCGGGCAGGGCGGCAAGCGGTTCCGATGCTACAAGCTGCGCACCATGCATGTCGATGCCGAGGCGCAGCTCGTGCGTATGTGCAACGAAAACCCGGCGCTCGCGCTGGAATGGTCGGTGAACCAGAAGCTCGACGACGATCCGCGGATCACGCGTATCGGCCGCTTCCTGCGCCGCACCAGCCTCGACGAGCTGCCGCAGTTCTTCAACGTGCTCTTCGGTTCGATGAGCCTCGTGGGGCCGCGCCCCTTCATGCTCGATCAGGAGGCCAGCTACAAAGGCGCCATGGGCCGGGCCTATTACAAGATGCGCCCCGGCATCACCGGGCTATGGCAGGTCGCCGGGCGTTCGACCACCGCCTTCGTGGACCGTGTGCGCTTCGACGAACGCTACTACGCGAAACTGTCGCTGCTGACCGATCTGTGGCTCTGCCTGATGACCGTCGCCGTGGTATTGCGCCAGACGGGCAAATAATTCCGACACCGGTTGCGAGAGAGAGACGGCTTGTAACCTGCCAACGGGCGCTCCCATCGGGGCGCCCGTCTTGGTTCAATTGGCGACTTGCAGGAAGCGCAGCCCGCCCTTGTCGAGCCATGCCGCGCTCAGGAGCCCGGTTTCATAGGCGCCGGTATCGACCGCGATGCGGCCCTGATCGGCCATGGGTTGATCGACGACCCAATGGCCGAATGCGATCCAGACCCCGTCGCGCCGGGTCATCTGTCCGAAACGGGGATGGCCCCAGAGCAGCGCATCGCGGCTTTGGCGTTCCATCGGGTGATAGGGATCGGCCCCGGCATGGGTCGCGGCGAACCGCCCCTCGCGCCACATCGCGGGCCGCGCATCGAGCCAGGCCAGCAGATCGGGCCCCAGCGCACGCGCGAGATCCATCCGCACCGCGTCGAGCACCTCGAGATCGGTCTCGTTGGGATCGGGCGGCGCGATGCCATAGCTTTGCAGCGTCTGCGCCCCACCGACGCGCAGCCAACCGGCCGTGCGTGCGTCGGGCGCGAGCAGGAAATCGAGCATCATCCGCTCGTGATTGCCCATCAGACAGATCATCCGCGAGGGGTTGGCAAGCTGCGCCGCGTGCAGCGTCGCGAGCACCCGCGCCGAATTCGGGCCGCGGTCGATCATGTCGCCGAGCGTGATGATCCGGGCCTTTGCGCCTTCCGGTTCCTGCCCGATCCGCTCGAACATCTTGCCCAAGAGATCGGCGCGGCCGTGAAGGTCCCCGATCACGCAGATCGGCGCCTCCGGACGGGGCAGGCCATTGGGTGCCGAGGAGGGAGCGGTCTCTGGTTTGAGACGGGAGAGTAGAGAGCGCAACATATGGGGAAATCCGGAGTTATGCGGGGTGGAAACCAACGCGTGGCTGGGACATAACCGTCGCAAGACGTGAGCGAAAGGGGCTCACATAAAAATGGGCGGCAAACCGCCCCCGTGGCAAGGGCGGGTCTTAAGCGGCATGGCGAGACGCATTCTGATCGTGGTGGAGAACCTGCCGGTGCCGCTGGATCGCAGGGTCTGGCTGGAGGCCGCGACATTGCGCGCCGCGGGCTACGAGGTCTCGGTGATCTGTCCGATGGGGCGCGGCTGGGACGCGGCTTATGAAGAGATCGAGGGCATCCATATCTACCGCCATCCCGCACCACCCGAAGCCCATTCCGGCGCGGTCGCCTATGCGCGGGAATACTGGCACGCGATCAAGGCGTGGTTTCGGCTGGCGAAACAGGTGAAGCGCGAGCGCGGCTTCGACGTGATCCAAGGCTGCAACCCGCCCGACCTGATCTGGCTTCTGGCGTGGCGCTACCGGCTGTCGGGCGTGCGCTACATGTTCGACCATCACGACGTCTGCCCTGAGCTGTTCGAGGCCAAGTTTGGCAAGAAGGGGCTCCTGTGGGCCGTGATGCGCATCTGGGAGCGGATCACCTTCGCCAGCGCCTCGGTGTCGATGGCCACCAATGAGAGCTTCCGCAAGATCGCGATCACCCGCGGTGGCATGGCCCCCGAGGACGTCTTCGTCGTCCGCTCCGCCCCTCGTGTCGAGACCTTCCTGCCCGGGCCCGGCGATCCCGCCTACCGCAGGGGCGCGAAGACCGTGCTTGGCTATATCGGCGTGATCGGGCAGCAGGAGGGGATGGACCTTCTGGTTCAGGCGGTGGAGCATCTGGTGCGCAAACTCGGCCATACCGATCTACATGTGGTGATCGTGGGCTTCGGCCCCGAACTGCCTAACGTGGAGGCCGACGTCGCGGCGCGGGGTCTGAGCGGTTATTTCACCTTCACCGGCCCGCTTTACGGCGAAGAGATGCTCGCGGCGATGAATGCGATCGATATCGGCGTCGCGCCCGATCCGAAAAACGCGATGAACGACATCTCCACCATGAACAAGGTCATGGAATACATGACGCTCGAGAAGCCTTTGGTGCAGTTCGACCTGACCGAAGGGCGGGCCTCTGCAGGTGAGGCCGCGCTTTATGCACGTGCCAATGATCCGAAGGACTTCGCTGCCCGGATCGCGGCGCTGATCGAGGCGCCCGAGCGCGCGCGTTCGATGGGTCGGCTGGGCCGGGCGCGGGTGCTCGATGCGCTGTCCTGGGATTTCTCGGCGCGACAGCTCCTTGCGGCCTATGATCGGATATTCTCCAAGATGGAGAAATAAAGCCTGAGATCAGGCTAAACTGTTTCTCCTAAATCGTTACTTTCGCTTGATTTTCGCCAAGATTCCAGTTGCGCGCGGCCCCAATTGCGCCACAAACTCAAGGGGCGAGCAGCGTTGCGGTTCGCGCTGTTTCATTCGGCATTCGGCTTGGAACCTGTATGGCGCATTGGAGGACATCGGCGGTGGCGTTTGCCGCACTGGTTGTGACCGGTGTGGCCAGCTCTTCTGTCGCGGGTGATCTGCGCGAAACCGCTCCGACTTCGATGCCCGGTCAGACGGGCCGCTCGCTTTACGATCCGGTGGCCCATGCGCTCGCGATCGGGCTGACGCCTGCGATGGCAGATGCGCGCGTGGACCGCGCGATCAAAGCCGTGGAAACATGTCCGCTCGTCTTCGACACCCGTAACCCGATCCCGGGTTGCTGGGGCGGGACCGTCGCGCTGGGCTCGTAGGCCCGTCACTCCGGAATAGAGGCGCTCAGCCTGGGCAGGGACTGCCCGATGAAACGTGTAAGGCGCCGGTCGGCCGCGCGGATATCCTCGTCGCGGCGGATCGGCGTGACATAGCGTACCAGCGCGCCATCGGTTCGTCCGCGCGTGAGACCATCCGCGATCACCGACAGCTTCGCGCGCCAGTCACTCGTCATCGCGCGGCCACGTCCGTCGAACCAGTAATACACCAGTTGCCTGTTGAGCCCCTTGGTGATGATCGCGCGGTTGACCTCGAAGGGGGCGCGATGGGGCAGGGCGATGCGATGCGGGCGGAAGGCGCTGACCTCCCAGCCACCGACGGGCAGGCACACCTCGGGCGAGTGGATGCCGTCGCCTTGGCTCTGATCGGCATACCAGGCGACGAACAGGTTCACCGGCGCGTTCTGAGCGGGATCGGCATAGACCGCGTTGAGATAATCGCTCGCCGCTAGGACTTGCTCGGTCGCAGGCTCCAGCGTGCGGCGCGTGCCCTGCCAGCTATCGATCTGCGTCGGGAAGGACGACAGGGGCGCGCGCTCCGGCGGGAGCGTCGTCATCTGCGGCAGGCCTGACCAGAGCACCAGCGCGACCCCTGTGAGGATGACCGCCAACCCCAGATCGCGCGACGGTGCGAGATTGCGCAAGCGGCGTGCCTCAGGCGCAAAGCGCCGATAGTCCAGATCGAGCGCCTCGGAGAGCGGTTTCGGCTCGGACACGAGCCGCTGCAGCCCGATCGCGGTGAGGCTGAGGATGGCGATCGCCGCGCCGAAGATCACCCAACCCTCGAAGACATGCAGAAAGCCCTCGGCCTGCTCGATGCCGTAAGCGTCGACGAGGATCGCGACCATACCGATGCGCAGGGAATTGAGCCCCACCGTCAGCGGCGCGGCCATCGCGAAGAGCACCGCCTTATGCCAGAACGGCCCGCGATAGAGAATTCCGAACAGGTAGGAAAAGCTGAGGATCGGGAAGAGATAGCGCAGCCCCGAACAGGCATCGGCCACCTGCAGCTTGTAGACGCCGAGGTCGATGACGTTGCCGCTCAGATGCACTGGAATGTCAGCGGCGCGCACCAGCATCACACCCAGCTCGGACGAGACGAGCTGGAGGGCGATGGTGAGTTTCCAGTAGAGAATCTGCGGCAGCGGCAGCATGAAGATCAGATGCAGCACCGGCTTCCAATGGCGTTTGCCCGCCTGCCAGCCCATGCTCAGCAGCACCACGCCCATCGTCCAGATAATCAGCGCATAGGTCACGAGGTCGGCGATCTGCGCGCGCGCGCCGAAGACAGCGAGGGAGAGCGCCACTGCGATCACCGTGACGCCTTGCCAGCGCTGCGGGCGGGCGTCCAGTTGCAGCGGCGCGTGGTGCAGTTCGCGCGCGAAAAGATAGAGCGAAATCAGCGGGATCAGCGGCCCGTGGCTGTATTCCGGCGTGGACCACGCGGCCCCGAGGCTGGCCAGCCCCAGTGCGAAGAACGGATAGGAAAGGACGGCCAGCGAAAGCAGGCCGAGCGTGCCCCATGGCAGGGCACGCACCTCGCGCAGAGGGGGGCTCGTGGTGATCATCTCGACTGCTCGCTCATAGGCCGTCTGACGCGGCGCTTTCACATGAGCTTACCCTGCGAGAGCTTTGATCCAAAGACAAAATCAGCGCTGGTCCGGAGCCCGGCGCGGGGTGTTGCCCGACGAGCCCGCCCGCGCGGTCCCGGTCAGCGCCGCAAGCTGCTCCTGCGCGCCTTGCATGGCGGGCGGCAGTGGCGCGCCGGCCAAGCGCAGCGCATCGCGCAAGGCGGCCTCGGCCTGGTCTGTCTCTTCCAGCGCTATCAGCACGGCAGCGTAGTGATATTGCGCCAGCGCGTTCTCCGGCAGCCCGGCCGCGGCAGCGGCAAGAAGGGGGCGGGCGGCGCCGTAATTTCCCAGCCGGTATTCTGTCCAGCCATAGGTGTCCTTGAAGGCAGGTTCAGGTCGCTCGCGGAAGCGTTTCGCGATCCGGGCCGCGCGCTCGAGGCTGGGCCGGTCGTCGCGATGGCTGCTCAGCAGGCTCGCAAGGTTATTGGCGACAATCAGGTCGCTGCTGTCGCGCGTGTAGAGATCGTCATAGGTCGCGATCGCCGCGTCGAACCGGCCCGATTTCTCTTCCGACCGCGCCCGGTAGAGCAGTAGCACCAGATCGGCCTGCGGAGCATTCTCCAGAGCGGTCTGGATCACCGCAAGCGCGTCGCCTTCGCGCCCTTGGGACGCAAGCAGGCGATAGAGCTGGCGCGCGGGACGCGGATCGGCGGGGGTTTCATGCATCAGTGTGCGCAGCGCCGCCTCCGCCTGATCGGTGTCGCCCCGGATCGCGGAGAGATTGGCCGCCAGCAGGCGCAAGCCGCGATTACCGGGCTGTTGCTCCAGTTGAGCGTCGAGATAGGCGCGGGCCTCGGCCCCACGTCCGGAGGCCAGTTGCGCCTGCACCACCGCCGAGACCGCCGCTGCGGAGACTGCCGTGGCCGTGGTGATGCCGTCGTCGCCGGGGCCGGACGCCTGCACCAGAGTTTTCAACGTCTCTATCGCGCTCTCGCTTCGCCCGCGCCCTAGGAGGATCGCGGCACGGATCGACTGCGCCAACCCCTCGGTGCCCGGCGCGGAAAGCGCGGCGAGCCGATCGGCACTGCGATGGGCGAGTGCCCAGTCGTGATCGGCCAGTGCCAGATCGGCCTGTCGCTTGAGCAGGCCCGGGCTGTTCGGAGTGACCTCCACGGCCTCGGCCAGAACCGTCCGCGCGGCACTGGCGCGGTCGTGCGCGAAGAGGAAATCGACATAGCGGATCGTCTCCGGCGCGGCGCGGCCCGCCGCGTCATACGCTTGGCTGAACTGCCCCAGCGCGAGATCGGGGGCGCCGTCGCGCAGATAGGTTTCGCCCAGCAGGGTCAGGGTCTGCGGGTTGTCGGGGGACTGTTGCAAGGCGCTGCGCAGATCGGTGATCGCGAGATCGGTGCGATCTTCCTCGATCCGCCAAGTCGCGCGCTGTTGCAGGGCAGGGACGTTTGTCGGGTCGGTCTTCAGGATGGCCGCAATCTCGGCCTTCGCCTTTTCGCGTTGCCCGTCGTGGTCGAGCATCCGGGCGTAAGCGGTGCGGACCTGACGCATCTCCTCGCTGTCGGGATGGCGGGTGATAAGTGCCTGCATCCGCGCAAGCGCCGCTGCCCGGTCCCCCGCCTGAAAATCCAGATCGGCGCGCATCGCGGTGAAGATCGCCTCGTTCGGCTCGCCCTGCGACTGCGCGATCAAAGAATCGAGTTCCGCCCGCGCAGCGTCGGCCCCTTTTGCGCGGGCCAGAAAGCGCACCAGTTCCAGATAGCCGCTCGTCTGCCGGTCGCGATCGGTCGCGAGCTTGTGCAGGAAGCGCGCCGCCCCCGCCGGATCGTCGCGCAGCACATACCATGCGATCAGCGCGGTGCGGGTCTTCGTGTCCTCGGGGAACAGCCTCTGCATCGCTTCGAGCTGCGCGCCGATCTCGGCGCTTGAGCCGTGTTTCGAGATCAGCTCCAGCCTAAGGACCTGCAAACGGTATTGCGCCGGGTCGCGGGTCAGCGCGGCATCGAGGGCTGTAAGCGTCGCCGTGTCATCGCCTTCCGCGTTTCGCGCGTCGATCAGTACGTGCCAGCCGGTCAGGATCTCCGGATGCGCTTCGGTCAGTGCTTCGGCCGTCGCTGCGATCTCGGAGCGGCGCGCGGTATCGCGCGACAGGCTGGCGTCCCGCAGGTCGAGCGCAAGCTGCACCGCCTGCGCGCCGGGATCGTCGGGCGCGAGTTCCTTGACCGCGTCCACCTCTTCCTGCGCGCGGGGCAGGTTGCCTGTGCGCAGCGACAGCTCCGCAAGGATGCGATGGACATCGACGGTCTCTGGATATTGTTCGAGAAGGCGCAGATACTGGCTGAAGGCTTCCTGCAGCCGTCCCTGCGCCAGCAGCAGATCGGCATAGGCGCGCCGCGCGGCCTTATGCGTGCCGTCATATTCGAAGACATTGCGCAGCTCGACCATCGCGCGGACCGGATCGCCTTCGGCCAGAAGCGTCTGGGCCGATTGGTAATGGGCCTCGGCCTTGTCTTCGTCACTCTTGCAACCGCTCAATGCGAGCGCTGCGCAAAGCGCGAGACAGCTCGCGCGCGCATACTGATATCGGGGCATCTGTCTTGCCTGTCTGCTGCTGCGCTCTGATCGGCGCTTGGCAAGAAGGCTAGCTGCTGCGACGTCAACTATAAAGAGATTTGAACATCCTACCCCTGTCTAAAAGGCCAGTTTTTCGAGGGATAGACGCGTTTTTGCGACAGTTTGGCTGTAACTTCTCACGATCTCCTCACGAATTCTTGCGAAGTGCGGGGGGATGCCGCTTACTGGCGCAAATCCAAGAGGCCAAAGGCCCGGTACAGGCATGAACGAAATCTACACCGAATTCTTCGGACTGGCGGAGCGGCCTTTTTCGCTGCTGCCCGATCCCGACTTCCTGTTCTGGTCGCCAGAGCACAAGCACGCGGCGACGATGCTCGAATACGGGCTTTTCTCGCGCGCGCCGATCACGCTCATCACGGGAGAGGTGGGGGCGGGCAAGACGACGTTGCTGCGTCACCTGATGGCGACCATCTCCGAGGATGTAACGATCGCTCTGGTCTCCAACGCGCGGGGCTCGCGCGATGACGTGATCCGCTGGATCATGCTCTCGCTCGGCCAGCGGGTGGAGGCGGGCGAGGATTACGTCCTGATCTACGATCGGTTCCAGCAGCTTCTGATCCAGGAATATGCTGCCGGGCGGCGCGTGGTGGTGGTGATCGACGAGGCGCAGAACCTCGATGCGGGCGTGCTCGAAGAGCTGCGCATGATCACCAATATCAACGCCGACAAAGACGAGCTGGTGCAGCTGATCCTGATGGGGCAGCCGGAACTGCGCGACCTGATCGCGCGGCCAGAGCTGCGCCAGTTCGCGCAGCGTGTGTCTTCCGGCTTCCATCTCGGGCCGATGCCCGCCGATTGCGCGCAGCCCTATGTCACCCATCGCCTGCGGGTTGCAGGTGCGACGCGGGAGATATTCACCCCCGAGGCCGCACAGAAACTGCACGCCCATTGCGGCGGCCTGCCGCGGCTGATGAACCAGCTGGCCGATCTGGGCATGGTCTATGCCTATTCGGCGCGTTCGGAGGTCGTCACCGGCGAGATCATCGACAGGGTGATCGAGGACAATGTCTTCTATCTCCCGGTCGAGACGCAGCGCGCCAAGCCGCGCGTGATCGCACCCGCGCCGATCTCTGCTGCAAGCGCTGGGCATGCCGGCCTTGCGCCCGGTCCCTCACAGCCGGAGCCCGCGCCCGCCTTTCTGCACAGGGGAGGGCGCTGATGCGGGAGCTCCGCTTCTACGCGGCCCTGTTCGCCCGGCGGATCCACTGGCTCTTGCTGGCGGTGCTGCTGGGGGCGCTTGTCGGGCTGGCGGCCGGACGGATGATCACACCGATCTACGAGGCCAGGGCGCTTCTGGTTGTCGAAGGCGATCGCATCCCCGACCGTCTCGCCGCCTCGACCGCGCACACCGATACCAACGCCAAGCTGCAGGTGATCCGCAAGCGCGTGCTCTCGCGTGAGAGCCTTCTCGACATGGCGCGTCGGATGGCGCTGTTTCCGGACCTGCGCACCGAGACCGGCGCGCGCGATGCCGACGCAGTGTTCGAGGCGCTGAAGAATTCGGTCGCGATCGAAATTTCCGAGCAGAGCAGATCGCGCTCCGCCCCCAAGGACGCGACTTTCATGACGGTGTCTTTTCGCGCCGGCGCTCCGGCTCGCGCCGCGCGGGTCGCGAACGAGCTGGTGACGCGCATTCTGAAGGAAGACGCCGATATTCGCACCAAGGCCGCGCGCGATACGCTCGATTTCTTCTCGCGCGAGGTGGATCGGCTGGAGGCGGAGCTGTCGAAATCCTCCGCGGCGATCTTGCAGTTCAAGCAGGAGAATGGCGACGCGCTGCCCGAGGAGCTGCCGCTGCTGCGCGACCGTCTCGCCGCGGTGCAGGCGGACGCGGAGACCCGGCTCGCGCATGTGAACGAGACCGAAACGGAGATCGACCGGCTGGTGCGCCTGCGCGAGGCGGCAGGGCGCAAGGTCGACCGCGACGCGATCTACCCGCCCGCAGCCCGCGAACTGTCCCGGCTGGAAGCGCAGCGCGACGCGCTCAAACCTCTTCTGCCCGCTGATGACGCGCGCCTCGCGGCGCTGGGGGCGCAAATTCAGGAGTTGTCGCAGCAGGCACAGCTACCGCTGCCGAAAGCGAAGTCGGCCTTCGAGAACCGTCTGCGCGAGTTGACCGATGCGCTTTTCGTGGCGCAGGCTGCGGGCGAGGCCGCTGACTTGAAGATGACGCAGCTTCGCGAAGCCATGGCGAAAGTGCCCGCCAATGCATCGGCGCTCGAAGCGCTGCGCCGCGATCACGACAATCTCGCCGATCAGTACGACAGCGCCGTGCAAGCGCGCGCGGTGGCCGAGACGGGCGACACGATCGAGTCGCTGGCCAAGGGCGAGAAGCTGACCGTGATCGATCAGGCGGTGGCACCGGGCGAGCCGGTGAAACCCAACCGCAAGACGCTGGCGCTGGCCGGGGTCGGAGTGGGGCTACTGCTCGGCCTCGTCGCGATCGCGCTGAAGGAATTGCTCAGCACCGGTATCCGTCGCCCCGAAGACCTGCAGCGCCATTTGGGCATCGCGGCTTTCGCGACGCTGCCTTATCTGAGCGCGCCCGAAGACGCGCGCCGCCGTCGCCGCAAGGTGCTGGTCTCCGGCTCGATGGTCGGCGGGGCGTTCATCGCGGTCGTGGTGCTGTTCAGCGCGTTCTACATGCCGCTCGACCGGCTGTTCTGAGGCAAGGAGAGCGAGATGGCCGAAAGACTTCGAGATGCGATTGCCAAGGCCCGGGCCGCCCGCACCGGGCGTACGGCGTTCGAGCCTGCCGCGCGCGCGCCAGCGTATCAGGGCAGTGACAGTCTCACCGCGGACGCGTGGCAGGCGCTGACACCGATTGCCCCGAACCTCGGGCGACTGCGCGGCAAGCGCATCGTCAGTCCCGACAGCAGCGCCGAGAGTGCCCCGATCGACCTGATGCGCACGAAGATCGTGCAGCAGATGCGGGCCAATGGCTGGCGGCGGCTGGCGATCACCTCGCCCTCGGCAGGCTGTGGGAAATCCACCGTCGCACTCAATCTCGCGCTGAGCCTCGCACGGCAAGAAGAGCGGCGCACCCTGCTCATCGAGGCCGATTTCCGCAAGCCCTCGCTTCTTAAACTGCTCGACGCGCCGCGCGGCCCGCAGGTTTCCGACGTCTTCGCAGGGGAAGCCGAGTTCGCCGATCACGCGCTGCGTCTGGGCGCCAACCTCGCGATCGGAGCAAACAGCAAACCGGTCGCGACCCCGGCCGAGCTGATCCAGTCGCGCCGCGCGACCGAGGCGCTGGAGCGGATCGAGGCTATCTACGCCCCCGACCTTATGATCTTCGACACCGCGCCCGTGCTTGTCAGCGACGATACGCTCTCGCTCGCCGCCGATGTCGATTGCGTGCTGATCATCGCCGCGACCGAAGAGACCACGATCCGGGAAATCGACATCTGCGAGCGCGAGCTGGCCGAACGTACCAACGTGATGGGCGTCGTGGTCAACAAGTTCCGCTTCGCGGCCCCCGAATACGGCTATGCCTATGGTTACGGTTACGGGGTCGTTTCGGACGCGAACTGAGCGGTGCGCCGCTTTGCCTTCCGTCACGCCCGTGCCATATAGCCTCGGTAAGCGAGCGAGGTCCCGCAGGCCGAGGCTTCGGACCGCGCCAAACTCTGCTGACGAAAGGCCGATATGACCCGCATCATCTCTTCTCTCTCCGAGATTTCCGACTCGTATGACGCGCTGTTCTGCGATCTGTGGGGCTGCCTGCATAACGGGGTCGAGGCTTTCCCCGGGGCTGTCGCGGCGCTGCAGGCGTTTCGCGCGAAGGGCGGCAAGGTCGTCCTTCTGACCAACGCGCCGCGTCCGTCGAAGTTCGTGATGGAGTCACTCGACAAGCTGGGCTGTCCGCGCGACGCCTACGACCTCGTCGTCTCTTCCGGCGATGCCGCGCAGGATGCGATGTTCGCGGGCGCCGTTGGCAAGAAGGTCTGGCATCTGGGGCCGTCCAAGGATGACGGCTTCTTCACCCAGGTGCCGGAAGAATGGCAGGGGCAAGCCGAGATCACCCGCGTCGATTTCGACGATGCAGAGGGTATCGTCTGCACCGGTCCCTTCGATGAGGTGAACGAAGTTCCCGAGGATTACCGCCCGAAATTCCTGCTGGCGAAGATGCGCGAGTTGCCGATGCTCTGCGCGAACCCCGATATCGTCGTGGATCTGGGCGACAAGCGCATCTATTGCGCTGGCGCTTTGGCCGCGCTCTACGAGGAAATGGGCGGCGAGGCGATGTATTTCGGAAAGCCCCATCCGCCGATCTACGATCTCGCGCGGCGCAAGTTGAGCCGTCTGGGCGGCGCGGAGGATGCGCGCATCCTCGCCATCGGCGACGGGATCAATACCGATGTGGCCGGCGCCGCGGGGGAGGGGATGGATTGCCTCTTCATCACCGGCGGTTTGGCGCATGACCAGTTCGGCGCCGATCCGCAGAACCCCAATCCGGAGCTGCTGCGCACCTGGCTGGAGGCGCGTCAGCGCGATCCACTCTACAGCATGGGGCAACTGACCTGAGCGGAGCATCAAATTCTCTACGTAACTTTGTTGCGACTTTTGTCTCGGTAGGGTAAAAAAGTTGCGCAGGTGCCTTGCCTGTGCTCTGCCGCATGTGCTATGCCGCAGTGCAACATGAACTTCCGGCTGGGACCTATGGATATGCTCGACAACCTGCCCCGTGGCACGATCTGCATCGAAGATCTGGAAATCGGCATGGTGCGCTACCTCCGCAAGGAGGTCACCGACCGCGACATCGAGATGTTCGCGGAGGTTTCCACCGACCATAACCCGGTCCATCTGGACGACGCCTATGCGCAAGACACCATTTTCGAGGGTCGAATCGCGCATGGCATGCTGACCGCGGGGCTGATCTCGGCGGTGATCGGGGAGCAGCTTCCCGGTCACGGCACGGTCTATCTGGGCCAGTCGCTCAAATTCATGGCCCCCGTGCGCCCGGGCGATGTGGTCTATGCCGAGGTCAAGGTCACGGCGATCGACCATTCGCGTCGCCGTGTCACGCTTGAAACCCACTGCGCGGTGGGCGATACGGTGGTCGTGAAAGGCGAGGCGCTGGTTCTGGCGCCTTCGCGCAAGTTCGACTGACCCGGCGACCTCGCCGGAGGGCGGGGTGGATGAAACGCTTGACCACTTGGAAATCGCTGGAGAAATCCTCGCGCGGGGCCTCCGTCGCGATGGGCAATTTCGACGGCATCCATCTCGGCCATCAATCGGTGATCGATCAGGCGCGCGGGAAAGATGCGCCGCTGGGCGTCATCACCTTCGAACCCCATCCGCGCGAATTCTTCGCGGCGCGCGCCGGCAAGACCCTGCCGCCGTTCCGGCTGATGAACCCCGAGGCGCGCGCCAACCGGCTCGCCAAGCTCGGCGTCGATCGCCTCTATGAGTTGCCCTTCAACGACGAACTGGCCGATATGAGCGCCGACATGTTCGCCCACGAAGTGCTGGCCGAAGGGCTGGGCGTGACCCATGTCGCGGTTGGCGGCGATTTCCGCTTCGGCAAGGGGCGCGAGGGCGACGTGGCGATGCTGACGGAGCTGGGCGCGAAATACGGCTTCGAGGTCACCGTCGCGCCGCTTCTGCATGTCGAGGGGGTCGAGGCGTCCTCGACCGCCATCCGCACTGCTCTGGCCGAGGGCCGTCCCGAGGATGCCGCCGCGATGCTGGGCCACCTGCACCGGATCGAGGGCGAAGTGCTCCACGGTGACAAGCGCGGACGCGATCTGGGTTATCCGACCGCGAACATGTCGATGGCCGGGCTGCATCTGCCCAAGCTTGGCGTCTATGCGGTGAAGTTCGACGTGCTGACCGGTCCCTACAAGGGTAGCTATCTGGGGGCGGCGAGCCTCGGAGTGCGTCCGATGTTCGGCGAGAACACCCCGAACCTCGAAACCTATGTCTTCGATTTCAAAGGCGACCTTTATGGCGAGCATGTCTCGGTCGCGCTGGTCGAATTCCTGCGTCCCGAGATGAAGTTCGACGGGCTCGAGGCGCTGGTCGCGCAGATGGATGCCGATTGCGTCCGCGCGCGGGAGATTCTGGCGGAGCGCTGAGAGGCGAACGCCGACCTCAACTCCCGCCCGGGCGACCAGCCCGGGCCGCGCCCGACCTCCCAGCGGGAGGGCGCTTTGCGTCGCCAGCGCGCGCATCGACGTCGCTCGGTGACGGGACCATAAAGCTCAGACCACGAGAGTCGCGAACGCCCGCCCGAGGTCGGTCTGCCCGTCCCGCCATGTCCAAATCGCAGATCCGCTCACGATACGCCGATCTGCCCTTTCCATTTCCCCGCCGCTGCCCCATTTTCCGCGCCATGACCAAATTGCGCCCCGAGTTCTGGAAACTGCCGCTGAAGAAGCTCACCGCCCCCGAATGGGAGGCGCTTTGCGATGGCTGCGGCAAATGTTGCCTGAACAAGCTCGAATACGAGGATACGGGCGAGGTCGTCTTCACCCGCGTCGCCTGCCGGCTGCTCGATGGCGAGAGCTGCAGCTGCACGCAATATGACATTCGCCACCAGTTCGTCCCCGAATGCGTGACGCTGAGCCCCAAGACGATCCACAAGATCGCCTATTGGATGCCCGCGACCTGCGCCTACCGGCTGCGCTTCGAAGACAAACCTCTACACGACTGGCACTACCTGATTTCGGGCTCGCGCGAGACGGTCCATGAGGCCGGGGAGAGCGTGCGCGGCTGGACCGTGCCCGAGTTCGAAGTGCCCGAAGACGAGTGGGACGAATACACGATCGAGGATCTCTCATGAATTTTGCCTCCGACAACACGTCCGGCGCCCATCCCGCCATTCTCGAGGGCCTCACGGCTGCGAATGAGGGTCATCTGCATTCCTATGGCGACGATCCGATCACCGAGGGCGTTCAGGCGAAGATCCGCGAGATCTTCGAGGCACCCGAAGCGCGTGTCTATCTGGTCGCGACCGGGACGGCGGCCAATGCGCTCTCCTGTGCGGTGCTGACCGATCCCTGGGGCGCGATCTTCTGCCACCGCAACGCCCATATCGAGGAAGACGAGTGCGGCGCGCCGGAATTCTACACCAACGGCTCGAAACTGGTTCTGGTCGACGGGCCGGATGCGAAGATGGACCCCGACGCGCTGGCGCGCACCATCGCGCACACGGGCCGCGGCGGTATCCATAACGTGCAGCGCGGCATGGTCTCGATCACCAACTCGACCGAGGCAGGCGCCGTCTATTCGCCCGAGGACGTGAAGGCGCTGACCGATGTCGCACGCCGCTACCATCTGCCGGTGCATATGGACGGCGCGCGTTTTGCCAATGCGCTGGTCGCTGCGGGTTGCACTCCTGCGGAGATGACGTGGAAGGCGGGCGTCGACGTGCTCAGCTTCGGCGGCACCAAGAACGGCTGCATGGCGGTTGAGGCGGTGGTGATCTTCGATCCCAAACGCGCCTGGGAATTCGAGCTGCGCCGCAAGCGCGGTGGCCATCTTTTCTCGAAACACCGCTTCCTCGCGGCCCAAATGCAGGCCTATCTGGCCGATGATCTGTGGTTGAAGACCGCGCGGCATGCAAATGAAATGGCACGCAAACTCTCGGAAGGCATCGGCCAGATCGAGGGCGCGAAGCTGATCCACCCGACGCAGGCCAATGCGGTCTTCGCCGCCTTGCCGCGCGGCGCGCATAAGCGCGCGAATGCGGCCGGGGCCTATTACTATCTCTGGCCCTTCGATCAGTCGCTGGAAGGCCCTGAAGACGAGCTTCTGGCCGCGCGTCTGGTCTGTTCCTGGGCCACAACGCCCGAGGAAATCGACGCCTTCCTCAGCCACTTGGCGTAATCGGCGCCGAAGATCAGCGCCGCCCGGGCAGCTCGCGAAAGGCGATCTTCTCGGGCGGGCCATCCCATTCCGGATGCTCTTTCTGTGCGGCTCTCAGGGCCGCGCGGAACCGGCGGATCGCACCAAGGCCCGGAATGCGCGGGATATGTGCGAGCTCCCAGTGAATGCCGTTGATCGGATCGTCGAAGAACACCGCGTAATAGCCCGGCGCATAGACGGGATATTCCCGCGGGGCGTCTGTCACCGACAGCTCGCGCGGGATCAGGAAATCTCGGTGAAACGCATCCACTTCGGCGCGTGACTTCGCCCAGAGCGCGATGTGATGTATGCCCACCGCCCGCGCGTCATGATCCAGCTTCTTGCCGGAATGCGCGGGCTGGATTCCGATATAGGAATGCGGCATCGGGAAGCGCGCCATGTAATAGGTCGACCGATATCCGATATCGAGCGTCCAGAAGCTCTTATATCCAAGCCATCCGAACATCGCATCGTAGAAGGCGATCGACCTTTCATAGTCGAGCACCGAAAATTCGACGTGATTGACCCCGCGCCAACGCATGAGAGGCCTCCTTTCGGTTGCCTTCACACTAGACGAGGCAGGCGACCATGCAATGACGCTTCACGCAGACGGGATAGGGTAGGGCGGCTGCCAGACCTTTGCGGGGGCAAGCTGCCGGACCGTCGCGGGGGTAACCTCGAACAGAACGAGATGGCTCAGATCGGGGCGCGAGCGCGACGCATAGAGCATCGCTTGCGCGCCGCTGTTCCGCGCTCGATCCGAGAAGTGCCAAGTGGACGAGGGCGCGCCGCTCGCGCTCTCATCCTGCCAGACCGCCGACGCCGCCGCCTGATCGGGCGTGCCTCGCAGGTCGTCCACCGCCTGCGCTGTGATCTGCAACGGAACGATCACCCGCGGCGGATCGCTGGCCCGCACGTAACGCCGCAGGGCTACGCCAGCGCCTTCGGCACTCAGCGAGGCATAAAGGGCTACCTGCCCGGAATGATGAAACCGGCCCTCCGGATGGCGGGCCGGTTCGCAAGCATCTTCGGCACGATCGGCAGAGAGGATCCGCCAGACCGTGCCGTGGAAAGAGATCACTCGGCTTCGCCCTGCTCGGCGAGGAATTTCTCGGCGTCGAGCGCGGCCATGCAGCCCATGCCGGCGGAGGTGACCGCCTGACGATAAGTGTGATCGGTCAGGTCGCCTGCCGCGAAAATGCCCGGCTGAGAGGTCCGGGTCGAGCCCGGTTCCACCCAGACATAGCCGCCCGATTGCATCTTCAGGCTGTCCTTGACCAGTTCCGACGAAGGCGCGTGGCCGATCGCCACGAAGAACCCGTCGCAGGGGATCACCTTCTCCGAGCCGTCCGCGGTGGATTTCACGCGCACGCCGGTCACGCCCAGCGGATTTTCGTCGCCGAGGATTTCCTCGACCGTGTGATTCCACTCGATCTCGACCTTGGGGTTCTTGAACAGGCGCTCCTGCAGGATCTTCTCCGAACGCAGCGTGTCGCGGCGGTGGATCAGCGTCACCTTGGAAGCGAAGTTGGTCAGGAACAGCGCCTCTTCGACCGCGGTGTTGCCGCCGCCGATCACCACGACCTCCTTGCCGCGATAGAAGAACCCGTCACAGGTCGCGCAGGCCGAGACGCCGAAGCCCTTGAACTTCTCTTCCGAGGGGAGCCCAAGCCATTTCGCCTGCGCACCGGTGGCGAGGATCACCGCCGAAGCCTCGTATGTCGTACCCGAATCGCCTTTTGCAACGAAGGGGCGCTTCGACGTGTCGAGCTCGGTGATCATATCCATGATGATCTCGGTGCCCATCGCGCGGGCATGCTCTTCCATCTTCACCATCAGCTCGGGGCCCTGGATCTCGCTCTCGCCGGGCCAGTTCTCGACCTCGGTGGTGATGGTCAGCTGGCCGCCCGGCTGCATGCCCTGCACCAGAACCGGCTCGAGCATCGCACGCGACGCATAGACCGCCGCCGTGTAGCCGGCAGGGCCGGAACCGATGATCAGAACCTTGGTTTTCTTCGTCTCGGACATGCCCGCCTCCTTGGAAATCTGCCCGACGGATATAGTCGGAGCGAAGCGCGCCGAAAAGCCCCTGCATGCCGCGACAAATAGCACTTGCGGAGCGTGTCGCGAAATATTATTGCGCCTCCTCTCTTCCGGCGGTAAGTTCTGCCGCAACGCACGAAGGATTATTTCAACATGGCCACCTCTCGGCTCGACGATATCGACCGCAAAATCCTTGCTGAACTGCAGGCGGACGGGCGGATGACGAATGTCGAATTGGCGAAACGCGTGGGGATTTCGGCCCCGCCGTGCCTGCGCCGCGTGCGCACGCTCGAAGAGGCGGGTTACATTCGTGGCTACCATGCCGATGTAAACCCGCGCGAACTGGGATTCGAGGTGCAGGTCTTCGCGATGGTGCGCCTGCACAGCCAGGCCGAGGCGGACCTGTCGAATTTCGAGGCGCGCTGCCGGGAATGGCCGCTCGTGCGCGAGTGCCACATGCTCAACGGCGAGATCGATTTCGTGCTGAAATGCGTGGCGCCCGACCTGTCGAGCTTCCAGAGCTTCCTGACCGGGCAACTTACCGCCGCCGAGAACGTCGCCAGCGTGAAAACCTCGCTGGTAATCCGCTGTGCCAAGGACGAGCCGGGCGTGCCCTTCGACGTGCTCGAAGAGCGTATCGCCAAACTGGCCTGAGCCTTGCCCTGACCCCATCCGTTGCCGGAGGTGCGCTGCCCCTCCCTTCGCTGTCGCGAATTCCCGCCCCGGGATATTTTCGCCAAGCCGAAGGAGCGCGTGGCCGCTTCGCTCTTGAGAAATATCCCGAGGGGGCCGTAGGCCCGGGGGCAGAGCCCACTTCTTTTTTGATATATGTCGCCGGCCGGCGACGCGTTTCTTGATATATTTCGCCGTCCGGCGACGGGGGCGGCGCCCCTCAGCGCGTCTCTTTCGGGCGCAGCACCAGCCAGATCAGCGCGGCGCCGGCCAGCGTCAGAAACGGGATCATCGCGAGGTTGACTGCCTGCCAGCCCGCCTGGGCATTGCCGCTCTGGGTGCAGTTCATCAGCCCGCCCGAGGCGAGCGAGGCGAGGAAGACGCCGCCGAACACCACGAAATCGTTCATCCCCTGCACATGCCCGCGCTCTTCCGGGCTATGGGCTGAGGCGAGCATCGCGGTCGCCCCGATGAAGCCGAAGTTCCAGCCGAGCCCGAGGAGGATGAGCGTGGCGTAGAACTGTGCGAGATCGACGCCGCTCAGCGCCATCGCACCCGCTGCGGCGAGAATGGCCAGTCCTGTGCCGACGATCGCCTCTTTGCCGAAACGGGCGATCAGGTGGCCGGTGAAAAAGCTCGGCACATACATGGCGAGCACATGCGCCGAGACGATATTGGCCGCGTCCGCTTGCTCGAACCCGCAGCCGACGACCGCGAGCGGCGTCGAGGTCATCACGAGGTTCATCAACGCGTAGGAGACCATGGCGCAGATCATCGCGACGAGGATGACCGGATCTTTCAGCAACTCGCGGCGGCTGCGGCCCTCGTGACGTTCGTGCTTCTTGCGCCGTCCCGGGGCGGGGATGTCGAGGAAGGAAAACAGGATCGGCCCGAGCGCATTGATCGCGATGATCGCGAGATATGTCGCCATGAAGGGTACGACCATCGCCTCGCTCGTGACTTTCACCAACTGAGGCCCGATGATCGCAGCCACCAGCCCGCCCGCCATCACGTAGGATATCGCCTTGGGCTGAAACTCCGCGCTGGCGGTATCGGTCGCCGCGAAGCGGTAGAAGCCCTGCGCAGACATGTATGTACCGGTGAAGAACGACCCCAGCATGAAGAGCGCGAAGGAGCCGTGGAATAGCGCATAGGCCGCGGTCGCCGCCCCCAGCGCGCCCATCGCATTGGAGAGGATGAATCCCGCGCGGCGACCCTTTGCTGCCATGAATTCCGACATCGGCTGTGCCGAGAGGACTGAGCCAAGAATGATCAGCGACAGGGGCAGCGTCGCGAAGCAGGGGTTGGGCGAGAGCATCTGGCCCGCGAGCCCGCCCACGGTGAAGATCATCGGCATCTGCGCGCCAAGCAGCGCCTGTGCCAGGACCAGCACGATCGTGTTGCGCATTTCGCGCGTGGCGGGAGGGGCGGGAATGTCACTCATGACAGCTTGCTAGCGTGGCGATTGGGGGCTGGCAAGCGGGCGCGGCATGAGGCAGGGTGTCGCGCATGGTTGGACGTATCATTACCTGCGAAGACGACATTGCCGAAGGCACCGAATTTCTCTGCCGCGCCGAGCCGCGTTTTGCGGAGGTCTGTGCGCTGACGGGGCCTTGGCCCTTACGCCGCCGCGAGGACGGGTTCGAGGCGCTGCGCGACGCGATCATCGGCCAGCAGGTTTCGGTCGCCGCCGCGAATTCGATCCGCAACAAGGTTATCGGCGCGGGCTTCGGAGATCCGGTCTCGATCGCCGGCGCCTCGGAAGAGGACCTGCGCGCCTGTGGCCTTTCGCGCCAGAAGGTGCGCTACCTGCAGGCGCTCTCCAATTCCGGTGTCGATTTCGAGGGGCTGCGCGCGATGCCCGACGAGGAGGTGGTCGCGCAGCTCCTGCCGATCCCCGGCATCGGGCGTTGGACCGTGGAGATGTACCTGATCTTCGCTCTGGGCCGCGCCGATGTTTTTGCGGTCGACGATCTGGCGCTCGCCGAAGGGGCGCGGCTGCTATTCGATCTACCCGAGCGGCCCAAGCGCAAGCAATTCAATGAGCTATCGGCGGCCTGGTCGCCGTGGCGCGCGGTTGCGGCGCGTGGCCTCTGGGCCTATTACGCGGCGTGTAAAGAGCGTGAAGGAGTTGCCCCATGACCCGCAAGCTGGACGCCGGACGCAGAGAGCCGCAATCCGGTACGGTGAAATCCGCCGTGGTGTTTCTGCATGGCTACGGTGCGGACGGGGCGGACCTTCTGGGCCTCGCCGATCCGCTGGGCCAGCATTTGCCCGACACGCTGTTTCTCGCGCCCGACGCGCCCGAGCCCTGCCGCGCGGCCCCTTACGGTCGTCAATGGTTCCCGATTCCGTGGATCGACAATTCCAGCGAAGCGGAATCCGCTCAAGGTCTCAAGGATGCTGCAGCCGACGTGGATGCGTTCCTCGACTCCGTGCTGGAAGAGCAGGGGCTGACGCCCGCGCAGCTCGCCGTGATTGGCTTCTCGCAAGGCACGATGACCGCGCTCGAAGTGCTGCCGCGCCGCGCCGAACCGGTCGCGGGACTGGTGGCTTTCTCGGGGCGTCTGCTGCGCCCGGAAGCCCTGGGCACTGAGGCGATCTCGAAGCCGCCGGTGCTGCTGATCCATGGCGATCAGGATCCGGTCGTGCCCTTTGCCGATATGGGCAAGGCTGGCGATGCGCTGGTCTCGGCGGGTTTCGACACTTATGCCCATGTAATGAAGGGCACCGGGCACGGAATCGCACCGGACGGCCTCTCGGTGGCGCTGGCCTTCCTGCAGGACAAGCTGCCCGGCTGATCGGCGGGGCATGCCGCAGCGCCGCGACGCCGGGCTCCATTCTCCGTCTTGGGCCGTCATTTCCTTGTCATGGCAGTTTGCTACCCATGCCGCATGGCAGCAATCGCGAGATCAAGAGGCTTGCCAGATCGCGAACGCCATATATAGTCATGGATAAGGCAGGGGCGGACCCCGCCCCTGAGCCGAGGCAGGCGACAGGGCGAGGACGGAGTCACCCATGCTGGACGAATGCGACAGGACCGATTTTCGAACGCAATTCACCCGTGAACCGGCGGCGCTTAGACAGCATCCGGCACTGGTGCTAAACGCTGATTTCCGGCCGCTCTCCTATTATCCGCTTTCGCTATGGCCTTGGCAGGAGGCGATAAAGGCGGTCTTCCTCGACAGGGTGACGATCCTCGCCGAATACGAAGAGGTGGTGCGCAGCCAGAGGCAGGCCTTCAAAATCCCCTCCGTCGTCGTCCTCAAAGAATATGTCCGACCCCAGAAGCGCGTGGCTTTCACGCGCTTCAATCTTTTTCTGAGGGACGAATTCAAGTGCCAGTATTGCGGCAAGAAGGGCGATCTGACCTTCGACCACGTGATTCCGCGCTCGCGCGGTGGAATCACCAGCTGGGAGAATGTCGTGGCAGCCTGCGCGCCGTGCAATCTGCGCAAGGCCAACAAGCCGCTGGAACGCTCGGGGATGCAGCTTCTCAAGCCCGCGCGCCAGCCCCAGCCCGAGGACATGCTCCGCATCGGGCGGCGCTTCCCGCCGGGCTATCTGCATGAAAGCTGGATGGACTTCCTCTACTGGGACACCGAGCTGGAAGCCTGAGAAAAAGGGCGCGCCTTATCCGACACGCCCTTCGTATTGGGGAAATATCCCAGGGGGCTTGCGCAGCAAGCGGGGGCAGAGCCCCCTCTGAGACCCTTAGTGCCCTACTGCGACCTGACCGCCATTCGACAGCTTGTCGATGATCGTCTCGGTCGCCTGGTTCATCCCCACGACCTTCACATCCGTTCCGGCCATCCGGAACTTACCCACCGCTCGGTCGAGCGCCGACACCGAGGAAATGTCCCAGATATGCGCGTGGGTCAGGTCGATCACCACGCGGTCGAGCTTCTCCTGGAAGTCGAAGGCGCGATTGAACTCTTCGACGGTCGCGAAGAAGATCTGACCCTTGATGTAATAGGTCCGCAGGTGATGCGCCTCGTTGTAGCGCGAGGTGATCTCGGTCATCCGCGCGATCTTGCCCGCGAAGAAGATGCCCGAGAGCAGCACGCCCACCAGCACCCCGATCGCGAGGTTATGGGTGGCGACGACGAAGGCGACGGTGGCCAGCATCACCACGTTGGACGACATCGGCATGGTGCGCAGCTGACCCAGCGAGGCCCAGCTGAACGTGCCGATCGAGACCATGATCATGATCGCCACCAGCGCGGGCATCGGAATGCGGCCCACCCATTCGCCCAGAACCACACAGAAGATCAGCAGCGCGATCCCCGCGGTCAGGGTCGACAGGCGCGTGCGCCCGCCCGAGGTGACGTTGATCACCGACTGGCCAATCATCGCGCAGCCCGCCATGCCGCCGATGAAGCCGGTGCAGAAGTTGGCGATGCCCTGACCGAAGCATTCCTGACGACGGTCCGAGCGAGTGTCGGTCATCTCGTCGACGATGTTCTGGGTCATCAGGCTCTCCAGCAAGCCGACGACCGCCACGCCCACCGAATAGGGCAGGATGATCTGCAGCGTCTCGAAATTGAACGGCACGTTCGGAATCAGGAGCGAGGGGAGCTGATCGGGCAGGGCCCCCATGTCGGACACCGTGTGCACGTCGTCGAGCCCAAGCCCCATCGAGACCGCGCTGAGAACGAGGATCGCGATCAGCGGCGAGGGGATGGCGCGGAAGAAGCGCGGCAGCAGATAGATGATCGCAAGGCCAAGCGTGACGAGCGCATAGGTCGCCACCACCGGCACGTTGGCCGGGTTCAGCTCAGGCCATTGTGCCATGAAGATCAGGATGGCGAGTGCGTTCACGAAGCCGGTCATCACCGATTTCGATACGAAGCGCATCACCGTCCCGAGGTTGAGCGCCCCCGCGATCACCTGGATCACGCCCGCCAGCACCGTCGCGGCCAGCAGGTAATCCAACCCGTAGCTGCGCACGAGCGTGCCCATCAGCACCGCGGTCGCGGCGGTCGCGGCCGAGATCATGCCGGGGCGGCCGCCGAAGAAGGCGGTGATCGTTGCGATCATGAAGGAGGCATAGAGGCCCACTTTCGGGTCGACGCCCGCGATGATCGAGAAAGCGATGGCCTCGGGAATCAGCGCCAGCGCCACCACGAGACCGGAAAGGATGTCAGCGCGGAAGTTGCCAGTCCACTGGCTGCGCCATTGCGACAGGGTCATAAGATCGTCCTGCAATTAGAAAGGCCCGCGACCGGGGAGGGGCGGGCCGGAGGATGTGAGATTTGGCGCAGCCAATACCCGGCTGACGTCGCGATGCCAAGCCCCGTAGGCCGGGTTTTAAGAAAAATTCAAAGAAGATCAGGTCGTGTTGCCCGATTTCGCGGCAAATTTCGCGAGACTGGTGGCGAGATCGCCATAGCCGGTAAAACGCCGCTCATAGCGCAGTCCGAGCCGCTCCGCCGCCTCGCGCGCCTTCGCATCGAGCGCCGGATCGTCGGTCTGGGCCTGATAGATCAGCCGGTCGTAATTGCCGAACATCATCGGAATCAGCTCCGGATGACGGGCGAAGCCCATCGGCTTCCAGACGAAAGCGTCGAACTGCCGCGTCAGGAAATCAGTGAGGTAGAAGGCCGTGATCTCCTCTTCCGCCGTTTCGGCGAAGGCGGCATTGCCTTCGAAAAACGAATAACAATGCGGGCCTTCGACCATCTCGACGCCCAGGGACTTGCACTTTTCCGACAATTGCCCGCCCGTGCCGCAATCGGCATAGACCACGAAGATATCGTCGTATTGGTCGCGATAATGCAGCACCGCCTCTTCGACGGCGGCGGTGATCTTCTCGGGGTAGAGGTGCAGATTGGCGGGCAGGCAGGTCAGGTCCATATGATCCCAGCCATTGATCCGCTTGAGCGCCAGAATCTCCCGCGCGAGCGCCCCGCAGGCGATCAGCAGAAGCCGTCCCGACCCCTCGGGAGCTAAGCCATCTTTCGTTAAGGTCGTGTCGCCGGGAAGCGAGGCACCTGTCCGGGCGGTCATTCCACCCGGGCCATCATCCGGGCAACGCCTGCTGCGACGAGAACCATCAGCCCGAGCATCGCCATCGGGAACCCCGATGCGGCGAAGGCCCAGATCGTCAGGCCGGCCAGAACGATCACGAACAGGATCAGCAGCAGAAAATGTGGCAGCGGCATTTCGCGTTTCCCCCTTCCTTTCAAGTATGGGGCGGGGAAGGGCACATGAAAAGGCCCCGATGAAAAAATCGGGGCCTTCTCCATGTATGTCAGGCGTGATGCGGCCGCGATCGGCGATCAGGCGCTCATCTGGTTGTGCTTGCGAGCGATGAAATCCTTCGCCGTCTCGACCGCCACGGCGGCGTCGCGGCAATAGGCATCGGCACCGATCGCCCTTCCGAATTCCTCGTTGAGCGGCGCACCGCCAACCAGAACGATGTAATCGTCGCGGATGCCCTGTTCCTTCATCGTGTCGATCACGACCTTCATATAGGGCATCGTGGTGGTCAGCAGCGCGGACATGCCGAGGATATCGGCCTCTTCGCGGGCGATCGCCTCGAGATAGTTCTCGACCGGGTTGTTGATGCCCAGATCGACGATCTCGAAGCCTGCGCCTTCCATCATCATCGCAACGAGGTTCTTGCCGATATCGTGGATGTCGCCCTTCACCGTGCCGATCACCATCTTGCCCATGCGCGGCGCGCCGGTCTCGACCAGGAGCGGCTTGAGAATGGCCATGCCGCCCTTCATCGCGTTCGCCGCAAGCAGAACTTCCGGCACGAACAGGATACCGTCGCGGAAGTCGTTGCCCACGATGGTCATGCCCGCGACGAGGGCCTTGGTCAGAATGTCATACGGCGTCCAGCCGCGGTCGAGCAGGATGCGGGTGGCCTCTTCGATCTCTTCCTTGAGACCGTCATAGAGGTCATCCATCATCTGCGCGGTAAGCTCGTCATCGTCGAGTTCCGAGAGGATGATATCGTCGTCGTCTTCGGCCATGTCCAATAGTCTCCTGCTAGCCGGTGTTACCCTGTGGTGGGGCCGTGGCCCCGTCAAGTCTTGGCGAATTGCGACATGCGCGGTGTTTTGTCCGACCTCGCATGGTGTTGCCGGGCGGATGCCCGGACTCTACTTGGCAAATGTTCTCATTTCGTTCTAAATTCCAGGCATGAGTCTGCCATTCGACCTTCCCCCCGCGAACCCGTCCGAGCGTCTGCGCGCGCGCGGCGCCGCGGCGCGCCCCGTGGGCCGGTTCGAGCCCTTCTCCCGCGCGCCCGAGCATGACGGCTGGGACATTCCCGAAGAGGAGCGCCTGACCCGTACCGAAGTCTCGGTAGAGCGACCGCGCTCCGTCATCACCCGCAACCAGTCGCCAGATGTGCCCTTCGAGCGCTCGCTCAACCCCTATCGCGGCTGCGAGCATGGCTGCATCTACTGCTTCGCGCGCCCCAGTCACGGCTATCTCGGTCTCTCGGCTGGCTTGGATTTCGAGACCCGGCTGATTGCGCGTCCCGAGGCGCCGCAGGTGCTCGAAGAAGAGTTGCGCAAGAAAAGCTATCGTCCGAACGTGCTCGCCATCGGCACGAATACCGATCCCTATCAGCCGCTCGAGCGCAAGATGGAGATCATGCGCGCCGTTCTGGAAGTGCTGCAGGCCTATCGCCATCCGGTCTCCATCGTCACCCGCGGCTCGACCATCCTGCGCGATCTCGACATCCTCGCGCCGATGGCCGAGGCGGGATTGGCGCAGGTCGGCGTGTCGGTCACGACGCTCGACGCCAAACTCGCCCGCGATCTGGAGCCCCGCGCCCCGAGCCCGCCGACCCGGATCCGCATGATCCGCGAACTGTCGCGCGCGGGCATCCCGGTGCGCGTCATGGCCGCTCCGATGATCCCGGGACTGACCGATCACGAGCTCGAAGCGATCCTGACCGAGGCGCGCAGGGCAGGGGCCAAGGCCGCCTCGATGATGCCGGTGCGCCTGCCGCACGAGGTGGCGCCGCTTTTCGCCGACTGGATGGAGCGGCATCACCCCGGCAAGGTCGAGAAGGTGCTGGGCCGGATCCGCGACATGCGCGGCGGCAAGCTCAACGACCCGCGCTTCGGCGAGCGGATGAAGGGCGAGGGAGAGATGGCTGAATTGTTGCAGCAGCGGTTCAAGCTGAGCTGCAAGCGGCTGGGCTTCTCGCGTCATCTGCCCGATCTCGACGTGACGCAGTTCCGCGTGCCGCCCCGGCCGGGCGATCAGCTCGAACTGTTCTGATCTCGTCTGAGACGCGTGCATGCTCCCTCCGCCGAGAAAAATCCCGGCCCTTCCTTCGTATTGGTTCAAATATCCCGGGGTGAGGCCGCAAGGCCGAGGGGCAGCGCCCCTCAATCCGCGCTTAGCTGCGCCGACGTCCCCGACGTTCGCGCTTGGGCGCATCCCCGCTCAGGCCGTCATCCTCCGACGAGAACCCACCCAGAACCGAGGAAATCTGATCCAGCGTCGGGCGTTCGCCGCGCGGACGCGTCTCCAGCGCCTCGCGCATCGCGACCAGATGCTCGGCCATCGTGCCGCAGCAGCCGCCGATGATCGTCGCGCCGCAATCGCGCGCCATCACTGCATATTCCGCCATCAGCTCGGGCGTGCCGTCGTAATGGATATGACCGTCGACGTATTTCGGGATGCCCGCATTGCCCTTGGCGATGATCGGGCGCTCGGTCCCGGTGGCGGCAAAGCCAAGAACGGTGCGCAGAAGGTCCGATGCGCCGACCCCGCAATTCGCGCCGAAGGCCAGCGGCGGGTGGGCCAGCTTGTCGACCATCGAGACCATCGCCTGCGAGGTCAGGCCCATCATCGTGCGCCCTGCGGTGTCGAAGCTCATCGTGCCGCACCACGGCATCCCCGCCAGATGGCAGGCCTCGGCGGCGGCCTTGTATTCTTCCTGCGCCGAGATCGTCTCGACCCAGAGGATATCCGCGCCGCCCTCTTTCAGACCCTCGGCCTGTTCGTGGAACATCTCGACCGCGAGTTCGTGGGTCAGCGTACCCATCGGCGCGAAAATCTCACCCGTCGGGCCCATCGAGCCCGCAACGACCACCGGGCGCGACTGCTTGTCGGCGACCTCGCGGCCGATCTCGGCGGCGAGGCGGTTCAACTCGCGTACGCGGTTCTGGGCGTTGTGCAGTTTCAGTCGCGAGGCATTGCCGCCGAAGCTGTTTGTCAGGAACAGGTCCGAGCCCGCATCGACGGCGAGCGAATAGAGCTTCGCGATCTTCGCGGGCTCGTCGGCATTCCACAGTTCCGGCGCTTCGCCCGAGGCCAGCCCCATGTTGAACAGGTTGGTGCCGGTCGCGCCATCGGTCATCAGCCAATCGCGGGTTTCCAGAAGGCGGCTCAGCGCGTCGGTTTTCGGGGCGGTCATAAGGGCCTCGTCAAATGCAAAAGGGCCGCGTCTGGCGCGGCGGTTGGCTTTGTCCTGCCATGACAGGCGGGATTTGGCAAATTCGTTTCCTTCATGTTCTTGATGAAGGGGCTGCGATCTCGGCTCGATATGCAAAAGGCCGGACGCGCAGGGCATCCGGCCTTTCAATCCGTGTCATGGGCGAGGGCTCACTCGGCCTCGTCGACCACCTGACGGCGCGCCTCGGCCATGCATTCGGCCATCTTCGCGCGGATCGTTTGTTCATCGGCTTTGTCGCCTAGATCGCCCGAGAGCTTGCGATACACGTCTTCGTGGCCCGCTTCCTCGAAATCGGAGGTCACGACCTCGCGGACATAGGCATCGGCCTCGGGGCCGGTCTTGCCCAGAAGGCCCGCGGCCCATTGGCCCAGCATCTTGTTGCAGCGCGCATCGGCCTTGAACTGCAGTTCGGCATCATGCGCGAACTTGTTCTCATAAGCGTTTTCGCGATCGTCGAAGGTGGTCATGGCCCTCGTCCCTCCCGGTAAAGTCTCCGTTACCATCGATATGCACATGCACAGGGCGCGCCGCAAGAGGAAAGGGCCGCGATTTGGCCGGTTTGACGGGGCTGTGCATCCGCGTGAACGGCTGTGCGCTTTACCTTGCGAGACTCGCGGGCTTGTCCTATAGGGCGGGCGACACCCTTTCGCGGACGGCGCGCAGGGGCGGCGCGGTATTCCGTTCGGGATGTGGCGCAGGCTCCCACGACGTCCGCGCCAAGCGAGAACGGAGACGCGATGGCACCCCGGCGCAAGAAGATCTACGAAGGCAAGGCGAAGGTTCTGTATGAAGGCCCCGAGCCCGGAACGCTGGTCCAGTATTTCAAGGACGACGCGACCGCCTTCAACGCGCAGAAGCGCGATGTGATCGAGGGCAAGGGCGTGCTCAACAACCGCCTGTCCGAATACTTCATGACCGGCCTGACCAATATCGGCGTGCCGAACCACTTCATCAAACGTCTCAACATGCGCGAGCAACTGATCCGCCAGGTGGAGATCGTGCCGCTCGAGGTGATCGTGCGCAACTTTGCCGCCGGTTCGATCGCGAAGCGTCTGGGGCTGGAAGAGGGCACGCCGCTGCCGCGTCCGATCGTCGAATACAGCTACAAGAACGACGAGCTGGGCGATCCGCTCGTGCCCGAGGAATACATCATCGCATTTGGCTGGGCGAGCCAGCAGGATCTTGATGACATCGTGGCGCTGGCGCTGCGCGTGAACGACTTCCTGACCGGCGTGTTCTATGGCGTCGGCATCAAGCTGGTCGATTTCAAGATCGAGATTGGCCGGGTCTGGGACGGCGATTTCATGCGTCTGATCGTGGCCGACGAGATCAGCCCCGACAGCTGCCGCCTGTGGGACGTCAAGACGGGCCAGAAGCTCGACAAGGACGTGTTCCGCCGCGATCTGGGCAACCTGACCGATGCCTACACCGAAGTCGCCAAGCGCCTTGGCGTGCTACCGACGAATACCCAGCCGATCAAACCGACGCTGATCAACTGAAAGGACCGCTCGTGATGAAAGCCCGCGTTCATGTGATGCTGAAGGATGGGGTGCTCGACCCGCAGGGCGAGGCCGTGCGCCACGCATTGGGCCATATGGGCTTCGACGGCGTCGCAGGCGTGCGCCAGGGGAAGGTGATCGAGCTGGACCTGACCGCGACCGACGCCGCCTCCGCCGAGGCCGAGGTGAAGGAAATGTGCGAGAAGCTCCTCGCCAACACCGTGATCGAGAAATACACCATCGAGATCGCCTGATCCGGGCAGGGTGGGGGCGCTGCCCCCGTGGCCTGCCGGCCAATTCCCCCCCCGCGATATTTGTACCAAGCCGAAGGCCGTACTGGCCTTACTCGACAGGTTCGACCCTCAAGGCCAGGAGTTTGCGCCCATGAAAGCCGCCGTCATCACCTTCCCCGGATCGAATTGCGACCGTGACCTGAGCATGGCCTTCGCGGCAGCCGGGGCGGATGTCGTCAAGGTCTGGCACAAGGAAACCGCATTGCCCGAAGGCATCGACATCATCGGTGTGCCGGGCGGGTTCTCCTATGGTGACTACCTGCGCTGCGGCGCCATCGCCTCGCGCTCGCCCATCGGGCAGGCCGTGGCGGATTTCGCGGGCAAGGGCGGCTATGTCATGGGGATCTGCAACGGCTTCCAGGTGCTGACCGAGATGCGGCTTTTGCCGGGCGCGCTGATGCGCAATGCGGGGCTGAAATTCGTATCGAAACCGCTGGCGCTGCGCGTGGCGACGACCGACAGCGCCTATACCTCGGGCTATGAGCTTGGGCAGGAGATCATGATCCCGGTCGCACACCATGACGGCAACTATCAGATCGACCCCGAGGGACTCGCGCGTATCGAGGGCGAGGACCGCGTGGCGTTCCGCTATGTCGAGAACCCCAACGGGTCCGTCGACGATATCGCGGGCGTGCTAAGCGAGAACCGCCGGGTGCTGGGCATGATGCCCCACCCCGAACGCGCGATCGAGGCTGCGCAGGGCGGCGCCGACGGGGCGGCGCTTTTCCGCGCGTTGAGCGGGATGCTGGCAACCGCCTGATCTCGCGCGCTTGTTGCGCTCTGGGCCTTGGCTTAGACTTCGCGCATGACGCACGTGCAGACACGTTCGACGATTTTACCGGATGAGCCGCCCGAAGGTGAGGGCGGGCTCGGCGTTATGGCGCGCTCGCCGCGGGCCCGCTGGCTGCTGCGCATCGCGGTGGTGCTGATCCTCGCGCTGGCCGGGACGGTGATGTGGATCACCAACCAGTGGCTCACCCAGCGTTTCACCGAGACGACGCGCGTGCGCACCGAGCTGCGCCTCGCGCTCTACACCGGCAACATCATGTCGGAATTGCAGCGGACTTCCGTGGTGCCACTGTTGCTGGCGCGCGATCCGCAACTGACGCAAGCTCTTGATACGACTGATTATTCCACTGCCTCCGCGCAGCTGATCACGGCCAAGAAAGAGGTCGCTGTCGCCTCGATCCGACTTTTGGACATGCAGGGCCGCGTTGTGGCCTCGACCAATCGCACGCAGATCGGCACGCCATTTCCGAACGCGCCCTTCTTCGTCGATGCGACCCGTTCGCGCGGGACGATCTTCTCGGTCAACGAGCCCGAGGCAGGCGGCACCGAGTTCGACTACTCGCGGGCGGTGATCCAGAACAACAAGCCCGTCGGCGTGATCGTCGTCGAAGCGGACCTGTCGAAATTCGAGCGTGCCTGGGCGGGGATTTCCGATGCGCTGGCCGTGGTCGACAGCGAGGGCAAGATCATCCTGACGACCGAGCCGCGCTGGCGCGGCGTGACGATGTCGGAGGCGCTGGCCGCACGCTCGGCGCCCTCTGCGATCGAACGCGCGCTGCAGGCGACCGCGGACTGGGCGAATGATGCGCCCGACGCCTATCTGAAGGGCCGTGCGGTGATGCGGACCGAGGCGCGCATTCCGTTCCGCGGCTGGAAGATGATCGCCTTTACCAGCTACGATTCCGTGCGCGAACGGGTGAACGCCGTGCTCGCGCTCGAGATCATGGGCTTCGCGATCCTGCTGGCGCTGGTCTTTTACGCGCTATCACGCCGGGCGCGGCGGCAAAGCCAGGAATTGCGGGCGGAATCGGCGGAGCTGCGCCAGTTGAACGCGCGTCTGAGCCGCGAGATCGCCGAGCGTGAGAAGGCGCAGCAGGATCTGGCAGTGGCCGAGCAGACGATCGCGCAAAGCTCGAAGCTCGCCGCTCTGGGCGAGATGTCGGCTGCCGTCAGCCACGAGTTGAACCAGCCGCTGGCCGCGATGAAGACCTATCTGGCTGGCGCGAAACTGCTGTTGCAGCGCGCCCGGGTGGAGGAGGCTTTGTCCTCCTTCCAGCGCATCGACGACCTGATCGGTCGCATGGGCGCGATCACGCGGCAGCTTAAATCCTATGCCCGCAAGGGCGGCGAGGCGTTCGAGCCGGTGGACCTGCGGGTGGCGCTGTCGGAGGCGCTCTCGATGATGGAGCCGCAGCTGAAAATTCGCAAATTGCACATTTCCCGCACCATGCCGCGGAGTCCTGTTATGGTTATGGCAGACCGCATCCGGCTGGAGCAGGTGATCATCAACCTGTTGCGCAATGCACTCGACGCTACCAAGTCCGTTGAGGAACCGCAGGTGGAGTTGTTGCTTACCTCGGGGGAGACGGCCGTTCTGAGCGTGCGTGACAATGGTCCCGGGATTTCGGATCTCGACAAGCTGTTCGAGCCGTTCTGGACCACGAAGAAACCGGGGGAGGGGACGGGGCTGGGCCTCGCGATCTCGTCCTCCATCATCAGTGATTTCGGGGGGCGTCTGACCGCCCATAATTCCGAAAGCGGGGGCGCGGTGTTCGAAGTGCAGCTGCCCCTTCTGGCGGACAAGAACAGGGCCATTAAGGCCGCGGAGTAAGACATGGCAAGACTAATGAAGGTAGCGATCGTCGATGACGAGGAAGACATGCGGCAGTCGGTCAGCCAATGGCTGGCGCTGTCGGGCTTCGACGCCGAGACCTATGCCAGCGCCGAAGATGCGCTGAAAGTGATCGGCCCCGACTGGCCGGGCGTGGTGATCACCGATATCCGGATGCCCGGAATGGACGGGATGGCCTTCCTCAAGCGGCTGATGGGCATCGATAGCGGTCTGCCGGTCATCATGATCACCGGCCACGGCGATGTGCCGATGGCAGTCGAGGCGATGCGCCTTGGCGCGATGGACTTCATGGAAAAGCCGTTCTCGCCCGACCGGATGACCGAACTGGCCAAGCGTGCGACGCAGGCGCGGCGCACCACGCTGGATAATCGCGCGCTGCGCCGCGACCTGGCCGAGGGCGAGAAGGTTATGGGCAAGCTGATCGGCACCTCCGAACCGATGGAACGCCTGCGCGAGGATATTCTCGATCTGTCTCAGGCTGATGGCCACGTTCTGATCGATGGCGAGACCGGCACCGGCAAGACGCTCGTGGCCCATGCATTGCACGCGACGGGTCCCCGCGCGGGAAAGAAATTCGTCATGGTCAGCTGCGCCGCGCTGACCGAGGAAGCCCTCTCTGCCAAGCTGTTCGGCCCGGTCGAGGAGGGCGGTTTGCCGCTGATGGAAGAGGCCCGCGGCGGCACGCTCTGTCTCGAGGATGTCGAGGCGCTCAGCCAGTCGCTGCAGGCGCGGCTTTTGCAATTCATCAACGATCAGGGCGCGCCGGCGGAGACCCGGATCGTCGCGATCTGCAACACCCATGGCGAGGGAAAGACGGTCGAGGACGCGCTGCGCCCCGATCTGTATTATCGTCTGGCCGCTCTGAAGATCACCCTGCCGCCGCTGCGTGCGCGCGGCGAGGATATCCTGACGCTGTTCAACCGCATGTCCGAGCAATTCGCGGACGAATACGGCTGCGACGTGCCCGAAGTGACGGCGCAGGAAGCGGCACAACTGTTGCAGGCCCCGTGGCCGGGCAACGTGCGCCAGCTGATCAACGTGGCCGAACGCGCGGTGCTGCAATCGCGCCGGGGGTCGGGTTCCATCGCGTCGCTCTTGATGACCGACGACGAAGAGGCGGGCCCGGCTGCGATCACCACCGAGGGCAAGCCGCTCAAGGAATATGTCGAGAGCTTCGAGAAGATGCTGATCGACAACACGATGCGGCGCCACAAGGGGTCGATCTCGGCGGTGATGGAAGAACTGTGCCTGCCGCGTCGGACGCTGAACGAGAAGATGGCGAAATACGGCCTCGCGCGCGCCGATTACCTGTGAGGCCTGCGCCCGCGCAGGCTCCCCTCGATGCAGGCGCGTGCAGGCAGCTTTCGAACAAGACGACGTGAGCGGCGCGGGCCCGGATGGCACCGCGCCGCGGCATTTTCAGGCTCAGGGCGAAAAATCCCCGGGACGGGCCTGCCCAATCGTTGATCTTTGCCCGGAATCGGGGCGCGATTAACCCTTCCGTTACGAAAATTCGATTGTGTTCCCGGTGGCTGTGCCGCTATGGTCGAAACCAGTCGGTTTCACGCCAAACGTGTGAACCCTCCGAAATTCGCTGATGCCTTGGCCGATCCGGCGCAGATGATGCGCAAGGGGCCCCGGCTCAACCGATTGGCCGAAAGGCCGCAAGTTTGTCTCCCTCTGCCGCATATGCCGGGATGGAGGCCGTTAATTGGGCGCCAAGCGGCTAAGGCCGACCGCGCCTTGGAAAGAACCGCGATGATGCGTGACGGGATTTCGCAGATGAAGACGGGCAGGCTCGACGCCACCGCCGTCTGCGCGCATGTCCGCAGCCTCGCCTCAAGGACAGTTTCAGCCCAAGACAGCGCCGCGCCCCCGGGCCGGTCGCAAAGGGCTGACCTATTGGAATTACATGGCAAAGAAGATGCTTATAGATGCCACCCACGCGGAAGAGACCCGCGTCGTGGTGGTGGACGGCAACAAGGTCGAGGAATTCGACTTTGAGACCATCAACAAACGGCAGCTCGCCGGCAATATCTATCTCGCGAAAGTAACGCGCGTCGAACCGTCGCTGCAGGCGGCATTCGTCGACTACGGCGGAAACCGGCACGGGTTCCTCGCCTTCGCGGAAATCCACCCCGATTACTACCAGATCCCTGTCGCCGACCGCGAAGCGCTCCTCGAAGAAGAGCGACAGCTTGCCGAGGCCGCTGCCGAGGAAGAAGAAAAGCCGAAATCACGCCGCCGCCGCTCGCGCCGGTCGTCGAACAAGGCGGAGAAGGCCAAGCAGGACGACGCGGTCGTCAGCTCGGACGAGATCCCGGGCATGGGCGTCGTCGATCCCGAGGCGGAAGACGAGAACGCCGATGCCGCCAGCGAAGAGGCGGAAGCGGACGCGCAGACGGAAACCTCCGAAGCTCCGGCCGAGGAAGCGCCCGCTTCGGAAGCTGCTGAGAAAACCGCGGCTGTGGAAGCTGCGCAATCCGACGAGGATGACAGCGACGACTCGGACGAGGATGACGACGACGCGGCCGAGGCCGATAGCGGCATCGAATCCGTCGCCGACGAGGATGTCGAGGAGGAGATCCGTCCGGCCCGCAAGCCGCGTCCGCGCCGCTACAAGATCCAGGAAGTGATCAAGGTCCGCCAGATCATGCTGGTGCAGGTCGTCAAGGAGGAGCGCGGCAACAAGGGCGCCGCTCTGACCACCTATCTCTCGCTGGCAGGCCGCTACTGCGTGCTCATGCCCAACACCGCGCGCGGTGGTGGCATCTCGCGCAAGATCACCAACGCCGCCGACCGCAAGAAGCTCAAGGAAATCGCGGGCGAGCTGGACGTGCCGAAAGGTGCCGGCCTGATCGTGCGTACGGCGGGCGCGCAGCGCACCAAGACCGAGATCAAGCGCGATTACGAATACCTGATGCGCCTGTGGGAGCAGATCCGCGATCTGACGATGAAATCCGTCGCACCGGCGCCGATCTACGAAGAAGGCGATCTGATCAAGCGCTCGATCCGTGATCTCTACAACAAGGATATCGACGAGGTTCTTGTCGAGGGCGAGCGCGGCTACCGCGCGGCCAAGGCCTTCATGAAGATGATCATGCCGAGCCACGCAAAGAACGTGAAGCACTACTCGGAATCGCTGCCGCTCTTCGCGCGCCATCAGGTGGAAAGCTACCTCGCCTCGATGTTCAACCCGACGGTTCAGCTGAAGTCGGGCGGCTATATCGTGATCGGCGTGACCGAAGCGCTCGTCGCGATCGACGTGAACTCGGGCCGGGCCACCAAGGAAGGCTCGATCGAGGAAACCGCGCTCAAGACCAACCTTGAAGCCGCCGACGAAGTGGCCCGCCAGCTGCGCCTGCGCGACCTCGCCGGGCTGATCGTGATCGACTTCATCGACATGGACGAGCGCAAGAACAACTCGGCCGTCGAAAAGCGCATGAAAGAGCGCCTCAAGACCGACCGCGCGCGCATTCAGGTCGGACGCATCTCCGGCTTCGGCCTGCTCGAGATGAGCCGCCAGCGCCTGCGTCCGGGCATGATCGAATCCACGACGCAGCCCTGCGCCCATTGCCACGGCACCGGCCTGATCCGCTCCGACGACAGTCTCGCGCTGAGCGTTCTGCGCGCGATCGAGGAAGAGGGCACCCGCAAACGGACCCGCGAGGTTCTGGTGCGTGCGCCCGTCGCGGTCGCCAACTACCTGATGAACGCCAAGCGCGAACATGTGGCAGTGATCGAGGCCCGCTACGGTATGTCCGTGCGCATCGAGGCCGCGCCCGAGCTAGTCTCGCCCGATTTCACCATCGAGAAGTTCAAGACCGCGACCCGCAATGTTGCGGAAGTGGACAGCCCCGTGGTGTCCGCGTCCGCAAGCCTGATGGCCGAAATCGACGAGGCGGAGGACGAGACTGAGGCCGAAGCCGAGGCGCAGACCCCGGAGGTCGAGACCGAGGCCGAGGAGCAGCCTAAGAAGAAGCGCCGCCGCCGTCGCCGTCGCAAGAAGTCGAATGGCGAGAACGGGGAGAATAACGACTCTTCGGAGAACGGCGATCAGTCGTCGGGCGACCAGAAGTCGGACGATCAGAAGTCTGAACCGACCGGAGGTCAGGACGCGCCCGCCAAGGCCGAACCCGCGCAAGCGGCAGAGGCTCCGGCGGACGAGGCCAAGACCGAGGCGCAGACCGACGTCAAGACCGAGGCTCAGCCGGAGGAAGAAGCGCCGAAGCCGAAGCGCCGCTCGCGCGCCCGCAAGAAGGTCGAAGAACCGAAAGCGGACGCCGAGACTGCGGAAGCTGCGGTTGAGGGCACCGAGGCCAAGGCCGAGGAAGAAGCACCCAAGCCGAAGCGCCGCACGCGGTCGCGCAAGAAGGTGGATCCCGAGGCGGATGCGCAAGCCGCCGTCGAAGGCAGCGCCGCCGGCGCCAAGGTCGAGGCCGCAGCGGCGGAGGAAGAGGCGCCCAAACCCAAGCGCCGCTCCCGTGCGCGCAAGAAGGTCGAGGAGCCCGTAGCGGAGACGCCCGAGAGCCCTGAGCCGCCGGAAACCCCGCAGCCCGACGCGCCGACCGAGCCGCAGGAGACGCCGCAGCCCGACGCGCCCGTCGAGACGCCCGAGCCTACGCCGCAGGAAACCCCTGCCGACGTGCCGCAGGAAACGCCGCCCGCGCCCGAGCCCGAAACCCCGTTCGAGCAGCCTCCGGAAACGCCGCAGCCTGATGCTCCGGTCGAACTGCCCGGTGGTCCGGCCTTCGCGGAGACCGAAGCCGAGGGCGAAACCATGACCGAAGAGGCGCCCAAGCCCAAGAAACGGGGCTGGTGGAGCCGCTGAGGCAGCCTCAGATTTGAGAAAGGCCGGGCAGAGCGCCCGGCCTTTTTCGTTTTCATATCTGCTTATCCGCGCTCAGGCGGCCAGTTCCTGTGCATGGCGGGTCAGTTGCAGCGCCGCCCGCGCCGCCTTGCGGCCCTTCTCGACAAAATGGCTGCCAAAGATCGCCCGGTGGTGATCGGTCTCCTGGAACTGATGCGGTGTCAGCGAGACCGACAGCACGGGCACGCCCGTCTCCAGCCCCACCTGCATCAGGCCATTCACTACGGCCTGCGCCACGAAATCATGCCGGTAGATTCCGTCATCGACGACCAGAGCCGCGCTCGCGATCGCCGCGTAGCGGCCCGTTCGGGCCAGTTCCTGCGCCCTCAGCGGCAGTTCGAACGCGCCGGGCACGTCGAAGACATCGACCTGCGCCGCCGGGATCTCTTCGAGAAACCCCTCTAGCGCGCGGTCGATGATATCAGCGTGCCAATTGGCCTTGATAAAAGCGTAACGGGTGTGTGTCATCGTGATCTCCTTGCTAACGACACGTCACCCAAGGCGATCACATACAGGCCGCGCCCGCGCGAGAAGGCGCGGGATCGGCTGCATATTCTCTTCCATCGGGACTGTAACCGTCGGCTCAGGCCTCGCACCTGATCTGCTGACCCTTGCGCGACGGCGAGGCGCTCGCGGGCTCGCGGATTTCGCCGCATACCGCCGGTGGGGAATTTCGCCCCGCCCTGAGAATGGCCGGAGATTGGCACGCGCTTGTGTCCTCGGCAAGTGGTTCAGTTCCTCGGCCAGCCATACCAGCATCGGGAGACTGATCATCAGCGGCGGGCCGACGCCGGGCAGGCGCGCAACGCGAGGGCCATCAGCCCTTGCGTACGAGATAGACCTTCACGCCTTCCCAATCCTCTGCCTCGACCAGCTCGTGCCCGCATTGCGCGCAGAAATGGGGCACGTCGATCCAGCTCGCCCCGTCGGTCGCGACCAGCTGGACCAGCGTGCCGGGCGCGGCCGCCTCCAACGCTTTGCGCAGGCGCAAGACGGGCAGGGGGCACAACAACCCCTTTGCATCGATTTCGACATCGGGTTTCATGCCGGAGGTTCTCGCGCGCCCGCGCTGATTTGTCCACGCTGTTGTTATCTCACGACCCGGTGACCGCGCGCGAGGAATGGGGTAGAGGAAGAACATGTTTGGAATCGATCTCGTCTCTGCCGCTTTCCTGCCCGCCGCTTTCGTGGCGCTCTTTGCGGGTCTGCTGTCATTCCTCAGCCCGTGCGTGCTGCCGATCGTGCCGCCCTATCTCGCCTATATGGGCGGGGTCAGCATGGGCGACCTGCGCGAGGGCAAACGCTCGGCGGCGGTGCCTGCGCTGTTCTTCGTTCTTGGCCTGTCGACGGTGTTCCTGTTCATGGGGTTCGCCGCCTCGACCTTCGGGCGGTTCTTCCTGACCAATCAGGTGCTGTTCGGACGGATCGCGGGCGGGGTGATCGTGATCCTCGGCCTGCATTTCCTCGGCGTATTCCGCATCCCGATCCTCGACCGCGAGGCGCGGCTGGACGCGGGCGACCGGGGCGGCTCAAGTTTGGGTGCCTATGTGCTGGGGCTCGCCTTCGCCTTCGGTTGGACGCCCTGCATCGGCCCGCAGCTGGGTGCGATCCTGTCGCTGGCCGCGCAAGGCGGCGATCAGGCGCGCGGCACCGCGCTGCTGGCGGTCTATGCGCTGGGTCTGGGCATTCCGTTCCTGCTGGCCGCGCTGTTCATCCAGCGTGCGATCGGGGTAATGAACCGGCTCAAGGCCTATATGGGCATCATCGAGAAGACGATGGGCGCGCTGCTGGTCGTCGTCGGGATTCTGCTGCTGACCAATGCGTTCTCGGCGATCAGTTTCTGGCTGCTGGAGACCTTCCCGAGCCTTGCAGTGCTGGGCTGACGCCTCACGCCACCATCTGCACCGCGCGGACCAGATCCGCCTCGAAAGCCCGCAGCATAGCGGGCTTTTCCATGTCGGGCAGGCGCAGCAGGTAGGACGGGTGCACGGTGATGAGCATCGGCGTGCCATCGTCGAGTACCTCCACCGTGCCGCGCCGCTTGAGAAGGCCGCGCCGATCCCCGGTGAGGCTCTCCAGCGCCGTCGCGCCCATCGCAAGGATCGCCTTCGGCTTCACCAGAGCGCGTTCCCGGTCGAGCCACCAGCGGCAGTGATGAATTTCCTGCCGGTCGGGCGACTGGTGGATGCGCCGTTTGCCGCGCGGGGTGAATTTGAAATGCTTCACCGCATTGGTGATGAAGGCGCGATCGCGGGACAGGCCAGCCCGCGCCGCCACCTCGTCGAAAAGCTGCCCTGCGGGGCCGACGAAGGGGCGGCCCTCGAGATCCTCGAAATCGCCCGGCTGCTCGCCTAAGATCATCAGCGGCGCATCCAGCGGCCCTTCGCCCGGTACTGCCTGCGTTGCGTTCTCCCAAAGCGGGCAGCGGCGGCAGCCATTCAGCCCGGCGAGCAGCTCCGCGCGGTCATCCGCGGGCTGCGGCGTGGCGCGGTCGCTCGCCAGCCGCTCGGTGATCTTGCCAGCTCGGGCTGGGGCCAGCGTGGGGGCACTCAAAGCCATCTCCTCTGCGCGGGCCTGCGCGGTGGCGATCATCTCGGGGATGAGGCTGGCTTCGGGGAGGTTATGCCAATATTTGCGCGGCATTTCGGATTGCATCGCGCCGACCTTCAGCCGCGCCGGGTTGAAGATGTTGCGGAAATAGGTGCGCCAGAGGTCTTCGGCGCCATCCTCGGGCAGATCGGGGCGCGGCTGCCCCTCGCTGAAGCGCAGTTTGCCCGCTTCGAAATGCGCCGTCAGATCGGGCGTGAAGATCGACCAGTCCATGTCGCCGAAACGTTTCACGAAGAACGGCGCGGTCAGCTCGCAGATGTAATGCGTGGGTTCGAACCACGCGGCAAAGCGGCGACGTGGGGCGTCGGGCGCCCCGATTTCGCGGAAGCGCACGAAGGCCGTCATCTTGTGGCGGTCGCGCGAGACCTCCTTGGCCATGCGGTTCAGTCGGTCGATGCGCGGATCGGCGCGGTCTTCCAGCAGGCGCTTGTCGGATCGCAGCGCCCAGAGCACCGCGTAAGCCCGCGCGAAGCGTTCCGGGTCGCGATGACACACCACGAGCCGGGCGAGGTCGACAAAGCCCTTTGGCACGCTCACAGCGCCGCCTGTGGGGGCAGGGGCGTCCTGAGCGAAGAGATCGGCCTCACCCGCCCCGCGATGCCAGAGGAGCTCCTCGGGCGGGATGCCAGCGCCCAAGGCTGCGCGGGCCTCGTCTCGCCAGGCCTCGAACGTGCCGATCTCGGGCAGGCTTACAGTCCGCATCACAACAGCCGCAACTGCTGCGGTGGCGGGGCGAAGCGGGCGCGCAAATCGGCTGCATCGGTCAGCGCGCGCGGGTGCCAATCCAAGAGCGTGATGAAGGGTTTCGCTTGCTTCAGATTCGCCCCCATGCGCCGCAGGTCCTCGTAGCGCAGCGTCCGGTAGCGGCGCGTCGCCAGCACCCGGTTCACCGTCTTCACCCCCAGCCCCGGCACGCGCAGCAGCATCTCGCGCTCGGCCCGGTTCACGTCGAGCGGAAAGAGATGCCGGTTCGCCAGCGCCCAGGCGAGCTTGGGATCGACCGTCAGATCGAGATTGCCGTCGGTGGTGCCTTGCGAAATCTCGTCCACGTCGAAGCCGTAGAAGCGCAGCAGCCAATCCGCCTGATAGAGCCGATGCTCGCGCATCAGTGGTGGCTTGATCAGGGGCAGGGCGGCGGAGCTGTCCGGGATCGGCGAGAAAGCGGAGTAATAGACACGCTTGAGCGCGTAGCTTGAATACAGCCGCGTCGAGGTCTTCAGGATCGTCGTGTCATTCGCCCCGTCCGCGCCGACGATCATCTGCGTCGATTGCCCGGCGGGCGCGAATTTCGGAGGGCGCTTGCCGGTGAAGCTGCGTTCTTTCCGCGCCTCGCGCAGCACCCGCACGTCGCCCATCGCGCGCCGGATCTGCGCGGGGTCCTTTTCCGGCGCATAGTCCTGCACCGCGCGGTCGGTCGGCAGCTCGACATTGATCGAGAGGCGATCGGCGTAAAGGCCGGCCTCCTCGATCAGCTCGGGGGCTGCGTCGGGGATGGTCTTCAGATGGATATAGCCGCGGAAATTATGCTCGACCCGCAAGAGCTTCGCGATCCGCACCATGTCGGCCATCGTGTCATCGGGCGAGCGGATAATGCCCGAGGAGAGGAACAGCCCCTCGATATAGTTGCGGCGGTAGAATTCCAGCGTGAGGGTCACGACCTCCTCGGGAGAGAACCGCGCGCGGGTGACGTTGGAACTCACCCGGTTCACGCAATAGGCGCAGTCATAGATGCAGAAATTCGTCATCAGGATCTTCAGCAGGCTGATGCAGCGCCCGTCCGGCGTGTAGGCGTGACAGATGCCGGAGCCGGTGACCGAGCCGATCCCTTTGCCATCCTTCGAGTCGCGCCGCTGCCCGCCGCTCGACGCGCAGGAGGCATCGTATTTCGCCGCATCCGAGAGGATCGCCAGTTTCTGATCGAGGGTCATCCTTGCCATGTGTTCACTATATGTTCACGCCATCTCCCTTTCAATAATTCCATGACAAAGGGGCGCGAAATCTCGCGCCCCTCGGAAAGCGGCGCCCGGACCTCAGGAAGTGAGGCGGCGATACATGTGCCAGCTGGCATGACCCAGAACCGGCAGCACGATGAAGAGGCCAAGGAACATCGGCAGCATCCCAACGAACAGGCTCGCCGCGATCACCAGTGCCCAGATCGCCATCGAGACCGGGTTGGCCGCGACTGCCCGCATCGAGGTGAGGATGGCGGTGATGATGTCGATCTCGCGATCCATGATCAGCGGCAGGCCGACCACGGTGAAGGAGAACAGCATCGCTGCGAAACCCGCCCCGATCAGGGTGCCGATGCTCAGCATCATCAGCCCGTTCCCGGTCAGAAGGATCTCAGGCGAGCTGGAGATGTTGGTGAAGGCCGACAGCCCCATGAACAGCGCGAAGGTGGTATGGGCGACGAAGACCCAGAACATGAACATCATCAGGATCAGCATCGCCATGGACGGCGTCTGGCGATCCTTCTCCGAGACGCAGCTGGCGATCACCTCGCGCCAGATCAGAGGCTCCTGCGCCTCCAGCTTGCGCGAGACGGTATAAAGCCCGATCGCCGCGAAGGGGGCGAGCAGCGGAAAGCCGAGCGCGAAGGGGATCAGCCACCATTCCTCGCCCTGCGCTGCGAACACCATCCAGAGCACGATGCCGCCGAGCACGTAAAAGCCCGAGAACATCAGACCGAAGGCCGGGGCGCGTTTGAAATCGTTCCATCCGGCCTTCAGGATGTCTGGTATGTCCGAGGCCTGAAGGTCGCGGATAGGCGGCACCTCGGAGGGCGGCGACACGATCGTTTGCATTGCTTTTCTCCCTGACTGAGGGCCTCTCCCAAAGGCCCGCAACTTCACGTTGCGTCACGCGGACGTGATCTGTCCAGAGAATTGCTCGCTGCGTCGCCGCGAGGCTCAGCTGCCCATCCGTTTCGTCAGCCGCAGGGAGAGCGCATAGGGCAGGCGTTTCAACAGCTTGAGCTGCCATGTCAGGCGGCGGGGGAAGTGGGTTTCGAAGCGATCCTTGGCCAGCCCGTCTGCGATGCGGCGGGCGGCCTCGTCGGCTTCGATCATGAAGGGCATGGCGAAGTCGTTCTTCTCGGTCAGGCGAGTCTTCACGAAGCCGGGAGAGATCAGCCGCACGTCGATCTTGGGCGCATATTCGACCCGCAGGCTTTCCACTAGGTTGATCACGGCGGCTTTCGAGGCGGAGTAGAGCTGCCCTTTCGGCAGGCCGAAGATGCCCGCGACGGAGCCGAAGATCACCAACTGCCCCCCTTCGCGTAGCAAGCCGGGAGCGGCCTGCGCGAACCATAGCGTGCCGAGCAGGTTCACCTCCACCAGCTTGCGCGCAGCCTCCCGTTCGATCTGCTCCACGCGGCCCGGATCGTAAAGCGCGGCGGTGATGATCATCGCATCCAGCGGCCCGTGGCTCAGGATTTCGCCGCGCGCATCGTCGAGGCTTTCGGAATCGGCGACGTCGCAGGGTACGACCTCGCCCTGACCCAGTTCTGCCTTCAACGCGTCCAGCGGCTCGACCGAGCGCGCAGACAGCACCAGCCGCGCCCCGCGGGCGGCCAGTTCGCGCGCCAGCGCCTGCCCGATGCCCGAGCTCGCGCCCATGATCCAGATGCGTTTGTCCTTGAACTCCACGGCGGTCATCCTTTCGCTAGTGGTGAGGATACGCGCCAAACCGGATCAGGGTTTCATTCCGAGGGCCTCGAGGCAGTCCGCCAGCAGTTCATCCAGCGGCCGTGTGCCCGAGAGGTCCAGTATCGGTTCAGACCGGCCCGCCAGCCATTCGTGATGGCGGCTGAGCGAGCGACCCGAGAAATACGGATCGTCATAGCCCGCAGCCCAGGTCAGGAAGGAGCCGTGATTGCCCTCCATGTCGCCGCCCTTGCGGATACGCGGGCCGAAGCGCATCGCCTCGCGCTTGCGCAGGCGCGCGAGGCGGATCGGCGTCGGAGCGGTGAGAAAGACGATAAGGTCGGCGCCCGCGATCGCGGGTTCCCCCCAACCGTCGAGCGAGCCGGAGATCACCCAGCCTTCGGGCTTTTTCGCCGCCTCCATTAAGGCGAGCCGCTCTGCGGGGCGGCGTTTGACGGTATAGGGCGGGTCGCTCTCGGCCCAATAGAATTCGTCGGTATCGAGATGGGTGACGCCCAAGCGGTCAGCCAGGCGTTCCCCCAAAGATGATGTGCCCGATCCTGCGGCGCCGGTGATGTGAACCCGCGCCGTCATTCGCGATCAGCTATCCGCCTGCGCGTCGGCGCGGGATTTGCCTTCGAGGCCGAGCGCCAGCGTCGCTGCCATGAACCCGTCGAGATCGCCGTCGAGCACGCCCTGCGTGTCCGAAGTCTCGTATTGGGTGCGCAGGTCTTTCACCATCTGGTAGGGCTGCAGCACGTAGGAGCGGATCTGGTTGCCCCAGCCGGCCGAGCCCTTGTTCTCGTGGGCTTCGTTGATCGCCGCGGTGCGCTTTTCCAGCTCCATCTGATAGAGCCGCGATTTCAGCGCCTTCATCGCGATGTCGCGGTTCTGGTGCTGCGATTTCTCGGACGAGGTGACAACGATGCCTGTCGGGTGGTGGGTGATCCGCACCGCCGAGTCGGTCGTGTTGACGTGCTGACCGCCAGCCCCCGAGGAGCGGAACGTGTCGATGCGGATATCGGCGGGGTTCACCTCGATCTCGATATTGTCGTCAACGACCGGGTAGACCCAGACCGAGGCGAAAGAGGTCTCGCGCGTGCCCTTGCCGAAGGGTGAAATCCGCACGAGGCGGTGCACGCCCGATTCCGATTTCAGCCAGCCATAGGCATTGGGACCGGAAATCTTGTAGGCGCAGGACTTGATCCCGGCCTCGGCACCCGGTTCTTCGGATTGCAGTTCGACCTCGTAGCCGCGCTTTTCGGCCCAGCGGACATACATCCGTTGCAGCATCGAGGCCCAGTCGCAGGCCTCGGTGCCTCCCGCGCCCGCATTGATCTCGAGGAAGGTGTCGTTGCCGTCGGCCTCGCCGTCGAGAAGGGCTTCCAGCTCTTTCGACGCGGCGGTTTCCTTCAGCGCGGCGAGCGACGCTTCTGCTTCGGAGACGACTTCCTCGTCGTCTTCCATCTCGCCAAGTTCGATCAGTTCGACATTGTCCTCCAGATCCTGCTTGATCCGGTTATAGGTTTCGAACTTGTCCATCAGTTGCTGCCGGTCGCGCATCAGTTTCTGCGCGCGCGCCTGATCGTCCCACAGGGTGGGGTCTTCGATCATCGCGTTGAATTCCTCGATCCGGTGCGGCGCGGTCTCGAGGTCCATCCGCTGGCCGAGCAAGGTCAGGGACTTGCGGATCTGTTCGACGGTATTCTGCGTCTCGGCGCGCATCTGTCATCCTCTTGAAAGCTTGGTCCGCGTGATACGAGATCGGCGCGGCGCCCGCAAGGCGGGGCGGGGGAAATTGCGTGGGCCGCGCGGCGTTGGAAAGCCGCGCGGCCCTTGTGTTCGAGCCCCCCGGATGCCGAGCGGGATGCGGCTCAGCTCGCCTCCAGCGCGGCGATGATCGCGCCGAAATCGCTGGCTTTGAGCGAGGCCCCGCCCACCAACGCGCCGTCGACGTTGGAGGTCGCGAAGATCTCCTCGGCATTGCCGGGTTTGACCGAGCCGCCATAGAGGAGCCGCATGCCGTTGCCTGCGTCGGCGAAGCGCGCGATCAGCGTGTTGCGCATGAAGTCATGGACCTCCGCGATCTGATCCAGCGTCGGCGTGCGACCCGTGCCGATCGCCCAGACGGGCTCGTAGGCGATTACGCAATTGGCGGCCGTCGCACCGTCGGGAACGGAGCCGGCAAGCTGTTCGCCGATCACGTCGAGCGTCTGTTCGCCGTCGCGCTGCGCTTCCGTTTCGCCCACGCAGATCACCGCGATCAGGCCTGCGGCGATCGCAGCCTCGGCCTTGGCGCGCACGATCAGATCGCTTTCATGATGATCGGCACGGCGTTCGGAATGGCCGACGATGACGTGAGAGCCACCCGCATCCGCGATCATCTGCGCCGAGATGTCGCCCGTATGTGCGCCGCTCTCGTTCATGTGGCAATCCTGCCCGCCGACCGCGAGCTTGCCGCCCGCCGCCTCGGCCATCGCGCCGATCAGCGTCGCGGGCGGGCACAGGAGCACGTCACAGGCGGGCGAGGGATGCCCCTCGACAAGGGATTTCACCTCGCCCAGGTTGCTCTTGAGCCCGTTCATCTTCCAATTGCCGGCGGCCAGCTTCTTGCGCATGCCTGTCTCCCTTATGTCATTCGGGCCGACATTAGGGCAGGGGGATCGCACTCGCAAAGGGCAAATTGGCGCGGGAGCGGGGCTCAGCCGTTGGTCTGGGAGGCTTCCATATCGGCGAATTTGATCGACTCGCCGCAGCCGCATTCATCGACGACGTTCGGATTGCGGAACTTGAAGCCGCTTTCGAGAAGACCGGTCTCGTAGTCGATCTCTGTGCCCAGCATGAACATCTGCGCCATCGGTGCGATCAGAACCCGGGCGGGGCCCTTTTCCACGACGATATCCATCGGTCCGGCCTCGGCCGCGACCTCCATCGTGTATTCCATGCCCGCGCAGCCCCCTTTCTTCACGCCGATGCGGAAGCCAGCCGCGTCTTCGCGCGACATCAGCTTGGCGATCTGCGCGACGGCGGCGTCGGTCAGGGTTACGGGGTCTTGTCCGGGAACGTTGAACATGGGGAGCTCTCCTTCACCGAGTAATTTAGTCGGGCACGGGCAGGATTCCAAGGGGCGGCAAATGTCCCAAAAGCGCGAGCGTGGCGTAAGAGGCGGCGAGCGCCCAGCCGAAGGAGGCCAGCGTGCCGATGATCACATATTCGGATTTCGGATTCGCGCCGTCTTTTGACACCGCCTCGAAGCGCAGGATCGACTTTGCCGCGATCAGGAAGCCGATGCCCGAGGGCTGTCCCGCCAGCACCAGCAGAAAGATCAGCCCGCGCTCGAGAAGCCCGATCATCCGCCCGCCCTGCGGCAACCCCTCGGGCGGTGCGTCCTCTTCGTAGCGCACCATCAGCATGCCCACCGCGAAGCCGCCGGCGCGGGTGGTGATCAAAAGGCCGGTGGCGAGCGTCAGGACGCCGGGGAGCCATGAGAGGCTCGCCCAGAGCGCGTTGGCCCAGAATGTCGGGAAGGCGGTGGCGATCAGCGCGGTCGCAGCCAGATGGGCGGCCTGATCGCCAAGGAAGGCGGCGAGGGGATGTTCGCGCGGTGCGAAGCTCTTGGCCACATCGATCACCAGATGGCTGAGCGCGACCAGCGCCAGCACCCCGATCAGCGTCCACGACAGTTGCAGCCCTGCCAACAGCGTCAGCCCCGTGAGGATCGCGATATGCGCGGCCAGCGCGGCCTCGTCCCGCCCGGCCTTCTTCGCCGCCATGCCGCTGCTTTGAAATGCGAAATCGGTGAAGGCATGGGCAAAGACAAGCGCCGCGAAAGTCTCGATCATTGGGTCTCCTCGATCATCGCCAGGGCCTCCACGATGGCGGGGTAGGCCGCGCTTGCCAAGGCTTGTGCGAGCGATTGCCGGGTGATCCCGATCGCGGAGGCGGCGGCGGTTTGGGTCGGCGGATCGAGGCGCAGCATCGGCGCGATTGCGCGCGCCTGCGCCGGGGTCCACGCCTCCGAGATGTGATCGAACAGCCGGAACGCCGCGCCAAGCGCCCCGCCCGCAGCATGGGCAATGCGCGGCCCCTCCAAGCTATCCAGCAGCTGGCCCGAGGCGGTGAAGGCCGGGCCCGATGCCCCGTTCAGGTCGCCATCCGCAGGCAGCGTGCCGTCGCCCTCGGCAATCGCGATCCGGGTCGAGAACGCCTCGCCCAAGACGCGCAACTCGGCCCGGATCAGCAGCGCGAGCCTAGCCTGAAGGCGCGGGCTGGGTATCGCGAATTGCCACCCATCTCCGCGATTGCGGGCAAAGTGACTTTCCCGCAGAAGCGGAGACAATGCCGCCGCCGCGCCCTCGATCGCATCGAGTGCCGCGCTCAGCTCGGAGGCCGAGAGCCGAGTCGAGGCGACGATATCGCCGGTGAGAACACAAAAATAAGCCATGCGCAGGTTTTAGCGCCTGCGCATGGCAGTATGCAAGTAAAAAAGCCTGCATCTAAAGCCTAGCAGGTAAAAATGCCTGCGTTATTCGTCGAGGAACGGGTAATCCGTGTAGCCCTCAGCACCACCGCCGTAGAACGTCTCCGAGTTCGGCTCGTTCAGCGGCGCGTCCTTCGCGAAACGCTTGGGCAGGTCCGGATTCGCGATGAAGAGCTTGCCGAAGGCCACCGCCGCCGCACCCTCTTTCAGTGCCGCTTCGGCCATCGCCTTGTCGTAGCCGTTATTCGCGATATAGGGCGCCTTCGACTTCGCGCGCAGCGTCTCTATCCCGTCCTCGGGCCATTCGCGCGGACCGCCGGTCTGGCCTTCGACGAAATGGACATAGGCCATCGACTTGGTGTTGAGGAAATCGATCACCGCGCCGAACAGATCGGCCGTGTTGCTGTCGATGCCCACGTTATTCGCGTTCGACCACGGCGAGAGACGGATGCCCACACGCTCGGCGCCCAGCACCTCGGTGACCGCATCGACCACTTCGCGCAGGAAGCGGGTGCGGTTCTCGATCGAGCCGCCGTACTCGTCTTCTCGTTTGTTCGAGGTGTCGCGCAGGAACTGATCGATCAGATAGCCATTCGCGGCGTGAAGCTCGACGCCATCGAAGCCCGCGGCCTGCGCATTGCGCGCGGCCTTGCGGTAATCTTCGACCGTCGCTGCGATTTCCTCGACCGTCAGCGCATGCGGTGTGGTGGTCGCCACGAAGCCTTCGCCGTCGAAGGTCTTGGCCTCGGCCGAGATCGCAGACGGCCCGACCGGGTCACGCCCGTTCAGCAGCTGCGGCACCGAGATCCGGCCGACATGCCAGATTTGCGCGACGATCTTGCCGCCAGCCTCATGCACCGCTTCGGTGACTTTCTTCCAGCCCGCGACCTGCTCCTCGCTGTAGATGCCTGGCGTCCAGGCGTAGCCCTGACCCATCGGCGAAATCTGCGTGCCTTCGGTGACGATCAGCCCGGCGCCTGCACGCTGGCGATAATACTCGACCGTCATATCGGTCGGGTGCAGATCGGGGGCACGGTTGCGGGTCAGTGGCGCCATCACGAAGCGGTTGGCGATCTCGATCGCGCCGAGCTTCGTGGGGGAGAATAGCGTATCAGCCATGTCAGTCCTCTCATCGGGTTTGACGTTCGGCCAGATGACATGGGGCTGCGCGGGCGGGCGGCAAGTCCATCGCAGTGCGAAGGTTGTGTGCGCAAATGCAAGGAAACAAAAAGGGAGCCGCGCGGCTCCCTTCCTCTTGGTCGAAAATATCCCGGAAGCACCCGCAGGGTGCGGGGCAGAGCCCCTCCAAGCCTCACATGAAGCCTAGTTCCAGCCGCGCCTCGTCGGACATCATGTCCATGCCCCATTGCGGGTCGAAGGTCATCTCGACATCGACATCGCGCAGACCACCGACGCAGGCCACGGCATCGTGAACCCAACCCGGCATCTCGCCCGCGACGGGGCAGCCCGGAGCGGTGAGCGTCATGATCACCTTCGCGTCATTCTCAGGGCTGATCTCGATCGTGTAGACGAGGCCGAGATCATAGATGTTCACCGGAATTTCCGGGTCATAGACGGTGCGGCACGCTTCCACGACATTTTCGTAGAGCGGATGGTCGGTCGTCGAGGGCTTGATCAGCGGCGTGCCTTCAAGCGGCTCTTCGGGCGTGGCGGTCATGGCGGCTTCTTCCATCGGCAGGGGCGCCGGCAGGGCGCCTATCGAATTACTCGACTGTTTATCTAGGTGATAGGACCCGAGCCGTAAAGGGAGCTGTGGGCAGTCTGCTGATATGTGATGTCGCAGCGCTGCGAAGAGGCAATGACGGAACGTTGTTTGTAAGGGACGCGTCCGAACCCCGGGTGGCGCGTGGCTTTGTGTGGGGCCGGGCGCTCAATCTCGCAAGCCCGGCGGGCGCTTGAGCCTGCGATGACATCGACAACGCGCCTTCCCGGGAAAGTTGGGCGCGGCCCGGGGCTGGTCGCCCCGGACCAACGGGAGGAAGCGGCGCTCTCTTCACAACGCTCGCCGCTTGACGCCCCGCACGCTTCGCGCCAAACCGATCCCATGTTGCCCGAAGAGAAACTCGACCAGATCCTCGCGCGCTTCGAGTACCTCGAGGCGCTGCTCAACGCTGGCGCGGAACCCGCCAAGATCGCCGAGATCAGCCGTGAATATTCCGAATTGAAGCCGGTCGTCACCCAGATCGAGGCATGGCGTCAGGCCCGCGCCGATCTGGCCGAGGCGGAAGGCTGGATGAGCGATCCGGAAATGCGCGATCTGGCCGAAGAGGAATTGCCGCGTCTCAAAGCCCGTATCCCCGAGATGGAGCAGGCCTTGCGCGTGGCGCTTCTGCCCAAGGATGCCGCCGACGCGCGCCCCGCGATCCTGGAGATCCGCCCCGGCACGGGTGGCGAGGAAGCGGCGCTGTTCGCGGGTAACCTGTTGCGTATGTATCAGAAATACGCCGAGAAACATGGCTGGCGTTTCGAGATGATGGAGTTGACCGAGACCGAGCTGGGCGGCGTCAAGGAAGCGGTGGCGCGCATCGAAGGTGAGGGCGTCTTCGCCCGGCTGAAATACGAATCCGGCGTTCACCGCGTGCAGCGCGTGCCGGAAACCGAGGCCGGCGGACGCATCCACACGTCTGCCGCGACCGTGGCCGTTCTGCCCGAGGTCGAGGCGGTCGATATCGACATTCCCGCCAATGACATCCGGATCGACACGATGCGGGCCTCCGGCGCGGGCGGCCAGCACGTCAACACCACGGACTCGGCGGTGCGCATCACCCATATCCCGACCGGGATCGTCGTCACCTCGTCGGAGAAATCCCAGCACCAGAACCGCGCCAATGCGATGGCCGTTCTGCGCGCGCGGCTGTTCGAGGCCGAACGCGACCGCGCGGCTTCGGAACGTGCCGAGACGCGGAAATCCCAGGTGGGTTCCGGCGACCGCTCGGAGCGCATCCGCACCTATAATTTCCCGCAAGGGCGGCTGACCGATCACCGCATCAACCTCACGCTCTATTCCCTTGATAAGGTTATGGAAGGCGAGATCGACGAAGTGGTCGACGCGCTGATCGCCGACGATCAGGCGGCCAAGCTCGCGGAGATGGAGGCGTGAGGGCGCAGGATGCGCTGTTCGCTGCGTCCCGCCGTCTGCGCGAGGCCGGGATCGAGGGCGCGCAGACCGATGCGCGCAGGCTGCTGGCCCATGCGCTGCAGATAGCACCCGACCGGCTGACGCTCGCCTTGCAAGACCCGCTGCCGGACGACGCGGCCGACCGGTTCGAGGCCGCGCTGACTGCCCGCGAGGCACGCCAGCCCGTCGCCCAGATTACCGGCAAGCGGCTGTTCTGGGGGCATGAATTCCGCGTCACCCGCGACACGCTCGATCCGCGCCCGGAGACGGAATTGCTGGTCGAGGTCGCGCTGGAGCGGCCCTTCGTTCACGCGCTCGACCTTGGAACTGGCACCGGCTGCATCCTGATCTCGCTGCTGAAATCCATGCCCTTCGCGGCAGGGACGGGGACAGACCTGTCTCAAGCCGCGCTTGAGGTCGCGAAAGCCAATGCCGAGGCGCTCGGTGTCGCCAAACGCGCCAAGTTCCTGATTTCAGACTGGTTTGCCAATGTGCCGGGGCGTTATGACCTCATCGTCTCGAATCCCCCTTATATTGCGGAAGACGAGATGGCGGGGCTCTCTCAGGACGTGCGTGACTGGGAGCCGCTCTCGGCGCTGACGCCGGGCGGGGACGGGCTCGACGCCTATCGCGCCATTGCCCGCGGCGCGGGTGCGCGGCTGATGGCGGGCGGACGCCTCGCCGTCGAGATCGGTCCGACGCAGGCGCAGGCGGTGAGCGATCTCTTCGCAGCGCAGGGCCTTGAGAACATCGAGACCCGCCGTGATCTCGACGGCCGCGACCGCGTCATTTTGGCGCATAAACCCGGTGATCCGGCGGATTGCGGCACGTCCTGAGCACGAAATCGCGCAAAAACTTGGGGAAAACCCCGCGAATCCATCGAAATCGCGGATTTGACCGATTTTCTGACTTGAAAGGTCGCCCCTCGCATGTTTAGTCAAGCCTGTGCAGGCCGGATATTGATCCCCCGCACGGCTCAGCTTCACAGCGCGGGTGTTTGGAACGAAACCGGGCAGGTATGCCCAGCGTGACAGTTCAGCCCGCAGGCCATGCATTAGCGGCCATTTCCGAAAAGCCCGTGACAACGGGCCAAGAAAACGAAAGCCATGAGATCTTCGAAATCCCGTTCGCGTAACAAGTCGAACCGTCAACGGTCGATGGGCAATATCGTCAACCGCGTCTTCGACAGCTCCGGCCCCGAAGGCAAGGTGCGCGGTACGCCGCAACAGATCATCGACAAATATCTGCAGCTCGCGCGCGACGCGCAGCTCGGCAACGACCGCGTGGCCGAACAGAACTTCCTGCAGCACGCGGAGCATTACACGCGAATGCTGGGCGAGGCGCAGAAAGAACAGGCCCGCGAGCAGGAAGCCCGCAACCAGCAGCGCCAGCAGAACAACCAGAATAACGGCAACCAGAACAATGGTGGCCAGAATAATGGTGGTCAGAGCCACGGCGGCCACGGGCAAAGCGGCGGCCAGAACAGCGGTCAGAACGACGGTCAGCAGAATGACGGTCAAAACGAGACCGGCTCGAAAGGGGAGGCTCAGGACAATGCGTCCGAGCGCCGCGACGAGCGCCCCGAGGGCAAGTCGTCCGGGCGTAAGCGGAGCGAAAGCTCCGAGATGATGCCGCCGATGCCGCAGCTGGACTCCGATGACGATTCCACCCTCGTCGATACGCCCGAAAGCCGTAGCCGCGGCGACGACGCGCCGAAGGCGGAAGAGCCCTCCGAAAAGCCGGAGAAGGCCGAGAAAGCTGAAAAGGCCGAGAAGCCCAAGCGTCCGCGCGCCCCGCGCAAGCCGCGCGCTCCGAAAGCCGAGAAGGCCGAAAAAGCCGAGGCGAGCGCCGAGCTGCCGAAGGCTTCAGGCGAGTAAAGCCTCCCAAGAGATAGCGCGAGGCCCGCCAAGTTGGCGGGCCTTTTTGCATCTTGGGAGCGGGGCGGGCGCTTAGCCCGTCTGGTCCGCGTGCGGATACACCCGGCCGCAGCTGCCATCCATCAGATGTGCCACGTGCAAGCCGACACGCGCGAACCGCGCAGCTCTCTCTATCGCGGCAGTTCAGCGGTGTGACCGGTCAGCATCGACGTGGGCAACTGGCCAATCCCGGAAATGAGGGAAGCGAAGACGATCTCGGCACCGCGAGGCAAGTCGTCCTCGCGCGCGGCGCAGTTCATTCCTGTCCCGCGACGATGCGCGCGAGGCGGCAGAACTGCTCCAGCGTGACCCGTTCGGCGCGTTCGGTGGGCGCGATCCCAGCCTGCTCCAGCTTCGCCTCTATATCAGGGGCGACACCCTTGAGCGAAGCCCGCAGCATCTTGCGGCGCTGGTTGAAGCCCGCAGCCACGACCCGGCTGAGCGTTGCCGCATCGGCCGGATAGCGCGGCTCGGGCAGGGCGCGCAGATGCACCACCGCCGAATGCACCTTGGGTGCGGGCGTGAATGCCTCGGGTGGCAGGCTCATTACGATCTTCGCCTCGGCGCGCCATTGCGCGAGGATCGCGAGGCGGCCGTAATGCTTAGAGCCCGGCTTCGCCACGATCCGCTCAGCCACCTCGCGCTGGAACATCAGCGTCAGGCTTTCCCAGAAGGGCGGCCAGTCTTTCGGCGTCAGCCAGCGCACCAGCAACTCGGTGCCCACGTTATAGGGCAGGTTCGCGGCGATCTTGATCGGGGGCGTGAGATGCGCGAGCGGATCGACCTGCAGCGCATCGCCATTGATCACTTCGAGACGGCCCGGATAGGCCTCGGCGATCTCGGCCAAGGCGGGCAGACAGCGTGTGTCCTTCTCGATCGCGAGCACCTTGCGCGCGCCCTCGGCCAGCAGTCCGCGCGTGAGGCCGCCGGGGCCGGGACCGACCTCCAGCACGTCGGCACCCGTCAGATCGCCCGCCGAGCGCGCGATCTTCGCGGTCAGGTTCAGGTCCAGCAGGAAGTTCTGCCCGAGGCTCTTCTTTGCCACCAGGTCATGCGTCTGCAGAACCTCGCGCAGCGGGGGCAGCCCGTCGATCGTGGCCATCACGCAGCCTCAGTCATGCCGGGCCGCTCCCATCCGGGCCGCCATCTCCAGCGCCGCGATCAGCGAGGCAGGGTTGGCACGGCCCTGACCCGCGATGTCATAGGCGGTGCCATGATCGGGTGAGGTGCGCACGAAGGGCAGGCCGAGCGTGATATTCACCCCGCCGTCGAAATCGAGCGTCTTGATCGGGATCAGCGCCTGATCGTGATAGGCGCAGATCGCCGCGTCGTAATTCTGCCGGGCGCGCGCGTGGAACATCGTGTCGGCGGGCATCGGGCCCGCAACCGCGTAGCCCTCTTCCCGCAGACCGTCGAGCGTGTCGGCGATCCAGTCGCCTTCCTCGATGCCCATCGCCCCGCCTTCGCCTGCATGCGGGTTCAGCCCCGCCACCGCGATCCGTGGGGCCGAGAAGCCGAAATCGCGCCGCAACCCTTCATAGGTGATCCGCACCGTCTCGCGCAGAAGCTGCGGGGTCAGAAGTTTCGGTACTTCGGAGAGCGCGACATGGATCGTGGCGGGCACCACGCGCAGCGGCGGGTCGACTCGCGACGAGGCGAGCATCATCACCACCCGCTCGACGCCCGCGAGATGGGCCAGATATTCGGTATGGCCGGGGAAGGTGAATTTTGCCCCGTCTTTCAGCGCTTTCTTGTTGATCGGCGCGGTGCTGAGCGCAGCCCCTTCGCCGCGCATCACCAGATCGACGCCGCGCGCTATCACGTCGATCACGGCTTTCGCATTTGCGGGATCGGGCTCGCCCGGAAGGGCGGCGGCGGGAAACTGGTGGGGCAGCACCGGCAGCCCGGCGCTCGCGTGGCGCAGCGCGTCGGCGGGTCGGTCGATCTCTCGGATCTTTGTGCCGCGCGGCAGATGCGCGGGGTCACCGATCCAGACGAAGGGCAGTTTCGCGCCGCAATGTTCCCAGGCGCGGGCGGCGATCTCGGGGCCAATCCCCGAGGGGTCGCCGCAGCTGAGGATCACGGGGCGGTCGGGCGCACGGGCCGCGGTGCGATCGGTCGGCTGGGCGCTCATTTGCGCACGATGACCGCTTCGGCTTCCAGATCGGCCATGTAGCCATTGGCGTAGGATTCCAGCGCCTTGTTCTCCAGAGCCGCGCGGACCTGATCGCGGTCGGGGGCCGATTGGTCACCTTGGGGCGCAACCTTGCGATCGCAGAGCATCACGAGCACGTCGTTGGCGCCTTGAGGGATCACTTCGGTCTCGCCCACATCGAGATGCGCCAGCGCGAGACCGATATTGGTCGGCACCTGCGCCTGCGCCACGTCCTCATGCTTGGTGAGCGCGCTCGGCGGGAAGCCCTTGCCGATCGTGTAGAGCTGGTTACATTCGCGCGCCGCGGCCACCTGGCTCTGGATCTTGGCCGATTGCTGCGAGCCGGTCGGGCCGATCGCGAAGGTCATGTAGCTGAGCGTCTGCGGGCCCGACGGCGCATCGCCGTCGCCGATCGCGCGCAGCATGAAGACCGCGACTGCGCCCTGCAGCTCGATCGGCTGGGTCGCGGTGCCGGGCTTGAGCTTGAGCACCACGCCGCGCAGTTGCGGCGGCAGCTTGTCGATCGGCATCCAGTCCAGACGCCCACCGCGTGCACGCGACGGCGCGGCCGAATATTGACGCGCGAGCGCGGCGAAAGCGCCTTCGCCCTGCGCGGCCGACAGCTGACGCGCTTGCCCCATCGCGGCCCGGGCGCGGCCCTGCGGCGCGGGGATGATCGCCTCCGATATCAGCACCTTCACGCCCTTGCCGGTCTGGCTCTCGGGCATCATCGCGCGGTCGACGTCGGATTTCGTGATGTTCACCTGCGGCCCGAAGCGTGCGCGGATCACCTGGCGCCAGACAAGGCCGGCTTCGGTGAAGTTGCGGAACGTGTTCGGATCGACGCCTTCCTTCTGCAGTGCCTGCACGAATTCGTCGCCGGTCATGTTCGCGCGGCCAGCGAATTCATCCATGCCCTTCTGGATCGCGGCTTCGTCGAGCTTGATGCCGATGCGCTTGCCGGCCCAGATCCGCAGACGGTCCTCGATCAGCGCCTTCTCGGCGTCCTCGCGCGTGTTCGCGCCGGCGTTCAGCAGCTGCATGAAGCGCTGCCGCTGGTTGATTTCGTAGTCGGTCACGCCCATGCCGTTGACGGTGACGACGGGCGCGAAGCTACCGCCCGATTGCGCCTGCGCCGTTCCTGCGGCGAAGGGCAGGGCGAGCATCAGCGCCAGAAGGGTGAGCAGTCGGGTCATCATCGTCATGAGCGTGCCTGTCCGTTTCGTCTCGTTCAGTCCTGGCCCTTGGGGCCTCGTTGATCCTCTGGGCCCGCTGGGCCGCTTTGCGATCCCCGGCCTCAACTTCCGCACATTCGCCGCGCGGGCGCACCGTCGCTCGCGCCGAAGCCGACGAGTTGGACGGATAGGCCGAAATCGGTCTCAGGGGCTACACTAGTGGATGACGTGAAGCGGCGCGAGAGGGAAAGATCAACCGCGATGCATTCGGTCTGGTAGCGCAGGCCGAGCTTGGCGCGCGCGGCGCGCTCGGCGGTGAAATCGTAACGTGTGCTCATCGTGCCCGACCAGCCGGCGCCCCAGCGCCACGCCGTGTCCAGCATCAGCTCGGACATGTTGTCGTCGCGTCCTTCGGCGGGGTTCTTCTCGAGCCAGAGATAGCCCGCCGAGATGTCGAAGTCAGTTCCGACCCGCGATAGCCGCACCTCGTCGCGCGACACGGAGAAGTTATCGTCGAACAGCGCGCGGTTCGACAGCGTCAGCCCGTTCGCGGTCGTCAGATGGGTCGCGAGAAGCCAGTCGGATTTCGTGCCCGACAGCCCGGTGCCCTGCGAGAACTGGTTCAGGTCGCGCTGGCGGAACACACGGCCCGCCGCGACGCCAAGCGACCAGCCGGAGCTGTCATAACGCGTCCAGCCGAGCCCGACATTGGCGCGCAAACCCGTCTCGCGGGCATCCTCGCCCGGAAAGCGGGTCAGCGAGAACAGGTTGCCGCCGTCGAATTCAGGCAGCTGGCTGTCCTCGTTGGGAGCGTCCTTCAGGTGATCGGGCGCCCAGACGACCTGCGCAACCGGCTCGATCACATAGGCCGCGCGACCGCTCGTCTTGACCCAGGGCCAGCGGATCTCCGCGGCGACGGTTGGCTGGCCACGCAGGATCGTTTCGCTGAAGGCGGGGTCCTGGTTGGTCTCGATGATGTCGCCCGCGAATTGGGTCTCGATCGACCCGAGCATGCCCGGCCCGAACAGCCAGTTGCGCCGCCAATCGGCGGTGAGCGAGCCACGCACCATGTCGCGCCCGTCGGGGCGACCGTCGCCGTTCAGATCGACCGTCGCATTCGAAGCGCGCCGCGTGGCGAGGGTGGAAAACCGCACGCTGGCCTGTCCGCCGATCCCGGCGGGGCGGAAGGTGCGGAGCCATTCTCCGGTGCCGCTCAGCATTGGCTCGGTGGCGTTGCTCTCACCCGCGCGCAGCGAGTGGACATTGCCGACGCGGGCCCAGATCAATTCGTCGCTGCGTACCCGTTCGAGCGTGACGCCCGACCACAGGCGGTCATCGTCGCTGAGCCCGTAATTGAGCAGGTAGCTGTCGTCGCTGACCAGCCGAAGCTGCGCGGTCAGGCGAAACTCGCGCGGAAGCTGCGCCTCGAGATCGCCGAAGAGATAGCCGCGCGTGCCGCTGCGAATGTCGTCATTGCTCAGCGCGCCGGACCATTCCATCTTGCCCCAGTTGAAGGCCTGCCGATAGCGCAGGTTCAGTGTCTCGGTGCGCGAAGTGGCGAAATAGGGCGTCACCGTCAGATCTCGGCTGGGTCCGAGCGCGATGAAATAGGGTACCAGAAGCCCCGGGCCGAGACCGCTCGTGGTGCGGAAACGCGGAGCGAGGAAGCCCGTCATCCGCTTCACGCCTGGCGCGGGCAGCCGCAGCCGAGGCAGGTAGGCGATCGGCACGCCCGCCGCGCGGAACTGGGCGTCCTCGAATACGATCTGGCGCGTCGTCGCGTTATGCACGACGCGGCTCGCACGGATTTCCCAAAGCGGCGTCGGATTGGTCCGGCATACCTCGCAAGACGACGCCACGACCTTGTCCATGATGGTGATCGCGCCCTCGCGCCGCTCGATCCGGGCGGCGGCGAGCTGCAATTCGCGCGCCATCACCATGCGCGCGCTCAGCAGGATGCCGTTTTGCAGGTCGGAGGACAGTTCTGCCTGCGAGGCGAGGATCACCGCCTGCGACTGGCCGGGCTGAACCAGCCGGATCGGACCTTCGAGGTAAAGCTTGTCGGCCTTCTGGTCATAGACCACGCGTTTTGCAGACAGCCGGTTCGACTTGTAGAAGACCTCGACATTCCCTTCCGCGACCAACTCGTTCTGGTTGCGGATCGCGACCCGATCGGCCAGCAGCGTCGCCAATTCGTCCGAGGAGGGGATCGCCGCACCCTGCGTTGCGGGGGCCGTATCGGTCGCTGTTTGGTCTTGCGCGCGCCCGGGCTGCGGCCCTGCCACGCCAAGCGCGACGATCAGCGCCAGAGCGCTCGCCCGTCCTGCCAAAGCGCCGAATTGCCGCCGCATCACCCATCCTCCCGGTGCAGAAGCCGCGCCAGCGGCAGCATCAACCCGATCACCGGCGGCGCCCAGGCCGCGAGTAGAACGGGAATCTGTCCGTTATCGCCCAGAACTTGCGCGATATTGCGCAGGAAGAACAAGCCCAGACCGGCGGCCAAGGCGAAAAGAACCTTCGCGCCGATGCCGCCGAAGCGCACATGGTCCATCGTGAAGCTCGCCGCAATCAGGACCATCGCAACGAAGAGCACCGGCAGCGCGAGCTCCATCTGCAGCCACACGATATGGCGGCGCGCGGAGAAGCCTGCGGCCTCCAGCGAGGCGATGAAGCCCGGCAATTGCCAGATCGGCACTGCGGAGGGCTTGCCGAAACTGTCGCGGATGCTCGCCACCGTCAGGTCGGAGGGCAGCGAGAGGCTGTCTTCGATCGTAGCGTCGCGCTCGGGGTTGGTGGAGTCGCCCAACGGCCAGTCTTTCACGTCCTGCAACTGCCACGCGCCAGGCACCAGCGTCGCGGTTTTCGCGTCGATCCGGCGCACCGGGCCGCGTTGAGGGTCGAAAATCAGGAAGGTCACTCCATGCAGCGTCGTTGCATCGCCATTCGCGCGATCGGCATGAATCACCGCCTGCGCGAGCGTTTTGCCGTCCGAGGAAAGCCCCGCGCTTTGTCGCATCCAGACGCCTTCGCGCCCGATCGACACGGTCGAGCCCCCATTGGAGGTGTAGTGATCCAGGAGGGTCTCATAGCGCTTCGACGTGGCCGAGACGAGCGGGTTGCCCACCAGCAGCGTCAGCAGCCCGAGCACCAGCGCCGCCGCGATCGGTGCGGCCAGCATACGCAGTGCAGACCGGCCCGCGGCCCGGATCACGACCAGTTCCGAACTGCGCGCGAGAGAGATGAACAGCGCCACCGAGGACAGCATCACGATCAGCGGCAGGATCGTGTAAAGCGTCTCCGGGATGTTTAGCGCGGAGAGCAACGAGACCTGCAAAAGGCTCAGCCCCTGATCGGAGAAGCGGCGGATTTCCTCGACCACGTCGATCAGGAACAGGATGCTCCAGAAGCTTGCCGCGACGATCAGGAAGCTGCGGAGAAACCGTTTCGCAAGATAGAGAGCAAGCGTCACGCGGCAGCCTCCCGCTTGGGCCGGATGCGGCGCGGACGACCGGACCACCACAGCATGAACAGCACCATCACGATCCCGCCCAGCGTCGGCGCAATCAGGCTCGGCCAGAGCGAGGGGTCGCGCCCGGAACTGGTTTCTGCGGCGTTCTGAAGTACCTGCATCACGATCAGCCCGCCGATCGCGAGCGTCATCTGCCGCCACATGCCGAAGCGCGAGAAGGTACCCATCATCAGCGCCGAGAATCCGATCAGCGCCGCGATCGGGGCCAATAGCGGTTGCGTGATCCGCCGAGCGAGCTCCAGTCGTAGCGCGTCGCGGGCGGCCTTGACGCTGTCGGCGCCCGGAGTCGCCTCGAGACCGCTCCCCGCCATCATCGCGGCGAGGCGCGGGGTCATCATCTCGTCGATCTTCAGCGCCCGCGCTTTCCCGGACTTGAGGAAGGAGCCGATGTCGTAGGTGAAATTGGCAAAGCGGGTGACAGACAGGTGATCGGAGGGTTTGCGCAGGGTCTGGGCCATACCCGAGAACATGATCAGTTTCGGCCCCGTCTCGGTCTTCACGATCACCCCCTTGTCGGCGGTATAAATCGTGCTCGTCTGTGCCGAGCGGCTGTCGGAGACGAAGATATCCTGCAACTCCCCCAGATCAGAAATGCGCCGGATATAGATCGAGATGCCCGGCGCGGGATGCTGGAACGTGCCTTCGGTGAGGAATTTCGCGGTCAGGTTCTGCGCGACCTCCTGCTGGCGCTCGGCCAGACGGGCCTTCGCGGCGGGGACGAGGAAGTTCACCAGCAACGCCATCATCACCGAGGCGATCAGCCCGAAGACCAGTACCGGACGCGCCAGCCGCCAGTTCGAGGTTCCGGTGGCGCGCATCACCACCAGTTCGCTGTCCTGATCGAGCCGGTTGAACGCGTAGATCGTGGCGGCGAAGGCCGCGACCGGCAGCACGATGCGGATGACGTAAGGCAAGGTCAGCGCGGTGAATTCCAGCACCACCGTTGCGGTCTGGCCATCCGAAATCAGGCTGTCGAACATGATCACAGCCCGGTTGACCCAATAGACGGAGACCAGCACGAGCGCGAAAAACCCGAACAGCGCCATCAATTTGGACAAAACATATCTGTCCAGTCGCGTCACGACCCTTCAATACCCCCGAATATTTCCCTTTCTCTAGCCTGTCGGGCGAAGTGAGGGAAGGGCGCAGCGGGGGTGCTTTTCATTTTCCGGAGGCAGGGCTAGGCTCTCGCGCGAAATGATGCCAATCGCGACCGCGCGCCGCCGATCCGCGCGACGGTCCCATCTGCGGAGAGCCCCACATGACCCAACCCGTCGCCATCGCCTTCAAGGAAACCGATCCGGAGGGCTTTGCCACCCAAAGCGGGCGGATCGCTCTGATCGTGGGCGGGGACGGCAAGCTGGGCCAGGCCGGGCGCAAGCTGGACCGCGCGATGAAGGGCGCGATCAAGCGCGCGGTGGATTCGGAAGCCTTCGCGGGTTTGGGTGCGGGCGAGGCGATGGATCTGAGCTGGCCCGCCGCGATCGCCGCCGAAGCGGTGCAGCTGGTGCGGCTCGACCGGAAATCCAGTGCCGACGAGGCCCGCAAGGCGGGGGCTGCGATCGGGGCCAAGCTCGGCGAAGCCGGGGTTCTCGTGGTGGCGCAAGGCCATCCGCGCGCGGCTGATCTGTCGCTGGGGCTAGCGCTGCGCGCCTATCGCTTCGACTATCACACCGGCGAGGGCAAGAAGGATTTCGGCCCGGTGACGATCATGGTCGACAAGCCCGAAGAAGTCGCCGCTGCCGCCGCCCCGCATGCAGCACTCGCCGAGGGGGTGTTCTTCACCCGCGATCTGGTAAACGAGCCCGCAAACATCCTCACCACCGACGACTTCGCCGCCCGCCTCGCCGCTATGCAGGAGCTGGGCCTCGATGTCGAAATCCTCGAGGAAGAGGACATGAAGAAGCTCGGCATGGGCGCGCTTCTGGGTGTCGGCATGGGCTCGGAAATGCCCTCCAAACTCGTCGTCATGCAGTGGAAGGGCGGCGAGGAAGGTGAGGCGCCCTTCGCGCTCGTCGGCAAGGGCGTCGTCTTCGATGCGGGCGGCATCTCGCTCAAGCCCGGCGCGGGCATGGAAGAGATGACGATGGATATGGGCGGCGCAGGCGTCGTCTCGGGCGTGATGCGTACGCTGGCGCTGCGCAAGGCCAAGGCGAATGTCGTGGGCCTCGTGGGTCTCGTCGAAAACATGCCCGACGGGCGCGCGCAACGCCCCGGCGATATCGTGACCTCGATGAAGGGCGACACGATCGAAGTCATCAACACCGATGCCGAAGGCCGCCTCGTTCTGGCCGATGTCCTCTGGTATGCGCAGGACCGGTTCAAGCCCAAGGCGATGGTCAATCTCGCCACGCTGACCGGCGCGGTGATCGTCGCGCTCGGTCACGAGAATGCGGGCCTTTTCGCCAATGATGACAAGTTTGTAGCCGACATTCTTAAAGCGGCGAAGACCGAGGGCGAGGGCGCGTGGCACATGCCGCTGCAGCCCGCCTATGACAAGGCGCTGAAATCGCGGCTCGCGGATATGCGCAATGTCGGAAACCGCTGGGGCGGCGCGATCACCGCGGCCGCTTTCCTGAAGCGCTTCGTCAAGGACGAGGTGCCGTGGTGCCATATCGACATCGCGGGCGTCGCGCTTCCGCCGAACGAGACCACGCTGGCCCCGAAAGGGCCGACCGGCTGGGGCGTGCGCATGCTCGACCGGCTTATCCGCGACAAGTTCGAAGCCTGAGATGGGGCAGGTCAATTTCTACCATCTGACCCGCTCCAGTCTCGAGGAGGTGGTGCTGAACCTCGCCTCCCGGGCGGTGGAGCAGGGTTGGAAGGTGGAGTTGCGCGGTACCGATTCCGCGCGCCTTGACTGGCTCGACCAGAGGCTCTGGCTGATGGGAAGCGAGGCGAGCTTTCTGCCGCACGGGCTCGCAGGCGGGCCACATGACGCTTTGCAGCCGATCTTGCTGGGCACCACGCCCGCAGGCGACGGGCGCGAGGCGATGATGGCCGTGGACGGTGCCGAGGTCGCGGCGGAGGAGACCGACGCCCATAAACGCGTCTGGATCCTGTTCGACGGCAATGACCCGCAGGCGGTGCAACATGCGCGCGGCCAGTGGAAGACACTCACCGGCGCGGGCGCGAAAGCGATCTACTGGTCGGAAGAGGGCGGCCGCTGGGAGAAGAAGGCGGAGAGTTGAGCCGGGTGGAGATCAGCGCAGGATATGCCGGAGATGCGGAGCGCTTCGCCGGTCTCTTCGCGGATAGCTTCGCAGCCTGTGAAGGCCCCGACGAAGGTACGCTGATCGGGTCGCTCGTGCGCGACATCCTCGCCCGAACCGACCCCGGCGATCTGTACTGTTTCGTCGCGCGCGACGGAGAGACCCTCATCGGCGCAGTCTGCTTCACCCGCCTGCGCTATGTATCCACGCCGCGTCTTTCTGCTTTCGCCGATGGCAGTCGCCCCGACGCAGCAACGCAAGGGCGTCGGGCAGAGTCTGATCCGTCATGCCCTCGCGGAGCTTTCAGCGGCGGGTTCGAGGCCGTGCTGACCTATGGCGATCCGGCCTATTACGGACGGGTGGGATTTGCTCCGATTGTCGAGGCCGCCATTGCTGCGCCCTATCCGCTGACGATCCCGCAGGGCTGGCTCGGCCAATCCCTGACGCCGACGCCGCTCGGCACCTTCGCGGGGAGGCCGCATTGCGTGGCAGCCTTCCAGAGACCTGAGATCTGGTGAGCGCTACCGCAGCCGGTCGGGCTCCAGCACCATCACGGTCGGCTCGCGCGGCAAGGTTCTGAGCGAGACGATCACCTCGCTCACGCCGGGCCGCTCCACCGCGAAGACACCCTTCATCCCGTCGAGAAAGCTCTGCAGGGTCGGCTCGCCGAACCAATGGACCGGGATCACGATGCGTGAGCGCAACCGGTTCAGGATGCGGATCATCGTCGGCTGATCGACCGTGTAGGAGCCGTCCACCGCTGCCATCACGACGTCGAGCCGCCCGAGCGCCGCATATTGCGCGGGATCGGGCTCGTGATGCAGGTGGCCCAGATGGCCGATACACAGCCCCGCCACCTCGAAAACGAAGATCGAGTTGCCGTTCTCCTCGACCCCGCCCCAGCTGCGGATATCAGTGGGCACATTGCGGATCAGCATCTCGCCCAGATCGAGATGATGCTCGGCAGCGATGCCGAACTGATCCGACCAGCCCTTCAGCGCCACCGTCCCGTCCGGGATCATATCGGTCATATGGCTCGAATGAGCATGGTTCATCGTGACGTAATCGGGGGCAAACCGCGCCCCGCCGGTCCAGCCGTTGAAATCGGTAATGACCGACAGCCCGCCCTCCGTCTGCAAAAGGACCATCGAATGGTCGATGTAATGCAGCCGCACCGATTGCTCCGGCACCGGGTCGGACCAACTGGCCTTGTGCAGATATTCGATCCCGGGCGCTGCATCGGCGATCGCGATGCAGTGGCTGATCCGCTGGTTCTGCGCGGCCGCGACGACCGGCGCAAGCGTGGTGAAGAGGGCGAGAAGTAGGGCGCGGAACATGGCGAGCCTCCTTTTGCCTTAGCGTAAAGCGAAAAGCTGATTCCGGTCTATGCCCCTACGTAAGATGCCGTGCGCCCCCCGACGATTTCAAAGGGCTGACCGCGAAAAGATCGTCGCTTTACCCAAGTTTTGCAGCGTTTCTTCATAGGGTCAAATTCAACGAAAGATCGATGATTGTTTCACTTGGAGCCGCCATGTCCCTCGCCACACTCGACCAAACCGCTTATCAGAGCGCGCGCGACAGTTCCTTCCAGAATCTTCTGGTTTACGCGGCCAAGAAGTCGGGCCGTTCGGTGTTGCAGGTGCTGCGCGACTATCGCCAACTTGCGAGGTCGGAGACGCGGATCAACCTCGTCGAATATGTGCGCTTCGGGCTTTACGACGACCGGCCTGGCCTGATGGGGATGGAATTGCCTTTCTGGAAAGAACTCCTCGAAATCAACGAGCGGGCCGCGCGCAGCTTCGCCCCCGTCCGGTATCAATCCACCGATATCGCCATCACTGCGGATGGCCCCGTTGTGGTAGAGATCAACGCAGGCGGCGGGTTCGATCTTCCGCAATATTCCAATGGTCGCGGCATGCTCACTCCGGAGGTGCGCGCCTTTTTCGAAAGCTGCGGTGTGAAGTTCCGCCCGAAAAAGAGCCTGCTGCCCTTCTGATCGCTCTTCGCTCTGCTGCCGCGCGCGGCCTTCCCTTTGCGCCGCTTTGGGTCTATCAGCCGGGGCCGAAGGAGAGCCCCAGATGACCAAGTTCAGCTTCACCCTCAAGGCCACCGACGGCGCGGCGCGCACCGGGACGATTTCGACTCCGCGCGGCGAGATCCGTACGCCGGCTTTCATGCCCGTGGGTACCGCCGCCACCGTGAAGGCGATGATGCCCGAAAGCGTGGCCGCGACCGGCGCAGATATCCTGCTGGGCAACACCTACCATCTGATGCTGCGCCCTGGTGCAGAGCGCGTGGCGCGTCTGGGCGGGCTGCATAAGTTCATGAACTGGGACAAGCCGATACTGACCGACTCCGGCGGGTTCCAAGTGATGAGCCTCGCGAGCTTGCGCAAGCTGACCGAGGAAGGCGTGACCTTTGCCTCCCATGTCGATGGCTCGAAACATATGCTCTCTCCCGAACGCTCGATGGAGATTCAGAAGCTCTTGGGCTCGGACATCGTGATGTGCTTCGACGAGTGTCCCGCGCTGCCTGCGACCGAGGAAGAAGTGGCCAAATCCATGCGCCTCTCGATGCGGTGGGCGCAGCGCTCACGTGACGCCTTCGGCGACCGTCCGGGCCATGCGCTGTTCGGCATCCAGCAGGGCGGCGTGACGCGTGAGCTTCGAGAGGAAAGTGCCGAGAAACTCAAGGAGATCGGCTTCGAGGGCTACGCGGTCGGCGGCCTCGCCGTGGGCGAGGGGCAGGAGGCGATGTTCGGCGTGCTCGACTATGCGCCCGGCATGCTGCCGCAAGACAAACCCCGCTACCTGATGGGCGTCGGCAAACCCGATGATATCGTGGGCGCGGTCGAGCGCGGCATCGACATGATGGATTGCGTGCTGCCGTCGCGCTCGGGGCGCACGGGTCAGGCCTGGACCCGCCGCGGTCAGGTGAACATCAAGAACGCCCGCCATGCCGACGACCCGCGCCCCTTGGACGAGGCTTGCACATGCCCCGCCTGTTCGAACTATTCGCGCGCCTATCTGCACCACGTCTTCCGCTCCGGCGAGATGATCTCGGGGATGCTGCTCACCTGGCACAACCTGCATTACTATCAGGAACTGATGGCGGGCCTGCGCGCGGCGATCGACGAGGGGGCGCTGGCGCGCTTCGTCTCGGAATTCCACGAGACCCGCGCGATGGGCGATATCGAGCCGCTCTGAACCCCGCTCAGTGCGAGATCACGATCACCGCGGCGTAATGCGTCGCGGCTGCGGCCAGCACATGGCCGTGCCAGATCGCGCGCGAGAAGGGGATGCGTTCGGTCTGGTAGAAGATCACGCCGACCGTATAGGTCAGCCCGCCCACGACCAGCAGGATCAGCGCGGGCAAGGGCAGGGCCACGATCAACGGCCACATCGCGATCATCCCGAGCCAGCCCATCGCCAGATAGAGCCAGAACCCCGTGCGCTCCGCGCGGTGGAAGAAGCCGAGCTTCATCACGATGCCGAAGGTCGCGAGCGTCCAGACCGTCGCGGTCAGCGCCCAGCCCGCGACCCCGCCGAGGCCGATCAGCGCCATCGGCGTGTATGTGCCTGCAATCAGTAGATAAATCGCCGCGTGGTCGAAGCGCCGCAACACCGCACGCGTCGGTGCATGCAGCGTCAGGTTATAGGCGGCCGAGAGCGAGAAAGAGGCGATCAGCCCCACCGAATAGACCGCAAGCGGCCAGACGCGCCCCGCAGGTGCTGCGAGCGAGGCCCAGACGATCAGCGCGCTGACGCCTGCCACGGCGAAAACGACGCCCAGCACATGGACGACGCCATCGGCGACATGTTCGCGAAAGCTGTGGCTCAATTGGTGGCGCGTCATCGTGGTGATCCCCTCGGTCATCCTTTCAAGATAGCAACGATGAGGCGATCTCCCAAGCCGTGACGGAAAAAACGCTGGGTCACGAAGGGGCTCTGCGCCCGCGCGCTGGCGCCCCCCCCAAGAGGATATATGCGCAAACCCGAAGGCATTAACGAGAATTCAACTAATTCGCGGCGATAAACGAAGCACGGTACAGGCGGGGACGCCGATGACCGTCAAGACCGACGGCATCCGGCGCGACCGGTTCGGCCGCGCGTCGGGTGTTCCCATCGGGCTTGTTCAAATATCCCGGGGGTGAGGGCGAAGCCCGAGGGGGCAGAGCCCCCTCATTCTCTGACGTTTGCCGCGGTCCGGCGCCGGCGAGGGCAGCGCCCCCAGATATGCTCAGATGCCGTCGCCGACGAAGGCCTTCTCGACCACATATTCGCGGGGCTCGGAATTCGCGCCTTCGCGCAGGCCGAACCCTTCGAGCACCGCCATCACGTCCTTGTTGAAGGCGAGCGAGCCGCAGACCATCGCGCGGTCGGTCTCGGGGTTCATCGGCTCGAGGCCGAGATCCTTGAACACCTTGCCGTTCTCGAGATTGTCGGTGATCCGGCCCATATGGGGGGATTCCTCGCGGGTCGTGGTCGGGTAATATTTCAGCTTGCCCTCGACCATCTCGCCGATCAGCGGATCGTTGATCAGGTTCTCGACCAGCTGCCGGCCATATTCCAGTTCGGCGACGGTCCGGCAGGTATGCATCATGATGACCTCGTCGAACTTGTCGTAGGTCTCGGGGTCGCGCATCAGCGAGGCGAAGGGCGCGATGCCGGTGCCGGTGGCGAGGAACCACACGCGCTTGCCGGGCAGCAGCGCGTCATGGACCAGCGTGCCCACGGGCTTCGGACGCAGGATGATCTGGTCGCCCACATTGATATGCTGCAGCTTCGAGGTCAGCGGGCCGTCGGGCACCTTGATCGAGTAGAATTCCAGCTCCTCGTCCCAGTTCGGCGAGGCGATGGAATAGGCGCGCAGCAGCGGTTTGCCATTGTCGCCCATCAGTCCGATCATCACGAATTCACCCGAGCGGAAGCGCAGGGATTGCGGCCGCGTCACGCGGAAGGAAAACAGCCGGTCCGTCCAGTGGGTCACTTCGGTCACGGTCTGCGCGTCGGGCAGGGTTTTCACCTTGGGGATCTCGGTCACGGCGCTCTCGTTCATTGTCATATCTCTCTCGGGCCGGGGCAGGCGCCTCGGTCTGGCAAATATGCAGATCGGATACAGCTTGCGTCAGCGCTGGCCCTTGATCTGGCTCAATTGCCGGTCACGGGTGGGGTTTATCGGATATCGGCTGCAGGCGAAAGCCTCAGCCGGCAAGCCGCGCGCGGTAGTCATGCGCGGCCCAGTCGGCGCGGAAGAGCCATTGCGCCTGCGGTTGGCGCTCGGCCAGCTCCGGTGGGATTTCGACCTCGTCAAAGCCGACGCGCCGCGCCATCGCGTATTGATCCGCGATCAGCGGGCCCGCCGCGCGCAGCCGGCCGGAATAGCCGAGCGCACGGATGCGGCGCGCCAGCGAGAAGCCACGCCCGTCCGAGAAGGTCGGGAACAGGACGCGGATCATCTCGGCGCCGTCGATCAGCGCGGGTAGGTATCCCGCATCGATCTCCGGCGCGATATCGAGGCTCGCCCCGGTGAAGTCATCCTCGTGGAAGCCGTCGTCGCGAACGATCACGCTCATGCCACATTCTCCTTGTTCTCAATCACTTGGCCCTCACTGTTCACACGTACGGCCTTGCCGCCGATGAAGTGGATGCCGCATTCGGTCTTGGCGGCGCCGCGCCAGCGGCCCGCGCGTTCGTCCTCGCCCGGTTTCACAGGCGAGGTGCAGGGCGCGCAGCCGATCGAGGGATAGCCTTGCGCCACGAGCGGGTGGCGCGGCAGGCGGTTCTCGACCATGTAATCCTGCACATCCTGCTTGTCCCAATGGGCGAGCGGGTTGATCTTCATCCGCGCCTCGGTCTCGACCTCAAAGAAGTCGAGCGCCGCGCGCTGGCCGCCCTGAAAGCGTTTGCGCCCGGTGATCCAGGCGTCATAGCCCGAGAGCGCGTTTTCCAGCGGCACCGTCTTGCGCAGTGTGCAGCAGGCATCGGTGCTGTACTGGTGCAAAGTGCCATCCGGATCGTCGCGGGCGATCGCGGCCCGATCGGCCTGGATCACCTGCACATTCGTCAGGCCCAGCTTGTGCGCGACGTCGCGCTGATAGGCGAGCGTCTCAGGAAACAGCATCTGCGTGTCGATGAACAGCACCGGCGTGCCGGGCGCGATCACCGAGACCATATGCAAGAGCACCACCGATTCCGCCCCGAAGGAGGAGACCAGCGCGACTTCGCCCACGTCAGCGTCCCGCAACGCCCGCTCCATCACCGCGGTCGCGGCGTGGTGGCGGTAGCGTTCGTTCAGCCCGGCGACGCGCGTTGCGATATCCGGGCGATCATTGAGCGGCATGGCGTTGAGCCTCTGCATAGAGCGCCTCTTTGAACGGGTCCGGGCCAAGGCGACGCAGCGTTTCGAGGAAGCTCTCGGTCGCGTTTTCGCGCAGTTCGAGATAGGCACGCAGCAGACGCTCCAGCGCGGGGATCACCTCCGTATAGGCAAAGCCGGGGCCAGCGCGCTCGCCAAGCGCCATCGTCTCGGTCGCGTCGCCGCCAAGCGTGATCTGGTAGTTCTCCACGCCCGCACGGTCGAGACCGAGGATGCCGATATGGCCCAGATGGTGGTGGCCGCAGGCGTTGATGCAGCCCGAAATCTTGATCTTGAGCGCACCGATCTCCTGCTCCAGCCCGAGGTCGCGGAAATGGGTCGCGATCTGCTGTGCCAGCGGGATCGAGCGGGCCGTGGCCAGCGCGCAGTAATCCATGCCGGGGCAGGCGATGATATCCGAGGTCAGGCCGATATTCGCAGTAGCGAGGCCGCCCTTGCGCAGGGCCTCGAACAGCGCGGGCAGATCGGCCTTCGCGATATGCGGCAGGATCACGTTCTGCTCGTGGCTGATGCGCAGCTCCGACTGGCCGTAGCGTTCGGCAAGCTCCGCCAACAGGCGCATCTGGTCCGAGGTGGCATCGCCCGGAGGCGCGCCGTGATCCTTCAGGCTGACCGTGACCACCGCGTAATCGGGGTTGTGATGGGGCGAGACCGAGCGCGCGGCCCAGTCGCGCAGCAGCGCGTCGACATTGAGCGCGGCTTCGAAGCTCTCGCTCGCCCGCGCAGGCAAAACGGGCGGCGCGAATTGCGCCTTGAGATCTGCGAGGATCGCCTGATCAGCACCTTTGAAGGCCGCGCGGCGGGCCGGGAATTCGGCCTCGACCATCTCGGAAAACGTCTCGATTCCAAGCTCGTGCACGGTGATCTTGATGCGTGCCTTGTATTTGTTGTCGCGCCGGCCTGCGAGGTTCCAGGCCGCTACGATCGACTCCAGATAGGGCAGCAGATCGGCCACTGGCAGGAAGCTGCGCAGTTCCTTCGCGATCATCGGGGTGCGGCCAAGACCGCCGCCCACGAAGACCTGAAAGCCGATCTCGCCATCGCGCTCGACCAGTTGCAGGCCGACATCGTGGCCGCGGATCGCGGCGCGGTCGGCGCGCGCGCCATTGATCGCGATCTTGAACTTGCGCGGCAGGAACTGGAATTCCGGATGGTCGGTGGACCATTGACGGATCAACTCCGCATAGGGGCGCGGATCGGCGATCTCGTCGGCGGCGGCGCCCGCGAAGGCGTCCGTCGTCGTGTTGCGGATCGCGTTGCCCGAGGTCTGGATCGCGTGCATGCCGACATCGGCCAGCGCGTCGATCATGTCCGGCACATCGACCAGCTTCGGCCAGTTGAACTGGATGTTCTGGCGCGTCGTGAAATGCCCATAGCCGCGATCCCAGACATCTGCGATCTTGGCGAGCTGGCGCATTTGCCGCGCGTTGATCGTGCCATAGGGGATCGCCACCCGCAGCATGTAGGCGTGCAGCTGCAGATAGAGCCCGTTCATCAGGCGCAGCGGCTTGAACTCGTCTTCGGTCAGGCTGCCGTCGAGGCGGCGCGCGACCTGATGGCGAAACTGCTCGGCGCGCGCGCGGACGGCGGCGCGGTCGAAATCGCTGGGTTGGAACATGGATCAGCTCCCGGGTAGCTCAATGGAAGGGCCGGAGGCGCGGAAGGCCTCGCGGAAATGCGCGGGCTCGGGGCCATTCGGGCCAAGCGTGGCGGGCGCGAGATAGGCGCCGACGACTTTGTCGGGCTGCGCATTGGCCAGATCGAGCCACATCTCGGCAATCACCGGATCGTCGAGGAAAGCGGCGTCGCTCAGGCGCAGAACCCATTGGCCCGCGTCGTTCATGTAGACGACATGGCCTTCGCGCAGATCGTTGGCGCTGATCACGCCGGGGATGAATTTCTTGCTCATAGCGCGACCTCCTTCAGGGCGATGCGGGCGTCGCGCGGGGCGAGGCCCAGCAGGATCACGGCGGGGCCCTTGGCCTCGGCGGTAACGGTGGGCAGGGTGGCGAGCGTCGCGGGGCGGATCACCTGATCGGCGCGCGAAGCGTTCTCGACCACGCAGGCCGGGGTCGCGGGGGAGGCGCCATGCATCATCAGGCGCCCTTGCACGTAGCGGGCCGCGCGCTTGCCCATGTAGATCGCCGCGACCGCGCCGGGACGAGCGAGCGCCGTCCAATCCTGTTCGGCGAGCCCGTCGGCGTCATGGCCGGTGAGCAGGCGCAGCTCGCGATTGCGGCCGCGTTCGGTCAGGCTCTGGCCGAGCGATGCGGCGGCGGCGGAAGCGGCGGTGATGCCCGGCAGCACGCGATAGGCGATTCCGGCCGCGTCTAGCGCGTCCAGCTCTTCGCCCAGCCGCCCGAACACACCCGGATCGCCGGATTTCAGGCGGAGCACCCGCTGCCCCTCGCGCGCGAGGCGGACGATCAGGTCCGAGATGTCGCTTTGCTTCATCGAGGGGCCGAAACCGGTCTTGCCGGTCTCGATCAACTTCGCCTGCGGACCTGCAAGTGCGAGCACCTCGGCGCTCACCAGCGTGTCGTGCAGGATGACATCGGCGCACGTCATCTCGCGCAGCACCGCCATGGTCAGCAGGTCCGGGTCGCCCGGACCTGCGCCGGCAAGGGTCACCTGGGTCTGAGTTTCGAGAGTTTCCATGTCACGCTCCTCGTCTGCGTCTTGAGCGTTAATATAGGAAAATGTTCTCGTTTTTGGCTATATGCCCTTGCCAATAAGGACATTTGTTCCTTAAGGATTTGATGGGAGTAACAATCTTCTTTCTATCGGAGGGAAATCGGAATGGCGGTGCAGATCGACGAGCTGGATCGGAAAATCCTCGCGGAGCTACAGGACGATGCGAGCCAGTCGCTCGACGAAATCGCGCGGAAAACAGGCTCTTCCAAGACCCCGGTCTGGAACCGGATTCGCAAATTGCGCACGGCGGGGGTGATCGGAAAGCAGACCGCGATCCTCGATCCCGAGGCGCTTGGGTTCGATGCCTGTTTCTTCGTGCTGATCCGAACGTCCGAGCACGAGGCCGAATGGCAGGACAAGTTCCTCGCCACCCTGCGCGCGCGCCCCGAGGTGATGGAAGCGCACCGCCTTGCCGGCGATATCGACTACATCCTGAAAGTGCGGGTCGAGAATGCGCGCGCCTATGACCGCTTCTATCAGGCGCTGATCTCGGAAGTGAAAATTCACAACGTCACGGCGCTTCTGTCGATGGAAGAGCTGAAATCCACCACCGCACTGCCGCTGTGAGCGATCAGCGCTTGGTGTAGGTGGTCTCCAGCTTCTCCAGCCCGTGGAAATGGTAGAGATCGGCGTAATAGGGGCGGCGCGGCAGATCGAGCCCCTGTAGCCGCTCCATCAGAATCGGCAGGGCGAGTTTCAACTCCAGCCGGGCCAGCGGCGCGCCGATGCAGAAATGCGCCCCCGCGCCGAAACTGAAATTGATGCGCACCGGGCGGGACGGGTCGAAGGCGCTCGGATCGTCCCAAGCCGACGGGTCGCGGTTCGCACCGGCGAGTAGCAGCCCGATCCGTTCGCCTTTCCGCAGCATTTGCCCCTGAAACTCCATGTCCTCGTAGAGCCATCGCGTGAACAAGTGCAGCGGCGGATCGAAGCGCAGAAGTTCCTCTACCGTGCCGTCGATCCTCTCTGGCTCCAGCCAATGCGGCGCGACGGTCTGCTCGACGAGGGTCTTCACGCTGTTGCCGATCTGGTGGACGGTCGCCTCGTGACCCGCGTTCAGGAGCAGGATCACGGTGGAAATCAGCTCGTCGCGGCTCAGGTGAACGCCTTCCTCCTCGACCGCGATCAGTTCCGAGATCAGATCGTCGCCGGGCGTTTTGCGGCGGGTCTCGATCAGATCCCCGAGATACTCCGCGAATTCCGTTGAGGCCCGCGCCGCGTCTTCTTCGAGGCTGATGTCGCGGCGGGCCTGATACATCTGCACCATCGCGTTCGACCACGCGAGAAGCTTGTCGGCATCCTTCTCCGGCACGCCCAGAAGCCGCGCAATCACGATCACCGGAAGGGGCTTCGCGAAATGCTCCAGCAGGTCGCAGCCGCCCTCGGGCAGTTCGTCGACCAGCCGGTGGCAGAGTGTCGCGATCTCGTCCTCCATGCCTGCGATCCGGCGCGGAGTGAAGGCCTTCGTCACCAGCTTGCGCAGGCGGGTGTGGGTCGGCGCCTCCAACTCCAGCATCGAATGACGTTCGATCGCATAGAAGGGCTCGAGATGCTTCGGAACCTCCACCGCGTGTTCTGGCGGGGCTTCGCGCCCCAACCGCCGGTCCCGCAGCGCCGCGCCGACGATCGCGGCGCGCGCAGTCACGTGAAACCCGTATTCGGGCCATTGAACGAGAGGCGCGCCTTGACGCACGCGGTCATAGAACGGGTAAGGGTTCTGCACGAAATCTGGGTCGAGCGGGGATTGGGAAAGGGTCTGCATCGGCGCTCCGTTTGGTCGGAGGCCAGATTGGGCAGAAGGCGCCGCGCGATGCAAGACCAAGCGAACACGCCGCCTTGCATTGCCGCGCGGTTGGTCGCAAGGAAAGGGCGGGAGAGTGCTGATGCTGGGCCGTGTCGCTATATTGCTCATCTGGATCGCGCTGACGCTCGCCGCCTCGATCGGGGTGTGGCGGGTATCGGCGCGCGAGGGTCTGGCGCGGATCGAGGCGCAGGGGCAGTCCGACCTGCGGCTGGCCTCGGATCGTCTGGTGGCGGCCCTTCTGCAGTTTCGCGAAGTGGCCGTTCTGGCCGCCGATCATCCCGACGTGGTCGCGCTGGCGGGGCGTTTTGCCGAAGGGGGCAAGGCGGTCGGCACGTGGCGCGATGACGCGGTGAGCCTGACCTTGCAGCGCTTGGCCGATCACGCGGGCGCGCGCGACATCTGGCTGATCGCGCCGGGAGGCACGGTGCTCGCGGGCCCTGCGGACAGTCCCGATCGGGTCACGATGAACCGGGCGCTGGCCCGCGCCGCGCAAGGCGCGACTGGGTCAGAACATTTCGTCGATCCCGATACCGGCGACCGGCTGTTCGTCTTCGCCGCACCTGTCTTCGCCTCTGGCGGCCGCGTCTCGGGGATCGTGCTGCTGCGGCTGAATGCCGAGGATGTCGAGGCCGAGGGGCGCGGCAACCCGGTGCCCGTCTGGTTTACCGATGCCGACGGGGTGAGCTTCCTGACCAATCGGACCGATCTGGTGCTACTGTCCGAACCGGGCGCACGTCCCGATCCCGCGACCTATCCGGCGGGCTCGCTCGCCGGGGTGCTTCACTTGCGCGAACGCAATCTGGCGGGCCATCGTCTGGTGTCGGGGGATGGCTCGCTCGCCGGTCCCGCGCTGGATGTGTCGCGCGAATTGCCGGTGATCCAGATGGAGGGTCACGCGCTCGCCGCCGCCGATCCGGTGCTGCGCGCGGCGCGGCTTGCCGCGCTCTCGACGGCGGCCGGGTTTCTGGCGGTGGGCGCGGTGATCTTCGCACTCTGGGAGCGCAGGCGCGCGTTGGCAGAGGCAAATGCCGCGCTTGAGGTTCGCGTGGCGGAGCGCACGGCGGAGCTGTCGACCGCGAACGAGGAATTGCGCCGCACGCAGGCCGAGTTGGTGCAGGCGGGCAAGCTTTCGGCGCTGGGGCAGATGTCGGCGGGGATCAGTCACGAACTGAACCAGCCGCTGATGGCGATCTCGTCTTATGCAGAGAATGCCGAATTGCTGCTCGATCGCGGTCGGACAGAAGAGGCGGGCGAAACGCTGGGTAAGATCGGCGCGATGGCGCACCGTATGGCGCGCATCATCCGCAACCTGCGCGCCTTTGCGCGGCAGGAGAGCGAGCCCGCGACCCGCGTCGGTCTCGCGGCGGTGGTGGAAAGCGCGCTCGAGATGCTCGACGAACGGCTGAAGCGCGCGGGCGTCACCGTCGACTGGCAGCGTCCTGATTTCCCCGCGATCGTCATGGGTGGCGAGGTGCGGCTCAGCCAGGTCGTCATCAACCTGATCTCGAACGCGATCGAGGCGATGGAGGGCCAGCCCGAGCGCCGCCTGACGATCCGCATGGCGCGCACGGATGGCATGATCCGCCTCAGCCTGCGCGACACCGGACCGGGCATCCGCGACCCCGAGCGTATCTTCGATCCGTTCTACTCGACCAAGGAAGCCGGATCGGCAGAGGGGCTTGGCCTCGGCCTTTCGATCTCTTACGGGCTTGTGCAAGGGTTCGGCGGCAACCTGCGCGGCGAGAATGTTCCGGGGGGCGGGGCGCGCTTCACCATCGATCTGCGCGAAGCTGCGAGCCAACCCAGACCAACCGAGGTGGAGACATGATGCGCCGGGTTCTCTTTGTCGATGACGACCGCGCGGTGCGCGAGGCGCTAGGCCAGACGCTGGAACTGGCTGGGCTGAAGCCGACGCTCGCAGGGAGCTATATCGAAGCGAAGGACCATATCTCGACCGAGTTCGAGGGGATCGTGGTCACCGATATCCGGATGCCCGGGAAGGACGGGTTCGCGCTGCTGGACCTCGTGCAGAAGGCCGATGCGGAGCTGCCCGTCGTCCTGCTGACCGGCGAGGCCGATGTGCCGATGGCAGTGCGCGCGATGGCAGCGGGCGCGTTCGACTTTCTGGAAAAGCCTTGCGCAGGGAAAGACTTGCTGGCCGTTGTCGAGAAGGCGCTGGAAACGCGCGCGCGCGTAATGGAAGCGCGGTTCTCGCGGGCCGCCGGCAAGCGTGGCGATGCCGCGGCACGGATGCTGGTTGGCGACTCTCCGGTGGCGGAGGGCCTGCGCGAAGCGGCCCGTCGCGCGGCGCGCTCGGGCGCCGAGGTGCTGATCACCGGCGCGCCGGGTGCGGGCAATTCCAAGCTCGCCGAGGTGATCCATCTGCTCTCTACCAATGCGCGCCGTCCCTTCGTTAAACTCGCCGCGGCGGGCCTCGACGTGGAGGCGCTGGAGGCCGGTTTCGCGCAGGCCGAGGGCGGCACGCTTTACCTAGACGAGGTGGCCGACCTGCCGCGCCCGGCGCAATTCGCGCTGATCGAGCTCTTGGAGACCCGGCCTGCCACGCGCCTTATCGCGGGCACCTATCGCGACCTGCCAGGCGAGGCGCGGGCAGGGCGCTTCCACCCCGATCTCTACTGGCGGCTGGAGGCGTTGAAGGTGCGTATCCCCTCGCTCTCGGAACGCCCCGAGGACATTCCCGCGCTGTTTCGCCACTATGTCGCCACCGCCTGCGAACAGGCCAACCTGCGCGCGCCCGAAATCCCGGCCGAGATGACCGCACAGCTGATGGCCCGCGACTGGCCCGGCAATGCCCGCGCGCTTATGTCGGAGGCGATGCGCTTCGCGATGGGGCTGGAGGCGGGCGAGCCGCCGGCGGAGCTGGGCCTGTCCGAGCGGATGGCGGCGGTCGAGAAGTCGCTGCTGGCCGAGGCGCTGACCCGCGCGGGCGGCAACGCGACCGAGGCGGCGGCCGCGCTGAAGCTGCCGCGCAAGACCTTCTACGACAAGCTCGCACGCCATGGGCTGCGGCCCGACGATTACCGCGACTAGGGGCGGGCGAGGATTCGCACGGAGCCGCCTGTATCTGTGCGGGATTTCGCACACCCCTCGTCGGCGCGGGATCGGGGCTTTCTCGTAAGGCTTTGACTTAGATTGGTTATTCGGCATTGTCACAAGAGCTTCACGAAACAGTTGATCGGATCTCTCGGCGCCTTTCTGCTTGCCCCGATGCCGGGGAGGACCGGCGTGACATGAATACCGGGAGGACATTATGAAGAAATTTACCGCCGCCGTTTCGGCGCTCGCCCTCATGGCTTCGGCCTCGGTCGCAATGGCCGATCCGACGGGCTGCGACGAAGGCGAAATGGTCATCAAGTTCAGCCACGTCACCAATACCGACAAGCACCCGAAAGGGATCGCGGCGGCGCTGTTCGCCAAGCGCGTGAACGAAGAGATGGACGGCAAGGCCTGCGTCGAAGTCTACCCGAACTCCACCCTCTACAACGATGATCAGGTGCTGGAAGCGATGCTGCAGGGCGACGTGCAGATGGCTGCGCCCTCGCTGTCGAAATTCGAGACCTTCACCAAGAAATACCGCATCTTCGATCTGCCCTTCATGTTCAAGAACATGGAAGCCGTGGACGAATTCCAGAATTCCGAAGTCGGCCAGTCGATGAAAGAAGCGATGGTGCGTCGCGGTCTGCTGGGCCTCGATTTCTGGCATAACGGCCTCAAGCAGTTCTCGGCCAACAAGCCGCTGCTGGTGCCGGGCGACGCCAAGGGTCTGAAGTTCCGCGTGCAGCCCTCCGACGTGCTGATCGCGCAGATGGAAGCGCTGGGGGCGTCGCCGCAGCCGATGGCCTTCTCGGAAGTCTATGGCGCGCTGCAGACCGGCGTGGTCGACGGGCAGGAAAACACCTGGTCGAACATCTACGGCCAGAAGTTCTACGAAGTGCAGGACGGCATCACCGAAACCAACCACGGCCTGCTCGACTACATGGTCGTGACCTCGGTCGACTGGTGGGACAGCCTCGATCCGGCGATGCGTGACCAGATCAAGTCGATCCTCGACGAGGTCACGCAGGAGCGCAACGCCGCCGTGAACCAGGTCAACGAAGAGAACCGTCAGGCGATCCTCGATGCCGGTGCGACGATCCGCGAACTGACGCCCGAGCAGCGCCAGCAATGGGTCGATGCGATGAAGCCGGTCTGGGACCAGTTCAAGGATGACGTCGGTCAGGAAAACATCGACGCAGCGCAGGCGATCAACGCCAAGCACTGATCCGGAACGGACGGGCGACGGACCCCACCCGTCGCCCGAACTCACGGCGCGCGCGGCCCCCACATCACCCGCGCGCGCCACTTTCACCTCTCGACCTCAGACCGGAGTGAGCCATGAGCCAGCGCTATGAGCCGCGTAACGGGTTTTCGCGGGCGATCCACAACCTCGAGGAGACGCTGATCGCGTTGATCCTCGGCGTCATGACGGTGATCACCTTCGTCAATGTCGTACTGCGCTACGTCTTCAACTCCTCGCTGATCTGGGGGCTGGAGACGACGCTGATCCTGTTTGCCTGGCTGGTACTTCTGGGCATGAGCTACGCGGTGAAAGTGACCGCGCATCTGGGCGTCGATGCAATTATCAACATGCTGCGCCCCGGACCGCGCAAGGCCATGAGCCTCGTCGCGGCGGGCCTGTGCATTCTCTACGCGGTCCTGCTGCTGAAAGGGGCTTGGGATTACTGGGCGCCGTTCGCCGGGTTCGAGCAGACCTCGGGGCGCTGGTTCCCGACCGGCTTCCAGGAGACGCGCGACCGCGCCTTCTACGAGACCGACCAGGTGCCGATCGCGGATTGGCTCGCCGTCTGGCTCGGCGACCGGTTCAACATGGGCGAGGCCTATGACAAGTTGCCGCGTTTCATCCCCTATCTGATCCTGCCGATCGGCGTGACGCTTTTGCTGATCCGCTTCGTACAGGCGGCGATCGGGGTCGCCACGGGCACGCGTGCGGCGCTGATCGTGAGCCACGAAGCCGAAGACCAAGTGGCCGACGTGGCCCATTTCAACAAGGGTGACTGAGGCATGGATATTCTGTTCCTTTTCGTGATGGTGATCGGCTTCATGCTGATCGGCGTGCCGATCGCGGTCTCTCTTGGCCTGGCCTCGACGCTGTTCCTGCTGATCTTTTCGGACGCCTCGCTCGCCTCCATCGCGCAGTCGCTCTACGACGCGATGGACAACCACGCGACGCTGCTGGCGATCCCGTTCTTCATCCTTGCCTCGAGCTTCATGTCGACCGGGGGGGTGGCGCAACGGATCATCCGCTTCGCCATCGCCGTGGTAGGGCACCTGCCGGGCGGACTGGCCATCGCGGGCGTATTCGCCTGTATGCTGTTCGCGGCGCTCTCGGGCTCGTCGCCTGCAACCGTGGTCGCCATCGGCTCCATCGTCATCGCGGCGATGCGTCAGGTGGGCTACTCCAAGGATTTCGCCGCTGGCGTTATTTGTAACGCCGGCACGCTCGGCATCCTGATCCCGCCGTCGATCGTGATGGTCGTCTATGCTTCGGCGACCGACGTGTCGGTGGGCCGGATGTTCCTTGCGGGCGTCATTCCGGGCCTTCTTGCGGGCGTGATGCTGATGGCCACGATCCTGTTCTTCGCGATCAAGCGCAACCTGCCGAAAGGCGAGTGGCAAGGCTGGGGCGAGGTCGGCGCGAGCTTCGTCGACGCGTTCTGGGGCCTGATGCTGATCGCGATCATCATGGTGGGCCTCTACGGTATCCCCGGCATCACGGGTGGTATCTTCACCCCCACCGAGGCCGCTGCCGTCGCCGCCGTCTATGCATGGTTCGTCGCGAACTTCATCTATCGCGACATGGGGCCGCTCGACGAGGGCGAGCGAAAAACCTCACTTCTGAAGAAGCCGCAGGCACTGATCACCGCCATTTGGCACAAGGGCACGCGCGATACGCTGTTCGAAGCGGGCAAGCTGACAATCACGCTGATGTTCATCATCGCCAACGCGCTGATCCTCAAGCACGTCCTGACCGACGAGCAAATTCCGCAGAAGATCACCGAGGCGCTCCTCGGCGCAGGTCTCGGCAAGATCATGTTCCTCGTGATCGTCAACGTCATCCTGCTGATCGGCGGGCAGTTCATGGAGCCTTCAGGCCTCATCCTGATCGTCGCCCCGCTGGTCTTCCCGATCGCGATGGAGCTGGGCGTCGATCCGATCCATCTCGGCATCATCATGGTTGTGAACATGGAGATCGGGATGATCACGCCGCCGGTGGGTCTGAACCTTTTCGTAACCTCAGGCGTGGCAGGAATGCCGATCATGCGGGTCGTGAAGGCGGCCGCGCCCTTCCTCGCCGTGCTCTTCGTCTTCCTGATCCTGGTCACCTACGTGCCGTTCCTGTCGACATGGCTGCCGACGATGGCGATGGGACCGGAGACGGTCGTGAAATAACCCGAGCGGGGCAGGGGCTACTTCCGGCCCGATGTCCCGCCATTCCAACTAGGCGCGCCCGTGGCATCCCCACGCGGCGCGCTTTTCTGTGGGGTCGGTCTAGGGTGCTCTGCCCCCGCGCTGCGCGCGCGCCCCGGGACATTTCCGCCAGGGCGAGAAAACTGGATATTCTTTCGGCTTGGCGCAAATATCCCGGGGTGAATTCGCGAATGCGAAGAGGGGCAGCGCCCCTGCTGCCCGCTCGGAAATGGCACCGGCGCAAAATAAAAGGGCGACCCGATCGGCCGCCCCTCCTGCTCTGGCTATCGCCTGATTTTATTTCTGTTCGGAACCCGTCGGAGCCGCAGCGGCTGCAGCAGCCTCGGAGGCCGGCGGCGCGAGCTTCGGCGTGCCCTGACCGGTCTGCAGCGGGTCGTCCTGACGCTGCACCGAGCCTTCGAAATGCGCGCCGCTCTCGATCGCGATGGTTTTGTGAATGATGTCGCCTTCGACGCGTGCGGTCGAGGTCAGGCGCACCTTCAGGCCGCGCACACGGCCCACGACGCGGCCATTGACCACGACGTCGTCTGCCATGATCTCACCCTTGATCGTGGCGCTTTCGCCGACGGTCAGCAGGTGGGCGCGGATGTCGCCTTCGACGGTGCCTTCGATCTGGATGTCGCCGGTCGTCTTGACGTTGCCGGTGATGGTCAGGTCCGAGGAGAGAACCGAGGGCGCGGGCTTGGAGCGCGGCGCGGAGCTCGGCGTGTAGTCGCTCGAGCTGGACGTGGGGCGGCTCGGAGCGGTCGCGCTTTCAGCGGATTTGGGCTTGTCGCCGTCGGCCTTGGGGCCCGGTTCATGGATTTTCGATTTAGAAAACATTCTTACCAGCCTTGATGAAGGTCATCGGGTTAATTGGCTTGCCTCCGAGCCGGACCTCGTAGTGCAGATGCGGTCCCGTGGAGTGTCCGGTATTGCCCATATCAGCAATCCACTCGCCTTGCGACACCTTTTGCCCGACTTTCACGTGGAATTTGTTCAGGTGACCGTAGCGGGTGGTGATGCCGAAGTCGTGGCGGATCTTGATGATGTTGCCGTAGCCGCGCTCGTGCTCGGCCGCGATCACGACGCCATCGGCGGGCGCGTAGACCTTGGTGCCGATCGGAGCCGCCATATCGACGCCCTCATGCATCCGGCCCCAGCGCCAACCGAAGGGCGAGGAGAACCGGAAATGCGCCTTCACGGGCATCGAGAGCGGCAGCTTGTCGACGGCGATGCGATACATGTTCATCTCGTCGAGCTTGCGCAGGATGTTCTCGGCTCGGGCGGTATCGCCGTCGAGATCGGCTGTGCCCTTGGTCGAGAGCGAGATCGGCGAGAGCGGCCCGCCGGTGCCCGAATAGCCGCGCTTGATCTCCTTGAGGACGTGATCGGGGTCCATGCCGGCCTGCTTGAACACCTTGTCGAGCGGCTCCATCGAGATTTTCACGGCGCCTTCGAGCGTGGTGAAGATCTCGTCGTTGCGCTGTTCGAGAAGCCGCTTCTGCAGCGCGATCTTGTCCATCTGCAGCTGCGCGGTCTTGGCGTCGGCATTCGCTGTGTCGCGTTCCTTGGCTGTCTCTCCGAGTGCGCTGGTCAGCATGTCGACCGTTTTCGCCATGTCCTCCGCGCGGGCTGCCGGGGTGGGGCCGGCATCGGGGCCTTTGCCCTCGGCCTTGGCGAGTGCGAGGCGGGCGTTGTCGCGCTCTTCCATGGTGCGGCGCAGGGTCGCCTGAATCACGCCGATCCCGGTTTCCAGCTCGCGCTTGCGCTCTTCCGAGGCGAGCAGCGTGGATTGCATCTTCGAGACCTGCTCGAGGGCGGTCTGGAAGCGGTCTTGAGCGGCGAGAGCCTCGGCCGCGCGGGCGTCGCGCTCTTGCGAGAGCGCGTCGAGGCGTCGCTCGAAAGCGATTTTCGCAACCTTGTCGTTCTGCGCGGCCCCGCCAGAGGAAATCCCGTCGATGAAGAGCATCGAGGTCGCGACCATCGACCACACGAATACGCCAGCGCCAATCGCCAAGACGCTCGCCTGCGTGAGGGGGCGCAGTCGGACGAACCGCGTGGCGCTGTCTGATTTCAGAAACAGCCGCTGTTCGGGCAGGATGCGCTCGAGACGGGTGTTCAGGCGGTCGAGAATGCGTCTAGGCAAGCCGGTCGGTCCTGTGTTTGTTTCGGATCAAGGGCGACCACGAAGGGGCCGCGCGTCGCTCGCGGCGGTGCACCCGTCCTGCTTGTGGATAAGTCCTCCGCCCTTGGCCAAAGGGATTACCAAGGGGGGCAGGTCCGGGCAACCTCTTTCCCGGGCACATTCGGTCACGGTTCCCTCGCGCGCGCGGTATGAGCGGTTTCTTGCCCAAAAGACGGGACTTCCCGGCGGTTTAGGTCCTGCCGGTCATGCGGGCGTCACGTTGGTGTGATCCGCGCTTGCCGCTGGCGGTCGCCGTGCGACGGGCGCCGCGTCGCGAAGGCGGACGCCCGGGAAAGTCCCTTTTCGGGGTTTCGCTCAGCAGAGCTCTCGGACGGCGCCGAGCACCTCTTCTGCGTGGCCTTTGACCTTCACCTTCGGCCAGACCTTCGCCACCTTGCCGTCTGCGTCGATCAGGAAGGTCGCGCGAACAATGCCCCAGAAGGTCTTGCCATACATCGATTTTTCGGCCCAGACACCGTAAGCTTCGCAGGTTTCCGCATCATCGTCGGAGGCCAGATATATGCCCAGGTCATGCTTGGCGCAGAAATTCTCGTGCTTCTTCAGGCTGTCCTTGGAGATGCCGACAACGACCGCGCCTGCGGCGGCGAAATCCGGGGCGAGCCGGGTGAAATCGAGCGCCTCGGTGGTGCAGCCGGGCGTGTTGTCCTTGGGGTAGAAATACAGCACGACCGGACGGCCGGCGAAGGCCGACAGCGTCAGGTTGCCCTCCTCCGTGATCGGATTTCCGAGTGTTTCGAAGCTTTTGCCACCCGTGGCGGGCAGAGTGAAGTCCGGCGCTTTTTCGCCTGTCTCGATCATTGGGGAACCTCCTTGCAAGTTCGGGGCTTACTTTCCACGCCCGCTTGCGCGAGACTTAACCACGAGGCAGGAGACCCGGGCAAGACCGCGCGCGGTGGGCCCGGCAGATGAGACGGGGTCGGCACGCGCCGCTTCCGAGGGAGAAACGGCCCCGAGCCAACGGGCGCAAGACGAACGGTATGGAGAGAGAGCGTCCCGATAGCCGCGAATTGTCTGGCACGCCCGATAGGGCGGGCAAAGCGTCGACGGGCGACGCCGAGACGGTCGCCACCGGGGCGGAAACGTCGGCAGGTCGCGGCCGCAGGGCGCGCACCGGGCTCTTGCTGGTTCTCAGCTTCCTGTTTCTCGGAATCGTGGCCGCCGGGGCCTTTCTCGTCATCACGCATCGCGCGGTCGCCGTACCGCAATGGGTTGTTTCCCGCATCGAGACACGCGCCAATGACGCGTTGCAGGGGCAGATGCGGGTTCGGCTATCCGGCGGGATCGATCTCTATATCGATGACGGGATCCGGCCGCGAATCCGGCTGAACACGGTGCGGCTCGAGCGGCCTTCGGGCCTGCCGATCGCGGTGTTGCCCGAGCTGCGCATGACGCTCTGGGCGGAGCCGCTGCTGCGCGGGCGGGTGGAGCCGCGTTCGTTCCGGCTGCGCGGGGCGAGCCTTTCGCTGCATCGCCTGCCCGATGGCAAGCTCGATCTCGATTTCGGCGGCGGCAATCGCTTCGCCAATATCGACCTGAACAATGCCTCCGATCTCATTGAGACCTTTGAAAAAACGCTCGAGGTTCCAGCGCTGTCCAAGCTGCAGCAGATCAGCGCCGAAGACCTGCAACTCCGGCTGATGGACGAGCGTCTCGACCGGCTCTGGAAGGTCAGCGACGGCAGGTTCAAACTGACGCAGAGCGATAGCGAAATCTCTGTCGCGCTTGGCTTCGATCTGGGTAGTGGTCGGGCGAAGCCGGCGCAGGTCGCCCTGTCGATGACCACGCAGAAGGCCAGCCGCGAAGCGAGTTTCGGGGCTGCCGTGACCGCGCTTCCGGCGCGCGATCTCGCGGTGCAGGCGCCGGCGCTCGCGGCGCTCGGCGTGCTCGATGCGCCGATCTCGGGGGCGCTGCGCTCCGGGCTGAACGACAAGGGCGAACTGACCGGGATGAACGCGATGCTCGAGATCGGGCGCGGCGCGATCCGGCCCAACGAGGGCGTGAAGCCGATCCCGATCGAGAATGGCAAGCTCTATCTCAGCTATGATCCGAAGCGGCAGCGCGTCGAGGTCTCGACGCTTTCGCTCAACAGCAGGGCATTGCGGCTGCGGGCGGCAGGCCACACCTATCTGCGCGATCTCGAGGGCGGCGTGCCGAGGGAGATCCTCGGCCAGATCGCGATTTCCGATCTGCAGCTCGACCCGGCGGGTCTGTTCGAGAGCCTTGTGCAATTCGCGCAAGGCGCGGTCGACTTCCGGCTCAACCTTGATCCGTTCCGCGTCGATATCGGGCAGCTGGAGCTGAACGATCAGGGCGACACAACGATTTCGGCGCGCGGCAAGGTCAGCGCCGAGAAGGACGGTTGGAAAGTCGCGCTCGATGCCGGGATCGACCAGATCGACCAGACCAAGCTGCTCGCGCTCTGGCCGCCGGCGGTGGTGCCGAAGACCCGCGAATGGCTCGAGAAGAACGTGACCACCGGCCAACTGCGCAATGCCCGCGTCGCGCTGCGGCTGGTGCCGGGGGCGCAGCCGAAACTGGCGCTTGGCTACGAGTTCCGGGGCGCGGATGTGCGGATCATCAACACCTTGCCGCCCGTTCAGCAGGGCCGTGGCTTTGCCACGATCATCGACACGCGTCAGGCGCTCAAGGTCGAGGAGGGGCATGTGACCGCGCCGTCGGGCGGCCGGATCGAGGTGACGGGCTCGTCGCTCATCGTGCCCGATATCCGCATCAAACCAGCCCCGGCGGAGGTCACGCTGATGACCCGCTCGCCGATCCCGGCGGCGCTGTCGCTGCTCGATCAGCCGCCTTTCGAGTTTCTCAGCAAGGCAGGCATGAGCACCGATATCGCGCAGGGTTGGGCCGAGGCGCGTTCGGTAATCCGGCTACCGCTTAAACCCAAGGTGCCGCAGGACGAGATCGGTTTCGATGTCACCGCCCGGCTGACCGAGGTGAAGACCGACACGCTGGTGCCCAACCGGACGCTGCGGGCCGATTTGCTGACGCTGAAGGCCGATCCCAAGGGGATGACGATTTCCGGCAAGGGGACACTGTCCGGTGTCGGGTTCGATGCAGCCTGGACGCAGAAATTCGGGCCGGAGCACAAGGGCCGCTCGGAGGTTGCAGGCACGGTCGATGTAAGCGCTGACGGGCTGGATCGTCTTGGGATTGCCTTGCCGAACGGTATGGTGGGCGGCGCGGGCAAAGGCCGTATCGCGCTCGATCTGCGCAAGGATCAGCCGACCGCCTTCACCTTCACCAGTGCGCTGCAGGGGGTGCGGTTGTCGATCCCGGAAATCGGGTGGAGCAAACCTGCGGGCAGCGCGGGCGATCTGAAGATTTCCGGCACGCTCGGCGCGCCACCCGATATCGACAGCTTGTCGCTGAGCGCGGCGGGGCTGAAGGCGCAGGGCGGGATCACGCTGAACAAGGGCGGCGGGCTGAACCGGGCGCGGTTCTCGCGCCTCAGCGTCGGCAACTGGTTCGACGGTAGCGTCGATCTGATAGGCCAGGGCAAGGCGCGCCCGCCGAAGGTGAGTGTCACCTCCGGCGATCTGAACCTCGCACAGGCGGATCTGGGCGGCAGCGGCGGCGCCGGCGCAGGCGGTGGGGGCGGCACGTCGATTAATGCTGCCCTCGACCGGGTGCAGATAACGGACGGCATCGCGCTCACCGGGTTTCGCGGCGATTTCAGTACGCGGGGCGGTCTGTCGGGCCGGTTCCAGGGACAGTTGAACGGCAGCGCGCCGATCGACGGCACGGTGATCCCCGCCGCGGGCGGGCGCGTCGCAGTCCGGGCGCAAACGCAAGATGCGGGACAGGCGCTGGCGGCAACCGGAATATTCACCAAGGCGCGCGGCGGGCAGGGCACGCTGGTGCTGACGCCGGTTGGGCGGAAAAGCTATGACGGCAAGCTCACCGTCGCGAACCTGCGGGTGAAGGACGCGCCGGTTCTGGCCTCACTGCTGTCGGCGGCCTCGGGCGTGGGGCTGCTGGAACAGCTGAGCGGCGAGGGCATCCTGTTCAGTTCCGTCGATGGCGCCTTCCGCTTGACGCCCAACGGGGTGAGTGTCACACGGGGCGCCGCCGTAGGGGCCTCCATGGGGGTGACGATGACGGGCAACTACTACCCGCAATCGAAGACGCTGAACATGAAGGGCGTGATCTCGCCTTTCTATCTCGTGAACGGGATCGGTCAGGTCATCTCGAAGGCGGGGGAAGGGCTCTTCGGCTTCAACTACTCGCTGCGCGGAAGCGCCGACGCGCCGAAGGTCTCGATCAACCCGCTGTCGGTTCTGGCGCCCGGCGGATTGCGTGAGTTGTTCCGGGCGGCGCCGCCCAAGGTGCTGAGCGAATAAGGCTGAAGATGAAGCTAGACGATTTTGATTTCGAGCTCCCCGAGGGGCTGATTGCGACGCGACCTGCGCGCCCGCGCGATGCGGCACGATTGTTGTTAGCCGAAGGCGATACAATTCATGATCGCCACGTGCGCGATCTGGTCGACATCTTCCGCCCCGGCGACCGGCTGGTGCTCAACAATACCAAGGTGATCCCGGCGCGGCTGGCGGGCACACGGACCCGGCAGAGCGCCCAGGGCGAGGTGGTCGCGAAGGTCGAGGTGACGCTTCTGGAGCCCGCACCGGGCGGCGAATGGTCCGCGCTGGCGAAGCCTTTGCGCAAGGTGAAGGAGGGTGAGGAGATCGTCTTCTCCGACGCGCTTTCGGCCAAGGTCGAGGCGATCGAGGACGGCCAGCTGCGGCTCAGCTTCAACCTCACGGGCGAGGATTTCGACGCGGCTCTGGCCGAGGCCGGAGCGATGCCGCTGCCGCCCTATATCGCGGCGCTGCGCGCCCCCGATGACGAGGACAAGCGCGACTATCAGACCGTCTTCGCCCGCCATTCCGGCGCGGTCGCGGCGCCCACGGCCAGCCTCCATTTCACCCGCGAGTTGCTGGAGGCGCTGGCCGCCAAGGGTGTGGAGTTCACTGAAGTCACGCTGCATGTCGGCGCGGGCACCTTCCTGCCGGTGAAGGTCGAGGACGTCACCACGCACAAGATGCATTCCGAATGGGGCGAGGTGAGCGAGCAGGCAGCGGCCGAGATCAACGCGACCAAGGCCGCAGGCGGCCGCGTCATTCCCGTCGGCACCACCGCGCTGCGCCTGATCGAGAGCGCCGCACTCGCCGAGGGCGGCGCGAAAGGCCATATCGTGCCCTTCCGGGACGCCACAGACATCTTCATCTATCCCGGCTTCGAGTTTCGCATCACCGACGCGCTGATGACGAATTTCCACTTGCCGAAATCGACGCTGCTGATGCTCGTCTCGGCCTTGATGGGGCAAGATCGCATACGCAAAATTTACGATCATGCGGTTAAGACGGGCTACCGTTTCTTCTCTTACGGCGATGCGTCGCTTCTAATTCCCTAGAGTCGCTTTCAGGGCTTGGAAATGTTGTCGCCGCGGACTAGATGCCGCGGGACGACGCAATCCAATTCAGGCCCCCGGGAGACCGATATGCTGTTAGTGCTGCGCCAGACATGGCCGCTTTTGCTGGGCATCATGCTCTTGATGGTCGGCAACGGGATGCAGGGCACGCTGCTCGGTATCCGCGGCAAGATCGAGGGCATCAACACCTTCTACATGTCGCTCGTGATGTCGGCCTATTTCGCGGGCTTCCTGTTCGGGTCGCGCATGGTGCCCGAGATGATCGCGCGCGTCGGTCACGTCCGCGTCTTCGCGGCGCTCGGCTCGCTGATCTCGGCGGTACTGATCCTCTACGCGGCTTTCCCGAACTGGCCTGCCTGGGTCGCTATGCGCGTGCTGATCGGCTTCTCCTTCTCGGGCGTGTATATCACGGCGGAAAGCTGGCTGAACGCGGGCTCGACCAACGAGACGCGCGGCCAGGCGCTGTCGCTCTACATGATCATGCAGATGTTCGGCATCGTCACGGCGCAGGCGCTGCTGAACGTGGGCGACCCGGCGGGGTATCTCCTCTTCGTGATCCCCTCGGTTCTGGTGTCGCTGTCCTTCACGCCGATTCTGCTCGCAGCCTCGCCCGCGCCCAGCTTCGAGACGATCCAGCGCATGACCTTCAAGCGGCTCTGGGAAGCCTCGCCGCTGGGCATGGTGGGGCTCTTCCTGCTGGGTGGAATCATCTCGGCGATGTTCGGCATGGCCTCGGTCTGGGGTACCGCCGAAGGGCTCGACGTGAAGCAGATTTCGGCCTTCGTGGCGGCGATCTACGTTGGCGGCCTCGTGCTGCAATATCCGATCGGCTGGGCTTCGGACCGAATGGACCGGCGCCGCGTGATCATGGGGGCGGCACTCGCGGGCGCGGTGGTGACGTTCACGATCTTCGCGCTCAACCCACCCTTCTGGGTGCTGCTGATCGGAGCGACGCTGATCGGCGGTGTGGCCAATCCGCTCTATTCGCTCTTGATCGCCTATACCAACGACTATCTCGATTCCTCCGACATGGCGGCCGCCTCTGCGGGGCTGATGTTCGTAAACGGGCTTGGCGCGGTGGCGGGGCCGCTGGTGACGGGCTGGCTGATGAGCGTCATGGGTCCGGGCGGGTTCTTCCTCTATATCGGTGTGCTCTGCGCCGCGATCGCTGGCTATGCAGTGTGGCGGATGACGCGCCGCGAAGCGCCTTCGGTGGACGAGACCGGCTCCTACACGCTGCTCTCGCCGACGGCGACCGCGGTGGCGGTCGAGGCGCGTCTGGAAGTCGCGCAGGAGGAGGCCGAAGCGGCCAGCGAAGAGGAAGCCGAGACCGAGGCCGCGAAGAACGAGGATGCCGCCGCCTGATGCAAGGCCCTTTGCCTGCCTCTGCGCTTGCCCTACCATGATCTGATGACAGCGGGGCAGGCACGGCAGGGGAGGGCCGTCACCATGGATCGCATCAACGAGATTATACGCTTCTGGCGTATCGAGGTCGGCGAGAAATACTGGTACCAGTCGAGCGAGCAGATCGACGCCGCGATCCGGCGTCGTTACGCGCCGCTCTGGCAGGTAGGCGCGCAAGGCGCGCTGACCGAATGGGAGCGCAACGCGCAGGGCGCGCTGGCGCTTCTGCTGCTACTCGACCAGTTCCCGCGCAACATGTTCCGAGACGATCCGCGCGCCTTCCAGACCGACCCGATGGCACGGCGCCATGCCGATCGCGCCATCGCCGAAGGGTTCGACCTGCAGATCGGGCCGCCGCTGCAGCAATTCTTCTACCTTCCTTTCATGCATTCCGAAGAGCTTGCCGATCAGGACCGGGCGGTGACCCTGTTCTCCGAGCGCTGGCGCTCTGAAGATAACCTGCGCCACGCGCTCGCACATCGTTCAGTGATCGAACGGTTCGGGCGCTTCCCTTGGCGCAATTCCGCGCTAGATCGCGAGACAACGCCCGAGGAACAGGCATTCATGGAGCAGGGCGGCTACCGCAAGGCGCTTGCGGATGCGGATGAGTTGAAGCTGTCCGCAAAATAGTTTAATGCCAAACCAGTTTCTGACCGGAGGGAAGACATGGCATCGAAAACCTACGACATGATCGTGATCGGGGCAGGGCCGGGGGGCTATGTCAGCGCCATCCGGGGCGCACAGCTGGGCCTCAAGGTCGCGATCGTGGAGCGCGAGCATCTGGGCGGCATCTGCCTGAACTGGGGCTGTATTCCCACAAAGGCGCTTCTGCGCTCGGCCGAGGTGTTCCACCTGATGGAGCGCGCGAAGGATTTCGGCCTCAGCGCCGAGAAGTTCGGCTACGATCTCGACGCGGTGGTGAAACGCTCGCGCGGGGTGGCCAAGCAGCTCGCTTCGGGCGTCGGCCACTTGCTCAAGAAGAACAAGGTCGATGTCGTGATGGGCACCGCGAAACTTGCCGGCAAGGGCAAGGTTTCGGTGAAAACCGACAAGGGTAGCGAAGAGTTGACCGCCAAGAATATCGTGCTGGCGACTGGCGCGCGGGCGCGCAATCTGCCGGGGCTCGAGGCCGACGGCAAGCGCGTCTGGTCCTACAAGCACGCGCTCAATCCGCCGCATGAGCCGAAGAAACTGCTGGTCATCGGCTCGGGCGCGATCGGTATCGAATTCGCCAGCTTCTTCAATACGCTCGGCGCCGAGACGACGGTCGTCGAGGTGATGGATCGCGTGCTGCCCGTCGAGGACGAGGAAATCTCGAAATTCGCCAAGAAGCAGTTCGAGAAACAGGGCATGACGATCCGCGAGAAGACCACGGTAACCAAGCTCGACCGCAAGGCCGACAAGGTGATCGCAACGCTCGACAAGGGCGGCAAGACCGAGACGCTGGAAGTCGACACTGTGATCTCCGCGGTCGGTATCGTCGGCAATGTCGAGGATCTGGGCCTTGAAGAGGCGGGCGTGAAGATCGACCGCACCCATGTCGTGACCGATGAATACTGCCGCACCGGCGTCGACGGGCTCTATGCCATCGGCGATATCGCGGGCGCACCGTGGCTCGCGCACAAGGCGAGCCATGAGGGCGTGATGGTGGCCGAGCTGATCGCGGGCAAGCACGCCCATCCGGTCAAGCCGGGCTCGATCGCGGGCTGCACCTATTGCCAGCCTCAGGTCGCCTCGGTCGGCATGACGGAAGCGAAGGCGAAAGAGGCGGGCTATGACATCAAGGTCGGCCGCTTCCCCTTCATCGGCAACGGCAAGGCGATCGCCTTGGGTGAGAGCGAGGGGCTGGTGAAGACCGTGTTTGACGCGAAGACCGGCGAATTGCTGGGCGCGCATATGGTCGGCGCGGAAGTGACCGAACTGATCCAGGGCTATGTCGTGGGGCGCCAGCTGGAGACCACCGAGGAAGACCTGATGAACACCGTCTTCCCTCACCCGACCCTGTCGGAGATGATGCACGAGTCGGTGCTCGACGCTTACGGGCGCGCGATCCACTTCTGATCGGATGTGCCGGGAAGTGCGAAAGGCCGGGGGGAACCCCGGCCTTTTTGTTTTGGTGATAAGGGGCGCGCCCGAGCCTCGGGTGGGCGCTGCGCGTCGCCTGTGGCCGGGCGGTTTATCCTGCAAGTCCGCAAGTCGGATGCGCCTGCGCTGACATCGTCAATGCGCCCTCCCGGGGGGAGCGTCAGGCGCGGCCCGGGGCTGGCCGCCCCGTGCTGGTCATGACCAAGGCCCGTTCTTGCCTTTCCGGCGCACCTTCGGCATCGAGCGCGCGCCGCTCCAATCGCCCGTAGCCGGCGCGGGGGCCGCGCGTTCCCGACGCGCACCCGTACCGCCCGCAAGCTGGCGCAGCGCTGCAACGCGGTTCTCGGTAGAGGGGTGGGTGGCGAACAGGTTATCCGCGCCGTGCCCGCTCAGCGGGTTGATGATGAACATATGCGCGGTCGCAGGATTGCGCTCGGCGGCGACATTCTCGACCCGGCGCGCGCCAGCCTCGATCCGCTGCAGCGCCGAGGCCAGCCAGAGAGGGTTGCCGCAGATCGCAGCCCCTTCCTTGTCGGCCGCATATTCGCGTGTGCGCGAGATCGCCATCTGGACCAGCGCCGCCGCCATCGGGGCGAGGAACATCATCGCCAGCGTGCCCATGATCCCCATCCGCTCGCGCGAGCCGCCGAAGAACAGGGCGAAATTTGCCAGCATCGAAATCGCACCGGCGAAGCTCGCCGTCACGGTCATGATCGCGGTGTCGCGGTGTTTGATATGGGCCAACTCGTGAGCGATCACGCCCGACAGCTCTTCGCGCGACAGGCTCTGCATCAGCCCGGCGGTTACCGCCACGGCGGCGTTCTCGGGGTTACGGCCAGTGGCGAAGGCATTGGGCTGCGGCGTGTCGATCAGGTAGACGGCGGGCATCGGCAGGTCGGCATTCTTGGCCAGTTGCCCGACCAGCGCGTTCAGCCCCGCGCGGTCGCCCGGCGCCACCAGATGCGCGTTATGCATCCGCAGCACCATTTTATCCGAATTCCACCACGAATAGACATTCATCCCGGCGGCGAAGATCAGCGCGATCACCATGCCGGTCGCACCACCCATCAGGTAGCCCAGCCCCATGAACAGCGCCGTCATCGCCGCCATCAGCATCGCAGTCTTGGCATAACCCATTGTCGGTCTCACCCTTTGATCGTTACGCATCCGATATAGGCACGCGCCACGCCCACGCAATTCCATCGGCTGCGCAAAACAAAAGGGGCCCCGGCGGGACCCCTTCAAAATCATGCGACACAGTGCGCGATCAGCGCTCGATCTCGCCGCCACCTGCGTGCCAGTCGCCCAGACCGCCGATGTTGTAGACTTCGGCGTAGCCCATCTGGACGAGCATCTGCGCCGCACCTGCCGAGCGCCCGCCCGAGGCGCAATAGAGCGCGACCGGCTTCGCGGGGTCGAGGTCGGGATGCTTCTCCGGGCTCGACGGGTCGGCCTTCATGCGGATCGTCGCGAGCGGGATATGAAGCGCGCCCTTGGCCTTGCCCGAGCTTTTCACTTCCATGCCCTCACGCACGTCGACCACGGTCAGCTCACCGGCTTTCGCCTTGGCGACGGCGTCCTGCGGGGCAATGCGCTCGACCCGGTTGCCACCGGAAGGGCGAAGAAAATTCAGCATGTCGTTACCTCTTGCATTCGCGTGACCCGCAGGCCCGTTTCCCGGTTCATGTGGCAAATACCGGACCGCTTTCAAGAGTGATAGCGCGAAACCCGTCGAAAATACATTCAAGAAATGGAATTTAATGCCTAATTGCCGCAATTTTGATCGGGCTGCGAGGCGTGCAAGCGGCGCGACGGATACGCGCGACATTGCCGCCATGCAGAAAGTTCACATTTCGTTCGCAGATTTGGATTGGAGACTCGCGGGGAAACACCTATCTAGGGCTGGTGATAAAGGGGGCGTGGATGGCTGAACTGAAGTTCATCGAAGTGCGCGGCGCGCGCGAGCACAATCTCAAGGGCGTGGATGTCGATATTCCGCGCGACCAGTTCGTGGTGATCACGGGGCTGTCGGGCTCCGGGAAATCCTCGCTGGCCTTCGACACGATCTATGCCGAAGGGCAGCGCCGCTATGTCGAAAGTCTGAGCGCCTATGCGCGCCAGTTCCTCGACATGATGGGCAAACCCGACGTCGATCACATCTCGGGTCTGTCGCCTGCGATCTCGATCGAGCAGAAGACGACATCGAAGAACCCGCGCTCCACCGTCGGCACCGTGACCGAAATCTACGACTACCTGCGTCTGCTCTACGCCCGCGCGGGCACGCCCTATTCGCCCGCCACCGGCGAGCCGATCGAGGCGCAGCAGGTGCAGGATATGGTCGATATCGTGATGCAGATGGAGGAGGGCACGCGCGGCTATCTGCTCGCCCCGATCGTGCGCGACCGCAAAGGCGAATATCGCAAGGAATTCATCGAGCTGCGCAAGCAAGGTTTCCAGCGCGTGAAGGTGAATGGCGAGTTCTACGAGCTGGAAGAACCGCCGACGCTCGACAAGAAATTCCGCCACAACATCGACGTGGTCGTGGATCGCGTCGTCGTGCGCGAGGGGATGGAGACGCGGCTGGCCGACAGTTTCCGCACCGCGCTCGACCTCGCCGACGGCATCGCGATCTTCGAGAGCGCGCCGCGCGAAGGCGAGGGGGAGCCCGAACGCACGACCTTCTCGGAAAACTTCGCCTGTCCGGTGTCGGGCTTCACGATCCCCGAGATCGAACCGCGCCTGTTCTCGTTCAACGCGCCGTTCGGGGCCTGTCCGGTCTGTGACGGCCTCGGCGTCGAACTGTTCTTCGACGAGCGCCTGATGGTGCCCGACGTGACGCTCTCGGTGCAGGGCGGGGCGCTGGCGCCCTGGGCGCGGACGAAATCCCCCTATTACACCCAGACGATCGAGGCGCTGTCGAAACATTACGGCTTCGATCCGAAAAAGCCGTGGAAGGATCTGCCGGAAAACGTGCAGGAGCTGTTCCTGCGCGGCTCGGGCGATGAAGAGATCAAGTTCCGCTTCGACGAGGGCGGCCGCGTCTACGAGGTCAGCCGCACCTTCGAGGGGATCATCCCGAACATGGAGCGCCGCTACCGCGAGACCGACTCTGCCTGGTCGCGCGAGGAGATGGAGCGCTATCAGAACAACCGTCCCTGCCATGCCTGCGGCGGCTACCGCCTGCGGCCCGAAGCGCTCGCCGTGAAGATCGGCGGCAAGCATGTGGGCCACGTGGTCGAGATGTCGATCAAGGAGGCCCATGAGTGGGTCGCCACCGTGCCGGGCAGCCTCTCGCACCAGAAGAACGAAATCGCGACGGCGATCCTCAAGGAAATCCGCGAACGCCTCGGCTTCCTCGTGAATGTGGGTCTCGATTACCTGACCATGAGCCGCGCGGCGGGCACTCTGTCGGGCGGCGAGAGCCAGCGGATCCGGCTGGCCTCGCAGATCGGTTCGGGCCTGACGGGCGTGCTCTACGTGCTCGACGAGCCGTCGATCGGCCTGCACCAGCGCGACAACGACCGCCTCCTCCAGACGCTGAAAAACCTGCGCGATCAGGGCAATACGGTGATCGTGGTGGAGCATGACGAGGATGCGATCCGCCATGCCGATTACGTCTTCGATATCGGCCCGGGCGCCGGCGTGCATGGCGGTCAGGTCGTTTCGCGCGGCACGCCCGAAGAGATCGCCGCCGATCCGGCGTCGTTGACCGGGCAGTACCTGTCCGGCACGCGCGAGATCGCGGTCCCGACCGAGCGGCGCAAGGGCAACAAGAAGAAGCTCAAGGTCGTGGGTGCGACCGGCAACAACCTCAAGAACGTCACGGCCGAGTTCCCGCTCGGCAAGTTCGTTTGCGTGACCGGCGTTTCGGGCGGGGGCAAGTCCACGCTCACCATCGAGACCCTGTTCAAGACCGCCTCGATGCGGCTCAACGGTGCGCGTCAGACGCCCGCGCCCTGCGATACGATCAAGGGGTTGGAGCATCTCGACAAGGTCATCGACATCGACCAGCGCCCGATCGGGCGCACGCCGCGCTCGAACCCGGCGACCTATACCGGCGCCTTCACCCCGATCCGCGACTGGTTCGCCGGTCTGCCGGAGGCGAAGGCGCGCGGCTACAAGCCGGGGCGGTTCTCCTTCAACGTGAAGGGCGGGCGCTGCGAGGCCTGCCAGGGCGACGGCGTGATCAAGATCGAGATGCACTTCCTGCCCGACGTCTATGTCGAATGCGAGACCTGCAAGGGCAAGCGCTACAACCGCGAGACGCTGGAGATCCAGTATAAGGGCAAGTCCATCGCGGATGTGCTCGACATGACGGTCGAGGACGCGCAGGAGTTCTTCAAGGCGGTGCCCTCGATCCGCGAGAAGATGGACGCGCTGATGGAGGTGGGCCTTGGCTATATCAAGGTCGGCCAACAGGCAACGACGCTGTCAGGCGGCGAGGCGCAGCGGGTGAAGCTGTCCAAGGAACTGTCGAAACGCGCCACAGGTCGCACTTTGTACATTCTCGACGAGCCGACGACCGGTCTGCACTTCGAAGATGTTCGAAAACTGCTGGAGGTGCTGCACAGCCTCGTGGAGCAGGGCAACACCGTCGTGGTGATCGAGCACAATCTCGACGTCATCAAGACGGCCGATCATATCATCGATATCGGCCCCGAGGGCGGCGATGGCGGCGGCGAGATCGTGGCGGTCGGCACGCCGGAAGAAGTGGCCACCAACCCGCGCAGCCATACCGGCCATTACCTTGCGCAGATGCTGGGAGTGAAGGTCGCGGCGGAGTGATCCGCCGCGCTCTGGACGCGGGCGCGCGGGCTCAGCGCCGCGCGGTGCGGCCGATGACTTCCATGACCTTGTGGTCTTCCGCGCCGACTTTGTAGATCACGCCGCGCACGTTGTAGTAGCGCCAGGCGCCGGTCACGATCGGCAGATCGTAGCGGCGCAGGTTCAGGATCATCGAGTGCTGATAGACTGGAAACACATCGCCGACGCTGAACTCGGGCTCCATCTGACCCTGCAGTACCCAGCGTGACGTGCCATTGGTCGTGGCGACCTTGCAGAACGTGTCGCCCGTCGTGAGCGTCTTGCACTCCGGCGCGGCCTTTGCGGAAGCTTTGGCTTCCTGCGCTGCGGGGCTACCCATGTCGATCTTTCCACCGCGCATTACCTGAACCCCTTGCGCCGATCCTTCGGCAGAGGCGAGGGCGGGCAGGGCGCAGGTCAGCGCAATTAGGGCGAGCGGGCGCATCACGATCCTCATCTTGAAAGCCTATCCACGCGCGTGTCATCGGGCAACGAAATTGAGAATCGATACATCTTTCTGTCCTCCAACCTTTCGAGGACAATAAAAAACGGGCGGAGTGGTTCCGCCCGTTTTTCAATTTCCGTCTGGACTGTGGCTCAGAAGCCGACAATGTCCGTGGCCTTGCCGACCTGGGCGAGCACTTCGCCGCTCTCGGGGCTGACTTCGTAGATGTAGCCGAACGAGCGCCAGTAGGTCGCGTCAGCCTTCAGGCCGAACGCGGCGGGCTGGCGGAGGCGAACGTGGTTCTCGGTGATCTGCTGGCCAACTTGCCAAAGCAGGTCGTTGCGAACCGAGGGCTTCTGATCATGCGACTGGTTCGCGACCGAGACGCTTGCTGCCATTTTCGAACCTGCGGCGCTCATCGGACCATCTGCGAGAGCTGCCATCGGGGTAAAAGCTGCGCCGATCACCGCGATCAGCGCGACACGGGGGAGATAAGTCATGCGCGTTTTCCTTTCGTCTTGAGGGACCAAATGCCGCATTGCGGCGAAAAGGTCCATTGCAGATTCCGCATTGCCGCCATGCGTAGAAGCGAAAGCTGTTGCGCGCTGTAAGATGCTGTTATTGCTTAATAAAAAATTACGATATTTCCGTGTCAAATCACAAAGGCCTCCACTTTACGTGAAGGCCTCGTGTTCAGATGCGGCGCTATGTCGCGGTTGACGCTGCGTCTGCGAAGTCAGTAGCCGAGGATCGAACGCGCGAGTCCGATCAGAGCGAGCACTTCGCCGGTCTGGCGGTCGACCTGATAGACGTAGCCGTTGGAGCGCCAATAGGTGCGATTGTCGTTCAGGCCGTAGCGGTTCGGGTCGCGGATCAGGACGTAGTCGCCGGTGATCCGGTCACCGCGGCGCCAACGGCGCTCCGCGTCCCGCCATTCGTCGTCGCGCTCGTCGTCGTGGCGATAGCTCTTCTTGGCGAGACCGGGCGGACGGCAGCCATTGTTCTTCTTGGCCAGTCCGGGCGGGCAGCCCCTGTAATCGCGCTCTGCGTGGCCGCGGTCGTTCTTCCATTTGCCGTGGCCATGGCCGTCAGCAAGGGCGGCCCCGGGCAGAAGGCTCGCCCCGAGGGCAGCGGCGAGGGTAAGCTGGGTCAGGTGTTTCATGTGACCTCTCCTTTCCTGACGCGCTCATGCGCGTGTTGGGATATAAATGAACGTAGCTGGCCAGCCGTTCCATCGCGAAATCGGGCTTTATCCACGCGCAACCCTCTCACAAGCAAGACCCCGCCGAAGACGCGTGGTCATTCGGCGGGGTCCGGCTCGCCCTCGGGGCGAAATCAGGCTTCTGGGGTTACTTCTTACAGGTATTGACGCCAAGCATCGAGTAGAGCGGGCAGGTGCCCAGCAACCCGGTCCCGAGCGGAATCAGCCCCACCCAGAAAAGCCAGCGATAGGGGCCGGGCGGGGTCATGAAGAAGGCGATGATCAGGGCCAGCCCGACCACGATGCGCAGAGTGCGGTCGATGCCGCCGACATTGTTCTTGAACATTCAAAGCCCTTTCCGTGGCGCAGCTTCCTTGCAACTTGATACTGTTACGCGAACTCAGGCGGCAAGGATTAACTGCGGGAGGCGCGGTGACGCGCCTCCACTCGGAATTCAGGTGCGGCTGCGCTTTTCGAAACGCGGCAGCATGGCCGAGAAGTCGCGGCCCTTGCCGCCTTCGGTTTCCACGAAGGCCGAATAGAGCGCGGCGGCCAGCTTGCCCATCGGCGTGTCGGCATCGGCGCTCTCGGCGGCCTGCTGGCTCAGCCGCAGGTCCTTGAGCATCAGCTCGGCGGCGAAGCCCGGCTTGTAATCGTTGTCGGCGGGCGATTGCGGGCCGACGCCCGGCGCCGGGCAATAGGTGTTCATCGACCAGCTCTGACCCGAGGAGGTCGAGACCACGTCGAACATCTTCTCGCGGTCGAGGCCCAGCTTGTCGGCCAACGCGAAGGCTTCGCAGGTCGCGATCATCGTCACGCCGAGGATCATGTTGTTGCAGATCTTGGCCGCCTGACCCGCGCCCGCTTCGCCGCAATGCACGGCCTTCTGGCCCATCACGTCGAAGAGGGGCTTCACGATCTCGAAGCTTTTCGCGTCACCACCCACCATGAAGGTCAGCGTGCCGTTGGTCGCGCCGCCCACGCCACCGGAGACAGGCGCGTCGAGCGAACCGAGGCCGCGCTCTGCCGCCATCGCCGCGACCGCTTTCGCGCTGTCGACATCGACCGTCGAGCAATCGCACAGCACCGCATCTTCCTGCATCGCCGGGATCACTTCCTTCGCGACGTCGCGCAGGATCTGGCCGTTGGGGAGCATGGTGATGACGACCTCGGCCTCCTGCGCCGCCGCCGCTGCGGTCGTCGCCCGACCCACGCCCTCGGGCGGCGGGGCGGTGAGGTCGAAGCCGATCACTTTGTGACCCGCAGCGACCAGATTGGCCGCCATGGGCCCACCCATGTTTCCAAGCCCGATGAATGCGATTTTCATGTCGTCTCCTCCCAGATGGCCCATTCGGGGCCGAGCGGCTCCAGCATCTGCGCGACCGCCTCTTCCGGCAGCGCATCCAGAGCATATTTCCATTGCGGATTGCGATCCTTGTCTATGATCTGCGCCCGCACGCCCTCAAGAAAATCACCTAGCTCCGCCGCACGCCAGGTAAAGCGGAACTCATGGGTGAGGGCGGCGCGGATCGTGTTCTCGGCGCGGGTCATGCGGATCAGGCGCAGCGTCGCCTCCATCGACAGCGCGGAGTTGCGCAGCACCGTCTTGTAGGTCTTCTCGGCGAACTCGCTGCCCGAAGTCTCGAGCTTGGCGACGATCGCGCTGAGGTTCTCGGCCCAGAAGATGCGGTCGATCTCGGGGCGCAGGCCCTCGAGCTTGCCAGGTTCGGGCGGGGTGCGCGGATGGGGCAGGGTGTCGATATTGCCGGTCTCGATGAGCCGGGTCTTCAACTCCTCCCAATCGGCCTCGGGCACGAACATATCGGCGAACCCGGCATAGAGCGCGTCGGTTGCGTTCATTCGCGCCCCCGTGAGGCCGAGATATTCGCCCACGTGGCCTGGCGCGCGCGCCAGCAAGAGCGTGCCGCCCACGTCCGGGATCAGCCCGATCCCGCTTTCCGGCATCGCGACCTGCGTGCTTTCGCCCACGATCCGGTGGCTGGCATGGCCGCCGACGCCGACGCCGCCGCCCATCACGAAGCCCTGCATGAAGGCGACGATGGGCTTGGGATATTCCGCGATCTTTGCGTTCATCCGGTATTCGTCGCGCCAGAAGTCGCGTCCCGGCGCATAATCGCCAGCGATCCCGGCCCGGTACACGGCGGCGATGTCGCCGCCCGAGCAGAAGGCGCGATCACCCGCTGCGTCGATCACGACAAGATCGACCTCCGGGTCGTCGCGCCATGCGTCGAGCGCCGCCTCGATCGCCATGGCCATCTCGTGATCGAGCGCGTTGAGCGCCTTGGGTCGATTGAAGGTCAGCCGTCCGGCGTGGCCTTCCTTTCTCGCGATCATCGTTTCTTCGGTCATCCACGCTCCGCCAGCATCGCGCGGCTGACGATCAGCCGCATGATTTCATTCGTGCCTTCAAGGATCTGGTGCACGCGCAGGTCGCGCACGATCTTCTCGATCCCGTAATCGGCAAGATAGCCGTAACCACCATGCAATTGCAGGCATTGGTTTGCCACATCGAATGAGGCATCCGTCACATAGAGTTTAGCCATGGCGCAGAACTTCGTCGCATCATGGGTCTTGTTGTCGAGCTTCCATGCCGCCTGACGCAGGAAGGTGCGCGCGGATTCCAGCTTCACCTCCATATCGGCGAGGCGGAATTGCAGCGCCTGGAACTGGTCGAGCGATTTACCGAAGGCCTTGCGCTCGCCCATATAGGCCAGCGTCTTGTTGAGCGCGGCCTGCGCGCCGCCCAGGGCGGAGGCCGCGATATTCAGACGCCCGCCATCGAGACCCGCCATCGCATAAGTGAAGCCTTTGCCCTCTTCGCCCAGCAGGTTCTCCGCCGGAATGTGGCAATCGTCGAATTGCACCTGCGCGGTCGGCTGGGCTTTCCAGCCCATCTTGCGCTCGAGCCCGCCGAAGCTGAGCCCCTTTGCACCGTCCTCGACCACGACCGTCGAGATGCCCTTGGGCCCCGGATCGCCGGTGCGGACCATGGTCACATAGACATCCGAATAGCCGCCGCCCGAGATGAACGCCTTGGTGCCGTTCAGGACCCAGCCCTCGTTCGAGCGCTCGGCCTTGGTCCGCAGCGCCGCTGCGTCCGAGCCCGAACCCGGCTCGGTCAGGCAGTAGGAGAAGACCTTTTTCATGCTGACCAGATCGGGCAGCCAGCGCGCCTTGTCCTCGTCCGAGCCGAACTTGTCGATCATGCCGCCGCACATGTTGTGGATCGACAGGAACGAGCCCACGGCGGGGCAGGACATCGCGAGCGCCTCGAAGACGAGCGTGGCATCGAGGCGCGACAGGCCCGATCCGCCATAGTCTTCGGAGACGTAGATGCCGCCCAGACCCAGCTCGGCCACTTTCGGCCAGAGCTCTTTCGGGATCGTGCCAGCCTCTTCCCACGCGTCCGCATGGGGGGCGATCTCGTCCTGCCCGAAGGCATAAGCCATGTCGAAAATGGCCTGCTGTTCCTCGCTGAGCGCGTAATCCATGAAACTCCTCCCCGAGCTCACTTTCGGTAAAGGCTCGACCTCAACCGGATGAATTGAACACCCGTTTAATTTCGAATCCTTGCGAGAGTTTTGCAAGGGGGAGCTTGTGCAAGTGCAAGCGTGCCGTCAGCCCGTCAGATAATCCGAGATCACCGAGTGCGACCCGCGTGCCCAGACGTCATTGAGAAGCGCGGTGAATTTCGCCACGACCTCGGCATTCTCGGCCAGATCGCCGTAGATCTCGGACATCTCCAGCCACGCGGCGGGACGCTCCTTCGCCAGCTTCGACTGCGCGACGAGGCGATCCCAATTCGGATCGTTCGGCGCGATCTCGGCGCCGGTCTCGCTGGTGCCGTAGCAATAGCGGCACCAGAGCGCGCTCTCGAGGATCAGTCCGGTGCAATCCCGGCCCTGAGCGAGGCAATCGCTGATCGAGGTGATGATGAACTTCGGTTGCCGGTTCGAGCCGTCATGGCACAGGCGGCGGATCGTGTCGGCCACTTCCGGGTTCGAGAAGCGGCTCAAGATCAGCTGCTTGTAATCGTTCAGGTCGGTGTCGGGCACCGGCGGCACGATGGGCAGGATCTCGGTCGTCTCGATCTTGTCGAGATAGGCGCGGATCTGATCGTCGGCCATCGCCTCATGCGCGTATTCGATGTCCCGCAGGCCTGCGGCATAGGCGATGATCGCGTGCCCGCCATTGAGGATACGGATCTTCATCGTCTCGAACCGGTCGACCGCATCGGTGAAGGTCACGCCGACTTTCTCCAGCGCGGGGCGGCCTGCCGGGAAATTGTCCTCCATCACCCATTGCCGGAAGGGCTCGCAGGTGACGGGGGCGGCGTCCTCGATCCCGAAGCTTTGGGCCAGCGCACGCTCGCGCGGGCCGGTGGCGGGGGTGATCCGGTCCACCATCGAGTTCGGAAAGGCGACATTGGCCTTTATCCATGCGCTTAGCTCCGGATCGGAGAGTTCCGCCAGTCCGCAAACCGCGTCGCGCGTGACATGGCCGTTATGGGGGACGTTATCGCAACACATCACGGTGAAGGGCGGCACGCCCGAGGCTCGGCGCGCCTTCAGCGCGGCGATGATCGCGCCGAACGCGGTCTCGGGATGGTTCGGATTGGCCGCATCGGCCTGAATGTCGGGATGGGTCGGGCTGAACGTGCCGGTCTTCGGGTCGATGTAATAGCCGCCCTCGGTCACGGTAAGCGACACGATCCGAACGCTGGGCTGCGACATGGCGGCGATCAGCGGCGCATTTCCGGAGGCCACTTCGGCAAAACCAACCATCGAGCCTATCACGCGGGCCGATTTCGCCGCCGGGTCCAGTTCGATCACGCTATAAAGCCCGTCCTGTGCTAGAACCGCATCGCGCATCTTCGCATCGCCCGGTCGAACGCCCGCGCCCATGAGCGCCCAGTCATGGCCTTCGCCCAAATTGAACAGATCGTCGAGATAGACCGCCTGATGCGCCCGGTGGAAATTGCCGCAGCCGATGTGAACGATGCCGGGGGTGAGCGCTGCGCGGTCGTAACCGGGGCGCGCCACGTCTGCGGGAAGCTCGGAGAGGGTGTCGTTGGAAAGTGTCATGTCAGCTCATCCAGTTTCCGCCGTCGACATTGTAGGTCTGGGCGACGATGTATTCGGCCTCGTCCGAGGCGAGGAAAACGGCCATGCCGGTCAGGTCGGCGGCGGTCCCCATGCGGCCATAGGGGACGGACTCGCCGACCTCTTTTTTCTTCTGGCCCAGGGGTTTGTTCTCGTATTTCGCGAAGAAGGCATCGACGCCGTCCCAATGCTCGCCATCGACCACGCCGGGCGCGATCGCGTTCACGTTGATGCCATGTTCGATCAGGTTCAGCCCCGCCGATTGCGTAAGGCTGATGACGGCGGCCTTGGAGGCGCAATATACCGCGACCAATGCCTCGCCCCGACGTCCGGCCTGAGACGCCATGTTGATGATCTTGCCGCCACGGGCCTGCGCGATCATCTCCTTCGCCGCCGCCTGCATCATGAAGAGCGTGCCTTCGACGTTGATCTTGAAGACGCGGGCGTAATCCTCGCGGGTGATTTCCACGAGCGGCGCGGCGGTGAAGATCGCGGCGTTGTTGATCAGGATGTCGATCCCGCCCGAGGCGCGCATCTTCTCCATGGCGGCGTCGATGCTCGCCGCGTCGGTCACGTCGAGCTTGAGCGCGACCGCGCCGATCTCGGCCGCGGTGTCCTCGGCCCGCGCGATGTCGATATCGCCGATCACGACCTCCGCGCCTTCCGCGATGTATTTCTCCGCGAAAGCGCGGCCGATCCCACGGGCTGCCCCGGTGATCAGAGCGCGTTTGCCATTCAGTCGCATCAGATTGCCTGTCCTTGCGCGTCGAATTTGTGGAGTTGGTTGAGGTCGGGGGTCAGGTAGACCCTGTCGCCCGAATGCAGCCCGATCTCGCCACCGCCGCGCACGTTGATCACGCCATGCTTCGTTTCGACATGCAGGAACGTGTCGGAGCCCAAGTGCTCGGACACGCCGACCGTGCCCTCCCACGCGCCTTCGGTCGTCGAGACCTCGATATGCTCCGGGCGGATGCCGATGCTGTCGGCGCCGTATTTCGCAGCTTCGTCGCCCTCGATGAAGTTCATCTTCGGCGAGCCGATGAAGCCCGCGACGAACTTGTTGCGCGGCGAGCGATACAGTTCCAGCGGCGAGCCAACCTGTTCGATCCGGCCGGCCTGCAGCACGACGATCTTGTCGGCCATGGTCATCGCCTCGACCTGATCGTGGGTGACGTAGATCATCGTGGTCTTGAGCTTCTGGTGCAGTTCCGAGATCTCCAGCCGCATGTTCACCCGCAGCGCCGCATCGAGGTTCGACAGCGGTTCGTCGAAAAGGAACGCGGCCGGTTCGCGCACGATGGCCCGACCGATCGCGACGCGCTGGCGCTGACCGCCCGAAAGCTGGCCGGGGCGACGGTCGAGATAGTCGGTCAGGTTGAGGATGCGCGCGGCATTGTCGACCTTCTCCTTGGCCGCCGCCGCGTCCAGCTTTGCCATCTTCAGCGGGAAGGCGATGTTCTTGCGCACCGACATATGCGGGTAGAGCGCGTAGCTCTGGAACACCATCGCCAGACCGCGCTTGGCGGGGGGCAGGTCGCTCGAAGGTTGACCGTTGATCTCGATTTCGCCGCCCGAGACGTCTTCCAGACCCGCGATCAGGCGCAGAAGGGTGGATTTGCCGCAGCCCGAGGGGCCGACGAAGACGACGAACTCGCCTTCGTTGATTTCCAGATCGAGCGGCGGGATGACCTCGACATCGCCGAAGGCCTTGCGGACGCCCTTGAGGGTAATCTGTCCCATGGGTTTAGCTCCTTATTTCACGGCGCCGAAGGTCAGGCCACGCACCAGCTGTTTCTGGCTGAACCAGCCGAGGATCAGGATCGGTGCGATAGCCAGCGTCGAGGCGGCGGAGAGTTTCGCGTAGAACAGCCCTTCGGGGCTGGAATAGGCGGCAATGAAAGCGGTGAGGGGGGCGGCATTCGCCGCCGTCAGGTTCAGCGTCCAGAAGGCTTCGTTCCAGGCGAGGATCACGTTGAGCAGAAGCGTCGAGGCGATGCCGGGCACGGCCATCGGGGTCAGCACGTAGAGGATCTCGCCGCTCAAGGTCGCGCCATCCATACGGGCGGCCTCGAGGATGTCCTTCGGAATTTCCTTGAAATAGGTGAAGAGCATCCAGATCACGATCGGCAGGTTCATCAGGCACAGCACGATGACCAGACCGGTCCGGGTATCCAGCAGGCCCCAGTCGCGGAACATCAGGTAGATCGGGACGAGCACGCCCACGGCGGGCATCATCTTGGTGGACAGCATCCACATCAGCACGTCCTTGGTGCGCTTGCCCGGCACGAAGGCCATGGCCCAGGCCGAGGGGATCGCGACGATTAGCGCCAGCAGGGTGGAACCGAACGAGATCACCACCGAATTCATGAAGTGGCGGAAGTAGTTCGAGCGCTCCTGAACGAGATGGTAGCTGTCGACGGTCCAGGCCGAGGTCAGCACGTCCCACGGGGCCTTGATCGCGTCGCCCTCGGTCTTGAACGACAGGATGATCGTCCAGAGGATCGGGAAGAAGATCACTAAGGCCAGCGCCCATGCGATCACGGACATGATCGTGCGGCGGCGGTTGGAGATTTTGCGCGCCATTGGATTACGCCTCCAGGTTCTTGCCGATCATCCGCATCAGGAAGATCGCGACGATATTTGCGAGGATCACGGCGATCACACCGCCCGCGGCGCCTCCGCCCACGTCGAATTGCAACAGCGACTGGACATAGACGAGGTAGGTGAGCGTGGTGGACGCGTTGCCCGGCCCGCCATTCGTGGTCACGAGGATTTCCGCGAAGGTCGAGAGCAGGAAGATCGTCTGGATGAGGATCACCACGGTCGCGGCGCGCGCGAGGTGCGGCAGCATGATGTAGAAGAACCGCGACAGCGCGCCCGCGCCGTCCATCTCGGCGGCTTCCAGCTGCTCGGAATCCAGCGATTGCAGCGCGGTCAGCAGGATCAGCGTCGCGAAGGGCAGCCACTGCCATGCCACGATGATGGTGATCGAAAGCATCGGCGCATGGGCGAGAAAGTCATATGGCTGTAGCCCTATCGCCTTGGCGATATAGGCGAAAATGCCGTTCACCGGATTGTAGAGCATGTTCTTCCAGACCAGTGCGGACACGGTCGGCATGACGAAGAAGGGCGCGATCACGAGAACCCGCACGATGCCCTGGCCGAAGATCGGCTGATCGAGGAGCAGCGCCAGCAGGATGCCCCCGATCACGGTGATCAGCAGCACGCCCCCCACCAGCACCAAAGTGTTCTTGAGCGCAGTGAAGAAGGCGGGATCGGTGAGGAAGTAATAGTAATTGTCCCAGCCCACGAAGCCGCCCTGACCGGGCATCAGCAGGTTGTAGCGCTGGAACGAGAACCAGATCGTCATGCCCAGCGGCACGGCCATCCACATGAACAGCAGGATGACGGATGGCGAAATCATGAGACGCGCGGCAGAGCGCGAGGCTTGCGTGGACATCGGTCCGGCTCCGGTTATCGGAAGTTGAAAAAAGAGGCACGGGGCGGTCAGACCCAAAATGACCGCCCCGGCCGGGGAGGGGCCTGGTTACTTGATGTAACCGGCCTTCTTCATCTCGCGCTCGGTCAGGCTCTGTGCGTTTTGCAGTGCCTGATCGCCGGAGATTTGCCCTGCGAGCGCAGCCGAGAACTGCTGGCCGACGGCGGTGCCGATCGCCTGGAACTCGGGGATCGCGACGAACTGGACGCCGGTATAGGGAACCGGGTCGACCGTCGGATTGGTCGGGTCAGCCGCGTTGATCGAGTCCAGCGTCAGCTTCGCGAAGGGGGCCGCTTCGAGATATTTCGGGTTCTCGTAGAGCGAGGTACGGGTGCCCGGGGGCACGTTCGCCCAGCCCTCTTTCTCGGCCACGAGCTCGGTATAGTGCTTCGAGGTCGCCCATTCGATGAAGGTCTTCGCGGCGTCTTCCTTCTGGGTGCCCGCCGGAATCGCCAGCGACCAGGCCCAGAGCCAGTTCGCGCGCTTGTCGACGCCTTCCTTGTTCGGCGCGAGCGCGAAGCCGACCTTGTCGGCCACGGTCGAGTCCTTGGGGTTGGTCACGAAGGACGCAGCCACCGTGGCGTCGATCCACATGCCGCATTTGCCCTGCTGGAACAGTGCGAGGTTCTCGTTGAAGCCGTTGGCCGACGCGCCGGGCGGGCCGTATTTGTTCATCATGTCGAGGTAACGCGACATGGTCTCTTTCCACGGGGCCGTGTTGAATTGCGGCTGCCAGTTCTCGTCGAACCAACGTCCGCCCATCGAGTTGTCCATCGTGGTCAGGAAGGCGGCGTTCTCGCCCCAACCGGCCTTGCCGCGCAGACAGATGCCGTAGACTTCATTGTCCTTGTCGGTCATCGCGGCAGCGGCTTTTTCGATGTCGGACCAGGTCGGCTTCTCGGGCATTTCCATCCCGGCCTTTTCCATCAGGTCCTTGCGATACATCACGAAGGAGCTTTCGCCGTAGAAGGGCGCTGCATAGAGCTTGCCATCCACGGTAAGGCCCTTGCGGATCTGCGGCAGCAGGTCGTTCACGTCATAGCTGTCGGGCATGCCGTCGAGCGGCACGAGCCAGCCCTGCTTGCCCCAGATCGGAACCTCGTAGGTGCCGATGGTCAGCACGTCGAACTGGCCGCCCTTGGTGGCGATGTCGGTGGTGACCTTCTGGCGCAGGACGTTCTCTTCCAGCGTGACCCATTCCACCTTGATGTCGGGATGCTCGGCATAGAAGTCGTCCATCAGGCCCTGCATGCGGACCATATCGCCGTTGTTCACGGTTGCGACGGTGATGGTGGTCTCGGCTGCCGCAGCAGTCGCAAGCGCGCCGAGAGCACAGGCGCCCATGAGCGCCCGGATCGTATAAGTCATAGATTTCCTCCCTTGCGGTCTGAGCATATGCCCAAACTGTGAGAAAATATTCACAAACAGAACCCAAGCTGTCAATCAAGAATTACTGCGATGTCTTGATTTATTATGAACGCCGTCTCTAACGCCTTGTTTCGGCGTCAGTCTTCCAACAGGGCCTGAGCCGTCGGCTCGTCGGTCACGAGCCCGTTGAGAAGCCCGCCTTCCAGAGCGGCACGAATCGCGACCAGTTTCGAGCTGCCAGCGGCGATGCCGATCACCGGGGCGTCGCGCTTGGGCTCGATCCGGAACGAGCCGAAACGCGTCGTGGTGGGAGTGGTGATGTAGTTGCCCTGCGCATCGTAGAACGAGCCCACGAGCTCGCCCACGCCGCCCGCCGCGCGCAGCTCCTCGAGTTCGGCGAGGGTGACGAAGCCGTCCTTGTGCACCGGCGCGTCCTCGCCCAGCTGGCCGACGCCGACGAAGGTCGCATCCGCCTCCGCCGCGAGCCGCTTCACGGCCTGCACCGGCTTGAGCCGGTCGAACATCGCACGTTCCTCCACCGTTTCCGAGATCACCGGAACCAGCATCGGATAATGCGGCAGGCGCAGTTTGTCGGCCATCCGCATGATGACGTCATAGAACGAGGCAGAACCGTCCGGGGCGATGTTGCCGATCAGCGAGACGATCTTGTGCTCGGTCGCGGGGCGCTGCATCACCTCGTTCACCATCGCAGAGAGCGAGCGGCCCGTCCCGAAGGCGATCACCTGCGGCTCGGACCGTGCGAGGATCCGTTCGAGAAGCGTGGCGGCGAAAGCGGCGGTGGCCGTGGCCGGGTCGCCGCGTTCACCCAGCGACGGCGCGACGCGCACCGTCTGCAGCCCGAAGCGACGCATCAGCGCCGCTTCCAGTTCCAGACAGGCGCCGATCTTGTGCTCGATCCGCACCCGCACCAGTCCTTCTGAAACCGCGCGGCTCACCAGCCGCTGCGCGCGCTGGCGCGACACGCCAAGTTCGGCGGCGATCTGGTCCTGCGTCATGCCGCCGACGTAATAGAGCCATCCGGCCCGTGCCGCCTCGTCATCGCGCGAAGTTTCGGCCTCATTCATACGGCTCACGACTCTTTCTCCCTGATGAGTCCATTCTGGAAGAACTCGGTGAAATGCGCAAATTCGCGATGCGGACGGGCATCCTCGGGCGGCGTCAGGTCGCGCCCGGCTAGATGGCTGCCGCCGGTGAAACGCCAGACTTCCATCCCCGCCGCAAGCCCTGCACGAATGCCGTTGAGGCTGTCCTCGATCACCAGCGTGCGGGCAGGGGCCGCGCCCATCTTCTCCGCCGCGTGCAGGAACAGGTCGGGTGCGGGCTTTCCATGGGCGACCTCGCTCGCCGTGAACAGCCGATCGCCCACCCGGTCGCGCAGGCCTGCGATTTCCAGCGAGCGTTCGGCGCGCGGCAGGCTCGACGACGTGGCCACGCACCATGGCACGTCGAGTACATCCAGCACATCGGCCACGCCCTGAGTCACCCGCAGGTCCCGCTCGAACGCGTCGAGCAGACGCGCGCGATACTGCGCCTCGAACTCCTCCGGAAGATCAAGCCCGAACTCGGAGCGGATCTGCTTCATCACCGTGGGATAGGACCGGCCAAGGAAATGGAGCGCGACGTAATCGAGGTCGATATTCACCTGCAGCGTGGCCAGCTCGTCGATCAGCATCTGCGCCGAAATGATCTCGGAATCGATCAGCACCCCGTCGCAGTCGAAAATCACCAGATCGGTCATGGTTCCTCCCCCCTGTCATTCGCGCAGCGATAGCGTGCGAAACCGGGGATGGCCAGAGGCGGGAACGGTCTGTCAGACCATGGCCTCCTGCGCACCGATCCCGGTCACCCGAAGCACGATCGCGCCCGCGCCGAACAGGAAGACCGCCATCACGCCGAGCCAACCGACCCACGGGATGATCCAGATCAGCGCGCCGATCGCCGCGCCACCGAACGCCGCGAGGGCGCATTCGCCCGGCGTGACCGGCTGGCCGCGCCCGATCAGATCATGCAACCACGCGCCGATGACCCAGATCCCCACGATATAGCCGCCGAAGCCCAGCACCAGCACTCCGAGCAGCGAGAACGGCACCAGCACCAGCCCGATCACGGTCATCGCAAGCAGCAAGATCGACCCCACGAGCGCCGAGAGCCCGACGAACCCCGCAAGGCCCGCGCGCAAGGGATGGGCGAGGCTGCGCCGGCGCATGCGGTCCATCAAGCCCGGCGCGAAGACCGCGAGAAGCGTGGCCACGATCCCGACCACGAGCACGCCGCCCAGCCAGTCGCGGATCTCGATCAGGTAATTGCGCGCCGGGGCAGGGCGTGCCTTCGCCTCTTCGAATTCCTTCGCCTGATGAATGCTCACCCGTTCGGCCGGGGCGACGCTGGAGGGGACGGTCACCTCACCGGGCGTGTCGGTATAGACCTGAACCTTGCCTGTGACCGTCGCGCCATCGCCCCAGGTGACGGTCTTTGTTCCCAGCACGAGATCGCCCGAAATTTCGGCGTCGATCAGCGCCTCGTCGGCGCCGATGACCGCGCTGCCCGCGACAGGAGCCTCGAGCCGAACCTGCTGCCCCATCGCGCGCAGGTTGCCCGAGATCGTTCCCTTGACGGTGAGCGCCTGACCCGCGAGCGTCGCCGCACCCGCGACCGGGGCCGCGAGGTCGATATCCTGACCCGCCGCATAAAGGTCGCCGCCCACCCGTGCGCCGATCACGATATTCTGGCCCGCGAGATGCGCCGCGCCCGTGATCGGGCTACCCATAGTGACGTGCTGACCAGCGGCGAAAAGATCGTGGATGTTCTCACCCGTGGCACTCACGGTTCGGCCCGCGAGATAGGCGTCGCCGCCGAAGCGCCAGTCTTGAGTTTCCTCGGCCGCCGCGACCGAGGCGGCCAGAGCGACAGCGAGGCAGGCGAGGGATTTGACGAGGAAATTGCGCGACATAACCGGGGCCTTCCAGCGAAATTGACGATGGGGAAGTGTAACACCAATCGTTCACGGCCACGTGACATAGCTCAATACGGGCATAAAAACCTGCGATTTACGCATGTGAAAAGGGGCGCCCCTTCCGGAGCGCCCCTTCCCATAGATCCCTGAAGCGGGAACGGCTGATTACATCATGCCGCCCATGCCGCCCATGCCGCCCATGTCGGGGGCACCGCCAGCGCCTTTCGGCTCCGGCTTCTCGGCGATCATCGCTTCGGTGGTGATCAGCAGGCCAGCAACCGAGGCCGCGTCTTCGAGCGCGGTGCGGGTCACTTTCGCCGGGTCGATCACGCCGAACTCGAACATGTTGCCGTACTCTTCGGTCTGCGCGTTGAAGCCGAAGTTCAGGTCGTCGCTCTCGCGGACCTTGCCGGCCACGACAGCACCGTCCACACCGGCGTTCTCTGCGATCTGACGCAGCGGCGCTTCGAGGGCGCGCTTGACGATCGCGATACCGGCTTCCTGGTCGGAGTTCGCACCGGAGAGACCGGCGAGCACTTTCGCGCCCTGAACGAGGCTGACGCCACCGCCGACAACGATGCCTTCCTGAACGGCCGCACGGGTCGCGTTCAGAGCGTCGTCCACACGGTCCTTGCGCTCTTTCACTTCGACTTCGGTCATGCCGCCGACGCGGATGACAGCCACGCCACCGGCCAGTTTCGCGACGCGCTCTTGCAGCTTCTCGCGGTCGTAGTCCGAGGTGGTTTCCTCGATCTGGGTGCGGATCTGGCTGACGCGCGCTTCGATCTCGGCCTTGTCACCAGCGCCTTCGACGATGGTGGTGTCGTCCTTGGTGATGCTCACCTTCTTGGCGGTGCCCAGCATGTCCATGCCGACGTTCTCGAGCTTCATGCCGAGGTCTTCCGAGATCACCTGGCCGCCGGTCAGGATCGCGATGTCCTGCAGCATGGCCTTGCGGCGGTCGCCGAAGCCCGGTGCTTTCACGGCTGCGATCTTAAGGCCGCCGCGCAGCTTGTTGACCACGAGGGTCGCGAGCGCTTCGCCTTCGACGTCTTCAGCGATGATGAGGAGCGGCTTTTGCGACTGGATGACCTGCTCGAGGAGCGGCACCATCGGCTGCAGCGACGAGAGTTTCTTCTCGTGGAGCAGGATGTAGCAGTCTTCGAGTTCCGCGACCATCTTGTCGGGGTTGGTCACGAAGTAGGGCGACAGGTAGCCACGGTCGAACTGCATACCTTCGACGACTTCGACTTCGGTCTCCATGCCGCGGGCTTCTTCCACGGTGATGACGCCGTCATTGCCGACTTTCTGCATCGCGTTGGCGATCATTTTGCCGATGGCTTCTTCGCCGTTCGCCGAGATGGTGCCGACCTGAGCGACTTCGTCCGAGTCCTTGACCGGGCGAGCAGCGCTCTTGATCGCGTCGACGACTTTCGAGGTCGCGAGATCGATGCCGCGCTTGAGGTCCATCGGGTTCATGCCAGCGGCCACGGCTTTCAGGCCGTCCTTGACGATCGCCTGAGCGAGCACGGTGGCGGTGGTGGTGCCGTCGCCAGCCTCGTCATTGGTGCGCGAGGCGACTTCTTTCACCATTTGCGCGCCCATATTCTCGAACTTGTCCGAAAGTTCGATCTCTTTGGCGACCGACACACCGTCTTTGGTGATGCGCGGCGAACCGAACGACTTTTCGATGACGACGTTGCGGCCTTTCGGGCCCAGCGTGACCTTCACCGCGTCGGCGAGGATGTTGACGCCGTCGAGCATACGATCGCGGGCGTCGGTGGAGAATTTCACGTCCTTGGCTGCCATGTTTGTTGGCTCCTTGACTGAGTTGTTCTTGGGATATCAGGGCATCTCGGTAAGGGCAGGGCGCCTTACGAGATGATGCCCATGATGTCGCTTTCTTTCATGATGAGCAGCTCTTCGCCGTCGAGGGTCACTTCCGTGCCCGACCACTTGCCGAAGAGAACGCGGTCGCCAGCTTTGACGCCCGGTGCGATCAGCTCGCCCGATTCCTTGCGCGCGCCGTCACCCACTGCGACGACTTCACCCTCTGCGGGCTTTTCCTTCGCGCTGTCGGGGATGATCAGGCCACCCTTGGTTTTTTCTTCGCTCTCCACGCGCTTGACCAGCACACGGTCATGAAGCGGTTTGAATGCCATCTGGGTCACTCCCTAAAGGTTCCAGGTTCGAAAACTTTTAGCACTCGTTATTGGTGAGTGCTAACGATGGCGGAGTTAGTCACTGAGGCGGGCGGCTGTCAATAACCGAAAAGCGAATTTTTTGCGTCAATTCGAACGATCGGGGCGCGGCGATTTCGCCTCTATGCGGAACGCATATCGCGTGGCACTCTCGCCCTCATGAAATTCGCCAAGCTCCTTCGGCCTTTGCTGGCCCCCGCGCTTTCTCTCTGCCTCGCACTACCCGCATGGGCGGAGTGCCGCGGCACGAATATCTTTGACGCGCTGCCCAAGGCCGAGCAGGAGGCGCTGACCGCCGCCGCCGATTCCGCGCCCTTCTCTCGCGGATTGCTGTTCTCTGCAACCAAGGGTACGGAAAAGATCACGCTGGCCGGCACCTACCATCTTCCCGATCCGCGTCATGACAAGCTGGTCGGGGCGCTCTCGAAGGCGCTCGAGAAAGCGTCGCGGCTGCTGGTGGAGGCGGGCCCGGACGAGCAGGCGCGGCTGGAGCACGCGATCCAGACCGACCCGACGCTGATGTTCTCGACCGGCAAGACCCTGCCACAGATGATGTCCGAGCAGGACTGGAACATGACCAAGGCGGCGCTCGCGGCCCATGGGATGCCCGCTTTCCTCGCCGCCAAGATGCGCCCCGCTTTCGTCGCGATGACGCTGTCGCTGCCGCCCTGTGCCACGGCCGAGCTCGCCAAGGGGGAGGGCGGTCTGGACCTGCAGGTAATGACGCAGGCCGAGGCCGACGGCGTGCCGGTCGAGGCGCTGGAGCCGTGGGACACTGTCTTCAAGCTGTTCAACGGCATCACCGAGACCGAGGCGCTGGAAATGCTCCGCGCGGCAGTGATCGGCGCGCCCTTGGCTGACGATATGGGCGTGACGATGGGCGATCTCTATTTCCGGGGCGAACCGCGCCTGATCTGGGAACTGGCGCGCGAACAGGCCGTCACGGCAGGCATGAATGCCGATGAGGTCGAGCGCCAGATGAAGCTCTCCGAGGATCTGCTGATGGTCGCCCGCAACCGCAACTGGCTGCCCAAGATCGAAGCCGCGGCGAAGCAGGGGCCGGTCGTGGTCGCGGTGGGCGCGCTGCACCTTTCGGGTAAAGAGGGGTTGTTGCGGTTGCTCGAGAAGGACGGCTGGAGCATCGAGCGGCTCGATAGCTGAGACGTCGAAATGCAGTTTGCCCCGGGGCGACCCGCCCCGGTCCGCGCCTGTCCGGTTGCTCGCTTGCGGCTCTTTCCGCATCGCCAGACCCCTAGGTGACAAGCCCAGACACAGCGCCTATAACCTGCGCCGACAGTTGATTATCCGAGAGGATCTCCCCATGACGATTAAGGTTTTCGGCCACAAGGCCCCCGACACCGACTCGACCGGCTCGCCCATTGCCTGGGCGTGGTATCTCAACGAAGTCAAAGGCACCCCGGCCAAGCCCTGCCTGCTGGGAGAGCCCAATACCGAGGCGGCTTTCGTCATCGAGCATTGGGGCCTCGACAAGCCCGAGATCATCTCTGACGTGGAAGAAGGCGAGGACGTGGTCGTCGTCGACACCAACAACCCCGCCGAGCTGCCGAGCGGTATCAACGCGGCCAACGTCATCCAGATCATCGATCACCACAAGCTGACCGGCGGGATCGAGACCAAGGGTCCGATCGACATCACGATGCGCCCGCTCGCCTGCACCGCGACCATCCTCTACGATCTGATGGGCGACGACGTGGCGAAAGCGCCGCGCGGCATCAAGGGCGCGATGCTCAGCTGCATCCTGTCGGATACGCTGGAATTCCGCTCGCCCACCACGACCGATCACGACCGCGCCGTCTGCGACGCGCTGGCGAGCGATCTGGGCATCGACATGCACGAGCTGGCCGAGAAGATGTTCGAAGCGAAATCGGACGTCTCCGCCTTCACCGATGCAGAACTGCTGCGGATGGATTCCAAGGAATACCCGGTCGACGGCACGACCTTCCGCGTTTCCGTGCTGGAGACCACCGCGCCGAAGATGGTGCTGGACCGGAAGGCCTCGCTGATGACCTCGATGGAAGAGGTCGCGAAGGAAGACGGCGTCGATCAGGTGCTCCTGTTCGTGATCGACATCCTGAAGGAAGAGGCGACGCTGCTGGTGCCGAACGATCTGGTGAAGGGCGTGGCCGAGAAGAGCTTCGACGCCACGGTCGAGGGCGACACGGTGGTGCTGCCCGGCGTTATGAGCCGCAAGAAGCAGATCATCCCGTCGCTCAAGGTCTGAGCTTTCGGGATTTGAGATAGGGAAGGGGTGTCCGGTCGGGCGCCCCTTTTTCTTATTTGGTCGCCCAGTTCGGGCGCAATCGCGAAGCGGGAGCATTTTGCTCTGGCGCGGGGCGACCAGCCCCGGGCCGCGCCCGAGCCTCCCCCGGGAGGGCGCATTGGCGGTGTCATCGCGTGCACGACCGATCTTCGGGCTTGCGAGATAAACTGCCAAGCCACCCGCCGATCGAAGCGCCCAACCGAGGCTCAGGCCCGCCCCTCAGTGCCTCATTCCTCCATCGTCCCCGTCTCGACAAACCGCTGGTGCCAGCTCAGCGCCTCGCCCAGCAGGTTCGGGGCATGATTGGCGAAGCTGCCCTTCTTGGCGCGCTCGAAATAGTCCCGCAGCATCGGGCGATAGGCGGGATGGGCGCAGGTCTCGATGATCGTCTCGGCACGCTGCTTCGGAGACAGCCCGCGCAGATCGGCCAGACCCTGCTCGGTCACAATTACCTGCACGTCCTGCGCGATGTGATCGACATGGGCGGCCATCGGCACGATCGCCGAAATCTTACCACCTTTGGCGACCGACGGAGTCATGAAGATCGAGACATAGCCGTTGCGCGCGAAATCGCCCGAACCGCCGATGCCGTTCTGGATCTTCGAGCCCATCACATGTGTCGAGTTCACGTTGCCATAGATATCCGCTTCGATCAGCCCGTTCATCGCGATGCAGCCCAATCGGCGCACCAGCTCTGGATGGTTCGAGATTTCCTGCGGGCGCAGGATCAGCTTGTCGCGGAAATAGGCGGCGTTGTCGTTGAAATACTGCGCCTTCTCGGGCGAGAGCGAAAAGGCGGTAGCCGAGGCCATGCGCAGCTTGCCCGCCTCGATCATGTCGAGCATCCCGTCTTGAATGACCTCGGTGAAGGCGGTCATCTGGTCGAAGGGGGCCTCGATCAGCCCGGCCATCACCGCGTTCGGCACGTTGCCCACGCCGGATTGCAGCGGCAGCAGCCCGCGTGGCAGGCGGCCCTTTTTCACCTCGTTGCCGAGAAAGTCGAGGATATGGCCCGCAATCGCCTCGGCCACCGCATCGGGCGGGCTGAAGGGCGCGTTGCGGTCGGGCGCGTCGGTCTCGACCACGGCCACGACTTTCTCGGGATCGACCTCGAAATAGGTCTGGCCGATGCGGTCGTCAGGCTTCACCAGCGGGATCGGCACGCGGTTCGGGGGCAGGGCGGTGCCGTAATAGATGTCATGCATCCCCTCCAGCATCGGTGACTGCCAGCGGTTCACTTCGAGGATGATCTTGTCAGCGCAGTCGAGCCACGTCTTGTTATTGCCGACCGAGCTCGACGGGATCAGCTTGCCGTCCTCGGTGAAGCCGGAAATCTCGATCACCGCCGTGTCGAGCTTGCCCATGAACCCCATCCACGCCATCGGCGCGACCTGGCTCAGGTGCATGTCGAAATATTTCATCTGACCCGCATTGATCCGCTCGCGCGCGATCGGGTCGGAATTGTAGGGCAGGCGGAATTCGATCCCGTCGGCCTTGGCCAGAGCGCCGTCCAGCTCGGGGCCCGTCGAAGCGCCCGACCAGATCTTCACCTTGAACGGGCGGCCCGCCGCGTGCTCGGCCTCGATCCGGGAAGCGAGCGCCATCGGCACCGCCTTGGGATAGCCCGAGCCGGTGAAGCCCGACATGCCGATCGTCGCGCCATTGTCGATCAGGGCGGCGGCGTCTTCGGCGGACATCACCTTGGCGGCGAGCCCGGCATGGGCTTTGCGGATCGTGTGGTTCATGAGCAAGCGCCTCCTTCGCGATGGTTCGGTCGCGATGGCGCGGAGCGGGGCTCCTCTCTGCCTCGCATCGCCGCGCGACCTCGTGTTCCGCTGACGAGGAACGCGAGGTTGCGCGGGATGTCCATGTTTGGCCGGTATGCGATGGACGCATGACTGATGTCGCTGGGCGCATGGCGTAGATTTTGGGGCCGGGAGCGTTGAGATCAGGCTTCGACAAACCCCATCGAAATCAGGGCTTGGGCGAAATCGTCGTCGGTGAAGGGCTTGATCAGTATTTTGCCTTCAGGGAAACCATCCATCATCACGGATTTTTCATCATAGCCGGTCGAATAGAGGATTGGCACCGCGCGTTCGCGCAGCGCCTTGGCAGCTTCCAGCGAGGTTTCGTCGCCGAGATTGATGTCGAGCAGCGCCATCGAGATATCGTTGCCGCCAGCGATGTGCTGCAACGCTTCATCGACGGTGCCGAAGATGACCACGTCGCGCGCACCGAATTCGCTTAGCATCGCGGCCGCGTCATAGGCCACGATCATTGCGTCTTCGAGAACCAGCGCGGTGCCGTCGATCCGAGGTGGCGCACAAAGAGTCACGAGGACCGCCTAGCCGCGCGGCGGGCATCGCTTGCGCGATTCTCGCTTCGTTCGTGCTGGATATTCCGGGGCATCAGCATCCTGTCCTTGCAGATAACTGCGTTCGAAGGGGGGAAGGGATCGTAGTTGATCCGGCGTCGCATCTGAAATTTAGGCGTCAGTCCCGGTCGACGGTGCGCTGAGAGGCCTCGTGAACCTTAATGCACGTCATAATCTTCGGGGTCATTTAACTATGACATACCTTCGCAATTCGTCTAGCCGCTTGTTTCCGGCTCTACAAAGCATCGTGAACGCCTGTCGGCGGAAACGTGAGGCAAATATCGGGAAACACTCGCTTCCTCCCGAAGATCGAAAGGAACCCGCCAAGGCCATCCGCGTTGCCTTATGACGCAAAAGTGAGCCAAGGCATGACAAGTAACTGTAGAAATTGCCCCTTCGTCGATAATCCCGCCTTCATGGCGCCGGATCCGGGTGAAGAAGCGATCACTGAAGCCGCCCGGGCGGGCGAGCTGCGGATGCCCTCGGGCCAGGCCGTGGTGATGGAAGGGAACGAGCCGCAGCGCTTTTTCACTCTGCTCGAGGGTCAGGCGATGCGCTACCGGATGCTGGAAGACGGACGGCGGCAGGTGCTCAATTTCCTCTTTCCCGGCGATCTGATCGGTCTCGACGCGATCATGATGGGAGTGGCCTCGCATACGACCGAGGCGCTGACGCCGGTGAAGCTCAGCGTATTCGACCGCAGACAGGTCTGGGAACTGTTCTCGAAAATGCCGCAGCGCGCGATGATGCTGACATGGCAGGTCGCGCGCGAAGAGCATTTCCTCGGCGATGCGCTGGTGACGGTTGGCCAGCGCTCGGCGCGCGAGGCACTCGCATGGGCCTTCGTGACGCTCTACGAGCGCGGCATGCAGACCGGGCTGGTGCGCGATGGCAAGATGCCATTCCCCGTCCGCCAGCAGGATCTTGCGGATGCGCTTGGGCTGTCCCTGGTTCACACCAACAAGACCCTCGCCCGCCTGCGCAGCGAAGGGTTGGTTCAGTGGGCGCAGGGGATTCTCCAACTGCCAGATCTGGAAAAGCTCGCCGACATAGGAGTCGTCGAGCTCGGAGCCGGGAAGCCACGCTACTATTTGTAGTGGCGTAATTCCCCAGCCCGACCGCAGCCGCACACCGATTCTCGAAGCTTTTCACATAGGCGAAAAGCGATTTTTCGCAGGGTGACGCCGAGGAATACCGGAAAAGATCTGCAGCGATGTCCTATGACGTAGCGCGTTCATCGGTTTCGCGGCAGATGCTGGCTTTCCTCGAATAAGTTAACAAAACGGAACCGAGCAAGCTTGGAAGACCTGTCTCGAAAATCTGACTTCGCCAATCTGGCGGACGTTTCCCATTCGCAACGCGCGGTGCCCGTGGGCGCGGCGCTTCTGCCCGAGTCCACGCCGCTGATCGCGCGGATCGAGCGCGGCATCGCCATGCGCTATACTCTGATCGAAGACGGGCGTCGGCAGGTCGAGGCGCTGGTTTATCCCGGCGATCTCTGCGGCCTCACGAGCGTGCTGCACGGCCCCGGGGCGAGTTACTACGAGGCGCTCACGCCGGTGATACTGTCGAGCTTCGATCCGGCCGATCTGCGCCAACCCGCGATCAACGGCCCAGATCGCGACACTGCGCTTCTTTGGCTGATGACGCGCGAACTGACGCGGCTTTCGGGCTGGCTGGCCTCCGTCGGGCAGCGCAACGCCAACGAGGGCATCGCCTGGTTCGTGATGCACGCATGGGAGCGCGCCGAGGCGGTCGGTCTGATCGAGAAGGACAGCGCCCCGTTCCCCTTCGCCCAGCAGGTCGTGGCAGATTCCCTCGGGCTCTCGCTGGTGCATACCAACAAGACGATCCGCCGTCTGCGCGATCAGGGGCTCTTCCGCATCTCCGGCGGGCGCGTACGGATTTCCTCGCTTCCGGCGCTGCGTCGGGCGGCCGCTCTCTAAGCTCTTCCCTGTCGCCCAAACGACGCGCTGCGACCTTGTTTGGCGCCGGTCCGACACAGCGCCCAGGAGGGCCAGATCCGGCTTCCAAAGCGAGTCCCGCACCCGGCGACGCCCCTCACATCCGGCGTGACCTCAAGCGCGCGTGATCGGCTAAGTTGCTCATTTTGCTCACGGATCGCTCACCGCCGTATCACAAGCGCGAGAGATTGGCCCGTTTGCCCCTGTGTTTCGATGCGCGCGTTCAAGCCCAACCCCCTTTATTTATTGGGAATTTTTTCGTGTGTCGCAGGACTGTGATGGAAATTGTGCATATATTTCATATGTTTGCGGCTGTTCCTGCGACAATTTGTCAAGACCGATTGACCTCAAGGGCGCTGCCCTAGAGTGGAAGGCAACGCGCGGGATGGGAGCCCTCGCGGCCTCCCCCGAGAGACCCCTATGCCCCCGCGCCAAGAAGAGGGAATAGGAAAGGTATTTCCGTGTTGTTTGAAAAAATCTACAAGCGGCCCAGCCGCCTCGCTGCCCCGGTCCTGTTGACCGTCGCGGCTGCATGGCTGTCAGGTTGCGCGGAGAACGGGGTGATGACCCCGCTCGGGCCGGTCGCGGCCGGAGAACGCGCGCACTTGATCAGCTTCTTTCTCTGGATGCTGCCCATCACGTTGCCGATCCTGATCGGTACGCCGTGGATCGCGATGCGCTATCGCCGCCGTGGCGGCAAGGGCAAGTACGACCCGAACTGGGCACACTCGGTTGGGGCGGAAGTCGTGATCTGGGGCGGTGCCACGCTCACCTTCCTCATCGTCGGCTGGCTCACCTGGGGCCACGTGCAGGGCGAAGACCCCTACAAGCCGACGGGCAAGGACCCGATGCATGTGAAGGTCATCGGTTCCGAGTGGAAATGGATGTTCATCTATCCCGGCAAGGTCGCCGCCGTGAACCGGCTGGTTCTTCCCGAGAACACCCCGGTCGAGTTCGACCTGACCGCGACCGGCGCGATGCAGAGCTTCTGGATTCCGCGTCTCGCGGGCCAGATCTACGCGATGCCCGGCATGAAGACGAAGATGAACCTGACCACCTCGGAGAACCCGTCGCAGACCTATGGCTTCAATAGCCAGTTCAACGGCGCGGCTTTCCCGCTCAACAAGTTCGAAGTGGACGTGGTGAGCCAGGATCAGTTCAACGCCTTCCTGCAAGAGCCCAAGCACCCCTTCGCCCAGCTCGAGAAGCAGTTCAAGAAAACCGCGACCTGGTCGGGGCCTGAACTCTTCGAGCCGCCGGAGACCGGTTTCTGGGACAAGGTGGCTATGAACCCCGACATGCTGACCGATGGTGGCGCCGCCATCCTTCCCGACAACGCGCCCGAGCAGAAACAGATCGATGACGCGATCCGCGACGAGCTGCATGTCTCGCAAATTCAACCTCAAGGGGACGCGCAATGAGTATTCTTGGTAGTCTCGACTGGAACGATATCTTCATCGTTCCCTTCTTTACGGAGCCGTCTCTGTCCACCGGGATCGCGGCCGGCGCCGGCGGCGTCGTCGTGCTCGGCGCGCTCGCGGTCATGGTTCTGCTGACCGTCAAAGGCTGGTGGAAACCGCTCTGGTCCAACTGGATCACTACGCTCGATCACAAGAAGATCGGCGTCATCTACATCGTTCTTGCCCTGATCATGCTGATCCGCGGCGTGCTTGAGGCGGTCGTGATGCGCGCCCAGCAGGTCTCGCCCGCACCGGGCTTCCTGTCGGTCGAACACCATGCAGAGCTGTTCTCGACCCACGGCACGATCATGATCTTCTTCGTGGCGATGCCCTTCCTGACCGGCGTCATCAACGTCGTCATGCCGCTCCAGATCGGTGCGCGCGACATGGAGTTCCCCTTCATGAACGCGGTTTCGCTCTGGCTGTCGATCGGCGGTGCGGCGCTCGTGATGGCCTCGCTCGTCGTCGGTCACTTCGAGACCGGCGGTTGGACCGCTTACCCGCCCTACACGGGCATCAAGCTGTCGCCGAACGAGGGCGTGGATTACTGGATCTGGTCGCTGGGCCTGACATCGGTGGGCTCGACGCTTTCCGGCATCAACTTCCTCGTGACGATCTACAAGCAGCGTGCCCCCGGCATGAAACTGTTCGACATGTCGATCTTCGCCTGGGCGACGCTGTGCACCGCGATCCTGATGATCTTCGCGATGATGCCGCTGACGGTGGCCTCGCTGATGCTGGCGCTTGACCGTCAGGCGGGCTTCCACTTCTTCACCGCCACCCAAGGCGGGAACATGATGAACTTCGCCAACATGTTCTGGCTGTTCGGTCACCCGGAAGTCTACATCCTGATCCTGCCGGCCTTCGGCGTGTTCTCGGAAGTCATCCCGACCTTCTCGGGCAAGAAGATCTACGGCTACACCTCGCTGGTCTGGGCCACCATTGCCATCGCAGTGTTGTCCTTCACCGTCTGGGTGCACCACTTCTTCACGATGGGCCAGACGGCCAACCTGAACGCGATCTTCGGGATCGCCACGATGACGATCGGCGTGCCGACGGGCGTGAAGGTCTTCAACTGGATGCTGACGATGTGGCGCGGCAAGCTGCGGTTCTCGACCGCGATGCTGTTCTCCACCGGCTTCATCTTCACCTTCGTGATCGGCGGGATCACGGGCGTCATGCTCGCCAACCCGACGATCGACTTCGCAACCCACAACTCGCTGTTCCTGGTGGCGCACTTCCACAACATGCTCATCCCGGGCCTGCTGTTCGGTATGTTCGCGGCCGTGAACTTCTGGTTCCCGCTCTGCTTCGGCTTCCGCCTGGACGAGAAATGGGGCCGTCGCAGCTTCTGGCTGTGGATGATCGGCTTCTACGGGGCCTTCATGCCGCTCTACGCGATCGGTCTGATGGGCGCGCCGCGCCGCATGGCCTTCTTCACCGAGCCGGCCTACTTCCCGTGGCTGGTGATCGCGATGCTCGGCGCGCTCTGCGTGCTGGCGGGGCTGACCGCGCAGGTCATCCAGATCTGGGTCTCGGTCAAGAACCGTGAGAGCCTGATGGTGCCGGCGGGCGATCCGTGGGACGGTCGTGGTATCGAATGGTCGCTGGGCTGCCCGGTGCCGGAATACGACTTCACCACCATTCCCGCGATGACCTCGCGCGAGCCGTGGGTCGATGCGAAGGAAGCGGGCAAGCGGATCATGGATCCGACCGAGTTCGTCGACATCCATCTGCCGAAGCCGACCGGTATGCCCTTCCTCGTGGGCCTCGTCGCGACGCTCTTCGCGTTCGCCATGATCTTCCAGATGTGGCTGATCGCGGCGGTGGGCTTCGTGGCCATGTGGGTGCTGGTGCTGATCCGCTCCTACGACACCGATTGGGAAGAAACCATCACTGCGGAAGAACTGCGCGAGGGCTATGAAGCCCATAAGCGCCTCGTCGAAACCACGCCGCAAATCCGGCTCGACGATGAGTTCACCACCAAGAACCGCGGCCTGATCATGGAGACGCAGGTATGAGTGCAACTATGAGCAACACGGGGGCAGCGCACGCTGCCTCCCACGATCACGGCCATCACGACAAGACGGGCACGGTGATCTTCGGCTTCTGGATCTTCCTGATGTCGGATCTCATCGCCTTCTCGCTGATGATCGCCAACTACGCCGATGCCGAATGGCACGGCATCGCGAACGGGCCGAGCCCGCATGAGCTGTTCAGCCTCGGCCTGCCCACGATCGAGACGATGGCGCTGCTGATCTCGACCTTCACCTTCGGCATCTGCACGCTGGGGATGAAATACGGCGCGTCGATGAAGCGCACCGTGGGCTGGCTCGTCCTGACGCTGGCGCTCGGCGCGATCTTCCTCGGGATCGAACTCTACGAATTCCACGAGTTCTGGACCGAGGGCAACACGCCGCAAGTGTCGGGCTTCCTGACCGCCTATTACTCGCTGGTGGGGCTGCACGGTCTGCACGTCACCTCGGGTATCATCTGGGGCATCCTGCTGATGGTTCAGATGAAGACCTTCGGGATGAACGACCTGATCAAGTCGCGCCTCGTGCGTCTGGGCCTGTTCTGGCACATGCTGGACATCGTCTGGATCGCGCTGTTCACGAAAGTCTACCTGATGGGGGTGCTGTGATGGACTATATCAACTCCGACGTCGGCATGGACTCGGCTGAGTACAAGCACGACATGGCGCGCTATGTCTGGGGCTTCGCCCTCTCGGTGGTCCTGACGCTCGCAGGCGTCGTGATCGTCGCGGGCGGCATGTTCTCGGTCGGTGTCGCATGGTCCCTCGTGGGGCTGCTCGGCATCGCGCAGCTGGTGATCCAGTTCTGGGCCTTCATGCACCTCGATTTCTCGAAAGAGGCGCGGCCGGACCTGTATCTGGTGCTGTTCACCTTCCTGCTCATCATCCTTATGGCCGCGGGCACCGTCTGGGTGCTGGCCGATCTGGCAAGCCGGATGGGTATGGGCGCCGGCAGCATGTGAGCCGAGGGGCCGGGGCCTTCGGTCCCGCGCCGCCAAGACAAAAAGAAACGCGGGCAGCGAAAACTGCCCGCGTTTTTTCATGTCCGCCTTTGCTGCGCGGTTACATCGGGAAAAGCTGGTAGCCTTGGCTCTCGAGCACCGGAACCGCCGCCAGCGCGGAGAGCGCCACATCCACATTCGGCCCGACCTGATCCTCGCTGAAGCCGTGATCGGCCAGCGCCTGCCCGCAGACGTAGAGCGTGACGCCTGCCTCCGCGAGCTCCTTCTTGAGCTTCGTGTCTGGATCATCGTTGCCGAATTTCTTCTTATACGCTTCCGGCGAGAGGGCGAGCTTGGTCGCCGCGCCGTGCAGCACCACCGCGAACTTGCGATGCTCCTTGTCGACGCCCGCATTGCCGTAGACGTTGACCGCGCGGGCGACATGCCAGAGCGCCGCGTTCACGCCGTCTTCCATCGTCTTGTCGCCGCCGACGTCGAAGACGATCTTCCAGTCCTTTTTCGGGTCAGGGGTCAGCGCGCCATCGGGCACGGGATGCATCTTGCCGTAATCCTTCACGACCGGGTGGATCCATTCGGTCTGACCGGAGCCGGTTCCGGGATCGTCCGAGGCGGCATAGGCCATGGTGCTGCCAAGCGCGATCGCGGCGAAATAGGGGATGACGAGGCGGGCGGGATAGCGCATCGGGAAACTCCTCGGATTGCAGGTGCCTTCGGGCTGCGAAATCGCAGCTCAGGGACAATCCGGAGACGGGGGCGCACGTTCCTCTACGATTTCTCACGCGCGATCCAGTTTTTGTGAGCGCAGGTTCGGGCGCGAGAACGCAAAGAAAAACGCCGCTCGAATAAGCGGCGTTCAGGGTGGTCTAGACGGTGAAGGGGGGGCTCAGGAGCCCCAGTGCCGCACCGGACCGCAATCCATATGCACGAAGTTCGAGCGCGAGTACTTGCCCACGCCGCCGGCATGGCAGGCGGTCGCTGCCTTGTACATCTGGCTGACCGAGCGCGACTTCAGCCGCAGGTCCATCGCCAGCCCCTTCATGTGCAGCGAGTTCTTCGCGACGCCTTTCGAGCGGGCGCGCAGCATCGCGTTGGTCTTGGGCGAGCGGTAGCCCGAGAGCAGCATGTAAGGTTCGTTCGATTCCATCAGGTTGTGTGCGGCCGCCGCGATGTCCACGGTGCGCGCGTCGATGTTTTTCAGCTGGTTGGTGCGCCAGTCGCGGGCGAAGTAGGTGATTTCCTTCAGCGCGTCCGGGATATACTCGCCTTCGATCCAGTAAACGGTGTCGAGCGTCTCGCCGGTACGACCGTTATACATCTTGATCCGTCGGATATCCCCAGCGCCCTTGAGTAGACCGAAAGCGTTACTCATGGTGGGGGCTGCCGTCACCATGGTCGCAGCAAATGCGCCCAGAAGGCCGCGCCGGGAAATCGTCGTCATAGCAAGTTCCTGTGTTCGCCTGTCTCTCGATTTGCCCGCCCTGTTTCGGGCGGTTGAGGGATGGTAGACCCAAACTTCTCACTTCTTATGGCATAGACCGATTAATCGATAAAGAACGGAACTGATGCATCTTTGCCATAACGAGGCGGGTCGGCAAAAATTCGCCTGCCGGTAGTAAAAATCTCCTCACAGCCATGTGGGAGCGGCGCGAGGCCGCGGCCCCGGGTGGAGGAAAGGCGCTGTTGCGCGCCTGCATCTTTCCTCGGGCCTCGGCTCAATTCGTTGCGCGCAGGCAACGCTTTGCTGGACAGTTGCGGGTAAGTTTGGAACATCTGGAACGAAGGGTCCGGGCAGGGGTTTAGACGCCATGACGCGCAATTTCCGTAAGATAGGGCTGGCCTTCGCGCTGGCTACGCTCGCCGCCGGCGCCCAGGCGCAAGGCACTGCCCAGATCGCCGCCCAAGGGGCCATGTCGCCATTGGCAGGGGTCGAACTCTCGGGATTCACCCAAGCTGTCGCCGAAGCCGCCGCCAAGACTCCCGCCCTCGCCGCCTTCTACGCCGCGCGCGATTACCGACCGATCTGGACCGCCGCCGGGGATGCCGATCGCCGCGCCGCCTTCATGCGAGCGCTCGACCTGTCGAGCCTGCAGGGGCTGCCGACCGCGCATTACGATCCCGCGGGCCTGCGTGTCGCCTTCGCCGCCGTCCAGTCCGAGCGCCAGCGCGGTCTGCTCGAAGTGAAGATGAGCCAGATCTTCCTCGATTACGCGCATGACCTGTCGCATGGCGTGCTCGATCCGCACAGCGTGATTTCCGATATCAAGCGCGAACCCAAGCGCGCCGATCCCGAGGCCCGGATCACTGCCTTCGCGGCCTCGACGAACCCCGCGCTGTTCCTGCGCGAACTCGCTCCGCAGATGCCGCAATATGCGCAGCTCGTGAAAGCGCGCCTCGATCTGGAGCATCAGATAGAAGCGGGTGGCTGGGGGCCGACGGTGCCCGGCTCCAAGCTCGAGCCCGGCGACAGCGGGCCGGACGTGATCGCGCTTCGGAACCGGCTGCAGAAGATGGGCTATCTGGGCCGCACCGCCAGCGCGAGTTACGACGCCGATATGCAGAAGGCGGTGCAGGCCTACCAGGCCGATCAGGGGCTCGCGACCGACGGCATCGCCGGGCCGAGCACGCTGGGCGAGTTGAACAAGAGCCCGGAGGCGCGGATGAAATCCATCCTCGTCGCGATGGAACGTCTGCGCTGGATGAACGGCATCGATTTCTCGCAACGCTACGTCTGGGTCAACATCACCGATTTTTCGGTCCGCGTGGTCGATCATGGCAAGACAATTTTCCGCTCGGTCACGGTGGTCGGGCAGAACAGCTCGGATCGCCGCACGCCGGAGTTCTCCGACGAAATGGAGCGGATGGTCATCAACCCGGCATGGCATGTGCCGCGCTCGATCGTGACCAAGGAATATCTGCCGAAGATGCAGCGCAATCCGAACGCGGCGAGCCAGCTTCAGTTGATCGACAGCCAAGGCCGGGTCGTGCCACGCTCGGCGGTGAATTTCGCGGCTTATAATGCGAGCAACTTCCCCTTCGCGATGAAAGAGCCGCCATCGAGCCGCAACGCGCTCGGACTGGTGAAATTCCTGTTCCCGAACCGCTGGAATATCTACCTGCACGACACACCGTCGAAATCGCTCTTCCAGAAAGAGACGCGGGCGTTCAGCCACGGCTGCGTGCGCGTCGGCGACCCCTTCGATCTGGCATATACCCTTCTGAGCGCGCAAAGCGACAATCCCGAGGCGGAGTTCAAGCGCATCCTCAATTCGGGGCGCGAAACTGTGGTGCCGCTGGAAAAGCACGTTCCCGTGCACCTGACCTACTTCACCGCCTGGCCGACCGCGACCGGCCATGTCGAGTATCGCCGCGACGTCTACGGGCGTGACGCGATCCTCTTCGACGCGCTGCAAAAGGCCGGGGTGGAATTGGGTACGCAGGACAGCTAAATCTCTGGCAACGGGGGCGGTACTCCCGCCCCCAAGCGACCATGAGAGGATCGGCCATGTCCCAGACAATCGAGCAAATCGCTAAGGCGCTGGAGGCCCGCGCCGAAGGCGACCTGACGATCGAGGTGACGGGAGCTTCCGAGCCCGCCGCTGCGGGGCCCGACCAGATCGCGCTGGCGATGAGCGAGAAATACGCCGAAGGTCTGCAAGCCGGGAAGGCCCGCGCCGCGCTGGTATGGGAAGGCGCGGATTGGCGCGGCTACGGGCTCGAGGCCGCGGTTTTCGTGACCCGGCCCCGGCTCGCGATGGCGGGGCTGTCGAAAGCCTTCGACCCGGGCCCCTCGATCGCCTCCGGCGTTCACCCCTCCTGCGTGATCGACCCGACCGCCGTGATCGGCGCGGACGCGGCCATCGGTCCGTTCACCATCGTCGGGCCGGACGTGCGGATCGGCCCGGGCGCGCGCATCGTCGGGCAGGTCACGATCGGTGAAGGCGCCCGGATCGGGGCCGAGGCGCTGATCCATGCCGGCGTGCGCATCGGCGCGCAGGTGGTGATCGGCGACCGGTTCGTCTGCCAGCCCGGCGCGGTGATCGGCTCGGACGGGTTTTCCTTCGTCACGCCCGATCCCTCCGGCGTTGAGGAAATCCGCCAAACGCTCGAGCAGCGCGAAGAGATCACCGAGCAGAAATGGACCCGCATCCATTCTCTGGGAACGGTCGAGATCGGCGACGATGTCGAGATCGGCGCCAATACCTGCATCGACCGTGGCACCGTGCGCGCGACGGCCATCGGCTCGGGCAGCAAGCTCGATAACCTCGTCCATATCGGTCACAACGTGCAGGTCGGCGAGGATTGCCTGCTCTGCGGGCAGGTCGGTGTCGCGGGCTCCACCCGGATCGGGCACCGCGTGGTGCTCGCAGGCCAATGCGGCGTGTCGGACAATATCACCGTGGGCGACGACGTGATCGCGGCGGGCGGGACCAATATCTACACCAACGTGCCGAAGGGCCGCACGATCTGGGGCAGCCCGGCGGTGAAGATGGAAACGCAGCTCGAGATCAACAAATCTCTGCGCAGACTGCCGAGATTGTTTGCGCAAATGGCCGAGCTTCGAGAAACTGTTACGAAACTCACGCAAAAAGGCGGCACGGAGTAACGCCAGACATGAGGTCAGACGTGCAAGACCAGGTTTTCTCGATCATCGCCCGCGAAGCCCTTCGTGAGCCCTCCGAGCTTTCGCCCGAAATGACCCTCGACGAGTTGGGGCTCGACAGTCTCGGTCTGGTGGAGGTGATCTTCGCCATCGAAGAGACGTTCGACGTTTCGGTGCCTTTCAACGCCAACGAGCCCGCCGCCTCGCAATTCGACATGTCCTCGATCGGGGCGATCGTCGGCGCGGTGGAGCGTCTCGTCTCGGGTGGCAAACCCTCGACCGCCGTCGCCTGATGCGGCGGGTCGTCATCACGGGCGCGGGCACGATCAACGCGCTTGGAGAGGGCGTTGCGGCAACCAAGACGGCCATGGCGGAGGGGCGCAGCGGTATCGGGCCGCTCTCCTTCGCTGATGTGGAGCGGTTGAGCATTCGCATCGGCGGCCAGATCCACGGCTTCGATGCCACCAGCCGCTTCACCTCGGCGCAGCTCGCGCAATACGATCCTTTCACCCAATACGCGCTGGTCGCGGGGGCGGAGGCGATGGCTCAAGCCGGGCTGGAGCGCGCCCCCGATCCCGCGTCCTGGGGCTGCATCATCGGCACGGCGGGCGGGGGACACACCACCGCGAACAACGCCTATCGCGCTGTTTTTGCCGACCAAAAGAACCGCGTTCACCCGCTGACGGTGCCCAAGCTGATGGGCAATGCCGCGCCTTCACATCTCTCGATCCGCTACGGGCTGCAGGGGCCGAGCTTCGCCGTCGCCACCGCCTGCGCCAGTTCGAACCACGCGATCGGCCTCGCCTTCCAGATGGTGCGTTCCGGCATGGCCGAGGGGATGCTCGCGGGCGGCTCGGAAGCGATGCTCAATTTCGGTGGGCTGAAAGCGTGGGAAGGACTGCGGGTGATGTCGCCCGATGGCTGCCGCCCGTTTTCGGCGGATCGCAACGGCATGGTGCAGGGCGAGGGCGCGGGCGTTTTCGTGATCGAGGCGCTGGAAAGCGCCGAGGCGCGCGGCGCGCGGCCCTTGGCCGAGATTGCGGGCTTCGCGATGAATTCCGATGCGCGTGACGTCGTAATGCCCTCGCGCGAGGGGGCGAGCGCGGCGATCTCAGGCGCGCTGCGCGATGCGGCTATGGCGCCTGAAGAACTCGGCTATATCAACGCCCACGGGACCGGCACGGCGGCCAATGACCGGATCGAGACAGCCGCGATCCGCGCGGCGCTAGGCCCGACGGCCGATCAGGTCGCGGTTTCCTCGACCAAGGCGCTGCACGGCCACTGCATCGGCGGCACCGGGGCGGTGGAGCTGATCGCCTGCCTGATGGCGCTTGGCGACGGGGTGATCGCGCCGACGGCGAATTACACCACACCCGATCCCGACTGCGATCTCGATTACGTGCCCAATACCGCCCGCAAGGCACAGGTCGGCGCGGCGCTGTCCAATGCTTTCGCCTTCGGTGGGCTCAACGCGGTTCTCGCGCTGCGTGCGATATGAAAACGCCGCGCCCGGATCGGGCACGGCGTCTTTGAACTCAAATGGTTATGAGCCGAAGCTCATCCATCCAGCTTACTGCTGAACGCCATTTTCCTTGTTGGTTTTCACAGTTTCCTCGAAGGCCTTGGTGAAGCCCTTGAGCGAGATATCCGCTTTCACCTTCTGCTGCGGGTTGGCCAGCGGCGTGATCGTGATCGTCGCCTTGCTGCCTTTCTTGAGCGAGTCCAGTTCGGCCTTGCTGACGCCGAAGCGGGCGAAGCAGCCCATCATCCGCGGGTCGCAGAAGGAATAGGGGTAGACCATCGGCTTGCCGCCATCGACCTGCATCACGAGGTTCTGCGACAGGAGCGTTTGGATCGGCACCATGATGGTGAGGCCGGCTGCGGCCTGGCTGCCATCGGGCAGGCCGATCACCGAGATGTCGGCCACGTTGCCGCCATTCTGGTCCTTGATCACCTGGTACATCTGGCAGGGATCCTTGCCGTCGGGCGACTTGGCGCATTGCAGCTCCCAGTCTTCGTAGGTCGCCTTGACGTAGGTCTGCGGCTCCTGCGGCTTCTGGGCCTGCTGGTCGGCGCCGGGCATGGTCGGGGCGTCCGCAGCCGCATCGGGCGCGGTCTGGCCGTCGGTCGCCTGATCGGTGTTGGTCGCATCCGCGGCCGGGGCCGTCGTGCCATCGGCGCTTGCGCCTGCGGTCGCATCCGCCGACGGGGTCGTGGAGGTGTCGCTCGACGTGGTGTCTTGTGCCCAAGCCCCGCTTGCAAGGCCGAGGGCCAGAGCGAGGGCGAGCGGTTTCGTCAGTTGAGACATATTACTCTTCTCCTGAAACGTATTGGGCGAAGGCTTAACACGGGTCCGCGGCGCTGTCAGTGATGAATTCGGCAGCCGCGCTCACGGATAGGCGGCATGCTGCCACAGTTTCGTGAGGTGCCGGGACGCGCGCGTCGGGCTGGCTGTGAGCGGGAAATGCCGAGAGGCTCAGAGGGGCGATTCATCCGCGACGGGCGCGGGTGTGACGGGGCGTTTCGGGGCCACGATAGAGGGGCTTTCCAAGCGAAAGGGGCCCGTTCAGGACCCCTTCCTTTTCCCCCTGTCGGACTGGCCGACTTCGTCATTGACGCCACGCTAGGCTGTAATTTTTCACAGGTCAACAGGCAAAGTTGAGGAAGTGTTACGCGCGGTGAGGGGATGAGGCGCGCGGCGCAATCCCTTGGCATGCAAGAAAAAGACCGCGCCGAGGAGGGCGCGGCCAGTCTGACAGGGAGGAAGTGCCCCCGTCTGCGCAAAAGCGTAACCCGAGGGCAGGATCACACTGGCGCAAAGGGGTTAAGATAGTATTGTCTGAGCCGGGATTTGTTTGGCGAGGGCGAAATGACAGGTGTTCTGACCGAAGAGGGCGTGTTCGTTGGTGGCGGCGGCGAAGGCTACGCGACCCCGCAGGAATTGAAGCTCCAATACGGCAACCGTCACGGGCTCGTGGCGGGCGCGACGGGCACCGGAAAGACGGTGACGCTGCAGATCCTCGCCGAGGGATTTTCGCAGGCGGGCGTGCCGGTCTTCATGGCCGATGTGAAGGGCGATCTTTCGGGTATCGCGGCCTCCGGCTCGACCGAGGCCAAGCTGCATGACGCCTTCATGGAGCGCGCGCAGACGATCGGCTTCGATCTGGACTACCGCGCCTATCCGACGGTCTTCTGGGACATGTTCGGCGAGAAGGGCCACCCGGTGCGCACGACCGTCTCCGAGATGGGGCCGCTGCTGCTGAGCCGGCTGCTGGGGTTGTCCGAGGCGCAGGAAGGCGCGCTTAACATCGCCTTCCATATCGCCGACAAGGAGGGGCTGGCGTTGCTCGATCTCGATGATCTGCGCGCGATGCTACGCCATATCGGCGAGCGCGCGGACGAGATCGCGCTGGAATACGGCAATGTCGGCACCGCGACGATCGGGGCGATCCAGCGCGACCTGCTGGTGCTGGAGAACCAGGGCGGCGGGCAATTCTTCGGCGAGCCGGCGCTTGACCTGACCGACCTGATCCGAACCGATGAGAACGGGATGGGCCAGATCAACATCCTTGCTGCCGACAAGCTGATGGGAAATCCGCAGCTCTACGCCACCTTCCTTTTGTGGCTGCTTTCGGAACTGTTCGAGGAACTGCCCGAGGTCGGCAACCCGGACAAGCCGAAGCTCGTGTTCTTCTTCGACGAGGCGCACCTGCTGTTCGACGACGCGCCCAAGGCGCTGGTCGACAAGGTAGAGCAAGTGGCGCGGCTGATCCGCTCGAAGGGGGTGGGCGTGTTCTTCATCACCCAGAACCCCGGTGACGTGCCCGACGGCATTCTCAGCCAACTCGGCAACCGGGTGCAGCATGCGCTGCGGGCCTTCACCGCGAAGGATCAGCGCGACCTGCACCGCGCGGCCGAAAACTACCGCGCCAATCCGAGCTTCGACACCGAGATTGCGATAAAGGAGGTCGGCACCGGCGAGGCTGTCACCTCTTTCCTCGAAAAGAAGGGCGTGCCGGGGATGGTCGAGCGCACGCTGATCCGCCCGCCGCAATCGCGCCTCGGCCCGCTTAGCGATACCGAGCGCGCTGCGGTAATTGCGGAAAGCGGTTTGGGCGACAAGTATGACACGCCGGTGGATCGCGAGTCGGCGCAGGAAATCCTTGCCAAGCGCGCCGAACTGGCCGCGCGCGAGGCGGCGGAGGCGGAAGCGCGCGAGAAGGCCGCCAAGACCGCCGCGGGCCGCTCCGAGCTCGATGCGGGGTTCGAGAATTTCAACAACGCGCGGCGCTACGATCCGACGGCGAAGTCGAAGCCGACGCGCAGATCCTCGAGCCGATCCGATACGATACTCGAGACCTTTGGCAAGAGCCTCGCGCGTCAGCTGGGCACCAAGACGGGCCAGACGATCGTGCGCGGGGTTCTCGGCTCGCTCTTCAAGTCACGCTGAGGTTGACATCGATTTTCGGGCCAGCCGGGCTTCGGCGAGCAGGGCGATCAGCAGTTCGAGATGGCGGGCGACCGAGTAGGTGGCCTCGCCCGCGCGCCGCGCCTGATCGAGCGCCATTTCCTCCGCCATCAATGCGCGCAGCGCCGCGCCGGGGCGCGGCAGCTCGCTCATCCGCATCACCCGCCTGAGGTCGCGTTTGCGGCTGTAATCGCTCAGTCCGAAGCGCGCGGCGCGGATCAGCAGGCGCGGGCGACGCATTCTCGCGACCCCAGCGACGGGATCGGACGCGACGCTAGCGGGTGCCGTGGTTTCGACCAGATACAGTTGAGCGTAAGGGCGGAGAGCGGGCGTGTTTTTCTGGCGAAATGCGGCGGTCATCGGAAACTCCCTTGAGGTGAGATCCCGAGCGTGACGCAGCTTCGCACGGTGTTGCGCAAATTTCGGCGTCAGCGCGCGCCCGGCAAAGCTTTGTTTAGGAAGTTTAAGGAATTCTTGCTGGCGTCCCGTTTGTTAACGAACGGGCAACCAAAGCAACTCACGGTTGTTACCGAACGGACTCGCCGGGCTTTGCCCGGCGTAATCTGGGGGACAGAATGAATTCGATCGCACCGGCCCCGGCGGAACTTCCCGCCTGGCTGCCCAAACATGCTCAACTCTATCTGCGCCATGTCGAAGACGGCATTCCGATCAGGGAGTTGGCACGGGCCGAAGGCTGTGCAGCCTCGACAATCCTGCGCCGCGTGCGCCGGATCGAGGCGCGGCGGGATGATCCGCTGGTCGATGAGGCGCTGGAACGTCTCGGCCGTGCGGCCGGATCGGGCGCTGCCAATCCCTCTATCGCTCCGGGACCGACCGTGCTCCAGAAGGACACGCCCATGACTGCAGCTTTCCGCCCTAGTGAAACTCCCGCCAACGAAGAGCAACTGCGCCGCGAGACGCGCCGCATCCTGCGCCGCCTGTCCGAGCCGGGCGCGCTGTTGATCGTGGGGCGCGAGATGGACAAGGCCGTGGTGCTGCGCGGCACGGTGCGCACGGCGGTGCTGGAGCGAGCGGTGGCGCAGGCCTTCGCACTGAAGGACTAGATCGAGGTGGCCCATGAGGGGCGCGTCACCAGCTACAAGATCACGCATGCGGGGCGCGCAGCGCTGAAGCGTGTGCTCGAAGAAGAGGCCGCCGCGCGCGGGGAGACCGCCGCCAATCCCTTCGCTGCGCAACATGGCGAGTTCGTCCAGGAGACGCGCGCCGACGCCGACGGTCACCAGCGCCGCGTGCGCGCCAATCTCGCCGAGAGCCCGCTCGCAGTGCTGGCGCGGCGGCGCGACGAGCAGGGACGGCCGTTCCTGAGCGCCGATCTGGTCGCCGCAGGCGAGCGGCTCCGCGAGGATTTCGAATTGGCGCAGATGGGCCCGCGGGTCGGGCAGAACTGGGAACGCTTTCTGACCGGCGGTGGCGGGCGCGGGCAGTATCGCCCCGAACTGGCGATGGGCGGCGGCTCCGACACCGCGCGGGAGCGGGTGGCGCTGGCGCTGCGCGATCTGGGGCCGAGTCTGGGCGACATGGCGCTGCGCTGCTGCTGTTTCCTTGAAGGGCTGGAGACGGCGGAGAAGCGGCTGGGCTGGTCGGCGCGGTCGGGCAAGATCGTCCTGCGGATCGCCCTGCAACGCCTCAAGCGGCACTACGACGAGACCTATGGCGGGGCCAGTCCGATGATTGGATGAGCGGTGAGGCCGTGAACGCGCAATGCGCCACCCAATGCTCAAACCTAACGGGTCGCTAAAGTTAAGGTATCACTTCAATTAAGACCCGTAGGTGAATAGAAGATATAAGAAAAGGCGCGAAAAAATTTTGCGCCGTTTTCACTGTTCGCGGGCCAACGTCTTCCTCGCTGCGAGAATTTTAATTGGAGAGTGGCCTCTTCGCATGCGTCCTCCATCAACATTCCCATAAAGAGAAATTGTAAAAATATCCAAGTCTCGATAATTGGAGACTATGAATATAACGCTTCGCCAACTCACCTATCTGCGCGCGCTCGCCCAGGCGCGCTCGTTCTCGCGCGCCGCCGAGCTGGTCCATGTCAGCCAACCCGCGCTCTCGGTCCAAATCCGCGAGCTGGAGGAGCAGGTCGGTCAGCCGCTGGTCGAGCGCCGCCCGCGCGACGTGCGGTTGACGCGGGCGGGTCGGCGGGTGCTGGAGACCGCCGAGCGGGTCGCGGGCGAGTTGCGCGATCTGCAGTCCGAGGCGCGGCGCGGGCTGGGGCAGATCAATCTCGGCGTGATCCCGACCATCGCGCCCTATCTGCTGCCCGCCGCCTTGCCCGGGCTGCGCGCGCAAGGGGCGCTGCGGCTGCGCGAGGCCACGACCGAGACGCTGCTGACCGAGATAGCCGAGGGCCGCCTCGATGCCGCGATCATCGCCACCCCGGCACCGGAACTGTTCGAGGTCCCGCTGTTCGAGGATCGCTTCCTGCTGGCGGGCACGCCGGACCAGCTGACGATGGTGCGCGGCCTCAGCCCGCAGGCGATCGACCCGGATCAGTTGCTGCTTCTGGATGAGGGGCATTGCCTTGCCGATCAGGCGCTCGCGCTGTGCGGGCTGACGCGGGCGGCGCAACGCATCGACCTTGGTGCGTCGTCGCTGAGCACGCTCTGTGCGCTGGCGGGGCAGGCGATGGGGCTGACGCTGGTGCCCGAGATCGCGAGCCTGCAGGAAACGCGCGCCGTCCCGACGCTCGCGCTCAGCCGTTTCGACGAGGAGCCCGCGCGGATGGTCCGGCTGGTTCGGGCCCGCGAGGTCTCCGATGCCGAGGCATGGTTCGATCCGCTGGTGCGCGTGTTGCGAAAGGCGGGCGAGGGGCTGGTCGCGCAGGCGCGCAGACGGTTCTGATACCCGCCGCGCGCCCCGTGGCTTAGAGCGCCGGCCCGAAACCGGGCCGGCAGTTGGTCACGCCGCCGCTTCGGCGTTGGCGTCGACCAGCCAGTTCAAGACGGTCTCGGGCGAGGACACGCCATAGGGATCTTCGCCGTGGTTGTCTTCGAGGCCGGGCTCCTCGAACCAGGCTTCGATCACGCCGTCATTGACGACGGCCGCATAGCGCCACGACCGCAGACCGAAGCCGAGATTGTCCTTGCGTACCAGCATGCCGACGCGGCGGGTGAACTCGCCCGAACCATCGGGGATCACCTGCACGTTCTCGAGGCCCTGCGCCTTGGCCCACTGGTTCATGACGAAGCTGTCATTGACCGACAGGCAATAGATCGCGTCGATGCCCTGTTCGGCGAAATCGTCGAAGCCCTTCTCGAAACCGGGCAGCTGGTAGGTCGAGCAGGTCGGCGTGAAGGCGCCGGGCAGCGCAAACAGCACCACGCGCTTGCCCGCGAAGAAATCCGCGGTGGTCTTGTCCTGCCAGCGGAACGGGTTCGGCCCCTCGATGCTTTCGTCGCGCACGCGGGTGTGGAAGGTGACGTCGGGCAGTTTCGAACCGGGAAGCATAGGGAGGTCTCCTTGATCGGTTGGGAAGGTTGCGTTTTGGAGAGAGGCCTGACTAACGGATGTCGCTTTCGGTCGCAATCGCTGACTTTGCAGATGCAGCATTCGCCGCGCGACCTTCACAAGGGCCGCTGGCGGAGTTCGGCGTTGCGAATGTTCGTCCCCGCTCTGTCCGCTTGCCACGGCCTCGGGCAGATCGCGCAGCCTCGCGCGGTGTGCAATACTGCCTTTGGGCCTGCGCATTTGCATCCTGCACGCAATCGGCTTATGTGACGATCAACCGCACTCCGAAAGGATGGATCATGCGCGATCTCAAGATGCCCGGTGAACGCCACCCCGAAAAGGCGCATCGCGCCGACAATGCTCAGCCCAAGAAACCCGACTGGATCCGCGTGAAAGCGCCGGTCTCGGAAGGCTACAAGAAGACGCGCGACATTCTGAAGACCAACAAGCTGGTCACCGTCTGCGAAGAGGCGGGCTGCCCGAATGTCGGCGAATGCTGGAGCCAGGGCCACGCCACCATGATGATCATGGGCGAAATCTGTACCCGTGGCTGTTCCTTCTGCAACGTGGCCACCGGTCGCCCCGACGCGCTCGACGTGTTCGAGCCGGGCCGCGTCGCCCATGCGGTCGAGACGCTGGGCCTGAACCACGTCGTGATCACCTCGGTCGACCGCGACGATCTGGACGATGGCGGGGCGGAGCATTTCGCCCAGACGATCCGCGCGATCCGTCACCGCTCGCCCGACACCACGATCGAGATCCTGACGCCGGACTTCCTCAAATGCGAGCCCGCCGCGCTGGAGAAGGTTGTCGAGGCGCGCCCCGACGTGTTCAACCACAATCTCGAAACCGTGCCGGGCCTCTATCCCGGCGTGCGCCCCGGCGCGCGCTACTTCCACTCGCTGCGCCTGTTGCAGCGCGTGAAAGAGCTGGACCCGTCGATGTTCACCAAATCGGGCATCATGGTGGGTCTGGGTGAAGATGCGCCGCAGGTCCGTCAGGTGATGGATGACATGCGCTCGGCCGATGTCGATTTCCTGACCATCGGGCAATATCTGCAGCCGACGCCGAAGCACCACGCGGTGATGCGTTTTGTCACGCCGGAAGAGTTCCGCGACTATGAGAAAGCGGCCTACGGCAAGGGCTTCCTGATGGTATCCGCGACGCCGCTGACCCGTTCGAGCTATCACGCGGGCGACGACTTTGCGCGGCTGCGCGAGAACCGGCTGAAGAAGCTCGGCCTGAGCTGAGCGCGCCAGAAGCGATTTGAAAGAACCCGGCCCCGGTGGCCGGGTTTTTCATTTCGCAAGTCGGGTGAGTTTTTCTCCAAGCCGAACAGGTCGCGAAACTGCAGCGCATCGCGCGCGCCCTGTCTTGACGGTCTGCGACCTGCGGGCATCATCCGGGCCAAGTGATCCGGCGCGCCGATTGCCTGCGTAGCCCTGTCAGCCAAGCAAGAGGAGAGTGTCATGCGCCGCCTGTCGATCGCCTTTCTCGCATCAAGCTTCTTCGTGGGGCTGATGCCGGGCCTAGCCCCGGCCTCGATCTTCGGTGGCTGGACCGAGCAGCGGTTCTCGCTGTTTTCCTCGAATGACTGGGAACAATCGCCAAACGGCGTGGAGATGCGCTCGGACGGGGCGGTGTCGTTGATCTGGCGTGCGCTGCCTCAGGCAGATTGGGGCGCGCGCAAGGCCGCGTGGCAATGGTCGGTCAGCCAAAGCGTCCCGCCGACGAAGCTCGACCGAAAGGGCGGCGACGATCGCGACCTCTCGCTCTACTTCGTCTTCATGCCAGAGGCGGTCGCCCGGGCCAATCAGGGGGCGGGCATCCGCAAGCTTCTGGCGGTTAAGGAAGCGCGGGTGCTGATGTATGTCTGGGGTGGCGCGCATGGGCGCGGGGCGCTCTTGCCGTCGCCCTATCTGGGGGCGCGCGGCAAAACGGTGGTGCTGCGCCCGGCGGGCACCGGAGCGCATTCCGAGAGCGTCGATCTGGCGCGCGACTACCAGCGCGCCTTCGGGGGCCAGCCGACGCAGCTCGTGGGGCTGGCGCTGTCAGGGGACAGCGACGACACTGACAGCGCGATCCGTGCCCGAATCTCGGCGCTGAAGCTGAACTGACCGCGCCACACGGCTTCCGGTAATTTCACACAAAAACACTGCCAAGACATGACTTTGTCGGTAACCTGTGGCAGCAAGACCCAAAAGGGGGGCAGGATGGCGCTCAATTTCCGACAGTCCGAAATTCTCGAGATCGCGCGCGACGAGGGCCGTGTGGTGGTCGAAGCCTTGGCCGAACGCTTCAATGTGTCAGTCCAGACGATCCGGCGCGACCTGACGGAGCTCTCCGAAGCGGGGCATCTGGAACGCGTGCATGGCGGGGCGGTGATCCGCACCGGCGTTGTGAATTTCGCCTATGAAGAGCGCCGCCGGATGAACGAGGCGGCGAAGGCGGCGATCGGGCGGGCCTGTGCGCAGGCGATCCCCGATAACAGCTCCATCGTGCTGACGCTGGGCACCACGACCGAGGCGGTGGCGCGAGAGCTTCTGCATCACCGCAACATCACCGTGGTCACGAATAACATCAATGTCGCCAATATCCTGCTGGCCAATGAGAGCTGCGATATCCTCGTCGCGGGCGGCAATCTGCGCCGCTCGGATGGCGGGCTGGTGGGTGACCTGACGGCGGATTTCATGGGCGAATTCAAAGCCGATTTCGCGGTGATCGGGACCTCCGCGCTCGATTCCGACGGCGACATGCTCGATTACGATCTCGCCGAAGTGCGCGTCAGCCGCCGGATCTTGCGGCAGGCGCGGCAGAGCTTTCTGGTGACCGACGCGTCGAAGCTGGAACGCTCCGCGCCGGTGCGGCTCGCCTCGCTCTCCGACATCGACCGGGTTTTCATCGACAAGCCCTTGCCGGATGCGCTCACGGCGCTTTGCGCGCAATGGGACACCGAGATCACCGTGGCGGGGTGAGGCTCAGCGCAGCACGCGCCGCAGCCCCGTCTGCACCCGCGTGAGTTCCGGCAGATAGGTCTCGATCAGCGTCTCCGCCGGATCGGCGCTCGCCGCCATCCCGGTATTGAGCGCGGCCACGACCCGCCCATGGATGTCGTAAAGCGGCACCGCGATGGAGCGCAGCCCAATCTCCACCTCCTGATCGATCACCGCATAGCCGTCACGGCGCACCTGATCGATGCGCGCGAGGATTTCGCCCGGATCGGTGAGGCTATAGGCCGTGCGCGGCGTCAGGTCCGAGGCCTCCACGGCTGCGCGGGCGTCCTCCGGGGGCAGGGCGGCCAGCAACACGCGCCCCATCGAGGTGCAATGCGCCGGAAGGCGCGAGCCCGGCATCAAGCCGATCGACATCACCCGCCGCTGCGCCGCCCGCGCGAGATAGACGATCTCCGTCCCGTCGAGGATCGAGACCGAACAGCTCTGCCCGATCCGATCGGTCAGCTGATCGAGCCAGGGCTGCACGATCTGCGGCAGCGGCAGCGAGGCCAGCGCCCCCATCCCGAGCCGCAGAACCTTCGGCGTCAGCGTGAAGAACTTGCCGTCGTATTCCGCGTAGCCTTCCGCATTCAGCGTCAGCAGACAGCGCCGCGCCGTGGCCCGGTCGAAGCCCGTCGCCTGCGCCACCTCGGCAATCGAGAGCCGCGGCGTCTCGGCCCCGAAACATTCGATGACGCGTAGCCCCTTGGCGAAAGAGGCGATGAAATCGGTCGGTTTGTTCAACATGCGAACAGGTTTTCGCGCGATGCGAACAAATGTCAAGATGCGCACGAAATCCGTGGAAAGCCGTCCCACGCAGGTCTAAATCCAAGCCCTCAGGAGGACCGCAAATGGACAAGAGACTTTCCTCGCTGACCGAGGCCGTGGCCGATATTCAAGACGGCGCCACGGTGATGGTCGGCGGTTTCGGCGGCTCGGGCGCGCCGATCGAACTGATCCACGCCCTGATCGACCGCTATCTGGAGACCGGATCGCCCAAGGGGCTGAGCGTGATCAACAACAACGCAGGCAACGGCCATGTCGGCATCGCCGCGATGATCGAGCAGGGCATGGTCAAGAAGATGATCTGCTCTTTCCCGCGCTCGGCCGATCCGACGGTGTTTACCGAACGCTATCTGGCGGGCGAGATCGAGCTGGAACTGGTGCCTCAAGGCACGCTCGCCGAACGTATCCGCGCAGGCGGCGCGGGCATTCCGGCCTTCTTCACGCCGACCTCCGTGGGCACCGATCTGGCCGAGGGCAAGCCGGTGCAGCAATTCGACGGCCGCGACTACGTGATGGAGCGCTGGCTCAAGGCCGATCACGCGCTGATCAAGGCCGAGCAGGGCGACGCGCTTGGCAACCTGACCTACCGGATGGCCGCGCGGAACTTCTCGCCGCTGATGGCGACGGCGGCGGCAAAGGTCATCGTGCAGGTGAGCAAGGCGGTCGAGCCGGGCGAGATCGACCCGGAAGTCATCGTCACCCCGGGCATCTTCGTGGATGCGATCGTCGAGGTCGCCAATCCCGCCCAGGAAGAAGAGTTGAACCGCGCCGGAGCCCATCACCCATGACCCAGAAACTGAGCAATGCACAGATCGCCTGGCGCGCCGCCCAGGACATCGAGGACGGCGCCTATGTGAACCTCGGGATCGGCTTTCCCGAGATGGTCGCGCGCTTCCAGCCTGAGGGCCGCGAGGCGATCTTTCATACCGAAAACGGCGTGCTGGGCTTCGGTCGCGCGCCCGAGCCCGGTCAGGAAGACTGGGACCTCATCAATGCCGGGAAAAAGGCGATCACGCTGAAGCCCGGCACCGCGTTTTTCCACCATGCCGACAGCTTCGCAATGGTGCGGGGCGGGCATCTCGACGTGGCGATCCTCGGCGCCTATCAGGTGGCCGAAACGGGCGATCTGGCGAACTGGTCGACCGGACCGAAAGGCGTGCCGGCCGTGGGCGGGGCTATGGACCTTGTGCATGGCGCGAAACGCGTGGCTGTCATCACCGACCACGTCACCAAGAAGGGCCAGCCGAAGCTGGTGGAAAGCTGCACCTTCCCGCTGACCGGCGTGGGCTGCGTGACCCGCGTCTATACGTCGCTCGCCGTCGTGGACGTGGTCGATAGCCGCTTCGTCCTGCGTGAAAAGCTCCCCGCGATCTCGATGGAGGAGCTGCAATCCGTCACCGGCGCGACCCTCCATGTCGAGGGCGAGGTGGGTGACCTGATCTGTCCCGAGGAGTTGGCCGATGCGTGACGCTTATATCTGCGACTATATCCGAACCCCGATCGGCCGTTTCGGCGGCGCTCTGGCACCTGTCCGCGCCGACGATCTGGGGGCGATCCCGCTGAAAACTCTGATGGCGCGCAACACGGGCGTCGATTGGGAAGCGGTCGAAGACGTGATCTTCGGCTGCGCCAATCAGGCGGGCGAAGACAACCGCAACGTGGCGCGGATGTCGGCGCTGCTCGCGGGTCTGCCGGTGAACGTGCCGGGGACCACGATCAACCGGCTTTGCGGCTCGGGGATGGATGCGGTCATCACAGCCGCCCGCGCGATCAAGGCGGGCGAGGCCGATCTGATGATCGCGGGCGGTGTCGAGAGCATGTCGCGCGCGCCCTTCGTGATGCCGAAAGCCGAGGCCGCCTTTAGCCGCGCCAATGCGGTCTATGACACGACCATCGGCTGGCGCTTCGTGAACAAGCTGATGAAAGAAGCCCATGGCGTCGACTCGATGCCCGAGACGGCGGAGAACGTGGCCGATGATTTCGGCGTGAGCCGCGAAGATCAGGACGCCTTCGCGGTCCGCTCGCAGGAGGCTGCTGCCAAGGCGATGGAAGCGGGCCGTCTGGCCGAGGAGATTACTCCGGTCACGATCCCGCAGCGCAAGGGCGATCCGCTCGTGGTCGACACTGACGAGCACCCGCGCCCCGGCACGACGCTTGAGGCGCTGGCCAAGCTGCGGCCCATCGTGCGCCCCGACGGCACGGTCACGGCGGGCAATGCGTCCGGCGTGAACGATGGCGCGGCGGCGCTGATCATCGCCTCCGAGGAGGCCGTGCGCAAACATGGGCTGACGCCGCTGGTGAAGATCTCGGGCGGGGCCGCGGCTGGCGTGCCGCCCCGGATCATGGGCTTCGGGCCTGCGCCTGCCAGCAAGAAGCTGATGGCGCGGCTGGGGCTCACTCAGGACGCCTTCGATGTTATCGAGCTGAACGAAGCCTTTGCCAGCCAAGGTCTGGCCACGCTGCGCGATCTGGGTATTGCGGATGACGATGCGCGCGTGAACCCCAATGGCGGGGCGATCGCTCTGGGGCATCCTCTGGGCATGTCGGGCGCGCGGATCACCGGCACGGCGGCGCTGGAACTGGTGCGCCGCAAGGGCCAACGGGCGCTGGCCACGATGTGCATCGGCGTGGGTCAGGGCATCGCCGTGGCGCTGGAGGCGGTGTAACCGAGACTGCGCCCGCTACGTGCCGAAGGCGCAGGGCGTGCGCCAGTCCGTCCCGGCGGGCTGGCGCATCTGCCATTCGCGCGCCGCTCGGCGAATGGAGGGGCGTGGCGGGGATTGACCGCCCAGCCCGAGGGTCGCGTGCGCCATCCCACGGACCGGCGCACACCCTTTCAGATGGAGCGCGTCTCCGCTTGAGCCGCCCCTCCGCCACTCATTGCGCAAAGGTATCGCGCCAGCGCTCCAGAAACCGCGCGGCTTTCATCGTGTCGGTCGCGACCAGCAGCGGCGGGCCCAGTGCGATGAGGCGTTGCAAGGTCAGCGTCTCGTCGCTGTCGCTGCCGCCCCCGTCATTCGCGATCGGGTCGATCAGCTTGGTCTGCGCCAGCGCCCGTTGGCCCGCGGGTGAGAGCAGAAAATCCAGCAGTTTGGCGGCGGTCGGATCTGGCTCGGGCCCCGGAAGGTAGGCCGCGCGCGAGAGCACCAGCGTGTAATCGGCGGGCGCGATGATACCCAGATCGGGATTGTCGCGCGCCGCCTGCGCCGCGTAGGAGCCGAGGATGTTGTAGGCGATCAGGTAGCGGCCGCCCGCGACACCGTCGATGATCTCGGCCGAGCAGCAGGTCGCGACCGCGCCGGAGCGCGCAAAGGCTTCCATCAAGCCGCCGAAGGTGCTGGCCTCTTGGCTGTCGAGAAAAGCGAAGAGGAACCCCAGCCCGGAATCCGCTATGTCATAGGTCGCGATCTTGCCGGTATAGGGCGATTGCGCGGGCCGCAGCAGGTCGACCAGATCGAAACGCGTGCGCGGCACGTCCTCGGGCGGAACCAGCGCGCGGTTGTAGATCATCACCGCGGGTTCGCGCGAGATGCCCCAGACCTGATCGCGCCAGCGCAGATCCTTCGGCAGTGCCGTCGTCTCGGGCGAGATCCATGTGGCGGCGCAATTGTCGTTCACCAGCTTGACCACATGTTGCACGCCCGAGCTGATCACCAGTTCGGCGCCGGGCTTGCCCTTCGCGCAATCGGCCTCGGAGATATCGTAGAGGTCGTTCGAGCCCCATTGCTCGAACCGGATCGCGAGGCCGGGCTGGGTGTCGAGAAACGCCTTGATCGCGGGGGCGAGGATATTGACGTCGGTCGTGGTGCGCAGGGTGATCTTGCGGGCGGGCTGATCTGGGCCGAAGGTGCGGACGGCCTCGGGCTCTGCGGCCAAAAGGGGGACGCTCAGGCACAGCCAGAGCGACAGGGACAGGAGCATGCGGATCATGATGCCTCCTCGGCTCGGGGCAGGGTGATCGCGATGGTGAAGCCTGCCGCATCGCTTTCCATCTCCAGCGTGCCGCCATAGGTCTCGGCCACCGATTGCGCAATGGCGAGACCCAGCCCGCTGCTCGCGCCGCGCCGCCGCGTGTCCGTGCGCCCAGGCGCGAAACGCTCGCCCAGGCGCGCGCGCAGTTCGGGGGAGGGGCCGGGCCCCGCATCGCGCACCCAGAGCCGGGCGCGCCCGTCGCGCAGCTCCGCGCCGATGGTGACCGGGGCCTCGCCATGCGCCAGCGCGTTGCCGAGCAGGTTCTTCGCCGCCTCCGAGAGTGACAGCTCATCGGCCAGCACGGGCACCTCCGCCTCGGCGATCTCCAGCCGGATGTCGCTGCCCGGCGCGAGAGCCGCATGATCGCCTTCCTCGAAGATATCCAAGGCGATGTTGCGCAGATCGACCCGCTCGCGCCGCGCACTGTCGGCGCGGTGGATCACAAGCGCGCGCGACAGCATCTGGTCGAGCAGGCGGCTCAGCCGCACCGTTCCGGAATGCATCTTCGCGACGATCTGGTCGCGCCGCGCCGGGTCGTCTTCCTCGGCGGCGAGGTCGGATTGCGCGCGCAGGGCGGCGACGGGTGTCCGCAACTGATGCGCGGTGTCCGAGATCAGGCTTTTCATCGTGGCGAACTGCCGGTCGAGCCGCCCCATGAACCCGTTCGTGGCCTGCACCAGCACATCGACTTCGCGCGGGACGGCGGCGCGGATCGGGGTCAGGTCCTGCGGATCGCGTTCCGAGATGCCATGAGCCAGCCGCTCCAGCGGGCGCAGCGCGCTATGCACGATGATGATGGCGAAAGCGAGCATGGCGATGCCGCCGACCGCCAGTCCGCCAAGTGCGTTGCGAGTGATGCTGAGCGCAAGCTGGGTGCGCGCCCGCAGGGTTTGCCCCACGATCACCTCCACCGTGCCGGAGAACTGGCGTTCCGCGAAACGGCGCGTGACCCGGATGTAGCGCGCGGGCTCTCCCTTGAAGCGCGCATCGTAAAGCTCCGAGTCCTGTGCCGTCGTGTTCGGGCGGGGAAGGTCCTTGTAGCCTGTGAGCACCGCGCCTTTAGGCCCGCTGACCTGATAGGCGATGCGGTCGTCGGGGGCGAGGGCCAAGAGTTCGAAGGCTGAGACCGGAAGATCGACCACCGGCGCGCCGTCGCGGATCGAGATCGAAGCGGCGATGTCATTGGCGGCCCCCACCAGCAACCGGTCGAAGGCGTCGCGGGCCGCCGTGCGCCCATAGGCGAAGGCTGCGAGCGCGAGGATCAGCCCGCCGACGATCATCAGCCCCGACAGCCCGGTCACCAGCCGCGCGGTCAGGGATCGCGTGGCGGCGAGGCCGGTGTCGTGGGAGCGGGCGCCGTCAGACATCGCCGCCGCGCGCCGCCAGACGGTAGCCGCGTCCGCGCAGGGTCTCGATCTCGACCCCGCTGCCGGTAAGCTTCTTGCGCAGCCGAGCAATATAAAGCTCGATCGCGTTGTCGCCCGGCACGGCGTCGTCGAAGGCGTAAAGCCCCTCGTGCAGCCGGTCCTTCGACATCACTTGCCCCGCATTGCGCATCAGAATTCCCAGCAGCGCGAATTCGCGGCCCGTCAGTTTCAGCGCCTGATCCCCGACCGAGGCGCTGCCCGCCGTTGCGTTGTAGCGCAGATGTCCGAGTTCGAGATCGGCGGAGCGGTCGGTCGCCTGACGTCGCCCGATCGCATGAAGTCTTGCTTCCAACTCACGGTGATCAAAGGGTTTTACGAGGTAGTCGTCCGCCCCGAGCTGGAAGGCGGAGATCTTGTCGTCGACCGAGAATTGCGCGGTCAGCATCAGCACCGGCATCATCGCGGCCTGCGCGCGCATCTCGCGCAAGAGGTCGGTGCCGCTGCCATCGGGGAGGTTGATGTCGAGGATCACCGCGTCATAGGCCTGCACCGCCAGAAAATCGCGCGCCTCCTCTACGGTGGCGGCGAGATCGCAGGCCATGCCGGACCGCGCAAGCCGACGCTGCGTGGCCTCGGCCAGTTCCTCGGCATCCTCCACTAGCAGAAGCCGCATCCATCCTCCCCGTTTCGGCTCCGAACCTGTGACAGGTTCGTGACAGGTTCAAGCGGTAAAACCCGTCCCATAGCCCGCTGCGGGAGGCAACGGGCGGACAGTGGAGGATATACCATGGCTTTTAAACTCATGCGCGCGGCGATTGCTGCCGCGGCGCTCACCGTCGCGACCGGCGCGTCGGCACAGGAATGCATCGCACCGGCGAACCCCGGCGGCGGCTGGGACTTCACTTGCCGTCAGGTCGGCAAGACCATGCAGGATCTGGGTCTGATCGACTCGACCATGCAGGTCGTGAACCTCGCCGGCGGCGGCGGTGGCGTGGCCTTCGCCGAAGTGGTGAACAAGCGCAACGACGACGATAACCTGATCGTCGCGGCCTCCTCGGCCACCGCGACCCGTCTGGCGCAGGGCGCCTATCCGGGCAACTCGATGGATCAGGTCCGCTGGGTCGGATCGATCGGCGCGGATTACGGCGTGATCGCCGTGGCTGCCGACAGCGACATCCAGACGCTTCCGGAACTGCTCGACAAGATCAAGGCCGACCCGAACTCGGTCTCCGTCGCGGGCGGCTCGGCCGTGGGTGGCTGGGACCACCTCAAGGTTCTGATCGCGGCTGACGCTTACGGCATCGACGATGTGCGCAAGGTCAAGTACATCGCCTTCGACGGCGGCGGCGAAGCGGTGACCCAGCTTCTCGCGGGTTCGGTCCAAGCCTTTACCGGCGATCTGTCGGAAGCCAAGGGCTTCGTCGATTCCGGCGATATCCGTGTGATCGCGGTGCTGGCACCCGAGCGTCTGGACGGTGAATTCTCGAAATTCCCGACCGCGAAAGAGCAGGGCATCGATGCGATCGGCGCCAACTGGCGCGGCTTCTACGCACCGGGCGGCATGTCCGACGAAGCCTATCAGGCTTGGGTCGACAAGGTCGGCAAGCTCTACGCTTCGGACGAGTGGAAGCAGGTGATGGCGGCCAACGGTCTGGCCCCGCTCGACCTGCAGGGCGCCGAATTCGAGGCCTTCGTCGAGAAGTCGGTCCAGCAGATCCAGGACATCTCGCGCCAGATCGGCATCATCAAGTAAGCGAGACACCCATGCGCGCGGCGGGCCCAAGGGCGCCGCCGCGCCTTCATTTCAAGGGAGGGGATCATGAGTGATCGCATCTTCGGCGCCGTCGGCCTGTGCCTCGCGCTGTTCTACGGCTGGGCGACGCTGCAAATCCAAGAAAGTTTCCTGTCGGATGCGGTGGGGCCGAAAACCTTTCCGCTGGTGATCGCGGTGATCCTCGGGCTGGCTTCGCTCGCGATCCTGCTCAAGCCCGATCCCGACCCGGTCTGGCCGAGCCTCTCGCGGCTCGCTGAAATCCTCGCCGCCGTCGTGGTGATGATCCTCTATGCGGAATTCCTGCCCATCGCGGGCTTCCTGATCGCGACCGCTTTTGCCAGCGCCTACCTGACATGGCGGCTGGGCACGCGTCCGCTGCAATCGGTCGTCGTCGGCGTCGCCACCTCGATCGGTATCTACGTAATTTTCAAGCTGGTGCTGGGCCTCTCGCTCGCCAGCGGCCCCTTCGGTTTCTGAGGTGAAATGATGGACACCCTGATGTCACTCGCAGACGGTTTTCACACCGCTCTGACCTTCGAAAACCTGCTGCTCGCGCTTTTGGGCACGTTCCTCGGCACCATGATGGGCGCGCTGCCCGGCCTCGGCCCGTCCAACGGCGTCGCGATCCTGATCCCGCTGGCGTTTACGCTGGGGCTGGGGGCAACGCCTTCGCTGATCTTGCTCACGAGCGTCTATTACGGGGCGATGTATGGCGGGAGGATCAGTTCGATCCTGCTGAATATTCCGGGCGACGAGCCCGCGATGATGACCTGTCTCGACGGCTACCCGATGGCCAAGAAGGGGCTTGCGGGCGAGGCGCTGTCGCTCTCGGGTATCGCAAGCTTCGTGGGTGCTTTCATCGCCACCTGGGGCCTGATCCTGCTGGCACCGCAGCTGGTGAAATTCGCGCTGCTGTTCGGTCCGGCGGAATATTTCGCGCTGTTCGCGCTGGCCTTTGCCACGCTGGGCGGCGTCTCCTCGACCAATCAGGCGAAATCGGCCTTCGCCGCGATGCTGGGCCTCGGCCTGTCGGTGATCGGGGTGGACACGCAGACCGGCGTGCCGCGTCTGACCTTCGGCGAGGTGCACCTCTATGACGGGCTCGATTTCCTCGTCGCCATCGTCGGTCTTTTCGCGCTGTCGGAAGTGTTCATCTTCCTCGAGCACCGCCACGGTTCGGCCACCGGCGCGGGTCACAAGGTCTCGGTCGGGCGCATCACACCCCCGTGGAAGATGGTGAAAGAGACGACGCCGACCATGCTGCGCTCGTCGCTCTTGGGCTTCGTCGCGGGCGTGCTGCCGGGGGCAGGGGCGTCGCTGGGCTCCTTCATCTCCTACTCGATGGAGAAGAAGCTGGTGGACCGCAAGAACACCTTCGGCACGGGCGACCCGCGCGGTGTGGCCGCCCCCGAGGCGGGCAACAACGCGGCAGCCGGCGGTGCGCTTGTGCCGATGCTGGCGCTCGGCGTGCCGGGCTCGGGGACGACGGCGGTGCTGCTCGCGGTGCTTCTGTCGCTCAACATCACGCCCGGCCCCTTGCTGTTCCAGAACAACCCCGATGTCGTCTGGGGCCTGATCGCGGCGCTCTTCATCGCCAACTTCATGCTGCTTGCGATGAACATCCCGATGGTGGGCATCTTCACCCGCGTCCTGATGATCCCGCCGCGCATCCTGATGCCGATCGTCGCGATGGTGTCCTTCGTGGGGATTTACGGGATTTCCGGCTCCAGCTTCGATCTGCTGGTGATGATCGGCTTCGGCGTGATGGGCTGGGTACTGCGCAAGCTCGACGTGCCGCTGGTGCCGATCATTCTCGGCACCCTTCTGGGCAACACGATGGAGAACAACCTGCGTCGGGCGGTCACGATCTCGAATGGCGATTACGGAACGCTGGTCGGCAGCCCGCTGGCGATCGGTCTGTGGACGGTGGCGATTGTCGGCTTCATCCTGCCGCTGTTCCTCGGGCGCTTCGTGAAAGCGCGGATGCATGAGCGCCGCGATGACGAGGGTGCGATCGAAGACTGATCGCACCCCCAAGCGCAGGCACCGCACCTCCCCCGCGGTGCCTGCGCCGGATTGAAGGCAGGGGCGGCGGTGGTCAATCCGCCGCCCCCTTTTTGCCTCCGATCCGTTACTGCGTGGTCCAGCCACCATCGACCGGAATGGACGTACCGGTCACGTTGTGCGCGATCGGCGCACAGAGCCAAAGCGCGAGCGCCCCGATCTCGGACGGGTCCGAGAGACGTCGCGTCGGCTGCTTCTCCGCCAGAAGATCCGCGATCCCCGCGGCCCGGTCGCCGCCATGGGCTGCTGCGCGTTCAGCGATCTGCGGCCCGAGAATGTCGGTCTCGGTCCAGCCCGGGCAGATGCAGTTCACCGTCACGCCGCCCGCTTCACGCGTGCCCGCCTGCGCATATTCCAGCGCCGCGACGCGGCTCATGCCGACGAGGCCGAATTTCGAGGCGACATAGGGCGCCTTGTTGGCCGAGGCCACAAGCCCATGCACCGAGGCGATATTGATCACCCGCCCGTAGCCGCGCTCGGCCATGTCCGGCATCGCGCGGCGCATCGTATGGAATGCACCCGAGAGGTTCACCGCGAGCACCGCGTTCCAGATCTCGGGCGTGGCGTCGGCAAGGCTGGTGGTGCGCTGGATGCCTGCGTTGTTCACGAGGATATCCGCGCCGCCCCACTCCGCGACCGCGTCCATCATCGCGTCGATTTGCGTGGGATCGGCCATGTCGGCGTCGAAGAACTTCACCTCGGGCGAACCCGCCTTTTCCAGCACCGCCGTCGCCTTGGCGATCTGCGCCTCATCGGCCAGCCCGTGCAGCGCGATACGCGCGCCCGCCTCGGCCAGCGACTTGGCGATGGCGAGCCCGATCCCCTGCACCGAGCCTGTCACCAGTGCGGTCTTTCCCTCCAGTTGCGACATCAATCCTCCTCCGTCACCAGTTTGCGCAGCTCGGTCTTGAGGACCTTGCCGTAATTGTTCTTGGGAAGCTGCGTCACCACGCGATACGCCTTGGGGCGCTTGAACCGCGCGATCTGATCGCAGCAATGTCGATCGAGGGCGGCGGGGTCGATCTCGGCTCCCGGCGCGGGCGTGACGAAGGCCACGACGCTCTCACCCCATTCCGGGTCGGGTTTTCCGACCACCGCGACCTCGTGGACGGAAGGGTGCAGCAGCAGAACCTCCTCGACCTCGCGGGGATAGATGTTGGTGCCGCCCGAAATGATGACATCCTTGGAGCGATCCTGCAGCGTGACGAAGCCGTCCGCATCCATCGTGCCCAGATCGCCGGTCCAGAGCCAGCCGCCGCGAAGCGCCTTCGCACTCGCCTCCGGGTTCTGCCAGTAGCCCGACATCACCGCCGCGCCGCGCACGAGGATCTCGCCGGTCTCGCCAGCGGGCAGGGGGCGGCCATCGGGATCAGCGATCCGCACCGAGACCGGGCTATGCGCGAGCCCGACCGAGGCCAGTCGTTCGCGCCAGCGCGGGTGGGTGCGATCCGCCACCAGCTCGCGCGACAGGGCGGTGATCGTCATCGGGCTCTCGCCCTGGCCGTAGATCTGCACGAAGCGCGGCCCCATCACCTCGACTGCCTCGATGATATCGGCGACATACATCGGCCCACCGCCATAGACGATGGTCTTGATGCCCTCGCCGGTTTGCCCCGCGGCGCGGGCGCGGTCCACCAGACGACGGATCATGGTGGGGGCGGCGAACATCGAGACATGTTGCAGCTTCGGCGCGAGGTCGAGAATTTCGTCGGCCTCGAACCCGCCCGAGCGCGGCACCACATGGCGCGCGCCGCGCATCACATGGACGAAGTTGTAAAGTCCCGCGCCATGCGACATCGGCGCGGCGTAGAGGATCGCGTCCTGCGCCTCGACGCTGTCGACGTCCGAGAAATACCCAAGACACATCGCCTGCACATTGGCCGAGGTGATGCACACGCCCTTGGGCCGCCCGGTCGTGCCGGAGGTGTAGAACAGCCAAACCGTCTGGTCGGCGGCGATCTCGACCGGTGCGAGCATCGGGGCATGACACAGAAGATCGGCATAGGCCGGGCCTCTCAGGTCCACCGTCTCGACGCCCAAATCGCTTTCCGGCCCCCCGGTGAAGGCAAGCTTCGCCTCGGAGGCTTCAACGATCCATGCGGCCTCGCGCGGGTGCAGCTTGCCGTTGATCGGCACCGCCACTGCACCTGCGAACCACGCGCCATACATCGCCTCGAGATATTCCGGGCAGTTCTTGGCGAACAGCGCGACGCGGTCGCCCGGAGCGATCCCTTTCGCGACCAGCGCTGCCCCGATCCGGGCGGCGCGGTCGGCGAATTCCGCATAGGTGGCGCGCAGCTCCTCGCCCTGCAGCAGCGCGGGGGCGTCGGGGGTGCGGATCGCGCTGCGGATCAGCCACTCCGCCGGGTTCATGCCGCGCGCTCCGCTTCGAGGATCGAGCAGTAATTCGCGACGCCCGAGCCGCCCATATTGAAGACGCAACCCAGTTCCGCGCCGGGCAGTTGCATCTCGCCCGCCTGACCGGTGAGCTGCATCGCGGCCAGCACATGCATCGACACGCCGGTCGCGCCCACGGGATGCCCCTTGGCCTTCAGCCCGCCCGAGAGGTTCACCGGAAGCTTCCCGTCGCGCAGCACGAGCCCGTCGTCGATGGCGCGCGCGCCGGCGCCTTGCGGCACCAGCCCCATCGCCTCGTAGACGAGCAATTCCGCGATGGTGAAACAGTCATGGACCTCGGCGAAAGAGAGATCGTCGACACTCACGCCCGCCGCCGCATAGGCGCGGCGGAAAGCCTCCGCCGGGCCCTCGAAGGCCAGCAGATCGCGGCGCGACATCGGCAGGTAGTCATTGACCTGCTCGGCGGCGCGGAAACCGATGGAATTGGCGAAATCGCCCGCGCGGTCGTCCGCGACCATGACCAGCGCCGCCGCCCCGTCGGAGATCAGCGAGCAATCGGTCATCCGCAGCGGCGGGGCGATCATCGGGTTCTTGTCGCTCACCGTGTTGCAGAACTCGAACCCCACATCCTTGCGCATCTGCGCCAGCGGGTTGGCGAGCGCATTGTGGTGGTTCTTCGCCGCGATCCGGGCCAGCGCGGCCGAGCGGTCGCCATGCGCCTGATAATAGGCCTGAGCGAAGCGCGCGAAAATCTGCGGGAAGGAGACGCCCGCCTCCTCCATCTGGTAAGACGCTCCGGCGAGCGCCTCGGTGACGCCTGCGGTGTCCTTCGCGGTCATCTTCTCGGCCCCGATGACCAGCGCGGCCTTCACCCGGCCCGAACGGATCGCATCGCGCGCGGCATAGATCGCAGCCGAGCCCGACGCGCAGGCGTTCTCGACGCGGGTCGCAGGCGTGAAGCGCAGCTTGTCGTCGATCCCCAGCGCCAGCGAGCTTGCGAACCCGTCCGGCACCAGCCCGGAGTTGAAATGCCCCAGCCAGATGCCGTCGATCTCTGCCGGGTCGATCCCGGCGTGCTCCAACGCGTCGCCGCCCGCTTCGAGAACCAGATCCTCGAGCGTGCGCCCCTCCAGCTTGCCGAATTTCGTATGGCCCCAGCCGACGATCTTCGCGTCCATGCGGCTCTCCTCCCAATGGTTCTCCGTTGCGGCGGAGACTAGCGCAGGGGCGGCACGACCTCTATTCGTAGAACTACGCTATCGGGAGAAGAGGATGGAGCAGGACCTGCTGGACAGCGATGACATGGCGGTGCTGGCCTTCGATCATGCTCCGGTCGGGCTGGCGGTCACCCGCAATCGGGTGATCGAGCGGTGCAACGCGCGGTTTTGCGAAACCTTCGGCTATGCCGAAGACGAGTTGCCGCAGCGCTCGCTCGCGGTGCTCTACCCGTCGCAGGAGGAGTTCCTGCGCATCGGCGAGATCGGGTTGCGGCGGATGCGTGAGACCGGGCGCTATGCCGATGAGCGGATCATGCAGCGCCGGAACGGGGCACTGTTCTGGTGCCGGGTGCGCGGGCAATCCCTTACGCCGGACGATCCTTTCGCGCGCGCGGTCTGGAGCTTTGCGGATCTCTCGGAATCGCGCCCCGTCGCCGATCTGACGGCGCGAGAGCGGCAGGTGGCCGCGCTTCTGGCCGAGGGGCAGACTAACAAGGAAATCGCGCGGGCGCTGGAGCTGTCGCCGCGCACGGCAGAGGCGCATCGCGCGCGGCTGCAGGCCAAGCTCGGCGCGCGCAACACTGCCGAATTGGTGGCGCGGCTGACGGGGCTGCCGCTGTAAGGCTTATTCCAGATGAAAAAGGGGCGCCCGAGCGCCCCTTCGAATTCGCTCCCTCGTCAGGGATTGGGTTCGGGTTCCCGTGGGGCGCCGTTCTTGGGCGACAGTTTGCTCTGGATGATCGCGAGAGCGCTCGACAACGAGGCGGCCTCACGCGAGCTTGTCGCCTCTTCGGGGAAGACGTAATTGCCGTCCGCGATGCTCTTGGCATCCCGTGCGAGCCGCTCGACCGGGCGCAGCAGCAGCTTGAGGAAGACCAGCGTCACGATCAGCATGCACAGCGCCGCAGCCGCGACCGTCGCCAGCGTCACCTGCGTCAGCATCGGAAGATCGGTCGAAACGTTGTCGCGGCGCAGGACCGCGAAGACCCGCCAGCCGAAGTTGGGCAGCTCGTCCTCAACGAAATTCGGTGCGAAAGCATAGGTTTCCCCGTTCTTGTCGTCCACGATGTGGAAGACGCCGGAGGACTTGCTGCGCAGGCTCGCGCCCGATGTCAGATTGTCGGGGAGGGGGGTGCCGTGGTGACGGGTGTCGATCACGGTATCGCCGTTGATGTCCTGCACGACCACGTCGATGCCAAGCTCCTTGCTGGCTTCGAACAGGAAACTGCGCACCCACGCGATCCGCACGCGGTAGACCAGCACACCGGCCTTCTGTCCGTTCGCGCCTTTCACCGGGGTCGAGAGGTTCAGGTAACGCTCCGGCTCGCCAGTCTGCGCATTGGTGATCACCTCGGTGATGGAATCGATCGACGGCACGCGTATGCCGTCGCGGAACCACCGCTTGGAGCTGACATTCTTTCCGACGTCATAGCCGTTCGAGCCGGAGATGATCGTGCCATCGGGCGCGGCGAAGCCTGCCCAGGCGACCTGACCGCCGGTCCGCGAGACGGCGTCCATGAACCTGTCGATGTCGTCTTGCGTTGCAGAACCGAGGGCCCGCGCCACGGCGTGCATACTGTCCCATTCCCGCGTCAAAGCCGTGTTGAAGCTGAGCGCGATCGCGTCCGAGCCTCGGAGGACCAATTTGTGCTCGATAGCTACCTGGTACTCGTGGGCCCGGTCCGAGACGATCTTTGCGACGAAGACTGCAGTCGCGGCCACGACAAGTACCATCGCCATAGCGGTACGCAGGAAAATGCCCCCGAGATTGTGATTTCGACGCATGGTCATCCTCGTTTCAATCCTAAGTTATGTACAGGAGGGAACGCCTATAAGTCATAGTTAATGGTTAATTACGGCGAGAAAGTGGTGTCGGGTTGTTGTTGTGAACCTTTTTGCGGGACCGGGGTCAGGCCGCTTGCAAAGCGCAAATCGACGCCGAACACTCGCCATCGAAGGATACGCCTTGTTCCCGTATTGGACGGTGCTGAAAAACAAGAGTTTCCCTGAGGTTAAGGGGAATCAGAGGAGGCCGCCAAGGTCTCAGGCAGAGCTATACAGGATTCGCAGAATGCACAAGATTCACTGGCTGAGCGTCGCGGTCGCGACGTCGCTGACACTGTCGCTAGGGCCGGTCTTGCCCGCCCGCGCAGACGGGACGTTCTTGCAGGCCGATCTCGGGACGAACACTTCCGATGCGGTGTTTGCGATATCGCGCGGCAAGGTGAGTTTCGGCGCGAATTTCTCCGATTACGAGGGCGGCTGGTCGACCGGGGCCGTAGTGACGCGTGACTTCGCGCTTGGGGGAAGCGGAACGCTGAAGGTCGGGCCCAGCATCGGGCGGACGCTGTCGGACGATAACTGGCGACTCGGGGTGCGGGCGGGACTGGAACACTATTCGCCGACTCGATTCGGGCATGTCTTCCTGCTGGCCCAGTACAACACGATCGATCAGGATTGGTTCGCGCTGTTTCAGGCCGGGAATCGCTCCGGTCTGGGGCTCGAGCTTTCGGCGGGGGGAAGCGACACTTATTCCGAGCGGACGATTGCGGTGACCCAGAAAATCGGCGACGGGCCGGTCTCGATCCGGGCTGGCTGGCGGGCCTTCGCCAAGGAAGCCTTCGTGGGTCTTTCCATCAACACCTATTGATGCCTGCCGTCGCAGGGTCACTCGTCCGACGAGTATTTCGGCAGGAAACGGCGGTAGATGTCGTGCAGGAGGGCGCCCGGGCGGACATGGCTGACGCCGGGCTCGTCACCTTCCGCGTAGAAGCGCACGAAGAGCTGTTCGCGCTGCTCCTCGGTCGGGAGCAGCTGCAACCGCGCGCCGTCCCGCGTCTTCGCGATGACGTAGCACTCGATCGGGCCGGTGATCTGGTCGATCGTCAGTTTGCCGCGGGTCTGTTCTGGTAAGGTCAGGCCGCGAAGGCGCACCGTGTCCATCGTGAAGGAGGTCATCCAGACCCAGTATTCCACGCCGTCGGAGTCGAAGGAAATCCGCTCGGGCTTGTCCGCGACATGGATTTCCCGCCGGGGCAGCTCAACACAGGCGCGACAGGTCGCGGCGAGCAGGAACAGATTGTAGATGGTCCAGAACAGGATCACCCATTTACCGTCCCCCGCGTCGAAATAGGCGAAGCGATCCCAGATGATCCCGATCAGAAGGCCGCCCAGCGTCAGGAAAAGCAGGATCAGGAAGGGCATCATGATCCGCCACTGCACGACGACTTTCGACCGATCCCCGCCTTTCGCTGTCACCGAGAACGGGTGGCCATGGGGGCGCAGCAGACCTGTGAAGGCGGCGCGAGCGATCGGGATCGCGCCGATCAATTGGCTGACATCGTTCAGGATCGGCACGACCATACCGCGGCTGAGCATGTTGAGCGTCATCAGGCTCCATAGGTAGTAGACACCGAAATAGCTCAGTACGTCCGCGAGGCCCGCATTCACCACCGTGATGTTGAAATACCAGTAGAGCAGCGGATAGCAGATCGCCGCGATCCGGAAGGGGAAGGTCGTGGTCCAGTAGAGGATCGAGTCGATCACGCTCCAGCGGTCGCGCAGGCGCAGGTTGCTCTTCGAGAACGGTCCGAGCGAGGAGCGCGCGATCTGCATCAGGCCGAGGCACCAGCGGGCGCGCTGAGTGATGTATTCCTTGAGCCCTTCCGGGGCGAGCCCCTCGGTCAGCGGCTCGGCCAGATAGACGGTGCGCCAGCCCGCGTTCTGCAACGCCAGCGTCAGCATGAAATCCTCGGTCACGCTCTCGGTGTTGAAGCCGCCGATCTCGCGCAGCGCGCTCCAGCGGCAGACCGAGGAGGTGCCGCAACAAAAGGCGATCCCCCAGCCGTCGCGCGACGGCTGCATCTGATCGAAGAAGAAACGCTGCTCGTCGGGATAGGAGCTGTCGAGGCGGAAATTGTGCTGGATCGGGTCGGAGTTGAAGAAGTGTTGCGGCGTCTGCACGAGCCCCACTTCGGGGTCGTGAAACAGCGCCAGCGTGCGTGAGATGAAGCCGCGATGGGGCACGAAATCCGCATCGAGGATTGCGACGAAGTCGGGCTGCACCTCTTCTTCGGCCAGCCGGTCCAGCGCGTGGTTGATATTGCCCGCCTTCTGCCCTTCGTTGTCGGCCCGGCGCATGTAGCGCACGCCCTTGGCCTCGCAGAAATCGCGCAGCCAGTCGCGGCGGCTGTCGTCGCAGACGATGATCGTCTTGTTGCGGTGACGCAGGAACTTCGCGCCCACGATGGTGCGTTCGAGAACGTCGCGATCCTCGTTATAGGTGGCGATCAGGATCGCGACGAGCGGCTCTCGCTCGGTCGGGAGATTGACGTATCGATCCGCGTCCTCGCTGCGCAGCTTGATCCGCGACAGGACCAGAAAGGCGCTGAGCGAGCCGATCATGGTGAGACCTTCGAGTGCATAGAGCGACCAGCTCGCCAGCGCGTCCAGCGTCAGGCCGGGCGGGGCGAGGGTCTCAGTTCCGCGCCACCAGATATAGCGCAGCGCCAGAACGGCGCTGATCCCCAGCAAGACCGTGCGGTGCCAGTTGCGCCGCGTGTTGACGAAGCTCGGCAGGATGGCCGTGATGCCCACCACGAGGATGAGCTGCATCGCCGCCGAGCCAAGCTCTCCCAGTTGCGGATAGAAGAACATGCCGTCCCGTCCTCAGCGCAGGAAGTCGAGGGGGCGGCGCTCGAAGAATACCCGCCCGGTCCGCCCCACGGGACAGTCGAGATCGGGATCCGATTTCAGTTCCGGGACGAGAAGGGTCACATCGTAACGCTCGAGATGTTCCTTGTTCGGCGCGATCGCGAGATGCTGGTAGACCTCCGCCGCGCCACTCCCTGCGAGCCGGGCGACCGTCGCGTCGTAAATCCTGTCGCGCGAGGCCAGTTTGAACGTCGCGGAATCGCCCACCTTGAGGCTGTTATAGACCCCTTCGCTCACCGAGGCGGTCACCAGCGGGACGTCGCAATCGACGAGCTCCATGATCGGATCGCCCCGCTGCACCGTCACGCCATCCGCCTGCAGTGTCTCCCAGTAGATCCCGTTCGCAGGCGAGGTCACATGGCTGGAGGACATCGTGGTCACCCGCGTCTGTTCCTGCGCGCGGCGGTCTTCCAGCGTCTTGAGGCGGGTCTGGGCCTCCGTGAGGTTCGCTTCGAGCGAGGCGATCGCCCCATCCAGATCGGCACCGCGCTGTTCGGAGCTCGGCGCGTCGTTATAGCCGTCGCCGAGAAAGACGCCCGACTTGGCCGCGTCGAGCGAAATTTCGAGCAGCGCCACGTCTTCGCGCGCCTGCATCAGAGGAGCGGTGTCCGTGGTGGCGGGCGGGGCGGTCTGCGCAACCTTGGTCGCGCTCGTCTCCGAGCCTTGCGCCTTCGGCTGGAGCCGGTCGAGCCGCGCGCGGGCGAATTTCAGCTTGGTCTCGATCTCGGCAATGCGATGTTCACGATAAATCTTGGTGCGCTCGCCATAGGATTTGCGTTGCGCCCGTTTTGCGCCGAGATCGCTCTTGATACGATCGACGGTCGCCTGCGCGTTCGCAACCTCCATCCGCAGATCGTCGAGCCGCGTCCTGTCGGGCAGGCTGTCATCTACAGTGGCAAGTCGTTCGCCCTTGGCGACATCCGCGCCGAGCGGGCGCTTCGGCATCGAAAGCTTGCCCGCAGTGCTACTGCGTACGGTGACGACGGGCGCATTGACGACGGCGTCGGCACTGACGCCCGACATCTGCTCTCCGACGATGACCCAAAGAGCGCCCGCGACGAGGACAAGGCCGATGACGGGGCGTAGCGTTTTCAATTCGAGGCTCCTCGAGAATGCGCGTTTCAGCGGGGCGGGGCGATGACGCCAGACAACTTATAAACGTAACGTAATTGCAAGATGCAACCCAAGGCCGATAGGGAAATTTGATCTGTGATCTATGCGCTATGCCCATGCCGCTGGCGGTGGCGGCAGCGGCGGCGTTGGGCGGGCGCCTTGCCTGAACTATCCGTCGATAAGATGAGGGCAATTCACGCGTCCGTGATATGCTTCTTCCTCTCAGGAGGAGGATTCATCCATGACCGACCCAGCCAATGCGCGTCGCTTGACGGCGGCCGATTTCGACCAGGAACTTCTCGATCTTTATGACTATTATGTCCATGGCAAAATCTCGAAACGGGAATTTCTCGACCGCGCGGGGAAATGGGCGGTGGGTGGCCTGACCGCCGTCGCGATTCTCGGGGCGCTCGCGCCGAATTACGCGCTCGCCCAGCAGGTGGCCGAGGACGATCCCGACATTCAGGGCGAGGACATAACCTATCCCAGCCCGAACGGCACCGGCGAGATCACCGCCTATCTGGTGCGCCCGACGCAGATCGACCCGGACAATCCGCCCGCCGCGATCCTCGTCGTGCACGAGAACCGCGGCCTCAATCCCTATATCCGCGACGTCGTTCGCAGGCTCGCCAAGGCGGGGTTCGTGGCGATGGGGCCCGATGGGTTGTCCTCTCTCGGCGGCTATCCGGGCAATGACGACGAGGGCCGCGAGATGCAGCGCAGTCTCGATCAGGGGGCGCTGCTCAATGATTTCTTCGCGGGATTTGAGTATCTCCAGACGCTCGACGGCACCAACGGCAAGGTCGGCGCGACCGGATTCTGCTATGGCGGGGGCGTGGTGAACAAGCTCGCTGTCGCCTACCCGGAAATGGGCGCGGGCGTGCCGTTCTACGGGGCCGCGCCCGACAGCGCACAGGTCGCAATGATCGAGGCGCCGCTACTGATCCAACTCGCCGCGCTCGATCAGCGCATCAATGCGATGTGGCCCGAGTATCAAAGGGCGCTCGAGGAAAACGACAAGCGCTACGAGGCTTATATCTATCCGGGCGTGAACCACGGGTTCCACAACGACACGACGCCGCGCTACGACGAGGCCGCCGCTAAGCTGGCAGAGGAGCGCATGATCGCGTGGTTCCGGACCTACCTCGCCGGGTGATCTGCCGCGCTTGCGACGTGCCGGGGGTGCGCTCGGATTTGGCGCGTGCTACGCCTCTCGCAGATCCGCGCCGAAGCGCGGAGCGGCACAAGAGGGAGAGAGGCGCGCGCATGAGAAACGGTGGTCAACTTCTGGTCGAGAGCCTCGTAGGGCTCGGTGCGCGCAAGGCGTTCGGGGTGCCGGGCGAAAGCTATCTCGCGGTGCTCGATGCGCTGCACGACACGCAAGGCACGCTCGATTTCGTGCTGTGCCGTCAGGAAGGCGGGGCGAGCTTCATGGCCGCCGCATATGGTAAGCTGACCGGGGAGCCGGGCATCTGCATGGTGACGCGCGGCCCCGGGGCGACCAATGCCTCGATCGGGGTGCATACCGCGATGCAGGATTCCGCACCGATGATCCTCTTCGTGGGGCAGGTCGGCACCGATATGAAGGGCCGCGAGGCGTTTCAGGAGCTCGATTACAAGGCGGTTTTCGGGACGATGGCGAAATGGGCGGTCGAGATCGACCGGGTCGAACGTATCCCCGAAATTCTGTCGCGGGCCTGGACGATGGCTGTGAGCGGGCGGCCCGGCCCGGTCGTGGTTGCGCTGCCCGAGGACATGCTGACCGCGAGGACCGAGGCCGCGCCGCTTGGCGCGCCCGTCCGGATCACCGAGCCGCAGCCCGATCCGACGGTGATGGGCGAACTGCGCGAGATGCTCGCCGGGGCCGAGCGTCCCTTGATCCTCTACGGTGGGTGCAACTGGCGCGGGGACGGCACGTCGCCCATTAAGTTCTTCGCGGAAGCTTCTGATATCCCTGTGCTTTCGGTCTTTCGCTATCAAGACCAGTTCGACAATAAATCACCCGTTTTCTGTGGCGATGCGGGCGTCGGGATGGCGCCGCATGTGAAGCGTCTGATGCGCGAGGCCGACGTGATCCTCGCGATCAATGCGCGCTTTGGCGAGAATACGACCGACGGCTACACGCTCTTGGATGTGCCGCAGCCCGCGCAGCGGCTGATCCATGTCCACGGCTCAGATCTGGAGATCGGCAAGATCTACCGTCCCGAACTGGGCATCCATGCCGGGCCGAACGCCTTTGCCGCCGCACTTGGCGCAATGGACCCGGTCAAAGGCGGCTGGGCCGATTGGCGCGCCGAGGGACGGGCGGCCTATGACGCTGGCTTCGATCTGCCGGAGCTGCCCTCGCCGGTCGATATGGGCAAGGTCTGCGCCTATCTGCGCGAGGAACTGCCCGAGGACATGATCCTGACCAACGGGGCGGGCAATTTCGCGGTCTGGCCGGGGCGGTTCTTCCGCTTCGGGCCGAAGGCCACGCTGCTTGCGCCGCAATCGGGGGCGATGGGCTATGGGGTGCCCGCCGCGATTGCCGCCAAGGTGGCGCAGCCCGAGCGGACCGTGGTCTGTTTCGCGGGCGACGGCGATTTTCAGATGACGTCGCAGGAACTGGCCACCGCCGCGCAGGCGGGCGCACAGCCGATCATTCTGATCCTCAATAACGGGATTTACGGCACGATCCGCGCCCATCAGGAGCGCAATTATCCGACCCGCGTGTCGGGCACGACGATGGCGGTGAACCCGGATTTCGCGGCGTTGGCGAAGGCCTATGGCTTCCACGGCGAGCGGGTCGAGCGGACGGAGGATTTCGCCGCCGCCTTTGAACGTGCGCGGGCGTCCGAGACCGGCGCGGTGCTGGACCTCGTGATCTCGCCCGAGGCGCTGACCCCGCGCCAGTCGCTCTCGGCGATGCGTTCGGCGGCACTGGAGGCGGGCAAGGGGCGCTGAGCGCCTGCCGCCTCAGAACGTCTCGACCCAGGGGCGCAGCGTGATCTCGTTTGTCCAGGCGCTGCGATCCTGCTCGATCAGTTGGCGGTAGGTCTTCGCGATCGCCTCGGGGCGCAGCATCGAGCCGGGCTCGTCCGGCGCCTCGCTGCGACCGGGGTTGAGGATCATTCCGTCGATATTCACCCAGGCGACATGGATACCCTTGGGGTGCAACTCTCGCGCCATGCTCTCCGCCAGCCCGCGTTGCGCGAATTTGCCCATCGCGAAGGGGGCGGAGCGTGCGAATCCTTTCACCCCGGCGGACGCTCCGGTGAACAGGATCGTGCCGCGAGTGCCGTCGGCGGGCTCCGCCGTCAGCATCCGGCGCGCGGCGTGTTTGCCGGTGAGAAACGCCCCGATCGCAGTGATCTCGACGGCGGCGCGGACCTCTTCGGCGTCGAGCTCCGCAACCGGGCCGCGCACCCGTCCCGAGGGGTTGTAGACCACGACGCGCGGCGGCTCTGGCAGAGCGTCGAACAGCGCCGCGATGGCGGCCTCGTCGGTCGCGTCGAGCTGCACCGTGCGCGCACCGATTTCCTCGGCCAGCGCCTGCATCCGCACGGTGCTGCGGGCTGCGAGAGTCAGGTCATAATCGGGCGCAAGCTCCCGCGCCACGGCGGCGGAAAGCCCGTCGCCCACCCCGATGATCACCGCCTGTGCCTTGCTCATGGCCTGTCCTCCTTGCTCGGTTTCGGTCCCCGCGCGCGCCGCGGATGCCCTATGACATAGTCCGGTGCGACAGGGGCCCAAACCGGGCCTCGCGTCCGCGCCAGCCACAGCTTACCCGAAAAGTTTAAGATGCGAGCGCCAGATCACGATCGGGCAGACGGCCCCGAAATCGGCGAGCCCGGCCATCGAGCAGACCAGCAGCCGGCCCGGCCAGTGGCGGCGACCGTCAGATGATCGGTCAGCAGGATTGCCTGCAGCAGGTCGCGGGCGCGCCGTCAGCAGCGCCACGCCCACGCCCTGCGTACAGGCCCGGCTGACCGTTCTGTCTTCAGGCCACGCGGCGCCAAGGCTGCGCAGGGAAGTGCACGGCCTCGCCGGTCTCGATCGAGCGTTGCACGGCCTGACCGATCGCGACCGCGGCCCAACCATCTTCCAGTGTGACCTCGGGTGCTGCGCGCTCTCCGCGCACGAGAGCGAGGAAGCCGACATGCTGGTGATAGGTGGAGCCGTTGTGATCGCCAGCGGCGAGCAATTCCTCGGGCACGGGCAACTCGCGCTCCACCGGGCCCTTCGGATCGCGCGGCGAGATCACCAGCTTCGGTACCGGCGGCAGCCCCAGATGCTCGGGCCAGAAGCGGGTCGGGCCGGGCACCAGCGCCTCGATCTTGCCGTTGGGCCCGACGGCGGTGACCTCCTCCTGATAGCGCGCGCCCTCGGCATACATGCACAGTTCCAGCATCGCCCGCGCGCCGTTCTCGAATTCGACGATCGCGAAGCCCGCGTCGAGGATGTCGGGTGCTCCGTCCTCGGAGACGTGGTTCACCGGCGCAGGAGCCGAGGCCATGACGCGCACCGGCTCGGACTTCAGCGCGAGGCGCATCAGGTCGAAGAAGTGGCAGCATTTCTCGACGAAGGTGCCGCCGGTATAGCGATTGAAGCGGTTCCAGTTGCCGACCTTGAACAGGAAGGGGAAGCGGTGTTCGCGGACCGTGAGCATAGTGATCCCGCCCGTCGCTGCCTCGGCCTCGTCAAGGAAGGCGGCGATCGGCGGCATGTAGCGATATTCCATCGCGACCCAGACCGGGGCGGGGTAGTTGTCGCGGAAGGCTTGCAGCCGCTCGGCATGGGTCGGGGCGGTGAAGAGCGGCTTTTCCACGAGCACCGGCAGCGGGCGTGTCGATGCGATTTCTTCGAGCTGTTCGAGATGGCGGAAGTTCGGGCTGGTGATGACGAGGCAGTCGAGCGCCTCCACCGCCAGAAGCTCCGCCACCGAGGCCACCATCTGCGCCCTCGGCGCGAGCGTCTGCGCGGCCTGCGCCATCTCTGCGTCGGGCTCGAAGATCGCCGCGACCTCCGCCCCGTCGAGCAGTGCGATATTGCGCAGGTGTTCCTGTCCCATCATGCCGCAGCCGATCATGCCGTAGCGAACGGGTTCCGTCTTGGTGGCGCTCATCCGAGCCTCCTCATCTCATGCGTTGAACGTAATGCGCGCGGCTGGTGTCGAACCATGTGCGCGAAAATTCGACCGGGGCAGACCCGTCGGCCCAGCTGAAGCGCTCGATATAGCCAGCGGTCTCACCGGGGCGGCAGTCGAGCTCCGACGGCCCCCAGTCCGGCATCGGGGCGAAGCTGACCCGGTCTTCGGCGCTCGCGATCCAGAAACCGAGCGCGCGTTGATAGTAGGCGTAAAGCGAGTCCTCGAGATCCTCGGCTTTCACCTCGCCCTTCGAGGCGTCGAGCCAGATTTCCTCCGCCGCGACTGGCGTCTCATCGAGGAAACGCAGGCGGCGCACCCGGCTCGCACGCGAGGCTGTGCCGAAGGCAGGCAGGTCGGCGGGCTTGTCCATCACGTCGACCGAGAGGATGCGGGCATTCGGGAAGCCGCCGCCCGAGAGCAGTTCGATCCGCAGCATGGAGTAGAAATGGTCGCGCAGGTTGCGGGTGCGGATGTAATTGCCCGAGCCTTGCACACGCTCCAGCAGGCCTTTCTCCTCGAGATCCTCCAGCGCGCGCCGCAACGTCCCCACCGCGATCTTCAGCTGCGCGGACATCGTCCGTTCCGGGGGCAGGCGCTCCCCGTCGGTGAGTCGTCCCGCCGCGATATCTCGAATCAGCATCTCGGAAATCTGCTGATAGATCGGCAGTCCGGTGCGCTCTGCCCCTTGATTTGCCTGTGTCACTTGGTCGCCCCAAAAATTGATACAGTATTGATCTATATCAAGGCGGCTGCTAAGTGAAGGGAAATCGAACGGGAATCGCGAGGGAGGAACGCATGACTGTTGTGCCGGTAAGATCGGCCGATCTCGATGCCGCGGAGGTGTCCTGGTTCTCGGCGCTTTGCTCGGATGATTATCGCTATCTGGGCCAGCCCGAAGGCGATCTGCGCTCCAGCTGGGCGCATTGCTCCGACATCGTGCGCGAAGCCGAGCGGCAGGGGTTCCGCAACATCCTGTGCCCGTCGAGCTATCAGGTGGGCCAAGACACGCTGAGCTTCGTCGCGGGTGCCAGCCAGATCACGAACCGGATGAATTTCCTCGCCGCCGTGCGCTGCGGGGAGATGCAACCGATCATGCTGGCGCGGACCATCGCCACGCTCGACCACATGCTCGAGGGGCGTCTGACGGTGAACATCATCTCATCCGATTTCCCGGGCGAGAAGGAAGAGAGCGAATTCCGCTACCAGCGCTCGCGCGAGGTTGTGGAGATCCTCAAACAGGCCTGGACCCGCGACGAGATCAATTACGAAGGTCAGATCTACAATTTCAAAGGCCTCACCACCGACCCGGCGAAGCCTTATCAGCAGGGCGGCCCGCTACTTTATTTCGGGGGCTATTCCCCGGCGGCGGTCGAGCTTTGCGCAGAGCATTGCGACGTCTACCTGATGTGGCCCGAGACCAAGGAAGAGCTGGAAGGCCGGATGAAGGTCGTCAACGAGGCCGCCGAGCGTCATGGCCGTGTGCTCGATTACGGGCTGCGGGTCCATGTGATCGTGCGCGACACCGAGGCAGAGGCGAAGGAATACGCACAGGAGCTGGTTTCCAAGCTCGATGACGAGGAAGGTCGCAAGATCCGCGAGCGGGCGCATGATGCAAGCTCGCTTGGCGTGTCGAAACAGGCGCGCAACCGCGAGATCGCGGATGAGAGCGGCTATGTCGAGCCGAACCTCTGGACCGGGGTCGGGCGCGCGCGCTCTGGCTGCGGTGCGGCGCTGGTGGGTTCGGCCGATCAGGTGCTCACGAAGCTCGAGGAATATCGCAAGATGGGCATTCGCGCCTTCATCCTCTCGGGCTATCCGCATATCGACGAGGCCCGCCAGTTCGGCCGTCTCGTGATGCCGCATCTCGACACGGTCTCGCTGCCCGAAGTCTATGGCCGCGTCCCGATGGGACCGCCCGCAACACCGCTCGCAGAAGGGGAACGCCGTTAATGGAAAAGATCGACCTCACCTCCGACGTGGCGCTCAGCCGGATCGTCTATGGCATGTGGCGCCTCGGCGACGACACCGATACCTCGCCCGCCCATGTGCGCGCCAAGATCGACGCCTGTCTGGAGCAGGGGATCACCACCTTCGACCATGCCGACATCTATGGCGGCTACACGGCGGAGGGCATCTTCGGCGCGGCGATGCGCGAGGACCCGTCGCTGCGCGATCAGATGGAAATCGTCACGAAATGCGACATCATCGTCTCGGCGGGGCGTCATTCCCACCGCAAGGTGAAGCATTACGATACCTCGCGCGCGCATATCGAAGCCTCGGTCGAGACCTCGCTGCGGGAGCTTGCCACCGACCGGATCGATCTGCTGCTGATCCACCGCCCCGATCCGCTGATGGATCATCACGAGACAGGCGCTGTGCTCGATGATCTCGTAGCCTCGGGCAAGGTGCGTGCGGTGGGCGTGTCGAACTTCCGCCCCTGGGACTGGGAACTGCTGCAATCGGCGATGAAGACGCCGCTCGTGACCAACCAGATCGAGATCAGCCTCGGCTGCCTCGCGCCCTTCACCAATGGCGACCTGGCCTTCCACCAGCGTCAGTCCCAACCCCCGATGGCATGGTCGCCGCTGGGTGGCGGCGCGCTGATGACAGGCGAGGGCCCGGTGCAGGCGGTGCTCGACGAGATCGCGCAGGCGCAGGGCGTCGATCGCGCAGCTGTCGCGACCGCTTTCCTGCTTGCACATCCGGCGCGGATCATCCCGGTGATGGGCACCAACAATCTCGAGCGCATCGCGAAGCTCTCCGATGCTTTGAAGGTTCAGATCGACAGGGAGACGTGGTTCCGCCTCTACGAGGCCGGACTCGGTCAGGAGGTCCCATGATGAACGCCACCCGCCAGTTTACCCCGCGCACCTTCGTGCCGGGCCCCGAGAACACCCGCCTGCTGCGCGACGCCTTCGGGCGGTTTGCGACAGGCATCACCATCGTGACCGCCGCCAGCGAGAATGGCCCGGTCGCGATTACGGCGAACAGTTTCTCTTCGGTCTCGCTCGATCCTCCGCTGGTGATCTGGGCCCCGGACCGCAATTCGCGACGTTTCGTGCATTTCGAGAAGGCCGAGCATTACGCGATCCACGTGCTCGCCGCCGATCAGGACGATCTCTGCTTTGCGACTACGAAGAACGCCCACGCGCTGCTCGACCACGCCTATCACCTGAACGATCACGGCGTGCCGCTGATCGACGGTTGCCTCGCGCGGTTCGAATGTCACCGCGTGGCCTGTCATGAGGGCGGCGACCACCTGCTGGTGCTGGGTCAGGTCGAGCGCGCGGTGATGCGTGACGATGGCGATGCGCTGGCCTTCTACCGCGGCCAGGTGCGGCGCATCGAGATGAACTGAGACGGCACATATACGGCCCGGGCCGCGCAGGAGGAGCGCGGCGCCGGGCCTTCAAGGGATCGCGAGGGAGGAAACGCGCGCATGACCCTGCTGACAATCCTGGCCAGGCCGCTGGTCCGGCTGAACGACATCCTGCTCGCGATCGGACGCTGGGCGGGCGTCGTCGCCGTGGCGGCGATGGTCATCGCGATCCTGATCCAGATCTGGTTTCGCTACGTGCTCAACAACGCGCTGCCCTGGCCTGACGAGGCGGCGCGGTTCTGCATGCTCTGGATGGGGGGGCTGATGGCGCCCTCGGCCTTCCGCTCGGGCGGGTTCGTGGCGATCGACATGCTCGCGGCGATGCTGCCGAAGCTGGTCGCGCGCGGCCTGACGCTGGTGCTTCTGGTGTTCTCGCTGATGGTCTCGGTCGCGGCGCTGAAACTCGGCTGGGACGGGATCACCGGCTTTGGCGGCAAATTCGCGACCGCCTCTCTCTGGGTGCCCGACAGCCTGACCTTCGACGCCTGGATCCGTGTGCCGCGCAGCTGGATGATGGCCTCGCTCGTGGTGGGCTTCGCGCTTCTGGTGCTGGTCAATATCGAGCTGATTCTGCGCAACCTACTGGCCCTGCGCACCGGAGACGACCCGCTGCCGCCCGTGCTCGCGATCGCTGGAGGGGCAGAGTGATGCTGGTCTGGTTCCTTCCGCTTTTCCTCGTCCTGATCCTGATCGGCTTCCCGATCTTCTTCGCGCTGCTCGCGGCCCCGGGCGCGATGCTGCTCCTGAACGGGCAGGAGCGCGACTTCGCGCTGCTTTACCGCAACCTCTACAACGGGATGGACAGCTTCCCGCTGCTTGCCATCCCGTTCTTCATGCTCGCCGGCGAGATGATGAACTCGGGCGGCATCACGCGCCGTCTGGTGGAGTTCTCCGAGGCGATGATGGGCCATCTCCGCGGCGGCCTCGCGCATGTGAATATCCTGTCCTCGATGCTGTTCGCGGGGCTTTCGGGCTCGGCAGTGGCCGATACGTCCGCGCTGGGCTCGATGCTGATCCCGGCGATGGAGCAGCAGGGCTACACCCGTAAATTCGCCGCTGCGATCACCGCGGCCAGTTCGGTGATCGGGCCGATCATCCCGCCTTCGGGCATCATGATCATCTATGCCTATGTGATGGGCCAGTCGGTCGCGGCGCTTTTCCTTGCGGGGATCGTGCCTGGCGTTCTGGTCGGTGTCGGGCTGATGGTGATGGTCAAGTTCATGGCCAACAAACACGGGTTTCCGCCCGCCTCGAAGAAACACACATGGCCCGAGCGGGGACAGGCGAGTTTGCGCGCCTTCTTCCCGCTGATGACGCCGGTCATCATTCTGGGCGGTATCTTGGGCGGCGTCTTCACCCCGACCGAGGCCGCCGCGATCGCCGTGGCCTACGCGCTGATCGTCGGCCTCTTCATCCTGCGCACGCTGCGCTGGAGCGACCTGCCGCATATCCTGATGCGGGCGGGGCTGACGTCCTCGGTGGTGCTGCTGCTCGTGGGCGCGGCGATGGCGTTCAAGACGGTCGTCAGCCTGTCGCACGCCCCCGAAGCGCTGGCGGAGTTCATCCTCGGCCTGTCGCAGAACCCGCTGATCCTGCTGTTCCTGATCAACATCCTGCTGTTCATCGTCGGGATGTTCCTCGACGCGGGCCCCGCGATCATCGTGCTGGGGCCGATCCTCGCGCCGATTTTCACCGGGCTCGGGGTCGATCCGATTCATTTCGCGATCATCATGAGCGTGAACCTGACCGTGGGGCTCGCCACGCCGCCGATGGGGCTGGTGCTGTTCGTGGCCGCCGCGGTGTCGAAGGAACGGGTGGAGACCATCGCCCGCGCGATCCTGCCGTTCCTCGCGGTCGAAGTGGCCGTGATCTTCCTGATCACCTACTTCCCCGCGATTTCGATGACCATTCCCCGTCTGACGGGGTTCGCCAACTAAAACGATACTGAAGCATATAGGGAGGAAATGATGCTCAGAACTTTCGTGAAATCGCTTGCGCTGGGGGCCGTTCTGGCCTCGGGGCTCGGCATGGCCGCACAAGCTCAGGACGATACGATCACGCTGCGCGCGGTCGCCAACTCGAACACGAATGACGAGGATTACGACGGTCTCGTCGTGTTCAAGAACTATGTCGAGAACGCCTCGAACGGGAAGATCAAGGTCGACCTCTTCATCGGCACGCAGCTGTGCTCGAACGGGGCAGAGTGTCTGCAGGGCATCGCGGATGGCTCGCTCGACATCTACATCTCGACCTCCGGCGGGGCTGCGGGGATCTTCCCCTATGTGCAGGTGCTCGACCTGCCGTATCTGATGCCGAACGACCGGGTTGCCGAAGAGGTGCTGACCCATACCGACTTCACCTCGCAGCTGCGCAAGATGGCGCTGGCGGACAGCGACAACATGATCCGCCTGATGACGATCGGAAACACCGGCGGCTGGCGCAACTTCGCCAACACCAAGCACACGGTGAAAACGCCCGAGGATCTGAAAGGCATGAAAATCCGCACCATCGTCGCGGACCTGCCGCAGGAGCTGGTGAAAGCGATGGGTGCCTCGCCGACCCCGATCCCGTGGCCGGAACTGTTCACCGCGCTGCAGACCGGCGTCGTGGACGGCACCAAGAACGGCATCACCGACATCATGAACATGAAATTCCCCGAGGCCGGGCTGAAATACGTCACGCTCGACGGGCATGCCTACATGGCGGCGCTGTGGTGGATGAACAACCAGAAGTTCAAGGACATGTCGCCCGACATGCAGCGCGTGATCGTGGACGGGTTCGCGGCGCTCCAGCAGGCGACCTTCGCTTCGCCGAAGCGCAAGTCGATCGCCGCCTATGAGGAGTTCAAGAAGGACGGCGGCGAGATCTACGTGCCGACGCCCGAGCAGAAGAAGCAGTTCCAGGATGCGGCGCAGCCGGTCTATGGCTGGTTCAAGGAGAACGTCCAGAACGGTGGCGAAGTGTTCGACGACCTGCAATCCGCGGTCGACGAGGCTTCGAAGACGGTCGATGCCGAGCGCGCGAGCGAACTGAACTGAGCCTTCGCGCTTTGAAATGAGAGACCCCGCGCCACCCGGCGCGGGGTCTTCTTTTTGGCTAACTTTCGGTGGGGTAGGGTTCGCTCAGGCCGATAGCCACCGCTCGAGCTTGCCGCTATCCGGCAGGCCGCCCGTATGCACCAGCTTCCCGTCGACCGAGACGCCGGGGGTCGACATCACGCCTGCCATGGCGATCGCGCGGGGGTCGGTAACCTTCTCGACCGACACCTCGATGCCGAGCTTGGCGGCCGCTTCCTTGACTATCTCCTCGGTCTTTTCGCAGCGCTTGCAGCCGGGGCCGTAAACCTTGACATCCTTCATATCTTTTCTCCTTAGAACAATGCGTTGAACAGGAAGCCGACGGCAAGGATCCCGCTGGCGACGACCCCGATGAAGACCGCGATCAGGCGCAGTTTCAGGACCTGACGCAGGATGATCATCTCGGGCATCGACAGCGCGATCACCGACATCATGAAGGCCAGAACCGTGCCGAGCGCCGCGCCCTTGCCCAGAAGCGCCTCGACGATCGGGATGACGCCAGCGGCGTTGGTGTACATCGGTACGCCCATCAGCACCGCCGCGGGCACCGACCACCACGTGCCCGAACCCATGATACGCACCATCAGGTCTTGCGGCACATAGCCGTGGATCAGAGCGCCCATAGCGATACCGATGATGATCCAGATCCAGACCCTGGAGAAGATCTCGCGCACCGCCTCGAGGCCAAGGCGATAGCGGTCCGTCATACTCAGATCGTCGCTCTCGACCGCGCCCGGCGTGGTCGCGCCGGAATGGATGTCGCGCACCCAGTCCTGCAGCCAGCCCTCGACATGGAGCCTGCCGATCACCCAGCCCGCGACGATCGCGATGGCGAGGCCGAAGCCGAGATAGACCAGCGCCACGGGCCAGCCGACGAGGCCGATGAGCAGGATCAGCGCCACTTCGTTGACCATCGGGGCTGCGATCAGGAACGAAAAGGTGACGCCCAGCGGAATGCCCGCGGAGACGAAGCCGATGAAGAGCGGCACCGCCGAGCATGAGCAGAACGGCGTCAAGACGCCCAAGCCCGCCGCCATCACGTTGCCGACGCCCTCGCGCTTGCCCGAGAGAAGCGCGCGGGTTTTTTCCGGACTGAAGAAGCTGCGCACGACCCCCATCGCGAAGACGATCAGCGTTAGCAGCATCATCACTTTCGGGACGTCGTAGAAGAAGAAGGCCAGCGCCTCGCCAGTATGCGTGTCGCGAGTGACCGGCAGGAACGAGACGATCCATTCGGAGAGGGCCGGGAGCTGGCGGTAGATCCCCCACCACGCGACGAGGCCTGCCGCGACGACCACGCTCCACGCCCAGCCGGGCATCCCGCCATGCGGGGTTTCATGCTGTGTCACACTCATGTCGCGTTCCCCTTGAAGCTCGTTCGGTGAGGGGGGCCGCAAAACGCGACCCGGTGCCTCATCACGGGCAGATTAGCGCCGGGGGCACGGGTCGCTTCAATGCGCTCGATCAAGTTGGGCGCAATTTCTCATGTCCTGCTGCGAAAGGTCGCGGCTGCGGAAGTCAGGAAGGATCGCGCGCGATGTTACGCTCCATGAGCCGCTGGAACAGCCCGGGCGAGGCGCGGTTGATCCACCACGCGAGCCGCGCGACGCGGCCTACCGGGATCATCGGGCGGTTGCGCTTCAGCCCGGCGAGGATCACCTGCGCGGCAGCCTCGGGCGTCATGTAATCCACCCCGTCCGCAGCCGCTCCGGGACGTGCGATGCCGTCGGATTGCCGCTCGGCCCGCTCTAGATTTGTCGCCACGAAGGAGGGGGCTGCGATCTGCACGCGCACGCCGTGAGGGGCCTCCTCCGAACGCAACGATTTGAAGAACCCTTCCAACGCATGTTTCGACGCGGCATAGGCGGTGCGGTGATAGAGCGGCGAGAATCCCGCCACCGAAGAAATCGCCAGATGCGTGCCGTGGCTTTCCCGCAGCGGTTCGAGGAAATGCCGCGCCATCGCGGTTGCCGCGAAATAGTTGATTTCGAAGACCTTGCGATGTGCGGCCTCGCTCAGCTCGGAGAACGGCCCGATCTGGGTGACGCCCGCGTTGTAGATCGCGAGCTCGATCCGGGGGTGACGTGCGCGGATGTCCTCGCAGGCTGTCTCCAGTTGCGCCGGATCGGTCAGATCGCAGGCGATGGCCTCTTCATTCGGCGCGGCGGTAAGGCCCGAGATATCCCGGTCGAGCAGCACGACCTGCCAGCCCTCGGCGCGCAGCCCCGCCGAGAGCGCCTGCCCAAGCCCCCCGGCGCCGCCCGAGATTACCGCGACGCGCGCGCTCATAACCCCGCCTCGCGCGCCCAGAGGTCAAAGACTTCGGCGCTGGTCAGCTCTGGCGTGTAGCCGAAGACTTCCTTCAATGCGTCGTTCGCGAGGACGGGGCGGTATTGCAGAAAGCGCACCTGTTCGGGCCCGTAGCGGCTCAGGCCCAGCGGATGGGCGATGGCGAGCGCGGCCTTGATGCCGAGCGCGGGCAGGCGGCGCACCGGTTTGCCCAGACGTCTTGCGAGGTCGGTGACGCCCAGTGCGCCGTCTCCCGCGACGTTGAAGATGCCAGGCGGGCCATCGGTCGCGGCACGTATAAGGATGCGCGCCAGATCGCGGGTCCAGATGAAGACGAAAGGGCTCTCGCAACCCCGGATCGCGAGCAGGCGCGGCTTGCGAAACAGCGCGGTGATCTGGTTGTCGGTGCCCTTCCCAAGAACCGTTCCGACCCGCAGCACGACCTGCTCGAGGGCAGGGTGGGTGGCGCGCGCTTCGGCCAGCATCTCCTCGACCTGCCGCTTGTGATCGGCATAGGCGAACTCGGGATTGCCGCGCACCGGATCGCTTTCGCGCAGCGGCACGGGGTTGTCGGCGTGATAGCCATAGGCCGCGCCCGACGAAGTCACGACAAGTCGCCGCACGCCGACCGAAAGCGCAGCCGCGAGCACCTTGCGCGTGCCCTCCACATCGACGCGGTAGGCGAGCTCGCGCCCCATGCCGGGACCGGGCGTCACGATGGAGGCGAGATGCACGATCACCTCTGGCCGTTCGCGCGCGATGACCTTGCAGGGGGCGTCGGTGGTGACGTCCATCGCCACGAAGCGCACGGCTTCGGGCAAGTTGTCGGGGCATGCCAGATCGGTCGCGATGACCTCATGGCCACTTTCGGCGAGTTCAGCGGTCAGCACGCGGCCGATCATGCCGCCCGCACCGGTAATCAGGATCCGGGTCATCGCGCGGCCTCCTTTCGTCTCATGAATGTCGAGATCGCGAAGCCCGCGATGATGTGCCAGATGCCCCAGAAAGCCGCGACGATTGCCATGCCGCCCAAACCTCCGAAGAAGGCGAATATCAGCACGAGGCCGAGACCTGAATTCTGGATACCCGTCTCGATAGTGATCGCGCGCCGGTCGAAGGGCGAAAGCCGCGCCAGCGTCGCGGTGCCATAGCCGCCCGCGAAGGCCAGTGCGTTGTGCAGCACCACCATCCCTGCGATCAGCCCGACGAATTGCACGAAATACTGCCAGTTGGCGCTGAGCGAGAGCGCCACGAAAGCCACGAAAATCGCCATCGACACCCATTTCAGCGGATCGCGAATGCGGGTCGTCAGATCGTAGCGGTAATGGTTCAGCGCGATCCCGGCGATCAGCGGCAAAAGCAGCATGATACCCACGGTGATCGCCACGCTCACCGGGTCGATATGGGTCTCGTGCAGCAGCGCGCGCGTCGGGGCGTAAAGGCTGCCCCAGAACGCGATATTGAGCGGCGTCAGCACGATCGCCGCCACCGTGGCGAAGGCGGTCAGCGAGACCGACAGCGCCGTGTTCCCGCCCGCCCGATGGGTGAAGAAGTTCGAGACATTCCCGCCGGGACAAGCCGCGACGAGGATCAGCCCGAGCGCAATCGACGGGCTGGGCTGCAGCGCCAGCACCAGCCCGAAGGTCAGCGCGGGCAGCACCAGAAACTGCGACGTGAACCCCACGATCAGCGCCCAGGGCCTGCGCACCAGCGGGCGGAAATCGCGGGGGGAGAGGTCGATCGCGACCGAGAACATGACGATGCCGAGGATCGCGTTGAGCAGATGCAGGGCGCCGGGGCTGAAATTCAGCCGGACCGCGTCGAGCCCGGTCATGCCGGGGCCTTCCCGCCGAGCGCCTTGATCCAGCCGGTGACCGCCTTGCGATAGGTCGCCTTGTCCACGTAATAGGCCATCCGCGCGAGCTTGAGATAGGCCATGCCGCCGGTCGCACGCTCGAACCCCTCGGCCTTCTTTGCCTGCAGGCGCTTCGCGGCCTCCGATCCCTCGCGCAGCCCGCGAATGTAGCGCGCCACCATCTCGGCTTGTTCGTGACGGCCCTGCCAGCCAAGCCCGCTCGCCTCGAGCATTCCCAGCACGAAGAGATCGTCGCGCTTGGGGTGCATCGCGTTAAGGTACAGATGCGGTGCGTCGCCTTGCCAGTTCAGCAGCTCCGGCGCGATGAAGGGGTAGTGCAGCTTGTAGCCGGTGGCCGCGAGGATCATGTCATACTCGGCCCGCGCGCCATCCTTGAAGTGCACCGTTTTGCCGTCGAGCCTTTCGATATCCGCGCGCACTTTCAGATCGCCGTGACCTGCGTGGAACAGCACCAGCGAGTTCACGATCGGATGGCTCTCGTAGAGTTTGTAATCGGGCTTGGGAAACCCGTATTTCTGCGGATCGCCGACGAACCATTTCAGCAGCGCGCCGTCGATCTTGCGCTTGAGCCACATCGGCAGCTTGATCGCCCCGCCCAGCGTGTCGGCGGGTTTGCCGAAGACGTATTTCGGCACGAAGTAATAGCCGCGCCGCATCGAGAGATCGCAGCTTTTGCCGTGATGGATCGCGTCCACCGCGATGTCGCAGCCCGAATTGCCCGCGCCCACGACGAGCACGCGCTTGCCGGTGAATTGCGACGGGTCGCGATAGGCCGAGGAGTGGATCAACTCGCCGTCGAACTGGCCGGGGAACTCCGGCATGTTCGGTTCGGAGAGCGTGCCATTGGCGATCAGAACGCCTGCATAGATCTCAGAATGCTCGCCCTCGCTATCGCGCCAACCGACCCGCCAGCCTTCGCCATCGCCGCCCAGCGGTTCAACCTTCGTCACCTTGGCGTTGAAGCGGTAATGGCGCCGAATGTCGAAATGATCGGCGAAATCGCGGAAATACTGCGCCATCTCGCGGTGGCTGGGATATTCCGCCACCTCCTCGCGCATCGGGAAATCGGTGAATTCCGTCATCCGCTTCGAGGAAATCAGATGCGCGCTTTCATACATCGTCGAATGCGCGCCCTCGATATCCCAGAGCCCGCCCACATCGCTGTGCAGCTCGAACCCCTGATAGTCTACCCCTTGTTCGCCCAGCACCTTGGCCGCGGCCAGACCCATCGGGCCCGCGCCGATCAGGGCGAACCTGCCCCTCGTATCTGTCATCTTGCGTCTCCTCCCAGACGTTTTTAAATTGAACCATTGTTCAAAATAAGCAAGCCCCGATCTGATGACGAAAAAGACGACCGAGAAACAAAGGCTTAGAGCGCCGTCAAAGCGCTCTCTCGCGAGTCGTTCACGGATTCTCGATGCGGCGGAAACGGTGTTCGCGCGGGACGGATTCGAGGGCGCGAAGGTGCGCGACATCGCCGCGCTGGCCGAGGTGCCCCTGGGGCTGGTGAACCATCACGGGGGCTCGAAAGAGGCGCTGTTTCGCGAAGTGGTGGAGCGGCGCGCCGAAGAGCTGGCGCGTCTGCGTCTGGAGGCTCTGGCGCAGGCAAAGGGGCAGGGGGCGCTCGATCTGACGGCGATCCTCGGCTGCTTCTTCCGGCCCTATCTGGTGAAGGCGGCAGGCAGCGATCCGCAATGGCTGGCCTATGCGCGGCTGGTGGCGATGGTCTCGGCCGATCCGGCCTGGGCCGATATTTCTACCGATCTTTTCGACCCGACCGCACAGCGTTTCATGGATGAAATCTGCGCGCTGCATCCCAAGGTGGGCCGGGCGGTGGTGGCAGAAGGGTTCGTCTATTCGGTCGCAGCCCTTCTGGCCTTCCTGACCTCGGAATGGCGGATCGCGGCGCTGGCCTCGCAGTCCGATGCGCAAGCCTCGGTCGAGGGGCTGGTCGCCTTCTGCGCGGCGGGCTGTGCAGCGCGGATCGCGCAGGCCGAGACGTGACCGGATGCTGAGCGCAACGACCCTGCTGGTCATCACCGCCGTGTTCTTCTCGGCGTTCCTGCGCGGCATTGCGGGGTTCGGTTTCGCGCTGGCCGTGGTGCCGATCGTCTCGCTGATTGTGCCGCCGATCGAGGCGGTGACGCTGGCGGTGCTGCTGCAGGTCGTGGTCGGGTGCCGCGATCTTTTCACGCTTCACGGGCATGTGCACAAACCCTCGCTTGCGCGGCTGTCGCTGGGCGCGATTGTGGGTACGCCGGTCGGGATTTTCGCGCTCAGCGCGGTCAGCGCCGATGCCGCGCGGGTGATGATCGCGCTCGCCGTACTCGCGGGGCTGATGCTGCTGTTGCGCTACAAGCCTGCGCGCCCGCATCCCCATGGCGGGCTCGCGCTGCTGGCGGGCGTCGCCTCGGGCGCGTTTTCCGGGCTCGCGGCGATGCCGGGGCCGCCCGCAGTGGCCTATTACCTCGGGGCAGGCACCACGGCGATGCAGACGCGGGCCTCGTTGCTGCTATTCTTCTTCGTGGCCTCGCTGTTGGCAACGCCCGGGCTGATCCTTGCGGGGGCCGTGAATGGCGATGCGCTCTGGCTGACGCTGGTTTCGGTGCCCGCGCTGGCGCTCGGCACATGGGCGGGCACTACGGCCTTCGCGCGGCTCGACAACGCTCAGTACCGGACGATAGCCATCGTGGTCATGGCGATTTCGGCTGTGCTTGCGGGCTGGCGAGGCTTGTCGGTCTATCTCTAGAGCAGGGCGCCGCTTTCGGGCTTACCTTCCGCGCCGCACGCTAGGGGCGCGGGCGAGGATGAACCATTCGCCGATATTCTCGCGGTTGATGAAGCCCACGAAATTGCCGTTCGCCCCCACCACCGCCACCGCCGGGATGCGCTGCCGCGCGAAGGCGTCGAGCACGTCGTCCATCCCGGTCTTCAGCGACACGACCGGCACATCGCGGAACATGATCTCGGAGACCGGTGTCTGGCGGAACTCGGGATCGGGCCGGGCCAGCACGCTCTCGCGGGTGACGAAGCCGAGGATCTGTCCTTCGGGCGAGAGCACGGGAAACTCCGATTGCGAGCTGTGCAGGATCGCCTGCGCGGCGGTGTCGATCGTATCTTCCGGTGTCAGCGACACGAAGGAGGTGATGACGGCGTCGCGCGCCGCCGCCCGATGGGCCAGACCGCGCATCGCCGCGTCGGAGCTTTCCGATCCCGCCGCGAAGAAGATGAACACCGCGATCAGCACGAGGATTGGGTTGCCGCTCGTCAGACCCCAATAGGCGAAGAGCACGGCGATGACCTGCCCGGTTCGGGCTGCGACCTGCGTCGCTTTCACCCGGTCCATGAACAGCGCGAGAGCCGCTCGGAAGACCCGCCCGCCATCCATCGGGAAGGCCGGGATCAGGTTGAACGCGACGAGAAGCGCGTTGACCAGCGCAAGCCGGCCCCAGAAACTTTGCGCGGGATTGTCGAGCGATTGCAGATCGCTGAGCCAGCCGCGACCGCCGAGGAAGATCGTCAGGATCAGGAAGATCACGACATTGACCGCGGGCCCCGCCACGGCGATCAGAATTTCCTGCTTGGGATTTTCCGGAATCCGCTCCAGCCGCGCGAGGCCGCCGATCGGCAGAAGCGTGATGTCGGGCGTTCGTACGCCGAACCGCGCCGCCATCGTCGCATGGCCGAATTCATGGAGCACGACGCAGGCGAAGACCGACAGGATGAAGAGCATGTTGACCAGCGCCGCCTGCGGCCCCTCCGCCGCCCAGGCGGTGGCGGTGATCCAGATGATCAGCAGAACGAAGGTGACATGGACCCTGAGCACAGTGCCGCCGATCTTGCCGAGTGAATAGGACCAGCTCATCTCAACCCTCTCTTTCCGCCGCGTGATCGTCCCGGGGAAGGGGACGGCACAGCCGAATTCCCGCTGCCCTCAATTTGACCGCTCGATTGCGTCACCACAAGAAGGTGCGACGCAGTTACCCTGTCGAGGGTGCCAGATAGACCTCGCCGGGCGCGAAGGCTCGGAACCGGTCTACCGCGATCCCGGAGGCCGCGAGGCTTTGACCGAGCAGGGTGGGCGGCTCCTCGCGCGGCTCGTCGGTCAGCTGGAACGTGCCCCAGTGACAGCCGAGCGCTTGGGCGGGGCCGATATCGGTGAAGATGCGCACGGCCTCTTCGGGCGCGACATGCTGGGGCTGCATGAACCAGCGCGGCTCATAGGCTCCGATCGGGATCACCGCGATGTCCGGCGCACCGTGCCGGGCGCGGATGTCGCGAAAAATCGCCCCGTCGCCATAGCCGGTATCGCCCGCGAACCAGATCCGGCTCTGCGGCGTGTCGATCCAGAAGCCGCTCCAGAGAGCCATGCGCCGGTCGCCGAGGCCCCGTGCCGACCAGTGGTTCGCGGGCGTCAGCGTGACCGAGATCTCTGGGGTCAGCGCGATGCGGTCGTGCCAATCGCCGGTCTCGATCCGCGCCCCGCGTACCGCCTTTCGCACCGTCGCATCGGTCCCTAGCGGCATCACCATCCGTGGACGGTGGCGTTTGTGCAGTTTGCGCAAAGTGACGGTGTCGAGATGGTCGTAATGGTTATGGCTGATCAGGACCGCGTCGATGGGCGGAAGGTGGTCGAAGGCGATCCCGGGCGCGGTGACGCGCCTAGGCCCGGCAAAGCGCAGCGGGCTCGCGCGGTCCGACCAGACCGGATCGGTCAGCAGGTTGAGCCCTGCGACCTGAATGAGAACCGAGGCATGGCCGACCATGGTGAGCCGCGCCGCGTCGCTGCGCTCGGGCGGCACGCTCGGCTCAATGGGGACGTGCTTGGGCCACCGGGCGCGCTGCCCTTCGCGCCGCCATTTGAGGATGTCGCGAAAGGAGCGATCCGTGGACGGCTGGCCATGCGGGTGAAAACGCTCGCCGTCGAAATGGTCGCTGACCGGGCCGGTGTAATAGCGGTTACGTGCCATTTCGTGCCTGCTTCAGGTTTTCGCGGAAACTGAGCGGACCGGGCATCGCCTGTCGCGCCCCTGATATGAGCGCGCCCCGGCGATCACTGCGCAAGCGCCTCGAGATGCGCGGCTGCGCCTTCCGCGAGCGCGGTCGGGTTGTAGCCGCCTTCCAGGCAGGAAACCAAGCGTCCGTCGCAGCAACGGCGCGCGACGCCGCGGATCGCGCTCGTCAGCCACCAGTAATCCCCGGCGGTCCAGAGCAGGCCCGAGATGTCGTCCTCGCGATGCGCGTCGAACCCGGCGGATACGATGATCAAATCCGGATTGAAGGCCTCCAACCGGGCAAGCCCGTCCTCCCAGGCGACCTTCATCTCGGACGCGCCGCTGCCACTGGCGAGCGGCAGGTTGAGCACGTTGTCATGCGCGCCCGTCTCCGACCGCGCCCCGGTGCCGGGCCAGAGCGACTTGGGCTCCTGATGCGACGAGATGAACAGGCTGCGCGGCTCGTCCCAAAGGATATCCTGCGTACCGTTGCCGTGATGCACGTCGAAATCGAGCACCGCGACGCGCGACAGGCCGTGACGTTCGAGCGCATGCAGCGCCGCAAGCCCGGTATTGCCGTAGATGCAGAACCCCATCGCCCGCGTCCGCGTTGCGTGGTGCCCGGGCGGGCGAGTCGCGACGAACACGCGCTCGGCCTCGCCCGTGAGAACGAGATCGACGGCCTGCAAGGCCCCGCCCGCGCCCAGGCGGCTCGCACGGCGCGAGCCCGGCGAAACATGCGTGTCCGAATCGAGATCTGCATGCTCCTCACGCGCGAAGACCTCTTCGAGCGCTTCAAGATAAGCCGCGTCGTGGCCCAGCAGGAGATCCTCGTCGCTCGCCTCGCGCGCCTCGATGACCGGCAGCTCCATCTCGTCGATCAGGCCGCGCACCGTCTCGAGGCGCCACGGCCGCTCGCGATGGGTGGGCCCGGTGTCGTGAGCGAGGCAATCCTCGTGGGTGATCGTGACGAACGTGCGCATGAAGCTCTCCAGAAAGGTCGTATCGGGGGCCTATCGGCGAGTCGCGACCCGCGCCGCGCCGTCGCTCGAACGGTGCTGCCCGTTGCGAAGCTGCGTCAGAGTTTTGGAAATGACAAGCACCCCCGGACGGAGGACACGTGCCGCCGCCGTCCTGTCGGGTGAAATCTGCGAGTGCGTCGCCCTTGCTCAGCAGGGCGGCCCGATCAGAAACACGGGCGGCAACTCGCGCGCACGGCGCTCTGCCAGTCGTCGTTTCGCAGTGGCCAGTTTGACCTGCGTGACTTCTAGGCGCAGCAGCGCCCGGCTGCGCGCATCGTAAAGCCGTCGGATCGGCGAACCCGGATTTCCGATCAACCCCGGACGACGGTTCGCGCTGCGCGGAAACCAGTCGTTCAAGCCCACGAGCGCGTCGCGCCACGCCTTGTCCGCCTCGATGTAACGCTCGAACGCGAGACGCAATGCGCGGCGGCGTGTCATGAGTTCCGGTCGCATCATCGCTCCTCCCTCAGAAGATTAGACCACTTCCAACCATAGCAGAAATGCCGCGAGTCGTCAGGTTTTGCAGGGCTCCGACGGCGCGATCGCCTCGAACACGGTTTCGCGAGCGCAGCATGATTTTCTTGTTTCTGCGGTTTAGGGTTGCATTAAATGAACCATCGTTCATTTAATGTGAGCGCCCCAAGGAGGATCATCGGCCGAATGTGCCGGCGATGGGGAGCCAGAGGAGGAAGTCATGCAAAGCGAGAGCAACCCGCACTCAGATCTCGGCGTGGTGCCGAAACGTGGTCTGGCCCATGTAGCCGGGCCGACCGATACCCCGCTGATCGAGGATACGATCCCGGCCGTGCTCAAGCGCACTGTCGAGCGTTGGCCCGATCGCGACGGCGCCATCTTCACCTCGGAAGGCATTCGCTGGACCTGGGCGGAGTTCGCGCAGCGGGTCGACCGGCTCGCCTCGGGGCTGCTCGCGCTCGGGCTTCGGCATGGCGATCGGCTCGGTATCTGGTCGCCCAACCGTTCGGAATGGCTGCTGACGCAGTTCGCGACGGCGCGGATCGGGGTGATCCTCGTGAACATCAACCCGGCCTATCGCCTGCACGAGCTGGAATTTGCGCTGCGCAAGACCGGCTGCCGGGCGCTGGTGCTGGCCGAGACCTTCAAGAGCTCGGATTACCTGTCGATGATCCAGCGCCTGCTGCCGGAGCTTGCGAAGAGTGAGCCCGGTCAGCTGGAAACCATGAAACTGCCCGATCTGCGCGACATCATCACTCTGGGAGAGACCCAGCATGCCGGCTGTCATCGCTTCTCGGATGTCGAGGCGATGGGCGCGGCGCAGGACCAAGGCGCGCTCGACGCTGTCACCGAACATCTCGACCCGAACGAGCCGATCAACATCCAGTTCACCTCCGGCACCACCGGATCGCCGAAAGGCGCGACCCTGACGCATCGCAATATCGTCAACAACGCGCATTTCGTGACCCGCGCGATGCTGGCGACCGAACAGGACCGCGTCTGCATCCCGGTGCCGTTCTACCATTGCTTCGGGATGGTGATGGGCACGCTGGGCTGCGTCACCAAGGGCGCGGCTATCGTCGTGCCGAGCGAAGGCTTCGACGCGCCCGTCACGCTGGCATGCGTCGCGGCCGAACGCTGCACCGCACTTTACGGCGTGCCGACCATGTTCGTCGCGATGCTGGAGCATCCCGATTTCGCGAACCATGACCTTTCGTCGCTGCGCACCGGCATCATGGCGGGCGCACCCTGTCCGATCGAGGTGATGAAGCAGGTGCAATCGAAGATGCACATGTCGGAAGTGACGATCGCCTACGGGATGACCGAGACCGCCCCGGTCTCGTTCCAGTCGGCCACCGATACACCCTTGGAAAAACGTGTGTCCTCGGTGGGTCAGGTGCAGCCGCATCTCGAGGTGAAGATCGTGCGCGAGGATGGCTCGCTCGCCAATGTGGGCGAGCAGGGCGAGCTGCTGACGCGCGGCTACTCGGTGATGTGCGGCTATTGGGGCGAGCCCGAGCGCACGAATGACGCGCTCGATGCGGATGGCTGGATGCATACGGGCGATCTCGCCCGGATCGACAGCGAGGGCTATTGCAACATCACCGGACGGGTGAAGGACATGATCCTGCGGGGCGGCGAGAACGTCTATCCGCGGGAGGTCGAGGAGTTCCTCTACACCCATCCCGATATCAGTCAGGCGCAGGTCTTCGGCATCCCGGATCACCGGCTGGGCGAGATCGTCGCCGCATGGATCGTGCCGCGCAATGGCGCCGAGTTGACCGAGGAGGCTATCCGCGAGTTCTGCCGCGACGAGATCGCGCATTTCAAGATTCCGGCGGTGATCCGGTTCAAGGAGAGCCTGCCGCTGACGGTTTCCGGCAAGCCGCAGAAATTCGTCATGCGCGATGCAATGATCGAGGAGCTGGGGCTCGCGGTCGAGGAAACTGCCTGATCTGACGAAAGCGCCGCGCGTCTTCCGCGCGGCGCAATTTCTGCGTCAGCCTAAGGTCTTGGGCTTGTGCGTCCCGTTGAGCCGGCTGCGCAGCGGCAGCAGGCCCAGCACCGCCGTCGTCGCGAAGCTCGCGCCCGCGAGGAAGGTCCATTGCGCGCCGCCGAACTCCCATAGCGCCCCTGCGATCACGCTGGCGATCAGCAGCGCCACGCCGGTGACGAGGTTGAACATGCCAAAGGCGGTGCCGCGCAACTCTGCCGGGACGGCTTCGGCCACCAGCGCGGCCAGCAGCCCCTGTGTGAAGCCCATATGCATTCCCCACAGGAGCACACCGATCGCAAGACCGCCGATCCCGCCGACCAGCGCGAGCGTCAGGTCCGCCGCGATCAACAGCCCCAGCCCGACCAGTAGCAGCCCGACACGACCGACCTGGTCGGAAAGCGCCCCGACCGGATAGGCGATCAGCGCATAGACCGCGTTCATCCCCACCAGAACCAGCGGCACCAGCATCACCGGGATGCCGTCGTCATTGGCGCGCAGGATCAGGAAGGCCTCGCTGAACCGGGCGAGCGTGAACAGCGTCGCGACGACCACGACCCACCAGAACACGTTACCCAAGAGCTTGAGCTCTGACCGGGCGAGGGGGTTGCGCACCTGCCGCTGCGCGCGGGGATGGGCGGGCTCTTTCACCACGAACAGGATCAGCCCGAGCGACAGGAAAGCCGGGATCACCGCGACCCAGAAGACCGAGCGGAAATCGTCCGAGAACAGCCACATCAGCCCGATCGCGGCGAGCGGCCCGAGGAAGGCGCCCACCGTGTCGAGCGATTGCCGAAGCCCGAAGGCCGCGCCGCGCATCTTGCCCGGCGCAAGGTCGGCGATCAGCGCATCGCGCGGGGCGCCCCGGATGCCTTTGCCCACCCGGTCGATGAAGCGCGCGGCCACAAGCCAGTCGAAGGTCGGCGCGAGCGGAAAGATCGGTTTCGTCACAGCCGCCAGCCCGTAGCCGAGCGCGGCCAGCTCCTTGCGCCGCCCGATCCGGTCCGACAGCGCCCCAGAAAAGACCTTGGTGATCGCGGCGGTGGCTTCGGCGATCCCTTCGATCACACCCACCGCCAGCGCCGTCGCGCCAAGTCCGGTCATCAGGTAGACCGGCAGCAGCGCATGGATCATCTCGGAGGAGACATCCATGAAAAGCGACACGAACCCCAGCGCCCAGATGCCCATCGGCAATCCGCGCCCGCGTTTACCTGTCGGGGTTTCCATTGCCTCTTGCGTGTCGTCCGTCATGTGCCTCCTGCAAGCGCCGTGATGGGCTTACTGCCCGCGCGCTTGTGCCCTGCGATCATAAAGCGCGCGTATGAGCAAGGCCATCGCCCCCTCGAGGGGCAGCCAGACGAGGCAATAGAGCCAGACCAGCAGCGCGGGCCCCCAGCCGATCGGCGTCACGAACAGCCCATAGACCGCGATCAGCGTGCCCAGCAATTGCGTGGCCTCCGTCGTCGCGAACAGGCGCAGCGCCGGGAAGGGGCGCCGCCAGAACCAGCTTTGATGGCGCGTGACGAACAGCGTCATGTGCCCCGAGACGAGAAGCTTGAGGAAGATGATCGTCTGGATCTGGTCGCGCGGCAGGCCGAGATAGGCATCGACGAACCAGAACAGCACGAAGGTCTCGATCACCCCGGTCACGCCAAGCGTCGCCGCCACCGTCAGCACGCGCCGCATGTCCCAGCGCACCGGGCGTGGCGAGACCGAGACATTGTCGTAGGCGATCATCATGATCGGGAAATCATTCAGCACCGCCAGCAGCACGATCATGATCGCAGTGACAGGGTAGAAATCGAAGACGAGAATCGAGAGCGTCATGAATAGCAGTACCCGGATCGTCTCGGCGACGCGGAAGGTGGCATAGCTCGTCATCCGCTCGAAGATGCGGCGGGCTTCCTCGATTGCCGTGGTGATGATCGACAGGCCCTTGTCGGTCAGCACCAGATCGGCGGCGGCGCGCGCGGCATCGGTGGCCCCGCTCACCGCGATCCCGGCATCGGCCTTGCGCAGGGCAGGGGCGTCGTTCACGCCGTCCCCGGTCATCGCGACGATGGAATGTCCGGCCTGCAACACCTCGACGATCCGGAACTTGTGTTCGGGCAGGACCCGCGCGAAACCGTCGGCGGCGCGGACATTGGCCTCCACCGTGGCCGGGTCGCCGTCGAGCAACTCGCCTGCGGGATAGATCTTCTGCCCGAGGTCGAGTTTGCCCGCGATCTGGCGCGCGATGGCTTCGTGGTCGCCGGTGATGATTTTGACATCGATCCCCATGTTGCGCGCGTCCGCGATGGTGCTGGCCGCATCCGGGCGCGGCGGATCGATGATCGGCAGCAGACCAAGGAATTCCCAGTCCTGCCCGGCGCGTTTCTGTGCGGCCCCGAGCGCGCGGTAGCCCTGCTGCGCAAGGGTTTCGACTTCGTCCTCCACCGCCTTGCGTGCGTCATCTGTCAGGGCTGCAAGCTCCACGATCACCTGCGGCGCGCCTTTCGCGACTTGCCAGCGATCGGCCTCGTGGCGCAGCTCAGCCTCGCTGCGTTTGCTGACCGGATCGAAGGGCGTGAAGCTGACGGTCTCGATAGCGTCAAGCGCGATGCCCTCCGCCGCCGCCAGCACCGCGGTGTCGATCGCATCGGGCGCGTCGCGGTCGCAGGCAAGCGCCGATGCGCGCAGCAGGTCCTCGACCGCGATGCCCTCTGCCGGGCGCGGATCTTCGACCGTCAACTCGTTGAGTGTCAGGGTCCCGGTCTTGTCCGAGCACAGTACATCGACGCCCGCCAGTTCCTCGATCGAGACCAGCCGCGAGACGATCGCCTTCATCCGCGCAAGCCGTTCCGCCCCCACCGCCATCGTCACCGACAGAACCGTGGGCAGCGCGACCGGGATCGCCGCGACCGTCAGGATCAGCGCGAACTGGATCACCTCGAGCGGCGGGTTGTTCCGCTGAAACGAGACGATCACGATCATCGCCACCAGAACCAGCGCCGCTGCGATCAGGAAATTCCCGATCTGCATCACGGCTTTCTGGAAATGCGATTTGCCATTCGTGGTCTGCACCAGCGAGGCGGTGTGCCCGAAATAGGTCTCCATCCCGGTCGCGGTGACTTCGCCGGTCATCTCGCCCAGCTTCACGACCGAGCCGGAATAGGCGCTGTCACCGACCGCCTTGTCGACGGGCAGCGACTCGCCCGTCAGAGCCGCCTCGTCGATGGAGAGATATTTGCCCTCGAACAGTGTCAGGTCGGCTGGGACGATCTGGCCGATCGACAGGCGCACGATGTCGCCGGGCACCAGATCACGCGCCGCGATCTCCTGCCATGTCCCGTCGCGTTTGACCCGCGCACTCGGCGCCAGCTGCGCCTTGAGCGCCGCGATGGCGGAACTCGCCTTGCTCTCTTCCTTGAAACCCACGGCCGCGTTGAGCAGCAGCATCACGAAGATCACGCCGAAATCGGACCAGTCGCGCAGCACGAGCGACAGAAGCGCTGCAAGTTCGATCAGCCACGGGATCGGCCCCCAGAAATACCCCGCGATCCGCTGTAGCAGAGTTTTCTCGTCGCTTTTGAGCGCGTTCGGACCGTATCGCTCGAGCCTCTCTGCCGCCTCTGCCGCGCTCAGACCTGTCTTGCGGTCTGTTTTCGGCACATGCTGCGTCATCGGTTCAGCGACGGTCTGGTCCATTGTGCGTGTCTCCAGCTTTGGCCCCGAGCTTTCCGAGCCACTGGCCGATTTCCGGCCAGACATTCGAAAGGGTATGGCTGCCCATGAAGAGGCCGATATGCCCGCCTTCGACGAGGCGGCTCACGATATCCTTGCGCGGCGTGCCGAGCAGCGTCTCGGCGGCAAACACCTGTTCGCGCGTGGTGATGTCGTCCGCCTTGCCCGCCAGCAGGAAGGCCGGGCAGGTGATCGTGCCGAGATCGAGCTTGCGCCCGAGGCCCACGAACTCTCCCTTGGCGAACAGGTTCTGTTTGAACAGCAGATCGATCGCCTGCAGGTAATAGCGCCCCGGCAGGTCGATGGGGTTCTCGTACCAGCTCTCGAACCGCTCGGTGCGCTTCATGAAATTGCGGTCGTCGATATGCTGGTAGAGATCGACGAACTTGCCGAAATACTGCTGATCGGCATGCATGTTCTTCCAGCCGGTGAGCATGAACCGCCCCGGCATCCGGCCTTCACCCGCCTCGACCATCTCCTGATAGGCCGAAAGCGGCATCTCATGGGCGAGCTTGCGGATCGGCCCGTGCCCGGCATCGGTGTCGATGGGCGAGCCCGCCAGCACGAGACCCGCGACCTTCTCGGGGAAGCGCGCGGCATACATCGCCGACATCCAGCCGCCCTGACACAGCCCCACCAGCATCACCCGCCCGCCGAGATCATCGACCGCGACATTGATCTCGGCCAGAAACTTGTCGATGTCGAAATCGCGCATCTCGGGCGTCGCGCTTTTCCAGTCGGTGCAGAGAACACGCCCCAGCCCTGCATCCAAAAGCGTCTCGATCAGGCTCTGGCCCTTGGCGTAATCCGCGATGGTCGAGGAATGCCCGGCATAGGGCGCATCGACGATCACCGGAATGCCGCCGCCCGTGCCGCCGAAATCGCGCAGCCGCATCGTGTCGAGATCGAGCAGCACGTCGTTCTTCGTGGCCCATTCCGGGTCGGGCGGGTGCGTGATCTTGGCCGCCTCGTCGAAATAGGTCAGCCCTTTTTCGACCGCGTCGACCCCGATCTTCTGCCACTCCATCGCCGCCGCCATCGGCCAGAAGAAGGGAACGCTGTGTTCGTAGGTATTCTTGGCATCGCTCATGTTCGACACTCGCAAGACGCTTTGGTGCACAGATGCACTCTTTTGAGACCCCAAGGCCGGTTGGAATGCAAGTGCAGCGAAGCCCGAGCGCGCGAACGTGAAACTGATGTGTGGAACGGTGAGGCGGTTTGGGCGGCGGGTGACGCTTTCTTAATCCGTGCTCAGAAGCGCCGTGATGAGCGCGCTGGACGGGTCCGACAGCTCCTCGATCACGTCGAAATGGTGCCGCCCGTAGGCGGCGACCAGATCGCAAGACGACCAATGCTCGGCCAGCAAGGAAGACTGACGCAGGAATTCCGGACGCTCCGCCGCGCCGACCCAGACGGTAACCTTCACGCCGGGGCGCAGCTTCAGCAGCGCTGGGCTTTCGCTCGCGGCGATCTCGGGCGTGATCCCCAGCCGCGCGTTCATCGAATGCATCTGCAGCGGACGCAGGTCGTGCACACCGCTTACCGAGATCACCCGCCGGATGCGCGCCGCGGTTTCGTCGGAGAGCGCGCTCCCCGACGAAACCGACCGCGTCACGAGATGCCCGCCCGCGGAATGGCCGACGAGATGGATCGGGCCCTCCACCAGCCCAGCCGCGTGATCGATGGCCCGTGCGATCTGCTGCGCGATGCCGGGGATGCTGTTTTCCGGGGCGAGCGTGTAGCCGGGCAGGGCGACGGTCCAGCCCTGAGACAGCGCGCCTTCCGCCAGATGGGACCACATGTCCTTGCTGAATTTCAGCCAGTAGCCGCCATGCACGAAGACCACGAGCCCCTTGGACGCGCCGTCGGGGCGGAAGATGTCGATCCTTTCGCGGGGCGCATCCCCATAGGCCACCTCGCTCATCCGATCGGCATGGCGCGACCGGAATTCGGCGGCGCGCCTGGCCCACAGATCCGGGTAGCTGCTGCCATTCTCGATATAGCCGCCATTCTCGAAGGCGTCTTCCCAGTCGATCCCGCTCAGGTCTTCCATGTTCTCTCCCGCTCGTTTCGCATGCTGTACGGAGACAGAGCATATCGCGCGGGATATTGCGAGGGCGGGGTTCGCCGGGTAGCGTGCGCCCGACCCGAAACTTTCTTGATGCATCAGCAGATTGCCGGGTTTAGAGCCGCGCTCCAGGCCGCGACAACAAGAGGAAGACCATCATGCCGAACCTGCCGAGAAAGCACCTATTCGATCTGCCCGAGGGGGTGATCTATCTCGACGGGAACTCGCTCGGGCCGCTGCCGCGCGGGGTGGCGGAGCGGCTGGAGAGCTGCGCGCGCGACGAATGGGGGCAGATGCTCATCCGGGGGTGGAACGAGGCGCAATGGATGGATCAGCCCGCCCGCGTCGGCAACCTCATCGGTCGGCTGATCGGGGCGCCGGAAGGGTCGGTCGTGCTGGGCGATACGCTCTCGATCAAGGTCTATCAGGCGCTGGCCTCGGCGCTCGAGATGCGGCCCGACCGCAAAGTGATCCTGTCGGACAAGGGCAATTTCCCGACCGATCTCTACATGGCGGATGGGCTCATCCGCTCGCTGGGTCGCGGGCATGAGCTGCGCACGCCCGCCCCGGAAAATGTGGCGGACTCGATCACCGAAGAGGTCGCGGTGGTGATGCTGACGCAGGTCGATTACCGCACGGGCCGGATGCACGACTTCGAGGCAATCACGCGCAAGGCCCACGCGGTCGGGGCGGTGATGATCTGGGATCTCGCACATAGCGCCGGCGCGGTGCCGGTGGACATGACGACGAACGGGGCCGAATTCGCCGTCGGCTGCACCTACAAATATCTCAATGGCGGCCCCGGCGCCCCGGCATTCATCTATGTCCGCCCAGATATTGCCGAGACGGTGCGCCCTGCACTCAGCGGCTGGCTTGGCCATGAGGCGCCCTTCGCCTTCAATCTCGACTATCGCCCCGGCCGCGCGGTCGAGCGGATGCGCGTCGGCACGCCCCCGGTCCTGCAGATGACCGCGCTCGAAGAGGCGCTCAAGGTCTGGGACGGGCTGACGATGGATGAGGTGCGGGCGCGCTCCGTCGCGTTGTCGGAGCTGTTCATCCGCGAGGTCGAGGCGCGCTGCCCCGAGCTGACGCTGCTCAGCCCGCGCGGCCCGGAGGCGCGCGGCAGCCAGGTCTCGTTCGGTTTCGCTGACAGTTACGCCGTGGTTCAGGCCCTCATCGCGCGCGGAGTGATCGGGGATTTCCGCGCCCCCGACGCGATGCGTTTCGGCTTCACGCCCCTTTACCTCGATGAGGGCGACGTGACGCGCGCCGCCGAAATTCTCGGCGAGGTAATGGCCGAGCGGGCCTGGGATACCCCCGCTTTCAAGGCGCGTGGGCGGGTCACTTGAGCGGACGTATTCGAGCTGGCGTCAGTCCGGCGACGTGAATTCGGCGACGACCTCTCGGATCAGCTCGCGCAACCAGACATGGCCCTGATCCCGGCGCAGATGTGGGTGCCATGCGATCTGGCTGGGAAAGGTGCCGAGGTCGACCGGCACGGGCACGTTGCGCAAGCCGTAGGGTCCGGCGGTCATCGCGGCCACCCGGGCAGGCACCGTGGCGATGCCGCCCAGCCGCGCGACGGCGGGCGCAGCGGTCAGGAAATGCGTGACCACGACGGCCGTGTTGCGGCGCAGACCAGTCGCTTCCGTGCGCTTGTGAACGCCAGTGCGCCAATTGCCGGGCGGCGAGACGACCACATGCGGCAGGCTCTCGTAGAGGTCACGATCCAGCATCACGCTTTCCGGCAAGGCTTGCGGCGCGACGATACAGCGGAACCCGTCGTCGAACAGCTCCGAGACGACGAGATCCTCAGGCGGCGAGTCGAAGCGCCCGACCGCCAGATCGAAGGCCCGACCGGCGAGTTGTCGCGGGTCCAGATCGGGCCCGATCGGCGCGATCTCCAGCCGGGCCGACGGGGCCCGCTCCGCAAAGGCGGCAGCGAGCTCCGGCACCAGCACGATCTCGGCGTACGGCCCCAGCAAAAGCCGGAAGCGGCGCGTGGTGCGCGCGGGATCGAAGGGCTCGGCGGCACGGAAGGCCTGTTCCAGCCGTTCCAGTCCGGCGGCGATGTCGGGCGCGATCTCGAGCGCCTTCTCGGTCGGTTCCACGCCGTAGCGGGCGCGCAGGAACAGCTCGTCACCCAGCGCCGCACGCAGACGTGACAGCGCAGCGCTCACCGTGCTCTGGGATTGGCCGAGCCGTTGGGCCGCGGCGGTGACATTGCGTTCTTCCATGACCGCATGGAACACGCGCAAAAGCGATATGTCGGGCGTCATGTCTCCAGAATATCGATTTCTGACGTGGCGTGCATCAATTTCTCGATCAGTAAACGCAACCTATCTCTGCTGGGACGCGTTGACGGCCCGAGACGAACAGGACCGGAAATGCCCTGAAACGCACAACCAAGGAGGCCAAACCCATGGCACGCATTCTTATTCTTTCGACCGCAGCCGATGCCCTTGGCGATACCGGCAAGCCCACCGGTGTCTGGTACGAGGAACTGGCGACGCCCTATTACGCCTTCCTCGATGCCGGTCACGAGGTGAAAGTCGCCACGATCGGCGGCCGTTCGATCCCGATCGACCCGAATTCCGACGTGACGGGCGACGACGCGCCGGCCTCGGTGACGCGCTTCCGCGACGATGCAGAGGCGAAGGCGGTTCTGGAAAACCCCTCGCGCATCGAAGACGAGGACATCACCGCCTACGACGCGCTCTACATTCCCGGCGGCCACGGCGCGATGTACGACCTCGCCGAGAGCGATATCGCCGCGAAGGCGATCAGCACCGCCTGGGATGGCGGCAAGATCGTTGCCTCGGTCTGTCACGGCCCGGCGGCCTTCGACAAGGTGAAGGACAAGAATGGCGACTCCATCGTGAAAGGCCGCAAGGTCTCCGCCTTCACCGACAGCGAAGAGCGTGGCGTTGGTCTTGCCGATGTCGTGCCCTTCCTGCTGGAGACCCGCCTGCGCGAACTCGGCGCGAAATTCGAGAGCGTCGACGACTGGCAGCCCCATGCGGTCGCCGACGGGCGTCTGGTGACGGGCCAGAACCCGGCGTCGTCCGAGGCGGCGGCGAAAGAAGTACTGGCCCTGCTGGGCTGATATCGAGAGGCGCTGCCCGGTCCGGGTGGCGCCTTCTTCGTGCCCACCAAATTCAGAGAGGCTGACATGTCGAAAATCATTCTCATCACCGGCGCCTCCACCGGGATCGGCGAGAGCTGCGCGCGCCATGCGGTCGAGGCGGGTCACAAGGTGGCGTTGGTCGCACGCTCCGCGGACAAGCTCGAAGCGCTGGTCAAGGATCTGGGCGAAGAAAACGCCCTCGCGCTGCCCACCGATGTGACCGACCCCGATGCGCAGGAGCGCATGGTCGCCCGCGCGGTGGAGCATTACGGTCGGCTCGACGTGGTTCTGGCCAATGCGGGCGTCGGCGCCTCGGCGCGCGGCACCGAGGCCGGATCGGTCGAGAGCTTCCAGAAGATGATCGAGGTGAATTGCCTCGCCGTGACCTACACCGCGAAATTCACCCTGCCGCATCTGCGCGCCTCAAAGGGGCATATGGTGCTGACCGGCTCGAAGGCGTCGCAAGGCGCGATGTTCGGCTCGGTCTATTCGGCGACCAAGTGGTTCATCCGCGGCTATGCCGACAATCTCGGCGAGGAGCTGGGTGAAGCCGGTGGCCGCGTCACCTGCCTGCATCCGGGCATGGTCGATACGCCGTTCTTCGACGAGGCGAAACCCGACGCGCTGCGCCCCGACGACATCGCGCGCGCCTTCCTCTTCGCGATCGATCAGCCGGATCACGTTCTGATCCCGCATCTGCCGGTTTATCCGAAGCCGAAGAAAGACTGATCGGGTCGGGGCGCGTCTGTTCGCGCCCCGTCTCAGACGGGCAAGGCGTCGACCGGGTGTTCGACAGGAGGCTCCGGCGCCTCTGGCTCGGGATCGGCGGTGCGGACGCCGAAATCCTCGAGCACGGCGAGGATCGCCGGTGTCACGAAGAGCGACAGCACCGTCGCCGCGCTCAGACCGAAGGCGAGGCTCGCCACGATCGGGCGCAGGAATTGCGCCTGCGTCGAGCTCTCCAGCAAAAGCGGGCCGAGCCCGACCACCGTCGTCAGCGAGGTCAGGAAGATCGCGCGGAAGCGGTCGCGCACGGCCTCTTTGCCAGCCTCGAGCATCGGGGTTCCGGTCGCGCGTCTCTCGCCGATGAAGGCGTCGAGCAGGATCGCGTCGTTCACCACCACGCCCGCCAGCGTCGCCAGCCCCACGAGGCTCGGCAGCGAGAGCGGCAGGCCAAGCAGCACATGCCCCCACATGACGCCGATCAGGCTGAGCGGGATCGTCGCGATCACCGCGACGGGGCGGATGAAGCTGCCCATGTAGAAGGCCAGCAGCAGGTAGACCCCGATCGCCCCCGCCGTCATGAAGCGCGCAAGCGACGCGCCGGTGGTCGCGGTGTCCTGTTCCTCGCCCAGAACCTGCACCTTCACGTCGGGACGCTTCTGCGCCAGTTCGGGCAGGTAATCGGCCCGCATCGCCGCCATCAACTCGCGAGAATTGGCCCGCGTCGGGTCGATCGTGCCCTGCACCGAGACCGCGCGCTGCCCGTTCACATGGGTGATCGTGGTGTAACCGCGCGTCTCGCTGACCGTCGCCACCGCCGAGAGCGGCACCAGCGCGCCGTTCTTGCCGGGCACTCGCAGCGCCAGAACGTCGCCGATAGCGCGCCGTTCGAAGGGCGCGAGCCGGGCCACGATATCGACCTGACCGCGCGCATCGGCAAAGCTGACCGCGCTGTCGCCACGGAAGGCAGCGCGCAACTCACCGGCCAGCGCGGCAGGCGTCACGCCCAGCAGGTTTGCGACGCCCGGCTTCATCCGCACCACCAGCTCGGGCTTGCCCGGCTGCAAATCGAAGGTCACGTCGCGTACCCCGTCGAAGCCACGGAAGAAGCGGCGCAACTCGCGCGCGGTGGTCGCCAGTTCGCCAAGATCCGGGCCGGTGACGAGCAGATCGATCGGTTTGCCGCCCGCGCCGCGCTCCTTGTCGGTGATCCGGAAAGCGGCCATGTCGGGCATCTTGCCGACGAACTGCTTCCAGCGATCGAGCACAGTGCCGACGTCGGTGGTGCGCGTCCCTGCGGGCAGCAGCGAAGCGCTCACCGTCGCCATGTTCGGCCCCGTGGTCGGGCTGTCGGCATTGCTGCCATAGGTGATCGTGTAGCTTCGGACGAGCGGCTGGCCGTCCGGTTGAGCGGGGCTCAGTTCGGCATCCATCTCCTTGAGCGCCTTGACGACCTTGCTCACCCGCGCCTCGGTCAGCGACAGCGGTGCGCCCGCAGGCAGCAGAAGCCGCGCCTCGACCGTGTCGCTCTCCAGCGTCGGGAAGCTCTGGTATTTCAGGAAGCCCCCGGTGAAGGGCGCGATCGAAAGCGACACGAGGAAGATCGCGAGCCCTATGGTCAGGTAGCGCCAGCGTAGCGCCACCCCGGCAAGCGGCACGATGACCCGGTCGCGCAGCCGATCAAACGCGCCGTTCACCGCGCGCTGCACGGGGCCGGGACGCATGTCGTGGCGCAGCGAGTGGCGCATATGGGCGGGGAGGATCAGGAAGGCTTCGATCAGGCTGACCGTCAGCGTGATGAGCAGCACGATCGGGATGTATTTCAGCAGCGCGCCGATATTGCCGGTCAGGAAACTGAGCGGCCCGATCACCATTGCCGTGGTCAGGAAGGAGGCCAGAACGCCGGGAAAGACCTGCATCGTGCCTTTGACGGCAGCGACTTGCGCAGGTTCGCCCTGTTGCCGACGGCGTACGATGTTTTCGGAGATCACGATCGCATCGTCCATCAACAGGCCCGTCGCGACCAACAGCGCCACCATCGTCATCATGTTGATCGTGTAGCCGAGGAACTGCATCGCGAAGATCGCGCCGAGGAAGCTGATCGGCAGGCCCATCGCAACCCAGAAGGACATGCGCAGCCCGAAGAACAGCCACATCGCGACGAGCACGAGGATCAGGCCCTGCAGCCCGTTGACCCCGATGATGCGCAGGCGCTCGACGATGTTGCGCGTGGAATCCGCCGAGATCGCGAGCTGGATATTGCCCGGTGCCTCGGCCTGCGCCTGCGCCATCTCGCGATCGAGCGCGGCCCGCACCCGCAGCGCATCCTGCGAGGCGGTCTTCTGGACCGAGACGATGGCGGCGCGCTTGCCGTCGAAATAGGTGGCCTGCGAGGGATCGGCGAAGCCTTCGCGGATCGTGGCGACGTCGCCCAGCCGCACTTCGCCGCCCGCAGCACTTCCCGCAATCGGGATCTGCGCCAGCTCGGCAGGCGTGCGCCTCTCGCCGAGGAATCGGATCGCCACCTCGCCCGAACGCCCCTCGAGCGAGCCCGCGGGCATGTCGAGGCTGTAGCGCGCCAGCGTCGCGCCCACGGCGCCCATGTCGAGCCCGAAGCGTTCGAGCGCGGCGCGGTCGAACTCGATCGCGATTTCGCGGTCGGAGAAGCCGTTCACCGAGACCAGCGAGATCGCGGGATCGGCGCGCAGTTGATCGGCGAAGCTCTGGGCATAGGCGTAGAGCACCGCCGGATCGTCCGGCCCGGTCACTGCCACCGACGAGACGGAGGCAGTGCGCTCGACGATCTGCACCACCGGATCGTCAGCCTTGTCGGGGAACGAATTGATCCCGTCCACTGCATCCTTGATGTCGTTGTAGAAGCGCGTCATATCCGCGCCCTCGATCATCTCTGCGGTGATCTGGGCGCTGTTGTCGCGCGCGAGGCAGGTCAGTTTCGCAAGGTTCTCGACCCGCGTCAGGACCGGATCGGTCACGGTGCAGATGCCGGTCTCGACCTCCGAAGGCGCGGCGCCCGGGTAGGTAATACGGACCGAGACATCCGAGGGCTGGGTCGCCGGGAAGGTGTCGCGCTGCAGGCTCGGCAGCGCCATCAGCCCGAGGCCCGCAATCGCGATCATCGCGATATTGGCCGCCGTGCGATGGCCGGCAAAAAGCGCGATCATTGCGCGGCCCCCGCGGGCTTGGCGGCGTCGCCCTCGGGCGCGGCTCCTTTGCCGCCGCCGCCGCCACCACCGCCACCGCTGCCCGGTTGCGGGCTCGAAGGTGTCTGACCGAGCGCCTCGGCGGCGATCTCCGCCTTGCGAGCCTCGTCCTCAGTCGCTTTCACCGCCATGCCCGGTACTGCGATCGACGGGTCGGTGATCACCAGTTGATCGCCCGCCTTGAGGCCCTGTGCGATCACCGCCAGATCGCCCGAAACGAAGCTGGTCTTAACTGCGCGCTTCGCCAGCGTCCCATCCTCGGAGACGACCATTGCACTCCCACCCGCCACCGCTTCGGCGGGCACGACGAGCAGGCTCTGCTTGGGCGCGGCGAGTTCCACCGCGACGACCATGTTGCGCCGGAGGGGCGGGCGCTCGCCCGCCTGCGCCTGACCCAACGGATCGTCGACCCGCACCACGACGGGCGCGCTTTGCGTGGTCTCGTCGATCGCGTCGCCCATCCGCTCGACCCGGGCCTTCCAGACAATGGGATGCTCGGGGTCGGGCAGGGTGACGCGCGCCTTCAGATCCGTGACCTTCGTGCCGTCGCCCGCGAGCCGGAGCAGGGGCCCCATCCGCCCGATCGGGAATTGCGCCGAGATGTCGACGGCCTCGATGCCTTCGCCGCTCAGCAGGACCTGACCGCGATTGACGTATTGCCCGAGATCCGCGTCGAGCGAATTGACCCGCAGGTCGAAAGGCGCCGTGATCGTCGACAGCCCGATCGCACGGTCGATCGTCGCCGCCTGCGTATCCAGCACTTCGCGCTCTGCCTCGTTCAGCTTCAGCTGGCTTTCGAGATCGGCGACCTTGGTCTGCGCGGTCAGCTGTTGGCGGCGCACCCCGTCGAGTTGGGTTTGAGTGATCCGGCCCAGATCGTGGAGAGATTTCTGCCGGTCGAACTCATCCTGTGCCAGCGCGAGGTCGGATTGCGCCAGTTCCAGGCTCGTGCGCACCGTGTCGTCCTTGACCTTCGAGGCGGCGACCTGCGCCTCGAGACTGGCGCGCTGCAGTTTCAGATCGCTGTCGTCGATGGTGAAAAGCGGCGTTCCTTTCGCGACGATGTCACCGGGCGCGAGCGGCTCTGCGATGTCGCGGATATCGCCCTCGATCCGGGCGATGGCGCGCCACTCGCGCACAGGGGCGACCATGCCGTAGCCGCTGACGCGCGGGATCATCTCGGTGGGCGCGAGCGTGATCACCCGCACCAGCGCCGCCGGGCGGTTCGCCTCGCTCGGACTGGGCAGCGATTTCAGATCGCCCGCAAAGACGATCGCCGCCACACCGAGCGCGGTCGGCACCGCCACCATCGCGAGCCTTGCCAGACCCGTGCCAATTCCCGCCATGATGTCCCTCATCACTCATGTCATTTCACTATCTACCCGGAACTTCGCGCATCGACCTAGCGTAAATGTGACGCACCCCCGGAGGGAGGGGGACGCGCGCGGCGCGAGCCTCTCAATACCAAAGACAATCGGAGCAAGGCTTGGCGGGCGCGGGCCGGGCCCTACACTCAACCTAGATCACATCTCAAGACGACCACAGCCAGCTGTTCAGGGAGCCAGACACGCCATGAAATATCCTCTTATCCTGGCCGCCGCGGTCTTCGGGGGCGCACTCGCCTCCACCGCGCAGGCCGATATCACCGTCTCCTCCAAGATCGACACCGAGGGCGGTCTCTTGGGCAATATCATCGCGCTATCGCTGGAAAATGCCGGGATGCCGGTGGAGCGGCGGCTGCAATTGGGCGGCACGCAGGTCGTTCGCAAGGCGATCCTCGCGGGCCAGATCGACATCTATCCCGAATATACCGGCAACGCGGCCTATTTCTTCAACGAGGCCGATAGCGATATCTGGAAGGATGCGGCAAAGGCCCATGATCGCGCGGCCGAACTGGACAAACAGAACGATATCACCTGGCTCGATTCCGCTCCGGCCAACAACACCTGGGCGATTGCGGTGACGGGCGATCTGGCCAAAAAGAACGACCTCACCACGATGTCCGATTTCGGCAACTGGGTCTCGAATGGCGGTGACGTGAAGCTCGCGGCCTCGACCGAATTCGTTTCGTCCCCCGCCGTGCTGCCCGCGATGGAGAAGGCTTACGGATTCAAGTTGAGCCCCGATCAGACCGTGGTTCTCTCGGGTGGCGACACGGCGGCGACCATTCAGGCGGCGGCGCGCGGCACTTCGGGCGTGAACGCGGCGATGGCCTATGGCACCGATGGTGGCGTGGGCGCGGCGGGGCTCGTCGTGATGGAAGACGACAAGGGCGTGCAGCCGGTCTACGAGCCCACCCCGATCGTGCGCGACGCGGTGCTGAAGGAATATCCGAAGATCCCCGAAGTGCTTAACCCGATCTTCGACAAGCTCGACATGCAGACGCTTCAGAAACTTAACGGCCGTATCCAGGTCGGCGGTGAACCCGCCGAGGCGGTCGCGAAGGATTACCTGACGCAGATCGGGGTGTTGAACTGAGCGCCGCAGCGATGCGTGTGCGGGGCGTGACCGCTGGCCTCTCGCCGCCCGGGGTGCTCTTCGCGCTCTTGGGGCTGGCTGCGATCTTCACGCCTTTCCTGACGCTCGCCGCGAACCGGATCGTGGCGGGCGAGGGGCGCGCCCTGTGGACCGTCGCCGCGCCGCAGGTCACGGTGCCCGCGATGGCGCTGATGCTGCTGGGGCTCGCCTTTGGCCTGCCCGCCGCGCGGCCTTACTTGCGCATCGCGGGCGCGGCGCTTGGCCTCGCGGGACTGGTCTGGCTGCTGATCGCGGGCGCGTCGTTTCTGCTGACCGAGGCGGGCGAGTATGCGCGTGTCTCGCCGGCTGCCGGGTTCTGGTTCCTGCTGGTGGTCTTCGCGCTGATGATGGCCGACGCGCTTTCCGCGCTGTCGCCGGGGCCTGCAGCGCGGGCGGGAATTTTAGGGCTGGTGATCGCGCTCGTCGCGGCGCTGCTGTGGTCGGGGGCGCTGAGCGATCTGTCTATCGCGCAGGAATTCGCGAGCCGCAAGGATGCCTTCTACACCGCGAGCCTGCGCCATCTGGGCCTTGCCTTCGGCTCGCTGCTGGCCGCGGCGGTGATCGGCCTGCCGCTGGGCGTGATGTGCCACCGCAATGCGGCGCTGCGCGGTGCATTGCTTCCGGTGCTGAGCTTCCTGCAGACGATCCCCTCGCTCGCGATGTTCGGGATCATGATCCCGGTGCTGAGCTGGCTGAGCGGGATCATCCCCGGCGCCCGCGCGATCGGTATTGCGGGGATCGGCTTCGCGCCTGCCTTCCTTGCACTCACCCTCTATTCGCTGCTGCCGGTCGTCGCCAACGTGCTGGCGGGTCTGCGCAGCGCACCTGCCTCCGCGCTCGAGGCTGCGCGTGGGATGGGCATGACATGGCGCCAGCGTCTCGCGCGCGTGGAACTGCCGCTGGGCTTGCCGGTGGTGCTGGCGGGGCTGCGCATCGTGCTGGTTCAGAATATCGGGCTGGCAGTGATCGCCGGGCTGATCGGCGGCGGCGGCTATGGCACATTCGTCTTTCAGGGCCTCAACCAGACGGCGGGCGACCTGATCTTGCTGGGCGCGCTGCCCACTGTCGCCCTGGCGCTGGTTTCGGCCATCGCAATGGACATCCTCGTCGAACTGACGACCCCCCGAACGGAGCGTGAAGAATGATCGAAATCGACGAGATCACGAAGCTCTATGACGACACGACGGCGGTGGACCACGTTTCGATGACGGTCGAGACCGGAACGATCACTGTGATCGTGGGCACCTCCGGTTCGGGCAAGACGACGCTTCTGCGGATGATCAACCGGCTGATCGAGCCGAGTTCCGGCGAGGTGCGGATCAATGGCGAGTCCACCGCCGCGCTGCCCAAACACGAGCTGCGCCGCCGGATCGGCTATGTCATTCAGGGCGACGGGCTGTTCCCGCATTATACGATCGCGGGCAATATCGGCGCGGTGCCCAAACTGCTCGGCTGGTCCAAGGACAAGACCAGCGCCCGGGTCGACGAGTTGCTGGACCTGTTCTCGATGGAGCCCGCGCAGTTTCGCGACCGTTATCCGGCGGAGCTGTCGGGTGGTCAGCAGCAACGTGTGGGCGTCGCCCGCGCCTTGGCCTCACGGCCCGATCTGCTGCTGATGGACGAGCCTTTCGGCGCGCTCGACCCGATCATTCGCGCCCGGGCGCAAGCCGATCTGCGGCGCATCCAGCGGCAGCTGGGGTCGACCATCGTGCTGGTGACGCATGACATGGAAGAGGCGATCCATCTGGGCGACCGGGTGGCTGTCATGGATGGCGGAAAGCTTCTGCAACATGGCACGCCCGCCGAGATCATCGCCGAGCCCGCCACCGATTTCATCGCGCAGATGGTGGGCGGGGTCGATCGTCCGCTCCGGCTTTTGTCGTTGATCCCGGTCTCGGACGTGATGGAAGAGGGCACGGCCGAGGGCGAGCCGATCGCGCCCGACACCAGCCTGCGCGATGCGCTGTCGCTGTGTCTTTGGCGCGGCTGCGAGGCGCTGCCGGTGGCGGACGGCGGCCGTCCGCTTGGCCGGGTCACTCTGGCGACGATCCGCGCCCGCGCGACGGAGCTGGCATGAGCCGCAGCGGCGCGATCCGGGCCGCCTGCGTGGCGCTGCTGCTCGCGCTGGTGCTGCGCCCGCATTGGTTCGCGCCGGTCTTTGCGCCCTTCGCCCCGGCGGGCGGGCCGGTGATCTACGAGCGCGCCTCGATCCTGTCGCTCTCGCTCAGCCATCTGGGGCTGGTGGCGCTGGCCTCCGGGTTGGCGACGCTGGTCGCGGTGGGCCTTGCCATCCTCGTGACGCGACCTGCGGGCGCGGCTTTCCTGCCGCTGTCGCGCACGATCACCAATATCGGCCAGACCTTCCCGCCGGTTGCGGTGCTGGCGCTGGCGGTGCCCGCGCTCGGCTTCGGGGCCGGGCCGACGCTGGTGGCGCTGTTCCTCTACGGCTTGCTGCCGATCTTCGAGACGGCCATTGCCGGGCTCTCGACTCTGCCGCCCGCGACGATGGAGGCTGCCCGCGGCATCGGCCTGACCCGCTGGCAGCGCCTGATCCGGGTGGAATTGCCGCTGGCCCTGCCGGTGATCCTGACGGGCATTCGGCTGTCGGTGGTGATCGCCATCGGCACGGCGACGGTCGGCTCCACCGTGGCCGCGCGGACCTTGGGCGAGGTGATCATCGCCGGGCTTTTGACCAGCAACACGGCCTTCGTCCTTCAGGGCGGCGTGATCGTGGGGTTGTTCGCGGTGCTCGTCTATGACGCCCTGAGCCTGCTGGAGACCGCCCTCACACGCCGTCTGGGGCGTCCCTCCGCCGGGGCGGAAGCGTAGCGCACGGCCCGGTGAAAGGACGATAGCGTTTCGCCGAGACCGCGCGCCGTGGAACAGGCTTTCTTTCGCGTAGGGCATTGATGGAATTCGTTCCGCTTCCGCTCGGCGAGATGGGATAAAAGACTAATTTTATCAGATGCTTGTCTGGCGCATCGACTCCGGTATGCGGCGTTACTAGGTAAGGCGCCTGTCATTCTGACGCGCCCCACGGCGGCGTCTTCGACCTATCGGAGGTATCTCGCATGAAACCCGTTCGCATCCTCATCGCCATCGCAGCCCTCGCCGGGATCGTGGCGCCCGCGGCCCAGGCCGCGAGCCTCGCTGATATCCAGAAAGACGGCGTCTTCCGCGTCGGCACCGAAGGCACCTATCCGCCCTTCACCTACCATGACGAATCCGGAAAGCTGACCGGCTTCGACGTCGCCATCGCGCGCGCCATCGGCGAAAAGCTGGGCGTGAAGGTGAAGTTCCTCGAAGGCCGCTGGGACGGCCTGATCGCTGGGCTCGATGCCGACCGCTACGACGCGGTGATCAACGAGGTGGGCATCACCGATGCGCGCAAGAAGAAATACGATTTCTCGCAGCCCTATATCGCGTCGAAAGCGGCGCTGATCGTGCGCAAGGACGAGACCGACATCACCGGCTTCGACGATCTGAAAGGCAAGACCGCCGCCCAGACGCTCTCGAGCAATTTCGGCAAGATCGCCTCGGATCACGGTGCCGAACTGATCGGCACGAACGGGTTCGATCAGTCGATCGCGCTTGTCATCCAGAACCGCGCCGATGCGACGGTGAATGACAGCCTGTCCTTCCTCGACTTCAAGAAGAACAAGCCGGACGCCCCCGTGAAGCTGGCCGCGACCATGCCCGATGCGAACTATTCCGGCGTGATCATCGCGAAGGACCAGCCCGACCTGCTGGCTGCGATCAACAAGGCGCTCGACGAGATGAAGGCCGACGGGACCTACCAGAAAATCTCCGAAGAGTATTTCGGGGAAGACGTCTCGAAGTAAGCCGCATGTCGAGCCGCGCGCGCCTTCGGGGTTCGGCCCGGAGGCGCGTGAGGCTTGCAGAAAGGATCCGCTATGGCTGACTGGTTGCCCCTGATGTGGTCATCGCTCGTGCCGCTTTTGCAGGCGACGGTGACCTTCACGATCCCGCTGACGCTCATCACCTTCACGCTGGGCCTTGCGCTCGGGCTGCTCTGCGCGGTGATCCGGCTGTTCGGGCCGCGTCCGCTGGTGTGGATCGTGCGGTTCTATGTCTGGGTGATCCGGGGCACGCCGCTTCTGGTGCAGCTTTTCCTGATCTTCTACGGGCTGCCGAGCCTCGGGATCACGCTCGACGCCTTCGTGGCGGGGCTGATCGGCTTCACGCTGAATGTCGGCGCCTACACGTCGGAAATCCTGCGCGCGGCGCTGTCCTCGGTGTCCAAGGGGCAGTGGGAAGCGTCCTATTCCATCGGCATGAACTGGCGGCAGACGATGACCCGCACCATCGTGCCGCAGGCCTCGCGCGTCGCGGTGCCGCCCTTGTCGAACAGCTTCATCTCGCTGGTGAAGGATACGTCGCTCGCCGCAGCGATCACCGTGCCGGAACTGTTTCAGGCGGCGCAGCGGATCGTCGCGACCACCTATGAACCGCTCGTCCTCTATGTCGAGGCGGCGCTGATCTATCTCGCGCTCTGCTCGGTCCTGTCGGCGCTGCAGGGGCGGCTCGAACGGCGCCTCGGGCAATATGGCGGCTTTCTGGAGGAACGCACATGATCGAGCTGTCGAATATCACCAAGCGGTTCGGCGAGAACGAGGTTCTGTCGGGGATCTCGCTGTCTCTGCCTGAGGGCTCCGTGACCGCGTTGATCGGCCCCTCCGGTGGCGGCAAGAGCACGCTTTTGCGCACCATCAACCTGCTGGAAGTGCCCACGAGCGGCACGCTCGCCATCGGCGACGCTTCGGTGACGCTGACCGAAGGCGGCAAGCTGTCGCGCGCCCAGATCCAGTCGATCCGGCAACAGACCGGGATGGTGTTCCAGAACTTCCAGCTCTTCCCGCATCGCACCGCGATCGAGAACGTGATGGAGAGCCTCGTGACCGTGCAGAACTGGCCCGCCGCGAAAGCCCGCGAGCGCGCGATGTCGCTCTTGGAGAAGGTCGGAATGGCGCATAAGGCCGATGCCTGGCCCGCGACGCTTTCGGGCGGGCAGCAGCAGCGCATCGCGATTGCCCGCGCGCTCGCCCCGTCGCCGAAAGTGCTGCTCTGCGACGAGCCGACCTCGGCGCTCGATCCGGAACTGGCGGCGGAAGTCGTCGACGTTCTGGCACAGCTGGCCCGCGAGGGCACGACGATGGTGATGGCGACCCACGACCTGCGCCTTGCCTCGCAGATCGCCGAGCGGGTGGTCGTGCTGGAAAGCGGCGGCGTGGTCGAGACCGGCCCGGCGCGGCAGGTCTTCGACGCGCCCGAGCGCGAGCGCACCAAGCGGTTCATCGCCACGCTGAAATCGACCGGCGAGACCGCAGCCCCGGATACTGCCCCGCGCCCCGTCTGAGGCGCGGGCGGCGGCGGGTTCAAAACGCCCAGTCCTCGTCCTCGGTCGCGACCGCCTTGCCGATCACGTAGCTCGATCCCGAGCCCGAGAAGAAGTCGTGGTTTTCGTCCGATCCGGGCGAGAGCGCGGCGAGGATCGCGGGGTTCACGCGCGTCGCCTCTTCGGGGAAGAGCGCCTCATAGCCGAGGTTCTGCAGCGCCTTGTTGGCGTTGTAATGCAGGAAGTGCTTCACATCCTCCGTCAGGCCCAGACCGTCATAGAGCTGCTCGGTATAGCGGCCCTCGATGTCATAGAGGTCGAACATCAGCGAGAAGGCAAAATCCTTGATCTCGGTGCGCTCGGTCTCGGTCGCCCGCTCCAACGCGCGCTGGAACTTGTAGCCGATGTAATAGCCGTGGATCGCCTCGTCGCGGATGATCAGGCGGATCAGGTCGGCCGTGTTGGTCAGGCGCGCGCGGCTCGACCAGTGCATCGGCAGGTAGAAGCCCGAATAGAACAGGAAGCTTTCCAGAAAGACGCTCGCCACCTTGCGCTTCAACGGGCTCGCCGTCGCGTCGTATTCGTCGAGGATCAGCCGCGACTTGGCCTGCAGATGCGGGTTTTCCTGCGACCAGCGGAACGCCTCGTCGACCTCGGCGGTGTTGCACAGTGTCGAGAAGACCGAGGAATAGCTGCGCGCATGCACGGCCTCCATGAAGGCGATGTTGGACAGCACCGCTTCCTCATGGGGCGTCGCCGCATCCGCCATCAGCGCAGGCGCGCCCACGGTGTTCTGGATCGTGTCCAGCAGCGTCAGCCCGGTGAAGACCCGGATCGTGAGCGTCTGCTCATCCTCGGTCAGTTGCGACCAGCTTTGAATGTCGTTCGACAGCGGCACCTTCTCGGGCAGCCAGAAATTCGAGGTGAGCCGGTTCCAGACTTCGAGATCCTTGTCGTCCTGAAGGCGGTTCCAGTTGACGGCACGCGGAACGGGGCGGGATGTGTGCAGATCTTTCATGGCGGGCCTCACAGGGAACAGGATACGCAGCCCTGCACCTCGGTCCCCTCGAGGGCCGCTTGGCGCAGGCGGATGTAATAGATGGTCTTGATGCCGCGCCGCCATGCATAGATCTGGGCGCGGTTGATGTCGCGGGTCGTGGCCTCGGCCGGGAAGAACAGCGTCAGCGAGAGACCTTGATCGACATGCTCGGTCGCTGCCGCATAGGTGTCGATGATCGCCTCGGGGCCGATCTGATAGGCGTCGCGGTAGAACTCGAGATTGTCGTTCGTCATGTAGGGCGCGGGGTAATAGACCCGGCCGATCTTGCCTTCCTTACGGATCTCGATCTTCGCGGTGATCGGGTGGATCGAGGCTGTCGCGTTGTTGATATAGCTGATCGAGCCGGTGGGCGGCACGGCTTGCAGGTTGCGATTCCACAGGCCGCACTCCATGACCCGGTCGCGCAGCTCGGCCCAGTCGGCGCGGGTGGGCAGGGTGATCCCGAAGCGGTCGAACAGGGCCGTTACGGTGTCGCTCTCAGGCAGAAAGTCGCGGGTGACGTATTTCTCGAAGAAGCTGCCATCGGCATAGGCAGAGGCCTCGAACCCCTTGAAACTCCGGCCATGCTCGGCGGCCAGCCGGTTCGACTCCGCCAGCGCGTGATAGGCTACGGCGGCGAAATAGACGGAGGTGAACTCGATCCCCTCGGGGCTGCCATAATGGACGCGCTCGCGGGCGAGGAAACCGTGCAGGTTCATCTGACCCAGACCGATCGCGTGGCTTTCCTCGTTGCCCTTGCGGATCGAGGGGACGGCGTTGATCGCGCTCATCTCCGACACCGCCGAGAGCGCCCGGATCGCGGCCCCGACGCTCGCGCCCAGATCGCCGCCATCCATCACCTTGGCGATGTTGAGCGAGCCCAGATTGCACGAGATATCCGTGCCCATCCGCGCATAGCCCAAGTCCTCATCGAACTCCGACGGCTCGGCCACCTGCAGGATTTCCGAGCACAGGTTCGACATGGTGATCCGTCCCGCGATCGGGTTGGCGCGGTTCACCGTGTCTTCGAACATGATGTAGGGATAGCCGCTTTCGAACTGGATCTCGGCCAGCGTCTGGAAGAAGGCGCGGGCGTTGATCTTGCGTTTGCGGATCCGCGCGTCATCGACCATCTCGTGGTATTTCTCGGTCACGGAAATCTCCGAGAAGGCGCAGCCATAGACCCGCTCCACGTCATGCGGCGAGAAGAGATACATCTCCTCGTTCTTCTTCGCGAGCTCGAAGGTGATGTCGGGGATCACCACGCCGAGGCTCAGCGTCTTGATCCGGATTTTCTCGTCCGCATTCTCGCGCTTGGTGTCGAGGAAGCGCAGGATGTCGGGGTGATGGGCGTGCAGATAGACCGCGCCCGCGCCCTGACGCGCGCCCAGCTGGTTGGCATAGCTGAAGCTGTCTTCGAGCAGCTTCATCACCGGGATCACGCCCGAGGATTGGTTCTCGATCCCTTTGATCGGCGCGCCATATTCGCGGATATTGGTCAGCATCAGGGCCACGCCGCCGCCGCGTTTGGACAGTTGCAGCGCCGAGTTGATGCCGCGCCCGATGCTTTCCATGTTGTCTTCCAGCCGCAGCAGGAAGCAGGAGACGAATTCGCCCCGCGCCTTCTTGCCCGCATTGAGGAAGGTCGGCGTCGCGGGCTGGAAGCGGCCTGCCAGCATCTCCTCCATGAGGCGCATCGCCAGCGCCTCGTCGCCGCGCGCGAGCGTCAGTGCCACCATCACGACGCGGTCTTCGTAGCGTTCGAGGTACCGCTGCCCGTCGCGGGTCTTCAGCGTGTAGGAGGTGTAATATTTGAACGCGCCGAGGAAGGTCGGAAAGCGGAACTTGGCCGCGAAAGCCGCATCCCAGATCGCGCGCTGGAAGTTGCGCGAATACTGATCGAGCACGGCGGCGTCGTAATAGCCTTCCTCCACCAGATAGCCGAGCTTCTCGTCCAGCGAATGGAAGAACACCGTGTTCTGGTTCACATGGCGCAGGAAATATTGCCGCGCCGCCATCCGGTCGGCGTCGAAGCGGATATTGCCCTCCGCGTCATAGAGGTTGAGCATTGCGTTGAGCGCGTGGTGATCAAGCCCCGCGAATTCCGAGGCCGTGGCCCCGCTCGGTTTCACGTCGCTGTCGAGCATTCCAGCCTCCAGAAATTGTCGAGACCCGCGCGCACGCGGTCGATGTCAGTGTCGGTACCCGCCAGTTCGAACCGGTAGAGAACGGGGATATTGCATTTGCGCGCCAGCAGATCGCCCGCGCAGGCGAAAAGCGCGCCGAAATTGCGATTGCCGCTGGCGATTACGCCGCGCAGACCCGCGCGGCGGGCGGGATCGTTGAGAAAGGCGATGACCGGTTTCGCGACCGCGCCGCGCCCCTTGCCGTCGGCGTAGCTCGGGCAGATCAGGACGTAGGGGCCGGGCGGGTACGGCATCGGAGCCTCCGCCGAGAGGGGCAGACGCAGCGCGGGCAGACCCAGCCGCTCCACGAAGCGCTGCGTGTTCCCCGAGGCCGAGGAGTAATAGATCAGCCTTGCCTGTCCCATGATCCGGGCCCGCGCTCAGTTGAGCTGTCCGATCATGTCGGGCCGGAAGCCCGCCCAGTGATCCTCGCCCGCGATCACCACGGGCGCCTGACGGTAGCCGAGGTCCTGCACCATCTCCATCGCGGCGGCATCCTCGGTGAGGTCGATCACGTTGTAGTCGATCCCCTTCGCATCCAGCGCACGGGTCGTGGCGGTGCATTGCACGCAGGCCGGTTTCGAATAGACGGTGATGGTCATGTGTCCTGTCCCTTTGTTTGCTGTCGGCCGCGTAGGACAAGGCTCGTGGGCAGGGTGCCGCAGCACATAGCCACGCGCCCGGGCCCTCCGCCGCGGTCGTCGTCTATCTGCTCTGGCAGGTCTCCTGGCTCGCGGCTCGAACGCCTCTCGGTCCGTCTTCCCGGCGCATCGCACCAGTGACATTCGGACATCAGGCTCGCCGCTTACAGTTGCGGGGGCAGCGCCGGAATTCCACCGGCTTCCCTCTTCGCCTGCGGAGTGACTCGCAGGAACCAAAGCAACATCATATTGGGATGCATGGTGTGGTGGTGTCAATATATAGATTGCCCTGGCGCGCGAAACTCTCGCGCGACAGGGCTGTGTCAAGGCTCAGGCCCCGTCGCCGAGCGCCCGGATATGCGCCGGAAGGCGGGCGTTCTGGCCATACATGAAGTGGTTCTCCATGCGCTCCGAGAAGCGGCTGGCCTCGGTCTCGCGACCCACGGCCTCGGCCATCTCGCGGATATGCATCGGGCTCGCCCCGCAGCACACGCCGAGATAATTCACCCCGATCGCCTGCGCCTCACGCGCGAAGGCGCCGATCTCGTAGCGGTTGCAAGCCAGCGGATCGAGCGCGGTCGGAAAGGTCCGGCCATGCGGCGAGGGGCAGGTGCAGCCGTTGTGATCGGAGAGGTTGAAGAAGGTGGGCTCCTCCTTCGTGGTCCGGTAGGGCACGGGCAGGGCGCCGACATGGCAGCTCACCGCCGCGCGCACCTTGCGCAGCCACGGCATCATCGTCTGCGGCCCGCGGAAGCAGTTCAGCCCGACGACATCGGCGCCCGCCTGTTCGAGCTGCTGGCAGGTCTCGACGATGCCGACCCCGTCCATCATCTCGTTGGCCGCCATCGGTGCCAGCGTCAGCACCACCGGCAGCCCCGACGCCTTCGCGGCCTCGAGCGCGCATAGCGCCTCGCTCGCGTAGTAAAAGGTCTCGCCGATGAGGATATCCGCGCCTTCCTCGACCGCCCAGCCGACCATCTCGTCGAACATCGCGCGCACCTCGGCCTGCCGCGCCGGATCGGCCGGGTCCCAGATATTCGTGTTCGAGATATTGCCCGCCATCAGGTTTCCGGTCTTGGCATTGGCGACCTCGCGGGCGATCTTCAGCGCCGCGCGGTTGAGCGGCTCCAGCAGGTCTTCCTTGCCGATCACGCGCATCTTCTCGCGGTGGCCGTTATAGGTGAAGGCCTCGACGATATCGCTGCCGGCGCGCTGGAAATCGACATGCAGATTGCGCAGCGCCTGCGGGTATTCGAGCGCCACCTCGGGCACGAATTCCCCGGCGGTCAGATAGCCGCGCCGTTCCAGTTCGAACAGAAAGCCCTCGGCGCAGATTACCGGGCGCGCGTCGAGCAGGCGGGTCAGTTTGTTGTCATTCATGGAGAGATCCTCTCAGTTCATCCATGACCATCGTTGGACAGAGCCGAGCCTCGCAGGGAACGAATGACGCTCCCTACTGCAATGGTCCTCGGTCGGGCCGCAGAGAGCGACCGCAAGACGAAAAGCGGGTCAGAGGCCGCGCCGGGCGCGTGCCCCGCCGCGCCGCACCGGCGGGGGCATCTCGATCGGCAAGGCGAAAGGCTGCGGGGTCAGCGACTCCAGCAACAGCTCGCAGAACACCTCCACCGCTGGTGAGATCAGGGAGTGCGGATAGGCCTGCATATGGGCGACGATCGCCGCCTTCGCATAGGGCATGTCGCCCGGCAGCGTGCCAAGCCATTCCATGTAGCCCAGCGTGCCCAGCTCACGCGCCCGCAGCGGCGAGATCGGCCCTATATCGAGTTGTAAGAGTGAAAGCGTTCGTTCCAAAAGCATCGCGCCCTCCGCGCAAAAGGGCGGGATTGGTCGCGGCACGGCGATATGCGAGGTCCGATCTGGTCCATCTCTCGACTCTCCGTCCCAGGGCACCCCGCCCGGGTTTAAGGTGACCGAGATGCGCTAAGCGCGCATCCGAGATGGCAGGTCTCCTGACTCGCGGGTCGTGGCTTCACCGGACCTTCCCAACCTTTGCAGGTCAGTGGCGTTTTCGGTGGCGCTCGCCGCTTACAGTTGCGGGGGCAGTCACGGAGTTGGGCCTCGCCCGCACCGTGTTCCCTTTTCAGCCGACCCTTTGGGGCCGGACACCATCCCGGATTTGATCGCAGGAAAATCTCACGCTGTCCAGAACGGATTGGGCGGCGGAGGGTACGCGGGCAGAGCCCCGTCCGAAAGGCCCCGCGTTGACAGAGATCAAGGCCCCGATGCGCGCCTCGGATAGAGTGCCCGCAAGTGCAAACAGGAGAGGCGAGCCCATGACGACGAAGAAAGAAGTCATTCCTTTCGATAGCTTACGCCGCGAAGATGTCGCGCTTGTGGGCGGCAAGAACTCTTCGCTCGGCGAGATGGTGCAGGAGTTGGGCGCCAAGGGTATTCAGGTCCCGCCGGGCTTCGCCACCACCGCCGACGCCTATCGGATGTTTCTTGAAGAGAACAAACTGACCGAGGCCATCGCGGGCTATCTTGCGGATTACGATGCGGACAAGATCAGCCTGCATGTCGCGGGGCAAAGCATTCGCGACACCATCGTGGCCGGGGACTGGCCCGCCTCGACCGAGGCGGCGATCCGGGAGGCGTATCGCGATCTGTCCAAGCGGGCAGGGGTGCCCGAGGTCTCCGTCGCCGTGCGCTCGAGCGCGACGGCCGAAGATCTTCCCGATGCCAGCTTCGCCGGTCAGCAGGAGACCTATCTCAACGTCTCGGGCGAGGAGGAGCTTCTGACCGCCTGCCGCAATTGCTATGCCTCGCTCTTCACCGACCGCGCGATCACCTATCGCAAGCTCAGAGGGTTCAATCACCTCGATGTCGCGCTCTCCGTGGGCGTTCAACAGATGGTACGCTCGGATATCGGCGGGTCGGGGGTGATGTTCTCGATCGACACCGAAACCGGCTTCGACAAGGTCGTGCTGATCAGCGCGGCCTGGGGCTTGGGCGAAAACGTCGTGCAAGGCGCGGTCACGCCGGACGAGTTTCAGGTCTACAAGCCGTTCCTCGGTAAGACGGGGATCAAACCGATCATCGAGAGGAAGCTCGGCGCGAAAGAGATCAAGATGATCTATGCCGGGCCGGACGCTCCGAACCCGGTGCGCAACGTGCCGACCTCGAAAGCCGAGCGCGGGAGGTTCGTCCTGTCGGATGACGAGGTGCTCGACCTCGCGCAGCAAGCGGCGACCATCGAAGCGCATTACGGGCAGCCGATGGACATGGAATGGGCCAAGGACGGCGTCACGGGCAAGCTTTACATCGTGCAGGCGCGCCCCGAGACGGTGCAGTCGCGAGTCTCCGCCGGGTCTTTGCGGCGTTACACGATCGGCGCGCACGGTCCGGTCGTCGTCAACGGTCTGTCGGTGGGCGAGCAGATCGCGACCGGGCGGGTCTGCCTGATCGAGGACGTCAAGGACATCGACGATTTCGTGGACGGCTCGATCCTTGTCACCTCGACGACGGACCCCGACTGGGTGCCGGTGATGAAACGGGCCTCGGCGATCATCACCGATCACGGAGGTAGAACCAGCCATGCCGCCATCGTCAGCCGCGAGTTGGGTGTTCCCGCCGTCGTCGGGTGTGGAGATGCGACCCATGTGCTGCATGACGAGCAGGAGGTGACCGTCTGCTGCGCCGAAGGAGACGAGGGTCTGGTCTATGACGGCTTTGCCGAGTTCACGGTCGAAGATCTGAACCTCGACGCGGTGCCGGAAACCAAGACCAAGGTCATGCTCAACCTCGCCAACCCGGCGATCGCGGCGCGCTGGTGGCGGCTGCCGATCGATGGTGTCGGTCTGGCGCGGATGGAATTCGTGATCTCGAACACGATCCGGGTCCACCCGATGGCGCTGCTGCATTTCTCCGACATTCAGGAGGCGGAAGTGCGGGAGGAAATCGAAACCCTCACTAGGGGATACGAGGACAAGTCCGAATATTTCGTCGATCAACTGGCGCTCGGCCTGTCCCGGATCGCCGCCGTGGCCTATCCGAACCCGATGATCCTGCGGCTGAGCGATTTCAAGACGAACGAATATGCCGACCTGCTTGGCGGGCGGCAGTTCGAGCCGGTGGAATCCAACCCGATGATCGGCTGGCGCGGGGCCTCGCGCTATTACGATCCGGCCTATGTCGACGGGTTCCGGCTGGAATGTCGGGCGATCCGCCGGCTGCGCGAAGAGGCAGGCTTCGACAATGTGCTGGTGATGGTTCCGTTCTGCCGGACGCCCGAGGAAGCCGACCGCGTGCTGGCGGTGATGGCCGAGGAAGGGCTGGTGCGCGGATCGAACGGGCTGCAGATCTACGTGATGTGCGAAGTGCCCTCGAACGTCATCCTCGCCGAAGCCTTCGCCGAGCGGTTTGACGGGTTCTCCATCGGGTCCAACGATCTGACGCAGCTGACCCTAGGGATCGATCGCGACAGCGACAGGCTCGCGACGCTCTTCGACGAACGCCATGCCGCGGTTCAGTGGATGATCCGGACGGTCATAGAGAAAGCGCATGGCGTGGGCGCGAAGGTCGGCCTCTGCGGTCAGGCGCCCTCGAACTACCCTGAATTCGCCCGCACCCTGGTGGAGTTCGGGATCGACTCGATCTCGGTGACACCGGACAGCTTCCTGAAGGTGAAAGGGCATGTCGCGGAGGCCGAAGGCAAAGGGTGACCGGACGCCCGCGGGCTGCACGCGTTAGAGGCGCAGCCCGGTCTCGGCGTCGAAGACCTTGGCCTTGCCCATATCGACCTCAAAGCTGAAGGGCGCGCCCGGAGGCAGGGCGTCCTCGGGCCGGACCCGGGCGATCACCTCGGTCTCGCCCAGGGCGAAGACGATCATCGTGTCCGGTCCGGTCGGCTCGACCAGATCCACCGGACGTTCGAAGACGAAACGGTCGGGGCCGGGCAGTTCGGTCCCAGCCATGAAGATCACCTCCGGCCGAAGCCCGAGGACGACCTTTTGCCCGTCGGGGGCGGTGATCCGCTCCGCGAGCTTTTGGGACAAGGGGAACCGAAGCGCTTCTGCCGCCCCCTCCGCCACTTCGACAGATACGCCTTCCGGCTCCCCGCGGCGCAGGACACCGGGCAGCATGTTCATCGGCGGCGAGCCCATGAAGCCTGCGACGAACAGGTCCACCGGATCGTCGTAGATCGCGCCGGGCTCGGCCACCTGACGGATATGGCCGTTATCCATCACCGCGATCCGTGTCGCCAGCGTCATCGCCTCGATCTGGTCGTGGGTGACATAGACGACGGTCTTGCCGAGCCGCTGGTGCAGCTTCTTGATCTCGGTGCGCATCTCGATCCGCAGTTTGGCGTCGAGGTTCGACAGGGGCTCGTCGAACAGAAACACTTCGGGCTTGCGCACGAGCGCGCGGCCCATTGCGACTCGCTGGCGCTGGCCGCCCGAAAGCTGGCCGGGCTTGCGGTCGAGATAGGGATGGATCTGCAGAAGCGTGCTGAACTCCTCGACGGCTTTGGTCTGATCGGCGCGCGGGACGTGGCGGGTCTGCATCCCGAAGGTGATGTTCTCGCGCACCGTCTTGGTCGGGTAGAGCGCATAGGACTGGAACACCATCGCGATGTCGCGGTCGCGCGGCGGGGTGTCGTCGACCCGTCGCCCCGCGATGTCGATATGGCCGTCGCTCAGCGTCTCGAGCCCGGCGATCAGGTTGAGCAGTGTCGACTTGCCGCAGCCCGAGGGCCCGACGAGGACAATGAACTCGCCCGCCTCGATCTCGAGGTCGATGCCCTTGATCACCTCGTTGGTCCCGAAGCGTTTGCGCACGCCCTGAAGGGAAATTCCCGCTGCCATCGCTACCCTTTCACCGCTCCGGCCGAGAGACCGCGCACGAACCACGCCCCAGCCAAGACATAGACCGCCAGCGTCGGCAGGGCCGCGATGATCGCCGCAGCCATGTCGACATTGTATTCCTTCACCCCCGTCGAGGTGTTCACCACGTTGTTGAGCGCCACCGTCACCGGGTTGCTGTCGCCGATCGTGAATGCGACGCCGAACAGGAAGTCGTTCCAGATCTGGGTGAACTGCCAGATCACGGTGACGACGATCGCGGGCAGCGACATCGGCAGCACGAGCCGGAAGAAAATTCCGAAGAAACCCGCCCCGTCGACCTTCGCCGCCTGAATGATGCCGTCCGAGACCCCGATGAAGAAGTTGCGGAAGAACAGCGTCGTGAAGGCGAGGCCATAGACCGTGTGCACGAGGATCAGCCCCGGGACCGTGCCCGCAAGCCCGAGCTGGCCCAGCACCCGCGCCATCGGCAGAAGGATCACCTGAAACGGAATGAAGGCGCCGAACAGCATCAGCGCGAAGATCGTATCGGCGCCGCGAAAGCGCCACTTGGTCAGCGCATAGCCGTTGAGCGCGCCCAGTATCGTCGAGATCGCCACCGCCGGGACGGTCATCATCACCGAGTTCCAGACATAGGGCGCAAGCCCGTTGCAACGCACACCCACGCAGGCGCTGTTCCACGCCTTCTCCCAGGCGCTGAAGTCAAGCGCCTGCGGCGGGCTGATGAGAGAGCCCTCCCTGATCTCGGCCAGCGATTTCAGCGAGGTCGATATCATCACCAGAAGCGGGATCAGGTAGTAGATGCAGAACAGCCCGAGCACCGCGAAGAGCAGCGCGCGCATCAGGCCGTGATGCAGCCCCTTGCGCCGGACGATCCCGCCTGTGCTGCGTGCGCTCATCCGGCTGTCTTCCTCAGTTCCGAGTAGAGATAGGGCACGATGATCGCGATGACCGTCATAAGCATCATCGTGGCACTCGCCGCCGCCACGCCCAGCTCGCTGCGCTGAAAGGCGAAGGAATACATGAAGGTGGCGGGCAAGTCGGTGGCATAGCCCGGCCCCCCGCCAGTCAGCGCGATCACCAGATCGAAGCTCTTGATCGCGAGATGGGCGAGGATGATGACGGTGGAGAGGAACACCGGTCGCAGCATCGGCAGCACGATCCCGGTATAAGTGCGCCAAGGGCCCGCGCCGTCGATCGCCGCCGCTTTCAGCACCTCGTCATCGACCGAGCGGAGCCCGGCCAGAAACAGCGCCATCGCATAGCCGGAGCTTTGCCAGACGGCCGCGATCACCACCGTGTAGATCGCGTAATGCGAGTTCACCAGCCAGTCGAATCTGAAGCTCTCGAACCCGGCCTGATGCATCAACCGCTCCAGGCCGAGGCCGGGGTTCAGCATCCATTTCCAGACCGTTCCGGTGACGATGAAACTCAGCGCCATCGGGTAGAGGTAGATCGTGCGGATCACCCCCTCGATGCGCACCTTCTGGTCGAGCAGGATCGCCAGAAGGATGCCGATCGCCATCGAGATCGAGATGAACAGGCCCGAAAAGACAAACAGGTTGCGGATCGCCACGTACCAGCGCGGCGTCTGCCAGAGACGGACATATTGGCTCACCCCGTCGAATTGGTAGTCGGGCATCACCCCCGAGCGGGTCAGCGAGATATAGGCCGTCCAGCCGATGAAGCCGTAGACGAAGAACAGGCTCGCCGCGAAAAGCGGAGAGACGACAATCGCGGGCAGGCGCCTTTCCAGCGCCCGCCCGAACCTTGCCATGGGGCCCGTCCTCCCGGACATTGCAGGCCCTAGTTTTCCTGCGCGCGCTTGACCGCGGCAGCGAGTTGCTTGACCGCGTCCTCGGAACTCATGTCGGAGTTGAAGAACGCCGTCACAAGATCGAGGAACTCGCCGCGCACCGAGCGGGGCACCGCCATCTCATGCGCCATCGACGGCACCAGCGTGTCGTTCTCGATCGCGGCCAGCAGGTCTTCGTGCGAGCGTTTGGCACAGGCGTCGAAATCATCGAGCGGCACATCCGTGCGCGCCGGGATCGACCCTTTCGCGAGATTGAAGACCTTCTGGAACTCGGGCGACATGATCAACCGCGCCAGCACTTTCTGGCCCTCGATGCGGTCTTCTCCCTCCACCTTGAAGAAGGTGAAGCTGTCCGAATTCAGCACGAAGCCCTTGCGCGGCGTGGGCCAGCACAGGAAATCCTTTTCCGGAACCTTGCCCGCCGCGAGGAATTCGCCCTTGGCCCAGTCGCCCATGATCTGGAAACCGGCCTCGCCGCGCATCACCATCGCGGTCGCGAGGTTCCAGTCGCGGCCCGAGAAGTTCGGATCGACATAGCCACGCAGCTTGCGCAGCTGATCGAAGGATTTGACCATCATGTCCGAGGTCAGGGCCTCCGGATCGAGCTCCACTAGCGCCTTGCGGTAGAAATCGGCCCCACCGATTCCCAACACCACGTCTTCGAACAGCGTCGCGTCCTGCCAAGGCTGACCGCCATGGGCGAGCGGCACGATACCCGCCGCCTGCAGCTTGTCGGCGGCTGCGTTGAACTCGTCCCAGGTCGTGGGCATGCCTTCGACGCCCGCTTTCTTCAGCGCCTCGGGGTTGGCCCAGATCCAGTCGACGCGGTGGATGTTGACCGGGGCTGCGACGTATTTGCCTTCGTATTTCATGATTTCGGCCAGCGCCGGCGGCAACACATCGTCCCAATTGCCCTCATCCGCCACGGACTGGACGTCGTTGAGCGCGCCTTGCTGGGCCCATTCCTGAATACCGGGCCCTTTGAGCTGCACAGCGGTCGGCGGGTTTCCGGCCACGACGCGCGCCCTCAGCGCCGTCATCGCGGCATCGCCGCCACCGCCCGCGATCGGCGAGTCGATCCATTCCCCGCCCTCGGCCTCGAAGGCTTTCTTCAGTTCTCCGACGGCCTTGGCCTCGCCCCCGGAAGTCCACCAGTGCAGAACCTCGACCGTGCCATCCGCCCGCGCGGCGCTGGCCGAGAGCGCGCCAGCGACACTCACCGCCGCCATCATGGCTTTACAAATATGCATGTTTTCCTCCTCCTCCCGGTCGCGCTTGCGGTGAAATTTCGCAGCCAGACCTGCGATCTAGGCTGGGGCGACATCGGTGAACCGTCATTGACCGGGATCAACGATCCGTGATCTGGGTGCGGACGGGGGAGCGTTCTGCGGCATTCCTACGCAAGGCGAGACGATTGCGTAGGCCGCGGAAAGGCTTACCATCGACGTGGGATCACCGAAGGCCCCCGGGAATGCAGGAAACCGACGCCGCACCAGCATTTGTCGAAACCGCCGAGGCGGTGCTGGCGCGTCTGTCCGTGCCGTTTCCGGACGGGCTGTCCGCCGAGGAGGCCGCCGCGCGCCTCGCGCGCCACGGCCCGAACGCCCTGCGCCGTCAGAAACCGCGCAGTGCGCTCAGCATCCTGCTGCATCAGTTCCAGGGGGTGATCGTCGCGCTTCTCGTTCTGGCGACGGTGTTCTCGCTGGTCATCAACGATATCGTCGAGGCGTTGGCGATACTCGTCGTGCTGCTCCTGAACGGCGCGATCGGGTTCTTCACCGAGCTGCGCGCGACCCGTTCCATGGAGGCGCTGTTCAGCGTCGCCGAGGTCCGTACCCGGGTGCGCCGGGACGGGATGCTGCGCGAAGTCGACGCCCACGATCTGGTGCCGGGCGATCTCGTGATGCTCGAGGCGGGCGACGTTGTGACCGCCGATCTGCGGCTGGTCGAAGCGTCGGGGCTTTATTGCGATGAATCCGTACTGACGGGCGAGTCTCTTCCGGTGCGCAAGATCACCGAAGCGTTGCCCTCCGACGTCGTGTTGGGGGATCGTTCCAATATGGCGTTCAAGGGCGCGGCCGTGACGCGGGGTGCGGGGATCGGCGTGGTGGTGCGCACCGGCATGGAGACCGAGATCGGCAAGATCAGCCAGCTCGCGATGGAGGCCAGCACGGAGCCCACACCGCTCGAACACCAATTGACGCGGCTCGGTCAGCGACTTGTCTGGCTGACGATCGTCCTCGCCGTCGCGATCATCGTCACGGGGCTGGCGCAGGGCCACCCGCTCACCGGTATGATCCAGACCGGGGTCGCGCTTGCCGTGGCCGCGATCCCCGAAGGTATTCCCGTCGTTGCCACGCTGTCGCTCGCGCGTGGGATGTGGCGGATGGTGCAGCGCAACGCCCTGATCAGCCGGTTGTCCTCGGTCGAGACGCTCGGGGCGACCACGCTGATCCTGACGGACAAGACGGGGACGCTGACCGAGAACCGGATGAGCGTGGTTCAGGTCTTGCTCGACGGGGGGAGCGTGAATCTGGACGGCCCGGATAGCGGAATCGCGGACGACCGTCTGCGCGCGGCGCTGCAGATCGGCATGCTGTGCAACAATGCCGAGCTGGGGGACGGCGAGGATGGCCGGATCGGGGATCCGACCGAGCTGGCGCTACTGAGTGCAGCGCGAAAGCTAGGGGTGTCCGAAGACGGAGCAGAGTCACGCCTGCTCCAGCATGCGTTCGAGACCGACAGCCTGATGATGGCGACGGTCCATGAACTTCCGCAGGGGGGTATGCTCTACGCGACAAAGGGCGCGCCCGAAGCGGTGATCGCTGCGTGCTCCGAGGTTCTGGGGCCGGAGGGTGCGCGTCCGCTGAGCGATGAGGACAAGGCAAGCTGGATCGCCCGCAACGCTGAAGCGGCGGGCGAGGGGTTGCGCGGGATAGGACTCGCTATGAAGCAGGCGGAGGGGACGGAGGAGGCCCCCTATGAAGGGCTGACGCTGGTCGGTATCGCCTGTCTCGCCGATCCCCTGCGCAAGGATGTCCCGCCCGCGATCGCGGCCTGCCAGAGCGCAGGGATACGGGTGATCATGCTGACAGGGGATCACGCCGAGACCGCCGCACGCATCGCCAGAGATGCCGGGATCAGTGAGGACGGTGTAATGGCGATCGAGGGGAGAGAGCTGACAGGTCTCGATCTTGAGAGCGCCAGCGATGACACGCTCGACCGCCTGCGCAAGGCCAGCGTCTTCGCCCGCGTGGCCCCGGCGACGAAACTGGAGCTTGTCAGTTTCTACCAGCGCGAGGGGGAGACCGTTGCGATGACGGGCGACGGGGTGAATGACGCACCGGCGCTGAAGAAGGCCGATATCGGCATTGCGATGGGACAACGCGGCACTCAAGTCGCCCGCGAGGCGGCGCATATGGTGCTCAAGGACGATGATTTCGCGACCATCGTCGAGGCGGTGCGACAGGGCAGGGTGATATTCGGCAATCTCCGAAAGTTCATCGTCTACCTGATGTCGTGCAATCTCTCGGAGATCCTCGTGGTGGGGATCGCCGTGGGGGTGGGGCTCCCCGCGCCGCTCCTGCCCCTGCAGATCCTGTTTCTCAATCTCGTCACCGATGTCTTCCCGGCGCTTGCGCTTGGGATGGGGCATGGCGACGGACACGAAATGAGCCGTCCGCCCCGCGACCGTGCGGAGCCGATCCTCGCGCGGCGTGAATGGGAACGCATCGTCATTCTTGGGGTCATTGTAACCCTCGCGACGATGCTGGCCTTCGGAGGGGCGCTCTACGGTTTACAGCTTGCCCCCGGGGCCGCCGTCACGGTGGCCTTCGTCACCCTCGCGCTGGGCCAGCTTTGGAACGTGTTCAACATGCGGGAGGGGGACACTCACGCCCTGCGCAACGATGTGACGCGCAACCCTTATGTCTGGGGCGCGCTCGTGCTGTGTCTCGTGCTGATCGCGGGGGCATTGTGGTTGCCGGGCTTGTCCGATGTGCTGCAGCTTCCGTCGCCCGGAATCGCGGGGCTGACGCTCGCCGGGGCGATGAGCCTGCTTCCGCCGCTGCTGGGGCATCTGGTCGTATCGCGCGCAACCCGCAGATAATTTCCGCTCCCGCGTTGAGCCACATCAATGAAACTGCCTCCTGTCTTCGCCTAGGGAAGATCATGGCCGTTCGTGACAGGGAGCGGTCTGTCGACTGGCATCACCTTGGGAGGAGGCGTGATGACTTGGGCGATCATCCAGAAGTCGGCCGCCGAACGCGCCGCCGCCACGCTCTCCGAGGAGGACCGCAAGGCGTTCACATGGGACACCGCGCGGGCGATGCTCGACGGGTTTCCCGATGGCGGATTAAACATCGCGCATGAGGCGGTGGATCGGCATGTCGCCGCGGGTCATGGGGATGACGAGGCGATCCTCTGGCTCGGCAAGGACGGCGAGCGGCAAAGCCTGAGCTATCGTGATCTCGCTGCCCGGACCGCGCGCTTCGCCAATGTTTTGACTGCGCACGGGCTGGAACCGGGCGACCGGCTCTTCGGTCTCGCCGGCCGGGTGCCCGATCTCTACGTCGCGGCGCTGGGCACGCTGAAGGCAGGGATGATCTTCTCGCCGCTGTTTTCCGCCTTCGGACCCGAGCCCCTGCGCACCCGGCTCGAGATCGGCGAGGCCAATGCGCTGATCACCACCGCCTCGATCTATCGCCGCAAGATCGCCGCGTGGCGGGACGAAATTCCCTCGCTCAAACTGGTGCTGATCATCGGCGACGAAGCGCCGGAGGGGTGCGTGGCGCTCGGCCCTGCGATGGCGGCGGCCTCGGAGACGTTCGAGACGGTTCATACGGCACCCGAAGATCCCGCGTTGATCCATTTCACCTCCGGCACCACGGGCCGCCCGAAAGGCGCGGTGCATGTGCATAATGCGGTGGTGATGCACGCCGCCGCAGGCCGCTACGCGCTCGAACTGACGCCGGGCACACGCTACTGGTGTACCGCCGATCCGGGCTGGGTGACGGGGACATCCTTCGGGATCATCTCGCCGCTGGTGAACCGGGTGCGGATGGTCGTTGATGAGGCCGATTTCGATCTCGACCGCTGGTACGGCATCCTCGAGCGCGAGCAGATCGAGGTCTGGTACACCGCGCCCACCGCGATCCGCATGATGATGCGCGCAGGGAAAGAGGTGGCCGCGCCTTACGATTTCTCAAAGCTGCGTTTCATGGCGTCGGTGGGCGAGCCGCTCAATCCCGAGGCCGTGGTCTGGGGCAACGAGGTCTTCGGTAAGCCCTTCCACGACAACTGGTGGCAGACCGAGACCGGCGGGATCATGATCGCCAATACCCGCGCGATGGATGTGCATCCGGGCTCGATGGGCAAGCCGCTGCCGGGGATCGCGGCGGGGATCGTGGAGCGTGTCGACGACGGCCTGCGCGACTGCAAGCCCGGCGAGATCGGCGAGTTGGCGTTGCGCCCCGGCTGGCCCTCGATGATGCGCGCCTATCTGCACGAAGAGGCGCGCTACGAGAAGTGTTTCGTGGGTGGCTGGTATCTCTCTGGCGATCTCGCGATGCGCGACGCGGAGGGATATTTCTGGTTCGTCGGTCGCGCCGATGATCTCATCAAATCCTCCGGTCACCTGATCGGCCCCTTCGAGGTCGAAAGCGCGTTGATCGAGCATCCGGCAGTGGCCGAGGCTGCCGTGATCGGCCTGCCCGACGAGACCGCAGGCGAGGTCGTGAAGGCCTATGTCGCGCTCAATCCGGGGTTCGAGCCGTCCGAAGATCTCGAACGCGACATCCGTGGTCTCGCGCGCAAGAAGCTCGGCGCGGCGGTCGCCCCGCGCGAGGTGGTGTTCCGCAAGACCCTGCCGAAGACCCGTTCGGGCAAGATCATGCGCCGTCTGTTGAAAGCGCGCGAGCTGGGCCTGCCGGAAGGCGATATTTCGACGCTGGAGAGTGACGAGACATGACTGCCGACAAACCGCACCTGACCCATGACCACATCCGCGAATTGCTCACGGCGATGATCCGTGTGCGCCATTTCGAGGATAAATGCGCCGAGCTCTACACGCAGGAAAAGATCCGCGGCTTCCTGCACCTCTACGATGGCGAGGAGGCGGTGGCCTCGGGCGTGATCCCGCGGCTTGGCCCCGATGATCGCGTGGTGGCGACCTATCGCGAGCACGGTCATGCGCTGGTTCGTGGCGTGCCGATGGAGCGCGTGATGGCAGAGATGTATGGCAAGGCCACCGGCGCCTCGGGCGGGCGGGGCGGCTCGATGCATATCTTCGACGCCGAACGGAATTTCTATGGCGGCAACGCGATCGTGGGGGGCGGGCTGCCGCTGGCCGTGGGGCTCGCGCTGCGCGACCGGATGATGGGTGCGCCCAATGTCACCGCCTGCTTCTTCGGCGAAGGGGCTGTGGCCGAGGGCGAGTTCCACGAGTCGATGAACCTCGCGCAGCTCTGGTCGCTGCCGGTGTTGTTCGTGTGCGAGAATAACGGCTACGCGATGGGTTCGGCCTTGGCGCGAACCGAGGCCGTGACCGACATCCGGCGCAAGGCGGCGGCTTATGGGTTCGCGACCGAGCAGGTGGACGGGATGGATGTGGTCGCGGTCGAGGCCGCCACCCGCCGCGCGCTCGCCGCGATCCGCGAGACTGGCAAACCCTATTTCCTCGAATGTCTGACCTATCGGTTCCGCGCGCATTCGATGTTCGACGCCCAGCTCTATCGCGACAAGGACGAGGTGGCCGCGTGGCGCGAGAAGGGACCGATCGTGCGGTTCCAGTCCTGGCTCTACGAGAGCGGACTGATGCATCCCGAAGAGGTCGCGCAGATCGAGGCGGGGGTGGAGGACGAGATCGCCGCCGCCGTCGCCTATGCCGAGGGGAGCGAGTGGGAGCCGCTCGAGACGCTCACCCGCCATGTCATGGCCGAGGAACGCCCCGCGCCGCCCGCGCCGCCCGCGCCGCCCGAACCCAGCGCCGAGACCGTCGAGATGACCTATCGCGAGGCGGTCAAGCAGGCCATCCGCGACGCAATGATCCGCGACGAGCGGGTCTTTCTGATGGGCGAGGATGTGGGCGCATATGGCGGTTGCTATGCGGTCTCGAAAGGGTTGATGGACGAATTCGGCGAGGACCGCATCCGCGACACGCCGCTGTCGGAGTCCGGCTTCACCGGGGCCGGGATCGGTGCGGCGGCGGCAGGGATGCGGCCCATCGTCGAGGTGATGACGGTGAATTTCTCGTTGCTCGCGCTCGACCAGATCATGAACACCGCCGCCACGATCCGGCATATGTCGGGCGGGCAGTTCGGCGCACCCGTGGTGATCCGTCTTGCGACCGGCGCGGGCAAGCAACTGGCGGCGCAGCATTCCCATTCGCTCGAAGGATGGTACGCGCATATTCCGGGGCTGCGGGTTCTCGCGCCCGCCACGCTGGAGGACGCGCGCGGGATGCTCTGGACTGCGATCGAGGATCCCGATCCGGTGCTGATCTTCGAGAATGTCATGCTCTACAACATGACCGGGCAGATCGCCGCGAATGCGGGGCCGGTCGACATCGACAAGGCCGCGATCCGGCGCGAGGGCAAGGATATCAGCCTGATCACCTATGGCGGATCGCTGTGGAAGACGCTCGAGGCCGCCGAGGCGCTGGCGGGCGAGGGATCGAGGCGGAGGTGATCGACCTGCGCTGCCTGCGCCCGCTCGATGATGAGACGATCATGGCCTCGCTCGCGCGCACGCGCCGCGCGGTGATCGTGGACGAAGGCTGGCGGTCCGGTTCGCTCTCCGCCGAGATCGCGGCCCGGATCGGCGAGCAGGCCTTCTGGCACCTAGATGCGCCGGTGGGGCGGGTTTGCTCCGCCGAGGTGCCGATACCCTATCCCAAACATCTCGAGGACGCCGCCATTCCGCAGGTGCCCGCTATCGTCGCCGCCGTGAAGACGACGCTCGGGAAAGGGTGACGCGATGGCCGTTTTCAAGATGCCCTCGCTCGGCGCGGATATGGAGGCGGGCAAGCTGGTCGAATGGCTGGTGAAGCCCGGCGATACGGTCAAGCACGGCGATATCGTCGCGGTGGTCGAGACCCAGAAGGGTGCGATCGAGATCGAGGTCTTCGAGGACGGTGTGGTCGAAAAGCTGGTGGCAGAGCTTGGGCAAGACCTGCCGGTTGGCGCGCCGCTTGCCGTTATCAAAGCGCCCGGGGAGGCGTCGGCGGAGACCTCTGAGGCCGCGCCGCCAGTTGCGCCGCAGTCGCCTGCCGAACCGGTCGAACCGGAGGCAAGGATGGAGCCGCCCAGTGCGCCGCCTCCCGCCACCCCATCAGGGATCGCCGCCTCTCCTGCCGCAAAGGCACGCGCCGCAGAATTGGGGGTCGCGCTGGAGAGCCTGACCGGCAGCGGGCCGGGGGGCGCGATCGTGCTCGCCGATGTCGAGACGACGAGACCCGCCGCGACGCCGAGCCCGGCAGAAGATCGCGGCGCATATATCGCCGAGATGCGCAAGGCGATCGCCGCCGCGATGGCCCGGTCCAAGCGCGAGATCCCGCATTACTACGTCACCCACACGGTCGATCTCAGCGCCGCGAGCGATTGGCTGAGCGCCGCCAATGCGAACCGCCCGCCCGAAGAACGCATCCTGATGGGCGCGCTTCTGATGAAGGCGATGGCACTGGCGGCTCGCGAGGAAAAGGCGGTGAACGGGCATTTCGGGGAGGACGGGTTCACGCCCTCCCCGGCGGTTCATCTCGGCCTCGCAATCGCGCTTCGGGGCGGCGGGCTCGTGGCCCCAGCAATCCTCGATGCCGACAAGAAAAACCTTCAGGATTTGATGGAGGCGATGCGCGACCTCACGATGCGCGCTCGCGCCGGGCGGCTCAAAAGCTCGGAGATGAGCATGGCGACGCTGACCTTCTCGGCGCTTGGCGAGAGCGGGGTCGAGGCGATGGCCGGAATCATCGTGCCGCCGCAGGTCGCCATCGTCACTGCCGGCGCGCCCGGCCCGCAAGCATTGGTGCGAGACGGCAAGGTGGTTGCCGCCCAGGCCGTGACGCTGACCCTCGCCGCGGATCACCGCGTGAGCGACGGGCGGCTGGGCTCGAAATTCCTGACCGCGATCGACGCGAAGCTGCAAACGCCGGAGGAGCTATGACCGAAGATGAAATCCGCAGAGCCTATATCGAGGAGCTCGTGCGCGTCGCTCCCGATCTCGATCCCGCCGAAATCGCGGGGTCCGATCATCTTCAGGACGATCTTGAACTCGACTCGATGGATATTCTGAATTTGGTGATTGCGCTCGATAAACGCTTCGGCGTCGAGATTGCCGAAGCCGAGTATCCCCAGATCGCCACCCCGGATCTTGCCGCGGGGTTTCTCGCGTCGCGGATGTGAGAGGGAGGGGCGCAGCCGTATCTGGCGGAGCTGCTTTATCGGAAGTCCTGCGGGGGGCTGGATAGGGCTGCAAGCAGTCCGGCACCCCCCGCAAGAAGCCTCAGAGCCGCTGCAGCGGGATGCGCAGGCTGATCGAAAGCACATGCGCGTCGTTCTCGAAGGTCAATGGAGCGACCGGCGATTCACCTTCGGTCAGCGGCGTGCTGCCGCCCTTCGCGGTCCCGAAGCTGTAATAGCGATAGGACATCTCGAGGATCGCCGGATGCTTGCCGGGAGCCGTCAGTTGGTAGGCCATGCCGATTCCGAGCGAATAGGCGAAATCGCCGTGGGTGTCGCCCGAGAAGGTCCGGTCTACGGAGGACACCTCTGGGTTCGTTGTGTTCGTCCGCGTCCAGTCGCTGACCTTGTTGTTGGCGTAACCAAGCCCCGCCACGACGAAGGGATGCAGACGGGAATTGACGCCCATCTGCTCGAACGGGGAATAGTAGAGATTACCCATCACCGCGCTGGTCGAAACCGAAGCCGAAGTGATGTCGGCATGCTCGCCGCTGGTCGTGTGCGGACCGGTCGTCGTGGCCGAGCCAGTCGTGAGGACGCTGACATCACCGCGGAAGCCGTTCATCCAGTCATAGCCGAAGGCGATCTCTCCGAAGCCACTCGTATCGTTGCTCAGGTTGAAATCGATCCGCGGATCTTTCGGATATCCGGGCGGGAGCCAGTGCTCGTCGGAGGGTCGGGTGTTTGCGCCCCCGAGCCCGAAGCGTACGTAAGGTCCGTAAGTGACGCTTGCCGTGCCCACCTTGAAGAAGTTGGCCGAGTCTTGTGCCGTAGCAGCCGCCGGGGCCGCAAAGCTGAAGACAAGGGCGCAGGCCGCAGCCAGCTTCGTTGAAAATTCCATCTCGATGCCTCTCTGTCCGTCTTTAGTCATTCGCCGGGTCGGATATCCCCATGTCGCGGGATAATGATCTCCGAACCGTGCAAGCAGAAGTGAAATTCTCTGCCCACGCTTTACGCTAGGGCAGAGTGTTGCCTAGGTTCCATAGAGTCTCAGCCGTCATGCCCGGCGAGAACCGCGATCCGCACCGCTTCGGCTTGCGCGGCGAGGCTGGTCGCTGCCGCGCCCGTCACCGGCTGGCCGAGAATGGTCGTTACCGCCGTCACCGTGGCGGCCGTGATCGGCACGGTCTTGTCCGAGGCCGTGCCCAGGAAAATCGCCTCCAGCGTCGCGGTGTTGTTCGTCACCCCGAGACTCGAGAGCGCCGAGCTGCCATCCAGCGTGTCCTTGAGAAGGGCGAGGTTTTGCAGTGGCGAGTCGATGAAGGAGACGTTGTCCCAGTTCAGCGAAAGCTGGTCGATCGCCTGATTGAGCGGCAGGTTGTAGAACGAAACCATGGTCGGCGAAATCGTCGCCAGGGCTTCCTCATAGGCGCGCTGAAGCACGTGATCGGGTGAACGCGCCACGTTCAGCCGCCCGAGCTCGACCTCCGGAATGCCTTCGCTGGACCAGACGGGCTTGGTGCCGCGCGTGCCCGACGGGGTGCCGGCTTGCGGACCCTTGCCCTCGGAATCGGGGCCGGGGCCGCCCTGACCCTGCCCGGAAGAGCCGCTGGCGCCGCCATGGCCGCCGCTCTCCTCATGCGTGCCGTCGTCCTCGTGGCCGCCGCTACCATGGCCAGCCTCGCCGGTCTTGCCCTTCTGCTGGCCGCCATCCGTGTGATCGCCATCGGTATGCGAGCCGCTGTCCTGCGCAAGAGCGCTCGGCACGGACAGATGGAATGTTCCGAAGGTCGGGCCGGGCTGCACGGTAAGGCCCAGCCCCGCGATGAGCGCGATGCCGGCTACGGTCGTTGCGCGTTTTGCAGTCTTGCGTGTCATGACTGCCTCCTTGTTATGTTGGAAAGGGGTCTGTCGACCCGGACCCCGCGCCGACGGGCGGGTCCGGGCTATTGCGTTTCGGATGCGATCAGCCGTGCCCGGCGAGGATCGCGATGCGAACGGCCTCGGCATCTGCAGCGAGGGATGCCGCCGCGGTACCCGTCACCGGAACCCCGAGGATCTGCGTCACCGCGATTACCGTATCGGTCGAGATCGGGACATTCTTGTCCGACGCCGCGCCGAGGAAGATCGCTGCGAGCGTGTCGGCATCATTCGAGACGCCGGAACTCGAGAGCGGCGTCGAGCCGTCGAGCG